>NZ_JBICSO010000005.1:0-942812 GCF_043197155.1 Nonomuraea sp. NPDC049269
TCCCACGGGTCCTCGAGCTCGATCTCCTTGGCGATGGACACGCCATCGTTGGTGATCGTGGGAGCGCCCCACTTCTTCTCCAGCACGACGTTGCGACCCTTGGGGCCCAAGGTCACCTTGACGGCGTCGGCCAGCTGGTTCATGCCGCGCTCGAGACCGCGCCGGGCGTCCTCGTCGAAGGCGATCATTTTCGAAGCCATTGCTGCTCCTGCTCTTGATGGGGGCTGCCGGGACGGCGCCCGCGACGGACGGTCTCCCGGCAGGTCAGCGACCCGCCGGCGGACCTCACCGCCCCGGCACACGCCTTGCGGTTGGCACTCTCCAGGTGTGAGTGCCAGGCGTCTCATCGCACTTTACCCACAACTTGCGTGACACGCACATAGTGCATGGCGCGCAACATCGGATAGAGTCGACCCATGAACGACGACGCCATGGACCTCCGGGCGCGCAACAAGCAGGCCACCAGGGAGGCGATCAGCCACGCCGCGCTGCGCCTGGCCATCGAGCAGGGCCCCCACGGGCTGGCCCTGGTGCGCGTCCACGACATCGCCACGGCCGCGGGGGTCTCATCCCGTACCTACAACAACTACTTCTCCAGCAGGGGGGAGGCGATCTGCGCCTTCCAGGCCGACCAGGCCCGCCGCGTGGGGCAGGCGCTGCGCTCCCGGGCCGCCGACGAGCCGCTCGACCAGGCCGTCATCGCGGCCGTGATCGAGATCTTCACCGACCCCGAGCCCGACAAGGCCGGCCTGCGCATGATCATGTCGACGCCCGAGCTGGAGGGCGAGGCGCTGAAGGCGTTCACCATGGCGGAGGGCCCGCTCGCCGAGGCGATCGCGGCGCGCACCGGCACCGACCCCGGCCGCGACCTGTTCCCCGCCGTCACGGCCGCCGCGGTCGCGGGCGCCATCCGCGTGGCGGGGCGGCACTGGCTCGAGCCCGGCAGCACCGAATCCTTCGCCGGCACCCTGCGCCGCGCCCTGTCCTGCGTCTTTCCCGCCGCGCGGTGACTCGCCAAGCCGGTCACTTCTAGCCGTCGGTACGAGATTCGCTTACCTGGCAGGTAATCGACAGGCCGCGTCAGGGTCGAAAGGGTAGCGGTATGACTTCTGACGCCCATGGCACCCGTGACATCGTGGAAGCACTGCTAGGCCGAATCGCCGAGGGCGATGTCGACCGTGTCGCCGAGTTGTTCGCCGAGCCGATCGACTGGCGGCTCGACTGGCCGGCTGAGGGGCATCCGGCCGTGCCGTGGATCCGCCCGCGGTCGAGCCGGGCCGATGTGGCGGACCATTTCCGGTCGCTGGCCGCTCATCACGTGCCCGAGCTGAACGGCACGTCGGTGGCGCGGATCCTGGTCGATGGGGCGGACGCCGTCGTCCTCGGGGAGATCGTGCAGACGGTGAAGGCCAACGGCGCCGCCTACAGCTCACCGTTCGCGCTGCATCTCACCGTCGAGGACGGACTCATCACCCGGTACCACATTTACGAGGACAGTCTCACGGTCGCGCGGGCCCTCACCGCTTGAGCGACTGGAAGGAAAACCGAATCCGGCGGCCGCCGTGGGGCAGCCGCCGGATGTCGTCAGCAAGAATTGCTTAGCGAATAGAGCGCTTAGCGAATACGGCGATTAGTAAATGCGGTACTTACGGCCGCAGTTGTCGAGCTTGCCGGCCCAGCAGGTGAAGGTGTAGACCTTCTTGATCCCGCGCCCGCTCCAGGTGCCGACGACCTTGCCGTCCCAGGAGCGGTTGAACTTGTGCCAGCCGCCGTTCTTGTAGTATTCGAACCACACCCAGGCGCGCTTGCCGCCCACCTTGTCGACGCCGTGCCACTCCGTGACGACGATGCCGTTGCGCTTGCCCGTCTGGCCGAAGGTGTACGCCTTGCGGTCGCTGGAGAAGAACTTGCCCCAGTTGTGGACAGAACCAGTGGACGCCGCGGCGACGGCCGTCCCCGCCTGGGTGGCGGCCTGCGCACCGGGCGCGAGGGCGATCGCGCTGACGGCCATGGAGCCGGCCAAGAGGGTTGCTGCAAGGGTCTTACGCATGGGTTTCCTCCCCGTTCGAGTGCACCGGTCTGCCCGGCAACAGGGACACTACGAAGATCCGTCACCCTGTTCTGTGCAGGAGTGCACACATACGAGGTGATCAGCGCCACACGCGGTCTTACGCCACCTTTGAGGAGGGGGCCGTCCAGGTGTTGCACGAGCCCGGGTCGCCGGTGGCGAAGCCGCGCTTGTACCAGGCGACGACGTTGGCCTTCTTGCCGTACCAGCGCGCCTCACCGGGAGCGTCACCCTCGACCATGCTCAGCAGATACGTCCAGTCCTTGGTCGTCCTGCCCTTCAGCGGCCAGACGCTCTTGAGGAACGCGGCGCTGAAGCACTCGTTCTGGAGACTCTGGCGCCGGGCCAGTTCGCGGGTCTCGGTTTTGCCGCTGGACGGCACCGCGTCATAGGCGTCGGCGATTCCGACCAGCTTCATCACATGCCACCCGTACATGTAGCTGACGGTGTTGAACAGCCACAGGTCGGAAGGGTCGTCGAGCCACGTCTTGCCGAGCTGGAAGACCAGCTCGCCTGTCTTGCCGCAGTAGCGGGCCGTGGAGTCTTCCTTCTCCGTCTCCCTGGTGCCGCAGTACGTCTTGGGGAGCTTGCTCACGTACCGCACCTTGACCTTGCTGAAGGGCAGGTCGGCGCCGGTGAGGTGCTGCTCCCAGGTGGACTCGAGGCAGGCGATCACCGCGTCGACGTAGGCGCGGGCCGACTTGCGATCGTTGCGCTTGACCGGCGGCTCCTCGCAGGTCGTGGCAGGCAGCGCGCCGGCCTCGTAGAGCGGGTTGGCGATCAGTTTGGGGTGTTTGACGGGGGTCGCCGTCGTCGCGGCGGTGGCCGTGGTGGATAAGGAGAGCATCGACGCGGCGGTCAGCGTCATGATCAGAAGTTTTCGCACGAGGGATGACAATAAGGCCGCGCCCGCGTCTGAGGAAACAGGGTTTCGCCGGTCGCCTCATTCGGGCGACCGATTTTGTCACCCCGGACTGGCCTCATTCATGCGCTCCTTGGTCCAGTAGGACGAGATGTCCTGCGGAGCGCGCGTATTTCGGACCCCTGTCGCGGCCTCTTCGGAGGTGTGACTGCGGAAAATCACGACCACCGTCGCGGCCAGCATGAGGGTGGCGGCGACGGCCAGAATGGCGACGGCCTTACGGCTCATACCGCCATCGTACGACCAAGCGCGGTCACGGCGTCCGGACCCACGTGTTCGCCATTTATTATGCGCCGTCTGAGATATTCAAGATTCTAAACCGACTTCGCGATGAGGGCGTCGATCTGGACGCTGAGACGCGCGCCGAGGGGCCAGCCGATGTAGTGGGTCAGGAAGATGGCGATCTCGCGGAGCTCGTCCGGGGACAGCTCGCCGTTACTCAGCGCGGCCGGCAACTGGATGTCGAGGACGTCGTTGAAACCCCTGCTTGCCAGCGCGCCGATGAGCAGGAGCCGCCGGTCGCGCATGGACAGGCCGGGCCTGGTCCAGATCTCGGCGAAGAGGTGGTCGACAGTGATGCCGAAGAAGTCGCCCGGCGCGTCGCCGATCTCCCAGCCGTAGACCTGGCGCATCATCTCCAACCCGCGTTCCCGGCGTTCGTCGGTCATGGGATCTCCTTCCGAAGCAGGCCGAGGCCGTCGGCCAGGCGGTCGCGGGCCAGCTCGGCCAGGGGGGTGTCCACGCCGAGGTCGCGGGCCAGCTCCAGCGCCAGGTCCAGGTCCTTCTCGCCGAGAGCCAGTACGTGGCGCATGATCCCGTACAGCGGATCGTCCTCGCCGAGCGGAGCCGTGGTGGCCCGGAGCATGATCGCTCCGGGCCCGCCCGTGACGGCGTCCGAATGCCGGACCACCCGGCCGAGCTTGCGCAGCGAGACCCCGGACGCCTCCGCCAGCCGCTGCGCCTCGGCGGCGGCGGCGAAGGCGACGAAGTGCAGCAGGTTGCGGGCCAGCTTGGCGCGGGTGCCCGCGCCGACCGGCCCCACGTGCAGGACGAGGTCCGCCCACGCCCCGAACGGCCGCTCACAGCGGGCGAACGCGTCGTCGCCGCCGCCGACCATGACCGCGAGCGTGCCCGCCTGCGCTCCCATGAAGCCGCCGCTGACCGGCGCGTCGACGACCTCGATCCCGTACGGCGCCGCCAGCCCGGCGAGCTCCACGGCCGTGCCGGGCCGGATCGTGGAGTGGACGGCGATGACGGTGCCCGGCTCGGCGGCGGGCAGCAGCCCGGACACGACCTCGTGCACCTGGTCGTCGTCGCGCACCATGACGGAGACGAACCGGCTGGCGGCGGCCAGCTCGCCGACGTCCGCCGCGGCCCGCGCCCCCGCCTCCACCAGCGGCGCCATGGCCTCCGGCCGGGTGTCGTAGACGGTGAGGCCGAGGCCGATCAGGTGCCTGGCCATGGGGGCGCCCATCTGGCCGAGTCCGGCGAAGCCATAGGTCATGATCGGAACACCTCGCCGCCGTCGACGTTGAGGATCTGCCCGGTGACCCAGGCGGCCTCGTCGGACAGCAGGAACAGGCACATGCCGACCAGGTCCTGCGGGGTCCCCACTCGCTTGAGCGCCAGCTTGTCCCGGACGATCCGGTCGACCACCCCCGCGGGTACCACCGCGCGGTTGGCCTCGGTGTCGATCGGGCCGGGCGCGATGGCGTTCACCCTGATGCCCATGCCGCCGAGCTCGTGGGCGAGCTGCTGGGTGAGGCCGTTGATCCCGGCCTTGGCCAGGCCGTAGAAGCCGGAGTACTGCCAGGCCGCGGTGGAGGACTGGTTGACGATCGCTCCGCCGCCGCGTCTGGCGAGGTGCGTATGCGCGGCGCGGGCGCACAGGAGGGCGCCGTCCAGGTTCACCGCCATGAACCGCCGGTAGTAGTCCCAGTCGACGGTCAGCAGGAAGTCCAGCCGCATCGTGCCGAAGATCGCGGCGTTGTTCACCAGGTAGTCGATGCCGCCGAACCGCTCCGCCGCCGCGTCGGTCATCCGCTGGACGGAGTCCGGGTCGGACACGTCGGTACGTACGTATAGGCCCTTGATCTCGTCGGCGACGGCGGCGCCCTGCTCGCTGACGTCGGCGACCACGACGCTCGCGCCCTCGGCGGCCAGGGCCCGCGCGTAGACCCGGCCGATGCCCTGGGCGGCTCCGGTGACGATGGCGACTTTTCCCTCGAAGCGCTTCATGACACCCCTTCCGCGATCGACTTGGTCTCCAGGTACTCCTCGAAACCGGCCACACCCATCTCCCTGCCGATCCCCGACTGCTTGTAGCCGCCGAACGGCACGTCGGCGGCGTACCAGACGCCGCCGTTCACGCTCACCGTGCCGGTCCGCAGCCGCCGCGCCACGGCCCGCGCCCGCTCCGGGTCGCCACCGTGGACCGCGCCGGACAGCCCGTACGGCGAGTCGTTGGCCAGCCGGACCGCGTCTTCGTCGCCGTCGTGCGGCAGGATCACCAGCACCGGACCGAAGATCTCCTCCCTGGCCGTCCTGGTCTCGTTGGTGAGTCCGGTGATCAGGGTCGGCTCGATCCAGAAGCCCCGGTCGCGGCCGGCCGGGCGCCCGCCCCCAGCGGCGAACTCACCGCCCTCCTCGACCGCCAGCTTCAGGTAGCCCTCGATCCGGTCGCGCTGGCGGGCGGAGATGACCGGCCCGCACACCGTGCGCTCGTCGCCCGGGTCGCCGGTGCCCAGCTTCCTCATGGTGGCCGCGGTCAGGCGCACGGCCTCGTCGTACCTCTCACGCGGGACGAGCAGGCGGGTGGTCAGCGCGCAGCCCTGCCCGGCGTGGGTGAGCGCGGCGAAGGCCGCGTAGGAGCAGGCGGCACGGAGATCGGCGTCGGCCAGCACGATGAACGCCGACTTGCCGCCGAGCTCCAGGAAGACCCGCTTGAGGCCGTCCGCGGCGGCGCGCATGACCGCGCGTCCCGTGCCGGTCGAGCCGGTGAACGACAGCAGGTCCACCCGGGCGTCGGCGCAGAGCCGGGCGCCCAGTGCGTGGTCGGCGCCGGTGATGACGTTGACGACACCCGGTGGGATGTCCGTCTCCTCCTGGATGAGCACGCCGAGCGCCGCCGCGCACCACGGCGTGTCGGGGGCCGCCTTGAGGACGATCGTGTTGCCCGCGGCCAGTGCCGGGCCGAGCTTGGCCAGGTTGATCTGGTGCGGGAAGTTCCACGGGGTGATCGCGCCGACCACGCCCACCGGCTCGCGGACGACGCGGCGGTCGCTGGCCAGGCCCATGGGCGCGGCCCGGCCGAGGTCCCGTTCCCAGTCGTAGCGCTCCGCGAGGTCGGCGAACCAGCGCAGGTCGGCCACCGGCGTGTCGAGCTGCGCGCCGTACGTCAGGAATCTGGGCGCGCCCGCCTCCGCGATCGTCAGCTCGCGCAGCTCCTCGGCGTGGCGGGTGAGAGCCTCGCTGAGCTGGCGCAGGCAGCGTACGCGCAGGGCGAGGTCGGTGGCCCAGGGGGAGGAGTCGAAGGCGTGGCGGGCGGCGGCGACGGCGTGGTCCAGGTCGGCGGGGGTGGCGTCGGCGGCCTCGCCCAGGACCTCCTCGGTGGCCGGGTCGAGCGTGCCGAAGCGGTGGTCGCCGGGGACGAGCCGCCCGTCGATCAGGAGCGGCGAAGTGGCGCCTGCGCCGAACAAGCGATCGGTTGTTCTGGACACATGTCCAGACTACAGTTCACCGTATGACGGCACGCAAGGACTATTCCGGAGAATTCGATCCGGGCTTCCGCTATGAGGACCTGTCGAAGGAGGCACTGGTCCGTCTCGTCCGGGAGTACGCCTTGATCGTCCATCTGCTCGACCGCTCGACGCTGATCGCGGTCGGCATGCGGTACGGGCAGCGGGTCGTCGAGGAGATCGCCATCCAGGAGTGGCAGGGTGCGAGCCCGATCTACACCGAGCGCATCCGCGAGATCATGCGGATCGAGGGCGACGGCGTGTCGGCCATCTTCAAGTGCCTGCAGCTCGACCCCGGTTTCGCGCAGCACTACATGGACGTCGAGTACGAGCTCGTCTCGGAGACCCACGGGTTCTTCCAGCTCCGCACCTGCGGGGCGCTGCTGGACGTGGAGCCGTTCGGCGAGCGCGCGATCCGCGGCATGTGCCATCACATCGAGGACGGCACCTTCGACTGGACCGCGCAGGCGGTCAACCCGCGCGCCCGGATCCGCCCGGTGCACCGGCCGCCGCGCGTCCCCGGTGACCGCGTCCCGCACTGCCGGTGGGAGGTCATCATCGACGACGAGACCGAGCCCGTGGGGGAGGCCGAGATCACTAGGATGACGCGCGGCACCACGGCGGCCGCCTTCCGCTTCCCACCCATGAAGGACGGCACACCGCACGTGCCCGCCTGACGCGGACGCGGCCCGCGCGGCGTCCGCGTCACCAGATGGAGGCCGGGGCCTGGCCGCGACGGTAGTAGCCGGGGATCGCGGCGCCGGAGGCGGCCCGGTCCAGGCGGCGCTTCATCCCGTCCGACAGCACCCCCGCCTTCATCATCTCGACGAACACCGACGTCACGTTGCCCAGGTCGAACCAGTCCCGCTGCCACGACCACCGGAAGCCGCCCGCGTACCTGAACCGGCTGCCGCCGATCCCCGCCACCTCGTACGCCGTGCCGTCCGGCCGGCGGGCGTCGGCGACCTGCTTCCAGAAACCGACCACCTCGCCGCCGCGGTCGTCGATGAGGATGCTCTGGTACGGGTAGGACCAGCCGTCCAGGCCGCCCATCTCCGAACCGAGGGCCAACTCGCGGATCTCGTCGCGGCCGACGGCCATGAAGTCCTGGTCCGGGCCGACGTTCCAGCCGTAGGTCGCGTCCTCGGTGTACAGCTCGGCCAGCGGGCGCCAGTCGCCGAGCTCCTCGCACCGGCGGTTGGCCGCCAGCCACCGGCGCACCATCTCTTCGAGTTCGTCACGGGGGAAGGCCGGCATGTCGTCACTCCTTAGACGTCGACAGCGCCCGGGTGGGGCAGTAACGGATGGCCGCCTCGACCTGCTCGCGCATCGACTCGGGCGGTGACGGGTCGAGCACGCGGACCTTCCCCTTGCGCGGCACCTCGAAGACCTCGGGCGCCTCCAGCTCGCACATCGCGTGCCCCTGGCACAGGTCCAGATCGGCGACGACCCTCACCGCCGCCTCCGCCGATACCGCACCATGCAGGGCCGGGCGAGCTGGACCACCATCTTGGAATGGTCGTTGCGGTAGGAGCCGGACTCCTGGGCGAGAGCGAACTCCCAGTCGCGCAGCAGCACCGAGAAGATCGCCTTGAGCTGGATCATCGCGAAGTTGGCCCCCACGCAGCGATGCCTGCCCGCCCCGAACGGCACCCACGTCCACCGGTTGACCAGATCCTCCTCGCGCGGCTTGGCATAGCGAGCCGGGTCGAAGGCGTCCGGCCGGGGGAAGTCCGCGGCGATCCGGTTGGAGACGGCCAGACCGCAGCCGACCATCGTCCCCGCCGGGATCCGGTGGCCGAGCACCTCCTGCTCGGACTTGGCCACCCGCAGCAGCAGGATGAGCGGCGGGTGCAGCCGCAGCGCCTCCTTCACCGCCGATTCGAGCAGCGGGATCTCCCGCAGCGCCTGGAAGCTGACCTCCGACCCGTCGGCGTACAGCCCGTCGAGCTCCGCGACGACCTCCCGCAGCACGTCAGGGTGGCGCAGCAGCTCGATCAGCGTCCAGGCCGCGGTCCCCGAGGTGGTGTGGTGCCCGGCGAACATCATCGAGATGAACATCCCGGTGATCTGGTCCGCCGAGAACCTGCCCAGCGACATCAGCACGTCGAGCAGGTCCCGGTCCTCACCCGCCGGACCCGAGCGGGTGGCCATGATGCCCTCGACCAGCGTGACGAGCTGGGCGCGGGCCGCGTCGCGGCGGCGGAAGCTGTCGATGTCGGCGTACGGGTCGACATAGGCCAGCGCGTCGGTGCCCTGCTCCAGGTCGTGGTACAGCTCGGCGAAGCGCCGGTCCAGCTGCTCACGGAACCGCTTGCCGATCAGGCACGCCGAGGAGGTGTAGATGGTCAGCTCGGCGAACCAGTCGAGCAGGTCGATCTCCCCCTCCTCCTCCCATGACGCGACCATCCGCTCCACCTCGGCGGCGATCGTGGCGGCGTGCCCCTTGAGGAAGGAGCCCTTCAGCGCCTGGTTGTGCAGCGCCTCGCGGCGCTGCTCGGGCGTGGCGTCGAAGACGACGCCCTCGCCGAAGATCGGCGTCATGAACGGGTACGCCTCGGCCTGGTCGAGCTCCTCGTCCGGGGCGCGGAAGAAGAACTCGTTGGCCTCGGCGCCCGACAGCAGCACCACCGGCCGCCCGGCCAGCCGGAACTCGCCGACCGCGCCGCACTCCTCGCGCACCCGCCGCATCAGTGCGATCGGGTCGGTACGCAGTTCCGCCAGATGGTCGGGGCCACCGGAGACGAGCATCGGCTCTCTCATCGCACCTTCGCCTCCGGCTGGACCTCCACGAGCGTCAGGTGGGTGCCGCGGGGCGCCTCGACGACGACGGCGATCGCGGCGGCGACGTCCTCCGGCCGGAGGAAGTACGGATGGCGGGCCAGCCCCCACTTGACCCACTCCTCCAGGACCTCACCGGTGGTCTCGGCGTCCCAGCCCATGCCCATGCCGGTCATCGTCGGGCCGGGCCGGACGATCGAGGCGCGCACCCCGGTGCCCTCCAGCTCCATCTGCAGCACCCTGGCCATGCCCTCGATGCCGTTCTTGGCCGCCACGTAGGCGCCCATCCGGGTGCGCGGTGAGCGTACGACGTCGGAGGAGACGAGCACGACGTCCCCGCGCCCGCGTTCGACCATGCCGGGCACGACGTGCGAGACCAGGCGGTGCGCGCCGACCAGGTGCACCCCGACCTGGGCGGCGAAGCCCGCGGAGTCCAGCTCGTGGACCCGTTCCGCGCTCAGGTCGCCGGCCCCGCTGACCACGATCTCGGGAGCGCCGAGCGCGTCGGCCGCGGCCGAGACGAAGCGCTGGACCGAGTCGGACTCGGCCACGTCCAGCGCGTGGGCGAACGTCTCCGCGCCCTCCTTACTGAGGGCATCGGCGAGTTCGCGGCATTTGTCGGCCCGGCGGGCGCCGAGGGCGACCGGGTGGCCCTTGGCGGCGAGCAGGGCGGCGGTGGCGGCGCCGATCCCGGAGGAGGCTCCGGCGACCAGCGCGGGGCGGCGTAGCGGGTGCGGTGCGAAGCGCGGCATGGGCGGCCCAATCGCTAGGCGGCGGAAACGGAGACGGGCAGTGCGGCGAAGCCGCGGACGTTGACCGAGTGCACGCGCGCCACGCCGCCCTCGTCCACGTCGTAGTGGCGGACCCGCCTGACGAACTCGGTCAGCGCGATGCGGGCCTCCAGCCTGGCCAGGTTCGCGCCCAGGCAGAAGTGCCTGCCCCCGCCGAAGCTGATGAGCTGGGAGGTGTCGCGGTCCAGGTCGTAGCGGTCCGGGTCGTCGAACACGCGCGGGTCCCGGTTGGCCGCGCCGACGAGCAGCAGCAGGCGGTCCCCGGCGGGCACGGTCGTGCCGTACAACTCGGTGTCGGTGGCGACCGTGCGGGCCAGGATCTGGCTGGAGGCGTCGAAGCGCAGCGTCTCCTCCACCCAGTCGGTGACCCGGCCCGGATCCCGCATGGGCTTGGCCAGCTCGGCGGGATGGCGCCAGCCCCAGTACAGAGCGTTGGCCAGCAGCTTGGTGGTCGTCTCGTTGCCCGCCACCACCATCAGGAACAGGAACGCCACGACCTCCTCCTCCGCCAGCCGGTCGCCGCCCTCCTCGGCGGCCAGCAGCGCGGAGGTGAGATCGCTCCCCGGTCTGGCCCGCCGCTCGGTGACCAGGTCCTGGTAGTAGCCGATGAGCGTCAGCGCCGCCTCCATCCCGGCGACCGGGACGTCGAACAGCCCGTCCTCACGGTGCATGACCAGGTCGGCCAGGCGCCGCAGCTCGTCCCGGTCGGCCTCGGGGACGCCCATCAGCTCGCAGACGACGTCCATCGGCAACCGGCCCGCGAAGTCGGCGACGAAGTCGAAGTCGCCACGCGCCACGGCGGGCGCGAGATGGTGTTCGGTCAGGCGCAGGATGCCGCCTTCGAGCTCGCGCACCCGGCGCGGGGTGAAGCCCTTGGCGACCAGGGAGCGCATCCGGGTGTGCGAGGGCGGGTCCAGGGCCAGGAAGGACATCGTCCGGTGCGCGGCCGGCCCCCACGCGCTGGGGTCCAGGGAGACGCCGTTGGCGTTGGAGAAGCGCTGGTGGTCGCGGAACGCGCCGGCCACGTCGGAGTGGCGGGAGACGGCCCAGAAATCCAGGTCGTCGCTGCGGTAGAGCGGGGCCTCCTCGCGGAGGCGGGCGTAGATCGGGTACGGGTCTTCGTGGACGGCGTAGTCGTAGGGGCTGTATAAGAGCGGGTCCACGGGCTACCTCACGATCAGCTCGGCGACTTCCGCCAGGCGGTCGGCGGTCTCGGTGTAGGAGATGTAGCCCATCCCGGCCTGGACCAGCGCGCCCGCGTAGGCGATCTCCAGGGCGTTGAGTACCTTGCGATCGGCGGCCGGGCCGAGCGCGGTACGCAGCCGCCGGCGGATGCTCAGCCCGATGCGCAGCCGCAGCTCCTGGACGTCGGGGTCGGTGCCGAGCATGGCGGTGGTGCACGCGGCGGCCAGGCGCGGCTCGTCGGCGACCAGCAGGGCGATCTCCCGGAGCGCGGTGATCACCTGGCCCGCCTCGCCGGTCGTCTCGATCGGCGGCAGGGCGTTGAGCCGGCGCCAGAACACCTCGGTGACCAGGTGGTTCTTGGAGGAGAAATAGGTGTAGGCGGTCGCCGGGGCGACACCCGCCCTGCGGGCCACGTTGCGGACGGTCAGCCCCTCGAAGCCGCTCTCGCGCACCTCCTCGACCGCCGCGTCGGTCAGCCGCCGCACGGTGTCGGCCTGCCGCCGGTTCAGCCGCCGCCGGGTGGACTCTGTCACGACATCGCTGGACACATGTCCAGACGATAGTTCAGCAGGTGTCCTCCGGCAAGGCGATAGTTATCCAGGTTTGGGATGGCATGGAAGGATAGGCGGCGTGCGCCGCGCCCTGTCCGTGTTAGCCGTCACGCTCACCGCATGCTCGGCCGCCCAGCCCCCGATCCCGTCCGCTACGGGCTCGCCCGGTCCCGTCGTGAGTCAGGACAGTCCCGCGCCGACCCCCGGCAAGCTGCGCTTCACCAAGCTCGCCGAGCTGGCCAAGCCCGTGGCGTTCGCCGTACGGAAGGGCGACCGGCGGCTGTACGTCGCCGAGCAGGGCGGCCGGCTGAAGACCCTCGACGGCGACACGATCGTGAACCTGTCGGGAGAGGTCAGCGGCGGCAACGAGCAGGGCCTGCTCGGCGTGGCCTTCCACCCGTCGGGCCGCTGGCTCTACCTCGACTGGACCGACGCGAGCGGCGACACGCACGTGACCGAATGGGCGTACGACGGCAAGAAGGCCACCCGCAGGCGTGACGTGCTGACCCAGGACCAGCCCTACGCCAACCACAACGGCGGGCAACTGGCCTTCGGCCCCGACGGCCACCTCTACATCGCGCTCGGCGACGGCGGCAGCGGCGGCGACCCCCACCGCAACGGCCAGAACCTCGGCACGCTGCTCGGCAAGATCCTGCGCATCGACCCGCGCGGCACGCCGTACAAGATCCCCGACGACAACCCGTTCGTCGGCAAGGAGGGCGCGCGGACCGAGATCTGGGCGTACGGCCTGCGCAACCCCTGGCGGTTCGGCTTCGACCGCGACAACGGCGACCTCTGGATCGGCGACGTCGGGCAGGACCGGTGGGAGGAGGTCGACTACCAGCCGGCCGGATCCGAGGGCGGCGAGAACTACGGCTGGAACCTCCGCGAAGGCGACCAACCCTTCAGGGGCGGCAAGGGCCGCGAGCTCACCGACCCGGTGATCACCTACCCGCTCCACCAGGGCGGCAACTGCTCGGTGATCGCCGGCTACGTCTACCGAGGGGGCAAGATCCCCTGGCTGCAGGGTCAGTTCCTGTACGGCGACTTCTGCGCGGGGTGGGTCAAGGCCGCACCCGTCGACGAGCTGGACAAGGAGGCCAAGGTCGGGCAGGTCGAGCAGCTCTCGTCATTCGGCGAGGGGCTGGACGGGGAGCTGTACGCGCTCAGCCTCCAAGGTCCCGTCTACCGGATCGATCCCGCCTGACGCGTTCGATCAGATCCTCGACCTGGTTGTTCAGCTGTGACCCGCGAGTCCAGCCCGCGTAGTGGGTGAGGAACACCACGACCTCCCGCAGCTGACTCTCATCCAGGTCGCCCGCGCGCAGCGCGGTGTCGAGCTGGACCTCCACCTGTTCGTCAATGCCCTGCCCGACGAGCAGGCCGAGCAGGAGCAGGCGGCGCTCTTTGACCGAGAGGGCACCGCGCGACCAGATGTCGGCGAACATCCGCTCCGCCATCATGCCGAAGCTGTCCACAGTCTCCATGGCCGGTTCTGTCATTGTCCGCTCCGGGTAGCAGGGATCCTTCTATCTTTCGCTACTTTGCCGGTCGAACCAATGGGGGGACGCCAACGTTGTACGGGCGTCCGCACAAGAGCCCGCATCCGATCTGTGCGGATCTGTAACAACTGAAGCCAATGTACGGCCAAGATTTGGTCAAGATTTTACACCGTGCACTCGGCCTCATTTCACATGAAAACGGGCAGAACAACTCCGTTGGTCCGTAAAGCGGAGGTAAGCCCAGGTGAAAAAGACACGGGCTTGGATCGCGCTCATGACCGCGATCTTCATGCTGTCAGCGTGCGGGCAGCCTGAGTTCACCTACGTACGCGACAGGGAAGGCACCACCTACTTCAAGGTGCCCTCCTCCTTCAGTCAGCTCAACACCGAAGCCATCGAGCTCTACCTGACCGGCGACCATCCGAACTCGGAGGCGGCCCGGCTGCGGCGCCAGCAGGTCTGGTCCACGGCCTTCGACCAGTCGGCGCAGCCGTCCGTCGAACACCTGCTCAGCTCAACGGATCCATTCGTCTACGCCACCGTGCACAAGCTCACGGACGAGCAGCGGAACACGATCTCGCTGGACCGGCTCCGCGACTTCATCCTGCCGGTGACCGGGCAGGTCCGCACGCTCTACGAGGCCAAGGCGGCTCAAACGGGGCGGCAGCCGCTGTTCAAGGGGTTCGAGCTGATCAGCGATCAGATCCTCCAGCTCGACCGCGGCGCCAGGGGAGTGCGGGTCCGCTTCAACTACCAGATCGGCGCCGACGTCCAGACCTTCGACCACACCGCCATCCTCGACGAGCAGGCAGCCACGGTCTCCGTGATGCTCATCGGTTGCCAGTCCATCTGCTTCCGAGCGCGCTCGGCTGAGTTCGACAAGATCGAGCAAACCTTCAAGCTGCTCCGGCTGCCCGGATGAAGGAGCACCATTGACCACGACCACGCATCACAGCGGGCTGCGCGCGCCCGGAAGCGGCCCGGCTGATCCCGAAGCCATGACCAGGAAGAAGATGCCGTTCTGGGCCCGGAGCAAGTTCCTCATCGGGCTGGTCCTCGCCTTCTTCGTTCTCACCTGGAAGGTGATGGCCGACTTCGAGGGCATCGTGTCCTTCGGCGAGGCCATGCGCGCCATCGCGTACGCCTATCAATGGATTTTCTGGCTGCTGGGCGTCGAGGCCCTGCGGCAGTTGCACTTCTTCGTCAGCGAGCGATGGTCGGCTTACCACCGCTTCTGGAGCCAGGGGGTCTTCGGCGGGTTCGAGCGGTGGTCCCACCGGCGGTTCGACGACTGGACCAGGTATCGTTTCGCCCTCGCCGCCAAGATCATCTTCTGGGTGGTGCTGATCGCGCTGGTACTCGGCGCGGTGCTCGACACCAGCCCGCTGCTCGCCCTGTTCAGCGCGCCCGCGCTGATCTGGAAGGCGATGCCGTTCCTGGTCCAGATCGTGTTCCTGTTCTTCGTGGTCATCATCCAGTTCGTCGGCCTGTTCTGGTTCCTGTCCAGAGGCGGCGTGGAGACGTACTTCCCCGATGACATCAAGACCCGCTTCTCCGACGTCTGGGGACAGGACCACGTGGTCGAACGGGTTCAGGAGAACATCGTCTTCCTCGAACGGCCCGACGAGATCGAGAAGCGCGGGGGCTACGTGCCCAGCGGCCTGCTGCTGTGGGGGCCGCCGGGCACCGGCAAGACGCTGATGGCCGAGGCGGTGGCCGGCGAGACCGGCAAGCCGTACGTGTTCGTCGACCCCGGCGCGTTCACGAACATGTTCATGGGCATCGGCATCCTCAAGGTCAAGACGCTCTTCAGGAAGCTGCGCAAGCTCGCGCTCAGGTACGGCGGGGTGATCGTCTTCTTCGACGAGGCCGACTCGCTCGGCAAGCGCGGCCGGCTCGCCCAGCAGGGCCCGCCGGGGCAGGGCGGGGGCTTCTCCGGCTGCCACGGGGTCAACTACCTGTCCGAGGAGAGCCGCTCGGTGCTCGCCTTCCGCGCCCGGCGGGAGGTGGCGGAGCCGGCCACCCGCAACCGCTTCTTCATGGGCGGCGGCGGTGGCATGAACAGCGGTGACCCGGGCACCCTGCAGGCCCTGCTCACCGAGCTGTCCGGGCTCAAGAAGCCGCGCGGGTTCTTCAACCGCCTGATCAGGCGGCTGCTCGGGATGCGCCCCAAGCCGCCGCCCAAGTTCCGCATCCTCGTCATGATGGCCACCAACCGGCCCGACGCGCTCGACGAGGCCCTGCTGCGGCCCGGCCGCATCGACCGCATCTACAAGGTCGGCTACCCCTCCAAGGCCGGACGGGTCCGTACGTACCAGGGCTATTTCGACAAGGTCGACCACGAGCTGACCGAGCAGCAGATCGACAAGCTCGCCACCATCACCCCCTACGCGACGGGCGCCACGATCAAGGACCTGGTCAACGAGTCGCTGATCACCGCGATCCGCGACGGCCGCGAGGTCATCTCCTGGTCCGACGTACTGCGGGCCAAACGGCTCAAGCAGCTCGGCCCGCCCGAGGACGTCGAGTACATCGAGCGGGAACGGCACGCGGTGGCCGTGCACGAGGCGTGCCACGCCGTGGTGGCCTACGTGACCCGCTTCCACCTGGAGATCGACATCGCCACGATCGAGAAGGGAGCCGACTACCTCGGCATGGTCGCCTCGATCAAGCCCGAGGACCAGTTCACCCGGTGGAAGTCCGAGTACGAGGCCGACATCATGGTCTCGCTCGCCTCCCTGGCCGGGGAGCGGATGTTCTTCAGCGAGGACAACTCCTCCGGCGTCTCCGGCGACCTGCACTCGGCGACGTACCTGACCGCGCTCATGGAGTCGTACTGGGGGATGGGCTCGGGCGTCACCTCGCTGCCCGCGCTGCAGGAGCTGGAGATCCACGGCGGCAAGGCGATGCCGCGGCGCGGCGGCGGTGGCGGGCCCATCGGCATCACCGAGCGGGAGCCGAGCCGGGGTCAGCCCGAGCTGGCGCCCGACGTGCTGGGGGAGCGGATCGAGTTCAACCTGGTCCGGCTGCTGGAGAAGACCGAGCGGCTGCTGGAGGAGCATCGCAGGGATGTGCTCTGCCTCGCGCACGCGCTGGAGACGCACAAGACGCTCAACGGCGATGACGTGGTGGCGATCATCGAGCGGGCGGCCGGGCCGCTCATCGACGGCACGATCTACTCTTCCGACGAGCTGTACCAGGAGCTGGAGGAGTACCACCGCGACGCGGCCAGGGCACACAAGGAGCACAGCCGGATCGAGCGCGACCTGCCCGGCCACGTGGAGGAGGAGCCTGCCCACCAGCCCAACGGCCAGACCGCGAGTCGGCCGAATGGCCAGCCCGTTGGTCAGCCAGGTCAGTCCGGTGGTTGGCGCGCAGGGCCGGTTTTCCAGCCTGGGGTCGCCGAGCCGGTGGGGACTGTCGTGTCCGCCGAGCCGGTCGTGGTGACCGCTGAGATCGTCGCCGGGCCCACCGCGGTGGTCGCCGAGCCGGGCCGGCCCGAGTTCGTACCGTGGGCTCCCGATCCGACGCCCGTTTACGCGGCGGCGCCACCGCCCCTCCCGGCGGAGCCGCCGCCGCCCCGGCGCCGGACGTGGGTGGTCGTCGCCAGCCTGCTCGCGCTCGTCGTCCTCGCGCTCATCACCGGGCTGGCCCTCACGGGCGCGACCCCGGTCGTCGGGCTGGCCTCGCCCGGACTGCTGCTCGTCCTGTTCGTCGTCGTGGTGGCGGTGATCGTGGGCGCCGGCCTGGCGCTCATCGCCATCAAGGCCGTACGAGCGGCGCAGACCAAGGCGGAACACGAACGCGACCAGGCCCACGCCAGGGCGCAACTGCTTGCCGCCGCGATGGACCCCGACACGGCCATGCGGCTGCTCGGCTACGACGGCAGAGGAACGGACGGGAGGGCCTAGATAAGGACGGGACCGCTCAGACGCGGACGGAACCGCTTAGATGCGCACGTCGAGCCGGCCGATCGGCTCGACCAGCTCCTCCTCTTCGTAGGCGAAGTGCGAGGACAGGACGGCGGACAGCCGCTCGGCCTCGGCCCGTACCTGGTCGAGGCCGGTGTCGCCGGCGACCAGCGCCACGCAGGCCTCGTCGAGCCGGGTCAGCAGCGCGGCGATGACCTCGTGCTCCTCCTTGAGCTTGTCGATCACCGGCCCCAGCGAGTCGTCCCGCTTGAGTATCGCCGGGAACATGGCCTCGTCCTCGATCGTGTGGTGCACGGTCACCAACCGGCAGAAGGTCGCGCAGAACGCGCCCAGCGTCCAGTAGTTCTGACGCATGGTCAGCTGATTGATCATCGACCGCAGCGCGGCGGCGTCGAGGGCGCCCGCGGCGACCTGGTCGAGCGCGTCCCGCACCTGCCGCATCTCCTGGCGGTAGCCGTCATGCACGTCGACCAGATGCCGGCCGAGCTGCCGCTGCGCCGGTGTGAGCGCCTCCGGGTCGTGCTTGGGTCCGCGCGGCCTGCGGGCCTCTTCGAGGTCAATGGTCACTAAATCCCCCTTTGTAACAAATGATCGCATGACCGGGGAATCGGGCGGTCCTACCCGGGTTGATTAACACGACGTTCACATTCGGGCAAAAACCGGGAAACGGTCAGCCGGAAGACTCGGCGTGGCTGTGAGACATCCTGAAAGGACCGACGTGAGCTACAAGGCTGAGTACATCTGGATCGACGGCACCGAGCCCACCGCACTTCTGCGCTCGAAGACGAAGATCCTCGCTGACGGAGCCGAGCCGTCGGTCTGGGGCTTCGACGGCTCCAGCACGAACCAGGCGGAGGGTCACTCGTCGGACCGCGTGCTCCGTCCGGTCTTCACCTGTCCCGACCCGATTCGCGGCGGCGCCAACGTGCTGGTCCTGTGCGAGGTCGAGGAGATCGACGGCGCTCCGCACAAGAGCAACACCCGCGCCCTGCTCCGCCCGATCGCCGAGCAGTTCGCCGACCAGGAGTCGTGGTTCGGCATCGAGCAGGAGTACACCTTCTTCAAGGGCAGCCGCCCGCTGGGCTTCCCCGAGGGCGGCTTCCCCGCCCCGCAGGGCCCCTACTACTGCGGTGTCGGCGCCGACGCCATCTTCGGCCGTGAGATCGTCGAGCTCCACCTCGACCGCTGCCTCGCCGCCGGCCTCGCGATCTCCGGCATCAACGCCGAGGTCATGCCGGGCCAGTGGGAGTTCCAGGTGGGTCCGGCCAGTCCGCTGGACGTCTCCGACCACATGTGGATCGCCCGCTGGCTGCTCTACCGCACGGCCGAGGAGTTCGGCGTGGAGGCCACGCTCGACGCCAAGCCCGCCCGTGGCGACTGGAACGGCGCCGGCGCGCACACCAACTTCTCCACCAAGGCCATGCGCGAGGGTTACGAGCCCATCATCACCGCCTGTGAGGCCCTCGGCGAGGGCGACAAGCCGATGGAGCACATCACCCAGTACGGCGTGGGCATCGAGAGCCGCCTGACCGGCGCCCACGAGACCGCCCCGTGGAACAAGTACAGCTACGGCGTCTCCAACCGCGGCGCCTCCGTACGCATCCCGTGGCAGGTCGAGGTGGAGAAGAAGGGCTACATCGAGGACCGCCGCCCCAACGCCAACGTCGACCCGTACGTGGTCACCCGCCTGCTGGTGAACACCTGCTGCTCGGCCCTGGAGAAGGCCGGCCAGGTCTGACCCCGGTCGTGAAGTGAGACGGAGGAACGCGGGCACCCCCGATGGGGCCCGCGTTCCTCCGTTTCTCACGCCAGGCGGGACTGGTAGACCCTTCGGGCCTCCTGCATGACCGCCAGGTAGTCGGCGCTCACCCGGTCCTTGACGAGCTCTTCCAGCAGTTCCAGCCAGCGCAGGCAGAAGGTCACGTCCTCCTCCCTGGCCACCCGCCGGCTCTCGACGTCCAGATAGACCGGGCTCGTGTGCGCCCGTACCTGGCCGCCGCCCTCGGCGACCGCCACCACGTAGGTCGGCCAGATCACCGTCAGCTCCGCCGTCACCTCGCCGGGCGGCCCCGCGGCCAGCTCGCCGTCGGCGGTCAGCAGCCGTACGTTCTCCACCAGCGGCCCGATCACCCGCCCGATGACCCGCACCCTGCTGCCGGGAGTCAGGTCGAGCGTGGCGCCGGGGCCGTGGCCCTCGACCGACAGCTCAAGGAACGGTCCAGTCGTGGCGAACGTGCGGCCGTGCCGTACCGCGTCGGCGTAGGACTCGGCGGTCAGCCGCCCGTCCACGTGCGCGTACGTGCGTTCGCGCCCGATCGGCCCGAGCCGCTGGGCCGTACCGGCGACGGCGGCGACGCGGTTGCCCGCGCCGATCAGCCTGCGGTAGGCGCGGTCCGAGCCGATCGCCGAACAGAAGCTGTCGACCAGGCCGAGCGCCGCGTCGACCACCGACAACCGGGCGTCGTACTCCGGATCGCCCGCGCCGATGAGCTGCTCGGGCGTCTCGACCGGGCCGTAGAAGGCGTTGGCGTAGCCGATGAGCGCGCCGCGCTCGCGCAGCTTCCGCACCGTGTCGTGGCACCTTTCGGGGCCGAGCGCGTGGTGGGCGAGGTCCACCCGGGCCACGTGCGTCTCGTCCGACCACGGCAGATCGCGGCCCGACCAGTGCTCGACGGCCGCCATGTCCTGCTCGTCGCCCGGCAGCAGGTTGATCACGTGCAGGTCCTCGCCGTGCTGCGAGTCGGCCACCCACCGGGACGGCCGGTTGAGGTGGACGTGCAGGTCACCGCCGTACCAGCCGCGGGCAGCCGCGTCGTAGATGCGCTGCGGCGCCAGCTCGACCAGCGTCTCGCCGTCGCCAGGCACGAGCGTGGTCTCCGCCGAGCCGTACTCCATGCCCCTGGCCGCCCTGATCGTCAGCGGCTCGCGCGGGACGTCGAGCACCAGGTCGTCGCCGTGGAAGTACGGCAGGCCGTCGAGGTCGCGCGCCGGTGGGGTGTCGCGCGGGAACCAGCCTTTGCCGTTGGCGCTCCACACGCTCCAGCGGCAGGGGAAGCCTGCCCGCAGCCGAAGCGTCCGCTTGGTCTTGATCGTCCTTAACGGTGTCGGATCGTCACTCATCGGCTTCTCCCTGTAATCGAAGGCGCCGATATCGTGACACGACCATCACTTGCCGGGAAGCCCGCGCTTCCCGGCAGGGTGGCTTTCTTCCTTCAAGGTAGAAGGATCTAGAGCCGGAAGCTCATATCCGGTGCGATGTCCACGACGTCCATCTGGGCTTTCTGCAGGTGGCCGGAGTGGTCCCAGTTCATCGCCTGCCAGCGGGTGAACTGGTCGAGTACCCAGATACCGGACTGGCGGCTGCCGTTGCCGGACTTGCCGTTGCCGCCGAAAGGCAGGTGCGCCTCGGCGCCGGAGGTGGAGTTGTTGACGCTGACCATGCCGGCGGAGATCCCCTCGCGGAACTTCCACGCGTGCCTGGCATCGGTGGTGTAGATCGAGCTGGACAGGCCGTAGCCGGGCAGGTTGGCCAACTCGATGGCCTCGTCGATGGTCTCGAACGTGGTCACGCCCACGATGGGCCCGAACGTCTCCTCCAGGAACAGCTGGTCGGTGGCCTTGACGCCATCGACCACGACGGGGTGGTAGTAGAGGCCGCCGTCGCCGGTGAAGTCGCGGCGCGGGCTTTCTTTGGAGATTTTTCCGACATTTCCTGACACGACCTGGTGGTGGGGCTGGATCCAGGTCAGGTACTCCTCGTACCGATCCGCGAATTTCTGGTCGAGCAGCGGTCCCGCCAGCACGTCCTGCTCCGGGTCGCCGATCTTGGCGTTCTGTACGGCCTGGGCGAACCGCTCGACGAACTCCGCGTGCACACTCTCATGCACGATGACCGTACCGAGGCTGGTGCAGCGCTGACCCGCCGTACCGAACCCGGAGAACAACGCCCCCTCGACGGCCAGATCGAGATCGGCGTCCGGCATGATCACCATCGGGTTCTTCCCGCCCAACTCCAGGCAGGCCGCCTGCAGGTGCCGCCCGGTGAGCTCCCCGATCTTCCTGCCCACCTCGCTGGACCCGGTGAACCCGACCTTGTGCACCGTGCCCTCCTCCAGCGCCTGCTCCAGCCCCCGGAAGGTCTGGACACCGTCGGCGAACACGATGTTCAGCACCCCGTCGGGCAGCCCCGCGGCGGCGAACAACTGGTACATCGCGTGCGCGGACGCCGCCGCGTACTCGGCCGGCTTCCACACCACGGCATTGCCGCAGAGCAGCGCCGGAACCAGATACCAGGACGGCACCGCGACCGGGAAGTTACCGGCGGTGATCACCGCCGCGACTCCGACCGGGTTGCGGAACGTGAACAGCTTCTTGTCCGGCATCTCCGACGGCACGGTCTGCCCGTACAGGCGGCGACCCTCGCCGAGGAAGAAGTCGCATGTGTCAACGATCTCCCGCACCTCGCCCAGGGCTTCGGCGTACGGCTTGCCGATCTCCTGCGTGACGAGGTGCGCCAGCGCCTCGGCATTGGCCTCGACCAGCCGCCCGATCGACGCGATCACCCGCCCTCTGACCGGGGCCGGAACCTTGGCCCACTCCCGCTGAGCCTCCTTGGCGGTGCGGCAGGCGTCGGCGAAGGTCTGGGCATCGGCCAGGCCGACACGGGCGACGACCTCGGTGATGCGTGCGGGGTTGGTCGATTCGTAGGTGTCGGTGCCGGCGGCATCCTTACCACCCACAACGGAGACGATCTGACGGGTCACCGGTGCCCTCCTCATTCGGTCCTCAACACAGCCAATCATCCCCCAAACGACACCCTCCACCACGCTCAGGCCCACAACCGTGGTCTTCGCTGCGCTCAGGCTGCGTTCCCTGCTTACAAGCACGGTCTTCGCTGCGCTCAGGCAGTGTCTATTGGGGCTGCGCCCCAAACCCCGGCGCGGGGCCCCGGCCCCTCGCACTCCCCGGGGCGTTGACCGTCTGGCTCGCCGGTCTTGAGGTGCTTGCGGATCAGCAGATAGTGGACGGGGCTGGCGGTGGCGATCCAGGCCCAGGCGTAGGTGCGCTCGCCTTCGGAGCCGTCTCCGGCCGAGCGGATGGTTCAGGCGCGTTTGGGCTTGCAGTGCCGGGCCACGGCTTGGGCGCAGGTCAGGCTGGTGCCGCCGCCCAGGGTCAGGGTGAAGGAGGAACGCACCCGCAGTACGTAGGCCTGCCCGTGTTGTTGCAGGAACAGGCGTAGTTGGTGCAGGCGCCGTAGACCTCGTCGACGGTCAGGAAGTCCAGGCGGACGCCGTCGGCGTAGGCGTCGCCCGCAGGTCACCGCTTCCCCAGGCCAGGGGCCATGATCTCGAAAGGCTTCCCAAGCTGACAGCTCTCCTCCGCGTTGCTGGCTGCGCGATCATTGGGTGATGAGAGCACGCGTGCCCCTCTTCCGCTGGCCGGATCTTGAACGCCGTGGCATCGACGATCCCACCAACGCATGCGAACTCCTGGAGATGTACGTCGGTCCGCAGAACGAGCCGGGTGACGAGCAGTTCCAGATCACCGTGTGCACTCCATCCGCCCTTGCCGAACAGTTGCGCCATCAGCACTTCCTCATCGGCCGGCACTACCTCTTCGTTCGCGAGCTGCGTCCCGCCGAGGTGACGCGCTGGTTGAGCGACCGTATCGCCGTACTGGAGGCCCCGACATGGGGCGAACTCGCTGAGAAGATCGGCCGGATCGGGTTGTGGGAGTTCGAGGACTACGAGGACTGACGCTCTGATCCGGGTTGCAGTTTGGGTTGCAGTTCACCGCCGTACGGGCGCGTTCCAGGAAGACCGGGGAGGGGGCGTTGGTCCATGTGGGACTGTCCTGAACGATGCTGGCGCGCTGAACGGGCTCATCCAGCCGGTCGGTCTTGCGCCCGCTATGTCCACAACGACCGGCTCCGCGACGCCCTGAGCAGCCAAGCCTTCGCCGCGCTCAACGCCTCACCCGGCGCCCGCGCCTACTACGACAAACAACGCGCCCGCGACCTCAGCCACCAAGCCGCACTACGCCAACTCGCCAACCGACTCGTCGGCATCCTGCACGGCTGCCTCAAAACCCGGACCCCCTACAACGAAGCCACCGCCTGGCCACACCACACCCAAGACCTCGCGGCTTGACACCTAAGCTCCTGGGATGTCTTCAGGATCACTTTCCTTCTAGCGGTCGTCGCCCGCATCCTGACGAGCCTGAGCTTGGATCTGCCCACGATCCTTGAAAGCCGACTGGCACCTAAGGGAGAACCTGGGTGCGGGCCTTTTCAACTTTTCTGAGGTGTAGGCGAGGGCGCGTCAATCTATCCAGGTAACGCGAACGATCAGCACAACGCGCAGATGCTCCGCGACGATGAAGTTGAGGAACCCGCGGCCGCCGAACAGATCGAGCGTCCGAAGACCTCCCCCATGCAACGGGCCTCTACCGGCGCAGACCGCATCCTTCCCGAGAACTGCGAGTTGGTCGGCAAGCCGCTCAACTTCAAGGATGACGGTCGGAGGAAGCCCAGCAATGACATGCTCGGCGTCGGGGTTGTACTCCCAGGTCCAGGCGTCACTCACCGACGACCTCTCGGCGTGCGGATGTCGTGATCTCGTTGATTTCGGCCAAGGCTGAGTCCAACTTGGCTCTGTCGGTCGCGGTGGCGACCTCCCTCTCCAATGCGTGCAGGCGGGCCGCTCGGGCGGGATAGCGCTGAATCGCCACGAACTCACCCCATTGCTGCAAGAAGTTCTGCAGAGGTGCCACGGTGCTCTGCCGCGCCGCCTGCTCTGTCGCCTGGTCGAGGTGGTCGACAAACTGGCTGAGGTAGGCCGGAGTGATCTGGGCAACTGCTGCCCTGAGGGCGGCGGTGGTCAGTGGCGGACGAGGGATCAGCGCCTCGCTGTCTTGATGCGGGGTGGACATCGTTGACCTCCAAGCTGTTACGCCTCCACGCTACCGATGCAACTGAACCCTTTCCACCCTGGAACTGCAGGTCAAGACCCTGATGTAGGTGGTCGGCGTCCTCGTGTCGTTGGCGGCGGGTTCCGGAACGCCTAATCGTCAGAATAGACCTCTGCCGGATGACGAGTCCGGCCTTCGGCTCAGGCGTCACCACCGTGCCGTCGGACGGTCGGCACCTTGGAGCCATGACCACCCCTCCTCCGATCGGGCCGATCAGGCATGAGAAGACACGGGGAGACGAGTGCTGGGCGAGAGCGCGAACAGCGGTACAGAGTGTCGATCTTGCTAACGCGTTTGCTAACAACAACTCCGGACAATCATGAAGGGTCGTAGACGCGACCCACTCGAAGAGCGGCCCAAAGCAGCGTCCAAACACGGCTACGGATGCGTCTGGACGGCCCTGACCTTGCTACGGATCAGAAGGTTGGGGTTTCGAGTACCTCCGGCCGCACATACGCTGGAAGGCCCTCATCCTGGGGGGCCTTTCTCGTACCCACCCGTAATCCGATTCGGTGGTTGGCCGTCTGATGCCCGCCCCGCCACAGAGGGCCTCCACTTCGCTCCGGACGTTCTTCTGAGGGCGCCTGCGGCGCACAACGGGCTTCGCTTTCTGGGCGCTTCGCGCTTGCGGGGCTCAGACGTTGCCTCCAGTCGGGCCAAAGCCCCGACCCCTGGAGGGCCTCGCTTCGCTCGGACGCCCTCCCGAGGCAGGCTCCGCCTGCGAAGACCTTGCTTGACGTTGGCCCGCCAATGAATGGACGGCAGGTGCGAAGTCACATTTTTTCTACGCGCCCACTCGCTCGGCCAGCCCACGCAGGTCAGGCGAGGCGGGATCCTGCATGGTTAGCAGGTCAGACGCCAACTGGCGGACCACGCGATGGTTGCGGATCTGCTCCGGCGTGATGGACTCGGCCTCCAGGAGCACGGCCACCGCCTCATCAACCTGACGACGCTGTGCATGCGCACGAGCGAGGTCGACGTACAGCCGGCCTTTGCGTTCACTCGACAGTGTCGAGGTGTCCACTGCGGTTCCTACCCGCAGCGCGTACTGGCGGGCCAAGGAGGTCATCGCGGGCGTCGAAGAGTACGGCCTGGCCGAAGCCGTCGAACTGCGCGAGGTCTACCGGGAACTGTACGGCCGGTCGTCGAAGTCGCCGAGACCGCAGCTCAGCGCATGAGCCCGGAAGTTCGTCTCCAGGGTATGGAAGGAGCCGCCTGGTGTTAGCCATGCACTGCGACCACGAGCGCACTCGTGGTTTTTCGATACCCATTTCGGTAGCGCCCAATTGTGGGTAAGTTGAGGGGGCCTCAATGTGCGGCGACGGGGGCTTCGCCAGGTGGCCGGTCTTGGGTGGCGCTGAGCGGACAGGGGAGACCCTTCGGATGAAGATCGTTGCGTTATCCTGCACGCAGAAGCGTCTCCCGTCGCTGACCGACGCGCTGCTCGAGGCGGCGATCACCGGCGTCGTCCGGGAGGTCGGTGACGCGGAGATCCAGCGGATTCGGTTGATCGACCATCGCATCGCGATGTGCGAAGGCGAGGACACCTGCCTTGATCCCGAGGTGGGCCGGTGCACGCTCGACGACGACTTCGAGCATGTCGTCGATCTGGCCGAGGGTGCGCAGGCGATGCTGCTCGCCATGCCGGTGTACGCGGGGAACGTACCCGCGGTGCTGAAGATCTTCCAGGAACGCTTGAAGAGCTTCATGAACGCCAGTCAACGCCCGTTCGGCAACCTGCTGGTGGGGACGATCGTGCATTCGCGCACGATGCTGACCGAGCCCGCACTGGGATCGCTGTTCCCGTGGTACCTGCGCCTACGGAACAAGAACGTGGCGTCGGCGTGCTTCACCCAGAACGATCATCAAGACCTGACCCGCACCGCGGCGCTCGACCTGTGTGTGGCCGTGGGCCGGCAACTCGGCATGACGCTCGACGTCAGCCGGTCGCCGGTCAACGACCGCACGGCACTGCCGTTGGTTCAATCACCGGCTCGTCCGCGGTGCGGTGATCCGGCCGCGTCCTCTCCTGGAGCGTGAGGAGATTCCGCGCGCCAGGTGCACCCGTCGCCCGCCTGTTCGCACGACACCGTGACGTCCGGTTCCACGTAGCGGGCGGCGATGGCGGTGTTGAGTTCCTGGCAGTACGGGCACGGTGACGAGAACGTCAGTACGACGCCGGCGCGGGCGGCCTGTTTGCGGTACCTGAGGATCCCACAGTCGGCGTTGCGCAGGACGGTGCCCGAGGGCTGGGGCTCACTGGTCACTGCCGAGTCGTACAGCAACAGCTGACGCTGCAGCCGGGTCATGAAGTGATCGGTGGCGGATACCCCGTCGGGCCGTTGCGCTTGCAGTAGCTGCGCGGTGATGCGGGAGTTCGCCTGGATCCACGCGGCCAGGCCTGCTTCGCCGTGCTCTCCCAGGATGAACTCCTCCGCGGCCGCCTGGGCCTCGAAGAACCGCTGGCGCCACAGGTCGACCTTCTCGGCCGGGTCGAGGGGAGACGGTTCACTGGTCATGGTCCGCCGTCCTTTCCGGTGGCGCCGTCCAGCTCGGCGAAGACCTCCTGGGCGACGCGCAGCCCGTTGTTGGCGACCGGCCAGCCACCGTAGTAGGCGAGCTGAATGATGACTTCGACGATCTTCTCTCGCGACATCCCGAGGTGCAGGGCGGCACCGATGTGGCCGCGTAACTCCCAATCGGTCCGCGCCAGCGTGACCGCGGTCAGCGCGACCAGTTCGCGCTCCTCGACGCTCAGGTGCGGACGGGTCCAGATCTCACCGAACAAGTGGTCGACGGTGATCTGCAGGAACTCCGGGTAGGAACCCGGTCGCGGTTCGCGGCCGAAGACCTGCTGGAACATGGCCTCACCCCGCTCATGTCGGGCAGACGGCTGGTCCATCGATCAACTCCTTGGTGTTGGCCGAACAGTTGTCAACGTCCACGACGCCACGAAGGCGAGGACCAGCAGCGCGGCGCCGCTGCCGAAGGCGGCCGGAACGCTCACCCGCTCGGCGATGAGCCCAACGACGACCGGTCCGACCACGGCGCCGACATCGGTGCACATCGAGAAGACGGCGACGCCACTGCCGGCCCGGCCGGCGACGACGTCACCGATCAGCGCGGCCGGTGCGGCGTTGAGCAGCGCTGATCCCGCCGCGTACACACTGAGCAGGACGACGAGCCAGGCGTACCCGTCCACGAACACCAAGGCGGTGATCGCCGCCGCGGCCACACCGGTGCCGGCGATCATGGCGGGCCGGCGGCCGGCCTGATCGACAACCCAGCCGGCCGGCATGATCAGCAACGCCTGAACGACGGCGGAGATCGTGAACGCCCACCCGACCCACGTCACGTCATGTCGCCACGCCACAACCACCGTGGGGACCAGTGCGCTGCGCAGCCCGAACAAGACCCATCCCTGCGCCAACGCCGCCAGGCAAGCCACCAAGTAGCGTCGATCCCGCAGCAGGACCGGTAGCCGGACCACGTCACGGCCAGGCTCCGCGCCGGCGGTTCGGCCGGTGCGGAGCACCGCCAGTGTCAGTACCGCGGCGGCCAGCAACAGCACGGCGTACGCCAGGAACGGCGCGGACAGGGCGATGAGAGCGAGGAGCCCGCCCAGTGCTGGTCCGCAGATCCCGCCGAGCAGGAAGCCTGCTTCGAACACGGCGCTGGCCCGGCCCCGCTGGTCGGCCGGCGAGATCGCCAGGAGTGTCGCCAGTGCGGACACCGAGAACAGCACTGAGCCGACGCCGCCGAGGCTGCGGAACACGAGCAGCTGCTCGTAGGACCCGGCGAACGCCGTCAGGGCCGAGGAGACCGCGCATAACAGCAGGCCGGCGACCAGGACTCGCCGCTCCCCGAAACGAACTCCGAGCCGGCCGCAGAACGGACTGGTGGCCAGCCGCATCAACGCGAACAGGGCGACGAGCGCTCCGATCTGGGTGGGCCCGGCCCCGAACGTCGCCGCGTACACCGGGAGCACCGGGAGCACCAGTCCCAGGCCCAGCATGACGCAGCCACCAACGACACTGAGGACGTAGACCTCGCGAGGGAGACTCGGCTGGGCGGCGGCAACGGGTGGGACGCTGCCAGGGTCGGCCGCCGTCACTGTCCGCTCACAGGATGATGCTGAGCTTTCCGTGCTCGTACAACGTCTCGTGGTCGAGCACCACGACCCGTCTCCGGATCCGGAACGACTCGCCCTCGACGACGAGCTCGAACCGGCATTTTCCGACGTAGGCGTCAGAGCGCCCGTGCCCGAACCGGTACACGATGACATTCGCCGCCACGTCGAGGTGCGTGCCCCGATCGGTCAGGATCTCCACGTTGCTGATCATCCGGTTCGTCCGCGACCGAGGGTTCTCGCACCACACCTCACCGTTGAGGAGTTGTTCGATCCGCTGGCGTAGCCGGGCGGCGTCGTCGTCGATGAGCCCGAGCGCATCGGCCGTCTCGCCGCGGACGTCGGTGGCCGGCACCGAGTAGCGGATGTCGTCGGTCAGCATCTCGTCGTACCACTCGAGCAGGCGCCACTCGTCGAGCAGTCGCGCCTCACGGAAAAGGAACTGGCTCACCCGGTGCCACAACCGCACCTGGGCCGCTTCGTCGACCGTCAGCTCGGTGATCATCGTAATTCCGCCCCTTGCATCTCGGCCCGGTGGGTGACCTCGAGGTGACCGTCGTCGCCGTGCATCAGCCGGTCCCACTGCCGCCAGAACTCGCGGGCGGGAAGCTCGTCGGTCGTCTCGGGGACCTCCTTGTTCATGCCGCGTGACAGATCCGAGTAGCGGACCGCGCGGTTGAGATAACCCCGCTGGCACGACTCGACGATCTCGATGTCGTCGGGAGTGGCGAAGCCGGCGGGGCCGAGGAACGTCAGGTAGTGGCTCTTGCGGAGTTCGCGGATGTCCGGATCCTCGTCCTTGGGGGCCAGGGCGACCGAGGTGATGGCCATCTGGCCGGCGCCGATCGGGTCGATCTTGCGGATCGTGATCGCGATCGCGTCGATGATCATCAAGTTGGGGAAGATCAGCACCGCACGATTGGTGCCGGTGATCCGTTGGGCGCGTTCGGCGCCGAACCGGTCGACGAACCGTGCGGCCGTCGCCTCGATCCGCGGCCGGACCTCGGCGCCGAACATCGGCGTCCAGTAGGCGAGCGGGCGGGCTGCCGCCGGTGGCAGCTCGTTGGCTCCATGCCCCAGTCCGAGGGCGCAGCCGAAGCCGCCTCGTCGTCGTGGTGGCACCGACCCCAGCGACTCCATGTAGCCGACGTAACGCTTGTGCAGGGCCCGGAAATGGTAGATGTCGACGCTGTTCTCCATCATGAGCTTCCAGTTGGCCCGAGCTCCGTGGAGTTGCGCACCTTGGATCACCTCCATCCCGACCTCGGACTGGTCGTCGATCAGATCGAGGTACTCGGTCGCACCCGCCAGGTACTCGGTCAAGGTGCGCGGCTGCTCCGGATCGAAGGTGACGAACACGAAACCGCGGTAACCGTCACTACGGTGCTGCGCCAGACCGAAGTCCGCCTTCCGGAAGCCTGGCCCGTACCCGTCCGGGATCGGGACCCCGACCAGGTCGCCCTGGTTGGAGAACGTCCAGTCGTGATACGGGCACCGGAACGATCTGGCCTGCCCGGCCGGCTGCGAGCAGATCAGAGCCCCGCGGTGAGTGCAGCTGTTCGCGAACACCCGGATCACCCCGTCGGACCCGCGCGCCATGACCACCGGGCGCCCGCCGACGTCGCGTGCCACGTAGGAGTCCGGCCCGGGCACCTCCGATTCGTGCCCGACGTACAACCAGCAGCGATCGAAGATCCTGGTCATCTCCTGTGCGGCCAGGTCGTCGTCGGTGTAGGCGCGGCGATCCACCCGGAACGAGAGGCGCTCGAGATCATCGACCACGATCGGGTCGCCCACCGGCCGCCGCGGTTCGATCGTCACTGCTCTCCCTTTCGCTGTAGCGTCTCGACCGTGCTGATGACCAGCTCTGCCGTGCGAACGGCAGAATCGCCGCACTCCGGCTGCGCGGCGCGTAGCCGGGCCCGGTAGTCCCGGGCGGGATCGAGCAGATCGGTGACGGCGTCAGCGACCGCCTGCTCGGTGACGCCGGCCGGCTCCAACGCCGTCCCGAAGCCCGCGCTACCCACGAAGTACGCCTGGACAGGCTGATCCACAGCCAGCGGGATCACCAGCATCGGTGTCGCCGCCCGGATCGACTCCGCCACGGAGTTGTATCCGCCATGGGTGATGAACACGTCGGCGCGCTCGAGCACCTCACGTTGCGGCAGATACGGGGCGGTGAGCACTTCGTCGGGCAGCGCGAGCTCCTCGGCGAGATCTCCTACCGCGGCGATCACCTGTGCACCGGTCGCCGCCGCCCCGGTGATCACCGTGCGCAGCAGGTCCGGCCGCCGGTAGAAGATCGTGCCGAAGGAGACGTACACCAACGGGCGGTCGGGGTCGATCCGATCCAGGCCCGAGAAGGCGACCTCGTCGCCGCGGGTCCCCGCCGCACCCGGCAACCCGACCAGCTGCACACCGTCGTCGGTGACCGCGTCGTCCCCGACGAGAGCAGGAATCGTCGGCATCAAATTGAGAATCGGTGAACGCGCCGAATGAGTCCGGGTCGACCACAGCACTCCGTGCCCGGTCAAATAGTCGCCGACCTGCTCGTCGTACGGCCAGCGACCTCGTCGATGCTCGCTCGGGCATACTCCACCCAGATTTGCCCAGATCATCCCGTACGGCACGCCGGACGCCTGTGCGCCGACCATGGCCGACGCCGTGACCGGCAGCGAATCGACGAGCACGAAGTCCGGCGCCGTCGCACGGAGCGCGTCAGCTGTCTGGTCCGCCACCGGCGACGACTGGAGCATCGGGCCGATCTTCGCCGGGTCGCCGCTCCACGGCGCCATCTCGACCTGCCCGATCGCGTGGACCTGGGCCTTGCCCAGGGCCTGGCGACGCTGCTCGTCGAGCGCGCCACCGTCCGCGGACAACAGCAGCAGCTCAACCTCACTGCCGGCAGTTCGGAGCGCATTGACCACCGGAACATACGGGTTCAGGTGACCATGCTGAGTCGTGGTGAGGAGGGCGACGCGCATCAGATCTCCGATCCATCGAAAGAAGACGACCAAACCGACTCAAGATCTGGCTCTGGATGCGCCACAGCAGCCAAGACCGCGACACCTCCCTGCCTTCAGAAACGAGTCGAGACGGCGACGCACGAACGGCAGGCGAAAGAGACCGTCGACGTCCAGTTACTGTTACGAGGCTCTACGCATTCCCCACCATCGCTGAGGGGACACATCGATCGACGCTATTCGGAACAACCTCGAAAAAAACCGGGTTCACCACCTGCCCCAGGCAGTTACGCAAAGCCTGCCGGGATGTGCAATCGATGTCAACGCCTCGCAATTGTCAGCTACCACCACTCTGCTTGACGCAACTTCGTCAATGACGGCTATGGGACGTCTTACGCGACACATGAGCGTCCCGCGACAGAGTCAGTGCCCGCTCAGTCGGCGAGCCCGAGGTCACCCGGCCACCGTCCACCGGAAGATCGGCAGTTCGACCCTGTCCCTGACCACACTTCTTCATCAGCACAAACGCCCTGAACGGATCATCGCTGGCAGCAACGTGCTGAAGCTGCCGGGCCGACCCGGTTGGATGGTGCCAAGCCCTGGTTTCAAAAACCTCACGGCGGTCACCGCTGTGCCGGCCAGGCCGCGGCGACCTTTAGTCGATCCTGCTCCACCCACATGCATAAAGCCTCGGGGCTTTATTCGCGACGTTATTATCCGAACGTCTCCCGAGTTTACGAACGGTGGCGCGCTCGTAGTCGCTGGTTCTGACGATAAGGCAAGCAACCTGCATCCCTATCGCGGGTCGGGCTTCGATCTTCGATTTCATAATGCCACTGACTGATCGCAGAAAGTGAAGAGTTGCGTGGCGGGTTACAGGTGTCGCGAGTCGGTTACCTCGCCTCGCCGCTCAAGACGCGCATCCCAAGGTCCGGCCGGGCTCCCTGGAGGTAGGTGAGGACGGCCAGGACGCGCCGGTTGCCGTCCTGGGCTTGGAGGCCGAGCTTGGCGAAGATGTTGCCGATGTGCTTGACGACCGCGCCGTCGGTGATGTGCAGGCCGGCGGCGATGTGGGCGTTGGTCTCTCCGGTCGCCATCCGGCCCAGGACCTCACGTTCACGCCCGCTGAGCGTGTCGAGCGCGTGAGGGCGCCCGGGGGACATGAGGTGCCCGATGACCTGGGGTCGATGACGATGCCGCCGCCCACGATGACGTCGAGGGAGTGCATGAAGTCGGTGACCCGGCCGACGCGGTCCTTGAGGAGGTAGCCGGCGCCGCCGCCGCGAGGGCGGTTCGCGGGCTCGGCGATCAGTTTGGCCGCGTAGGCGTCGCCGAGGTACTGCGACAGCACCAGGATGGCGATGTCGGGGTGTTCGGCGCGGATCGCCAGTGCGGCCCTCAGGCCGTCGTCGAGGTTGCGCGGTGGCATTCGCACATCGGTGATCACGACGTCGGGACGGTGGCCGGAGACGGCCTCCAGCAGTTCGTCGGCGTCCTCGGCCGCGTGCACGACCTGGTGGCCGAAGCGTTGCAGCAGGGCGGTCAGGCCTTCCCGCATCAGGGCGGTCAGGCCTTCCCGCATCAGGGCCGCGTCTTCGGCGATGATCACACGCATGGTGCCATTGTGTGACATGTGATCAGTACGGGCGCGGGATGTCGGCGATGATCCTGGTCGGGCCGCCCGGTGGGCTGTCGACGATGAGCTCGCCGGACAGCAGGACTGTCGAGCCCGTACGGGGCCGCTGTTCGACCACGTCGACACCGGTAGCGTTGTCCGAGACCTGGACGTCCTGCGCGCCGCCCTCGGCGACGACAAGCTCACCTACTACGGCCTGTCGTATGGCACTCTGATCGGCCAGCAGTACGCCGAACGCTTCCCCCACCGAGTACGCGCCCTGGCCCTCGACAGCAACGTGGACCACAGCCTCGGCACCAACGCGTTCCTGAGGTCCGTGGCATGGACCGCCCAGGACTCCTTCGACGAGTTCGTCACCTGGTGCGCCAAGGACACCGCCTGCGCACTGCACGGCCAGGACGTTCGCGCGTTCTGGGGGAACCTGCGGGCCCGCGCCGACCGGGGCGAGTTACACGTGCCCGGCCAACCCGACACGCCGCTTCCTCGGATGGTCCTCGAGAACGAGGTGATCGGCGCCTTCTACGGGCCCTACTGGAAAGAACTGGCGGAGGTGCTGGTGGCGATCGACACCGGCGCCGCGACCCCGCAACTGATGTCAGCGGCTCCCGCGCAGGCGGAGGAGACGTACAACAACACCGTTCAGATCATGTGCCAGGACTTCCATCTGCCGATCCGCGACTACCGCGAGTACTCCAGCCACCTTCGCACCACGGCCAAGATCGCGCCAGACATGCGCTACGGCCCCAGGGCGATGTTGCTGACCGTCAACTGCCTGGGCCAGCCCACCCCGATCCCAAACCCGCAGCGTCGCCTGCACGTTGATGCGACCCCGACGCTGCTGCTCGTCAACGCTCTCCACGACCCCGCCACCGGATACCCGTGGGCGGTGAGTGCCGCGCGGCAGATCGGCCGCGAGGCCAGGCTCCTCACCTACGAAGGCTGGGGCCACCACATCTACGGCCGGGGAGAGTGCGTCACCAGCGCGTTCGACCGCTACCTGGTGTCGCTCATCGTGCCCGCCAAGGGGGCCCGGTGCGCCGCCGTACCGCCGGACCAGGCGTCCAGCCCGCAGGCCCGTCCGCTGCCGACCGGGCCACTGCCCGGCCTGCCGGGCTGGACCTTCACCCCCGCGAAGGCTGAGGCGACGCGCTCGGTTTCGTAGCCCGTACAGGCCGAAGAGCTGACTCAACACGGTTGGTAGCGCAGCTGGGGCTGGGTGAACCGGCATCGCGCGATCGGCTCATTGAGAGATCCTGGGTAGGCAGCCCTTGAAGGGCTGTCACCTCCCAGCTCGGCGATTGGATCGCCGCCTGACGGCTCGCGTGCAGTGGCGCCGGCCCCGCCGGGACGAGGGCGCGTCGTGAGAGCGCCCATGGTGACGCTGACGACGGAGGTCGCTGCGGGGATCGGCGTCGACTACGACCTGGCCACCGCCGAGGTTCGCTCGCTGGTGCTGGAACGGATCGGCACTCGGTTGACGGGCATCCTGGCGGTGGCCGCCCGACGCCGGTATACCGCTGAACGGCCGGCCGGCGAAGTCGCCGAGTTATGGCTGTGGCTTGACGAGGTCACCGATACACACTTTGATTCCCGCGACTCATCCGCGATCACCATAGATTGCGGGACAAATCAGGTAGCGATCGGCATGGGGAAACGCGGCATCCTGCGGGCGGTTCGTGCCACCGTCCATCCGGACGATCTGGCATGGCACCTGTCCGCGGCGGGCCGGGCCCTCGACGCGCGAACCCCGACCGGGCCACGGCCATCTCGTCGGACACCGCGGCAGCGACGGCAGGAGCCGCTGGACGACAGCTCGTTGGCCGCTGCGACGATCCTGCACCAGGCGATGCTGGAGATCCGTATGGTGCGTTACGCCCACCATGCCGGTCAGACCCCGGTCCGGCCTCTGTGCCTGGCGTTCGCCGGCGCGGGGGAGTCCATCCTTGCCGCAAGCACGCATCGCCGGGCGAGCCGGCGTGAGGAGGCATTCCGTCGGCTGGTCGAAGACTGGGTCCGGAAAGGAGGACCTGGCCTGGCTCTCTGGTTCGCGGGCCACCTGCGCGATCTCGCCGGCGAGGTCCACGGGACGACGCGAGAGTGGGTCAACTCGTTGATACCGCCGACAGAACGGGGCTCCGAGCCGGTGAGAGGGCCGGTCGCCGATCTGCCTGCGGAGGCCGAGCTGCGGCTGGCCAAATACGTGGCTGCGCACACTCGGTATGAACATCCACACGTCGGCTCGGCTCTGGTCCAGTTGGCCGTGCCGCCACGTCCCCAGGTCGAGCGGGACGAGTTCTGGAACTTGTGCGGATTGGAGCTCAAGAGCCCTCATCTTTTCCAGGTGAGTGACACCGCCTTCCATGGCGCCACCGATCCACGGTTGACAGGAGTCCCTGAGGCGATCCGTTCCCTCAGCCTGAGCGGCGGCGGCCTCACCATGTCCGCAGACGAAGCCGAGACACAAGGAAGGTGAGCCGACCAGCGTCTGGGGTGCTTGCCGCCGCCAGGGCTAACCGTTAGATATAGTGGGATAACGGTTATGGGAGGGCCCAATGCAGCAAGAAGTGGTGCTGGCGATGCTGGCCAAGGAGCCCTCGCACGGCTACCAGCTGCGCGCGCGGCTGCGCGCCGCGCTCGGCCCTCTCGGTGACGCGATGAACGCCGGGCACGTCTACGTCACGCTGACCCGGCTGGAAAAGGCCGGGCTGCTAGAGGTCGAGAGGTCTGCCGAGGGCTCCGACCGGTCGGATCGCAAGGTGTACGCGCTCACCCCCAGCGGTCAACAGCGAGTCGCCGAGTGGATCGCCGAGGTGGACTGGCCAAGAGGTGACCTCGCGGAGTTCCATCTCAAGCTTATCGCGGCCGCGGCGGCCGGGCTGGCCGATCCGATCACCATCGTCGACACCCAGCGCCGCGAACTGCTGCGCCGCCTGCGTGACGCCCAGCGCGCCGCCATGGCCGAGCCGGACCGCTCGGACGCGGCGCTGTTGCTGGAGGGCATCGTGCTCCGGCTTCAGGCGGACCTGCGCTGGCTCGAGGCATGTGAGAGGAACTGGACTCACCGAAGGAGTGGGTCGTGCTAGAACCCCAGGCCGAGGAGCACCGTGTGGGCGTTCTCCAGGCTGTGGACATGCTTTCCCAGCTTCGCCATCGAGGACACTTTCTCCGTCTTGAGAATCTCGACGAGGTGTCGTGCCAGCCAGTCGCCATCCACTTCGCCAGGACCGCCCGCGTCGAACGTCCACGATCGCACGGTCCGTTCGACCCGCTGCGACCAGCCCAGTCCTTCGTCCGGCACAAAGTACTTGAACCAGCCCACGACGGTCAGTCGCTCGGCGGAATGGATGGCAAGAACCTGGCGATTTCCCCCGAACACGGTCACGCTCACGTTCCTGCCGATCGCGCACGTCTCGGCGGGCAACGTGCGGACGAACGCCGACAGCAAAGGTGGCAGCGCCGCCCACCGAGGCACCCGCAACCCGCCCGGCGTGCTGAGCCCCTCATTGGCGGCGTCCAGATACTCGATGACGAAACCACCCGGCGAATGCGACGGCTCTCCCCACTCGAACGCGGCCGCCCGCCATTCCTCATACGGCTCCGTCGGCTGCAGGGAAAGCTCCGCGCCGGTCTCGGCGGCGCGTAGTTCAAGCGATTCGGTGCCTGGCCGCCGCCAGCGCAGGAAAGGGGCTCCCCAATCCGGCGACCGCTCGTACCAGGGGCCTGTCGGGCCATGACTGCCAACGCTGTTGGCAGCGCCGATCGCGTTCTCCACTGCCTCGGCGTGCCGCCGGAACGCGGTGGACGGTTCTGCCTCCAAGGAAATGGGGACGACGAGACCGCGAAACTCGCGGTCGCCGGTGTACTGCCGCTCATGCTCCTGTACCGGCACCAACCGGCCACGCCCCTCGCCCAGCAGCCGCAGCGCCTCGCCGGACCAGTCGCCGGGGTCCACCTCGTGCCACAGCCATCTGGCGATGTCGGCGGTGTCGTCCTTCCTCATGGGCTGGATCTTAGGAGGAGCCCGTCAGCCATGCCCGGGTCTATCCAGATTTAGCCATCGTGGAGCGCCACTCGATCCTGCACGCAGGCTCTTCTCGATCATCTGACGTTAGCGATCACCGGCGGCTGGTGGCGGTGCTCACTTCTGTTTCCCGCCTGCCTCGGCGGCTGTCGTCCCATGGCCGAAAGTCTCTGAGCCGGACTCGCATGAGCGACGTCCCCACCGATCGGACGCCCTGCTAAGGCTCTGACGTGGGAGCGATCTTCTGCGGCTCGGGAGCAGTCAAAGGACCGCGTATCGAGGTGCGAGCCGACCGAATGAGCCAGGTGGGGGAGACAAGGGCCGCGATCACGGCGGCGAGTACGGGCAGGGAGGCGATCGGTATGGCGATCGCCGTCCATGGGGTTTCGAAGGGTGCTCGCGGGGGCGGATCCCAGTCGATCGAGGTGGTCATGGGCCATACCAGGAACAGGCCGATGGCGCACCCGGCGGTCGCGCCGATCGCCGTGCCGCATGCCGCGCCGACGGCCGCTCGGCAACTGATGAGGAACCGCAGCGCCGCGACTGAGCCGCCGCTGATTCGTAGCAGGATGCGCGCCGAGCCGGCCGAGCGGGTGGCGGCCAGCGCGCCGGCGAGGGCGATGAGAATCAGCAGCGTAACGACGTACAGCCATTCGGTCGGTGCCTGATATCCCTGCTCGACGTAAGTGTCGGCGATTCCGCCCAGTCGGCGGTCGAGTCGCTCCTGCTCGGTCGCCGAAACGTGATAGTGCGAAGGGTCGATGATGAACTGATCGGGCTGTAGCTGGAAACCAAGGTCTTGCACCATCTCGCGGGGAATGAAGAGTCTTCCGAAACGGGGATCAGGGGGTCTGATGGTGATCTTCGGAATGGCCTTGGTAACGGGAGAGCCGTCGGTCGCGGACGAGGAGTACCGGATCTCCGCGGAGTCGGTTTCTTCGTTGTCTGTCGAGACCACCACGGCCGTGCCCTTGTCATAAGGCGTCGAAGGGTCGCCCGTGAGGTAACGCAGCAACGCCTGGTCACCAATATAGGGATCAGGCCAGGTGCCGTAGTCGGTCCCCACATTGAGGAAGCCCGGTCCGCGATCAGCACTCTTCTCCGCGATGGGTACGCCGGGTAACTCGTACTGGATGGCCGCCCGCACGGTGGCCGTCTGACCTGCGGAGAAGCCCTCCACGACGAGTGCGCCTGGCCGGGCATCGGGATAGTAGTCCGCCTTTCCCTGCGCCGTCATGGCAGGTGCGATGATCATCAGCGCTGTCGCGACGGCGGCCGCGGCCATCGTCGTCGCCACTCCCGCCGCGGTTCGGGCGGGTGCGCCACACACATGACGTACGGCAGGCAGAAAGTCGGCGGGGCGCCGGAGCAGTCCCAGCAGCCATGGGACGAAGGGGCCCAACCCGAAAATCAGCAGTGCTCCACCGAATATGCCTGCCAGGTCGATCAATGCCGAATCGAAGTCGTCATAGTGCTTGTCCTCTTGCGTGGACCACGCGGTAAGCGCCATCACCGCGATGCCGAAAGTCGCCACGACCGCTCCCCCGGCCAGGGGATACAGGCTCATACGAGTCCACCGGCCACGAGGAGCCGACAGCGTCGCGAAGAATATCGAGCCGCATACGAGCGCCGTCGGGATGCCCAGGACCACCAAGAGAATCACGATCATGAATGATACGGAGTTCGTCAGCGCACTTTCCACGTCGACCGAAAAGAGGAAATGCCGCAGCCGGGTCATGATTGATCTACGGTTGTCTCGACCGGAGGTGTGCATGCCTGAGGTGGCTTCGCTGCGCCCGGGGGACCCCCGCAGACTGGGCGAGTACAGCATCGACGGACCGCTGGCCGACGACAGCGTCTACCTGGCCAGAAGCGACACGGGAGAGCGTGTCGCGATCAAGGTGTTCCGGTCTCGATCCGCCGCGGTCTTGGCGGCCGTTCAGAAGGTGCGACTGCCGGACGCCTACCACACTGTCCAGATCATCGACAGCGGTGTTGCGGACGGCCTGCCGTACATCGTGATGGAGTTCGTGGACGGCGACACACTGGAGCGGACGGTCGCCGGGTCGGGGCCGCTGCGTGGTGCGGCGCTGCACCGGCTGGCGATCTCGACGATGACCGCGCTGGTGGCGATCCATCAGGCCGGGGCGGTGCACGACGCGTTCGGGCCGGACAACGTGCTGCTCGGGCCGGACGGTCCCACGGTGATCAATACCGGCGTCGCCCAGGAGGTGGTGACCACCGCCGAGGATGAGACCAGGAGGGTGGAGTCGCTGGCCTACCTGGCTCCTGAGCACTTCGCCGGTGAGCCGCCCGGGCCCGCCGCGGACGTGTTCGCCTGGGCGGCGACGATGGTCTTCGCCGCGAGTGGGCGGTCGCCGTTCGATGGCGGCTCGATGTCGGCGACGACGAACCGGGTCCTGCGCGCGGATCCCGACCTGGGCATGCTCGACGAGCATCTGCGCGGGGTGGTCGCGGACTGTCTGGCCAAGGATCCCGGGTTACGCCCGGCGGCGGGCGACGTTCTGTTGAAGCTGGTGGGCCACTCCCTGCTCACGGTGGCTCCCGGCGAGCTCGCTCCGGTCATCCCCAAGGCCGAGCCACCGCGACGGTCGTGGCGGTTCGCGGTGCTGTCGGGGGCGGGCGGGCTGGTCATCGCGCTCGCCTCGGCGGGCACGGTGTACACGTTGCTGTCCCGCACTCCGCCACCGCCCGCGACGCACTCCGCCACCCCCACGCCGTCGGTGGTGACGCTGGCCGCCGAGCCCACCCCGTCGCCGCCGCCCTCGCCGGTCGGCAGCCTCGCCTTACCCGGGCCGGCGGCGAGCCTGTACGAGAACCCCGCCGATCCGGTACAGGTGGTCGCCTACCGTACCGGCGAGAACGTCTACGTGCGCGCCCCCGGCACGGACCGATTCCGCAAGCTCGACGAGCAGGCGGCGGAGATAGCCGCTTCCCCTGACGGCGCATGGCTGGCGCTGATCCGTTCCGGCACGGTCAGCGTTGTCGACCGGGCCGGCGGCCAGAAGTTCACCGTCGCGACCGGACCCGCCACGCTCCCGACCTGGTCGCGGGACGGTCGGCGGCTGCTGGTCACCACGACCAGGGGAACGGAGGTCGATGGGAGGGAGAACCCGGTGCCCTCGGGATTCGTGATCATCGACCTGGCCACCCGGAAGGCCGCGACGATCGTCACCGCCGGCGCGAAGCCTCGTGACCTGGGAGCTTACGGCTGGCTGCCGGACGGAACGGGCGTCGCGGTGACCTACCAGACAGCCAAGGATTACGGCATGCGGGTCCGCGACCTGGCCGGACGCGAGACGCGCACGCTCAACTGGGTGGGATACGCCAGAGGCCCGGAGATGTTCTCCCCGAGCGGGAAGCTGTTCGCCACCTCCTGCCCCAGCGGGGGTACCTACTGCATCTGGGACCTCGCCGAGGGCGGCCGGCGCACAACCGTCGGGCTGCTCGCCCGCCAGTTCCCCTTCGCGGAGTTCTGGGGCTGGTACGACGAGGATCACGTACTCGTGCTCGATCCGGGCGGCAGACTCGACCGGGTGCTGGTCATGGATCCGCTCGGCCACGCGTCCCGGGTCCTGTTGACGATCGCCGCCAAGGACTACGCCGCCAGGGGCAAGGATTTCAGCGTGACCATGGTCCGGAGGTGATCGCGATGACGGACGGTCCGCTTGAGGAGATCACCGATCTCGGCTACATCATCGGCGAGGAGACCGGCTGGCCCACCCTGGAGGAGGAGATCCGCTCGCGCGGGCCGCTCACCGGCGCGGAGCTGCAGCGGCTGGCCGTCACCACCATGACCGGCCTGGCGGCGCTGCACCAGGCGGGCGTCTTCCACGGCGCGGTACGGGCCGACACCGTGCTGCTCGGCCCCAACGGCCCCCGGCTGCGTCACCCCGTGCAAGGCGGGCGCGACCCGCTCGGCCTCGACGAGGCGACTGTGGACGCGGGCACGCTGACCTGGAGCACCCCGGAGGAGTTGAAGGGGCTGCCCGCCGCGCAGCCCGCGGACATGTTCGGGTGGGGCGCCACGATGGCCTTCGCCGCGACCGGTCAGTCGCCCTTCGGCGGCGGCTCGGCCACAGCAAGGGTGAACCGGCTGCTGCACGGCGCGGCCGATCTCGGCCTGCTGGAGGGGGCGCTGCGCGACCTGGTGGCCGACTGTCTGGCTGCCGAGCCGGCTGATCGGCCCACCGCCACGGACGCGCTGTTGCGGCTGATCGGCTATTCCGGGGTGCTGGACGTCGCGCTCCCCGCCGCCCCACCGGAGGCGCCTGCCCGCCGGCTCCGGTCCCGTGTGCTGGTTCTTTCCGCGGCCGGTCTGGCGATCGCGCTGGTCTCGGGAGGCGTCACGTACCTGGCCACCCAAGACCGGCCCGTGCCCAGGCCCACCATGGCCGCCGCCGCTACGCCCGCCGTGTCGGCTCCGGCTGTCGCGTCCACGCCTGCGGCGGCGTCGACCGGACCGGTGCCGCGGGCCACCAAGCGCATCGCCCTGCCCAGCGGAGGAACCCTGTATGAGAACCCCGCCGACCCGATCAAACTGGCCTCGTACGCCGCAGGCGGGGAGAAGCATGAGACAGCCTCCTATGTGCGGGTGCCGGACTCGGACAAATTCGAACGCGTAGACGGACAGAACATCTCCGCCTCCGTCTCTCCCGACGGCCGCTGGCTGGCCACCCTGAACGATTTCTACTTCCCCGTGTCGGATCACCAGGACGTCGTCGTCACCGACCGGCGTACCGGCGCCCGCTTCACCCTGCCCGTCGCCGCGACCCCCGACATCGCCCGGAACCCTTACTGGTCGCGTGACAGCCGCCGCCTGCTGCTCACGGTCATACCGAACTGGCAGCAGAACAAGTCCGCCCGGACCGGCGGCTTCGTGGTCCTCGACATCATGGCGCGGACCTCGACGTTCGTGCCCACCTCGGAGCCCGAGCCGAGCGAACGCGACCCCGTCTCGCCGACCTACCACTGGACCCCCGACGGCAACGGTGTCGCCGGCCACTACCTCACGCCGCAAGCCCTCTTGGGCGTACGTTTCCGGGACCTGGCCGGCCACGTGACCCGCACCATGCACTGGGTCGGCCACCCCATCGGGGAGGAATGGTTCTCCCCGACGGGCCGGCTGTTCGTCACCACCAGTTGCAGGCACGGCCCGACGTGCGTCTGGGACACCGCCACCGGAGCACGCCGGTACTCCGTCCCCAGCTCGGTCCACGACTTCACCATCGGCTGGTACGACGAGGCCCACCTCATCAACGCCGCCTGGTCCGGTAAGAACACCTTCCGCCTGTACATCACCGATTTCACCGGAAAGCAGGTCCGCGTGCTCGCCGACATCACAGGCACCGGCGGACAGATCCTGAGCCTGAACTTCATCAGGAGCTGACCGGAATGCCGAACGCCCTGTCGCCACACCCCGGGGACCCGGCCGCCCTCGGCGGCTACCGGATCCTGGGACGGCTCGGCGAAGGCGGCCAGGGAGTGGTGTTCCTGGCCGAGGGGGACGACGGCGAGCGGGTCGCGATCAAGATGTTGAGGGCCGTGCCGGACGCCGAGGCGGCGGCCCGGTTCCGGCGGGAGGCAGAGGTGCTGCCCCAAGTGGCCACGTTCTGCACCGCCCAGGTCCTGCTCACCGGTACGGCGGACGGCGTGCCGTACATCGTCAGCGAACACGTCGACGGGCCGTCGCTGCAGCAGGCGGTGCGCGAACGCGGTCCGCTGCGACGGCGCGAACTGCACCGGCTGGCCATCGGCACGGTCACCGCGCTGGTCGCGATCCACCGGGCGGGAGTGGTGCACCGCGACTTCAAGCCCGGCAACGTGCTGCTCGCCGGCGACGGGCCCCGGGTCATCGACTTCGGCATCGCCCGCGTGGTGGACGGTGAGGCGACCGCGGGCGGGCCGATCGGGACTCCTTCGTACATGGCGCCGGAGCAGTTCGACGACGTCCCGGCCGGACCGGCGAGCGACCTGTTCGCCTGGGGCGCGACCATGGTCTTCGCCGCGACCGGTCGGCCGCCGTTCGGCGCCGATTCGCTGGCCGCGATCGTGAACCGGGTGCTGTATCAGGACGCCGACCTCGGCACGCTCGACGGCGAGTTGCGGGAGATCGTCGCCGCCTGCCTGGCCAAGGACCCGGCGGCCCGGCCCCGAGCCAGTGAGGTGCTGCTGCGGCTGCTCGGCCGCCCGGCCGGTCTCCCCCCGTCCGACCGGGTGCTGAAGGAGGGGACCGCAGCCGCCGAGCCCGCGCGCCCGTCTCCGAGGCCACTCCGGCGCCGGTTCGCCACCGGAGTGGGCGCCGTCGCCGTCGCGCTCGCCCTGGTCGCGGTGGCCCGCGGGCTCGCGGCCGACCCGTCGCGCCCCGCGCTGACGACACCCTCGCCGCCGCCACTCCGGCTGAGCGGCTCGCCCGCCGCGGCCACCAGCACGTTCACCGTCCCTGGGCTCACCGGCACGGTTTACGAGCATCCCTCTGACCCGATTCGGCTGACCTCGTACCTCTATCAAGAGAAGGGGAAGCTCGGCAGCCCGGCATATGTGCGCGAACGCGGCACCAACACGTTCCGGCAACTCGCCGAATACCGGAACACGGTCCTGTCACCGGATGGCACCATGTTCGCCGGCGTCTACGCCTTTCCGCAGTTCGCGGGGGAGGACGCCAATGAGGTGCGGTTCACCGAACGTACGACGGGACGGCAGTTCTCCGTCCCCACCGTGGCTGCCTTGCTCCAGGTGAAGTCTCCGCAATGGTCCAGGGACGGCAGGCGGCTGCTGCTGACGGCGTACTCGGGCAAGGAGGCCGTGGGCTCGGTCGTCGTGGACGTCGCCGCGCGGCGCGGCACGCTCACCCGGATCGGCACGCCGGGCGCCGGCACCCAGCCCTACCTGTGGCTCCCGGACGGCTCCGGGGTCGTCCGGATCGCCGGCAAGACACAGATCCGCGCGTACTCCCTCGACGGCACCGTCCTGCGCACGTATCCGGACGCCGCCGCGGCCGTCAACACCGACGAGTGGTTCTCCCCCTCGGGCCGTCGGCTCGCCGCGGTCTGTCCAGGCAAGCCCACCGCCGCCTGCCTGCTCGACACCGCCACCGGCGAGCGTCGGGCCCGGGTGCCGCTGCCCACGGGCACCGTGCTGTGGGGCTGGTTCAACGAGGACCATCTCCTGGTGTACGGGGACGGGATGGTCGACGTACTCGACGGGGCGGGCCGGCCGGTCCGGAGGCTCGCCGAACTCGAAACCGGCGACAAGGGCTTCTGGGAAGTGCACTTCACGCGGGCCTGGTAGCGCCCGGAGAGCCATGAAAGGCGCCCGCAAATCTTGGTCAACTGTTCCGAACAATGATGCGCCCCGAACATCCACCAGGCCCAGGCATGTTTCCCTATTGGCGGCGATGCCGACAGGTCATTCGTTACCGACAGGACAAATGTCCATTTCTATATAGGGGCGGCCCGATGGGCTTTCTTGCTAAATTCATTCCAGAGGATCTCCATCCTGGGCGGAAGGACGACGGGCCTCGGCGGTGGAATCCTCAACGCGGGCACCGTGGTTCTGGACCAGACCACCCTTGCCGGCAACCGCGCGGGAAACGGTGGCGCGTTCGCCAATAATGCGGACGCCACAGCGACGATCTTCTCCAGTCGGCTCAACGCGAACTCGACAATGGGCGTCGGAGGCGGCGCGATCCTCAACTCGGGGACACTGACGCTGTCCAAGAGCGTCCTGGCCGGGAACAGTGCGCCGATCAACGGCGGTGGGCTGAACACCCAGGTGACCGGCGTGTCGCACATTATCTCCAGCACCGTGGACAACAACGTATCCGGCAGCCTGGGCGGCGGCATCTCCAACCTGGGAACCACCACGCTCGATCGCGTCCTGGTCACGCGGAACAAGGGATCAGCCGGCGGTGGAATAGCCAACGGCAACGCCAATGTCGTCATCCGGAACTCGATTATCCGTGACAACATCCCGGACAATTGCAATCCGCTGAACACTATTCCGGGCTGCGTCGACTAGCTGTCGGCTCAGCGTCGGTGCTCGGTTCGTCGCGGGGCCAGATTTGCCTGCCTCGAGGAAGATCTCTGATGCCGCCACCTTCCGGGATCATGCCCCACAGGAAGGGGATCAGATACTGAGGCGGTTCGCCCAGGAGCCCGGCCAGCTCGTCCTCGGTGACGGTGAGGGTGAATGTCGCGCCTGGCCGCCCGGAGTTCCATCCTTGTTCGACGGCTCGCCGGACGCATCCCGCGACGAGGACGGGACGGACCACGATCGTTCGCTCTCCGTTCCAGTTGTCCGGCCGGGCGCAGGAGAGGGTCACCGTGAGAACGCTGCCCGGCTCCTGCGCTCGCTCGACGGCGAAGGTGAGGGGACTGGAGCCGGTGCCATCGCGGAACGTGGGCTTGTGGCTGACCCGCCAGCGGAAGACGGTGCCGTCGACGGTGATGAGCCGTGACCCCTTCTTGGGCATCGCCACAGCGGCCTCCAGAATCAGCGAGAGTGATGCGGGACGCCCGCAAGCCTAGAGGGAGGGCTGGGTCTTCATGGCGCGGTGGACCGCATCGAGGAGGGTGGCGGCTCGCCGGTCCGGTACGCCCTCTTGGATGTGGTTCATGACATAGCCGAACGCGAGGCCGCTCGCCGGGTCGGCGAAGCCGAGCGATCCGCCGTAGCCGGGGAACCCGAAGGCGGTCGGGCTGTACCAGAAGGCGTCGGGTGTCGGCAGCCCGAAACCCGTGCCGATCCGGACGGGAACCCGCAGGATGCGGTCGACACCACTGACCTGCTCCGCGGTCGCCGCGGCCAGGGTCTCGGGGGAGAGGATGCGCTGCCCGTCGACCTCGCCGATGAGCGCGGCGTAGAAGCGGGCCAGTGCGCGGGCCGTGCAGATGCCGTTGGTCGAGGGCATCTCGGCGGACTGCTCGTCGGGGTCGTTGTGGTCCAGCGGCGGCGTGATGACGCCCATCAACGACCGCACGGTCAACGACGTCGGGTCGGCGAAGGCTCTCATCACCTCGCGAGCGGATTCGGGAAGGGTGTCCAGGTCGAGGCCGGCCATGGCTTGCAGGTCGGGCGGGTCGGCGATGATCCGGCTGACCCGATGCTGCTCGGCTTTCGGCAGCCCGATCCACAGGTCCAGGTCGAGCGGCGCGGCGATCTCTTCGGCGAGGAACGTACCGATGCTGCGGCCGGTCACCCGGCGAACGACCTCTCCGACCAGCCAGCCGTAGGTGTGTCCGTGGTAGCCGTGTTCGGTGCCCGGCTCCCAGGACGGGCGCTGGGCGGCCAGCGCGGTCACCATCGGCTCCCAGGCGATCGCCTGGGCCGGGGTGATCGGGTGGTCGATCGTGGGCAGGCCGGCCTGGTGGGTGAGCAGCCAGCGGACGGGGATGCGGTCCTTGCCGTTCGCCGCGAACTCCGGCCAGCAGTCGGCTACGGGCGCGTCGAGGTCGAGTTCGCCGCGCTGGGCCAGCAGGTGCGCGCAGGCGGCGGTGATGCCCTTGGTGGTGGAATAGACGACCTGCAAAGTGTCGCGCTCCCAGCGGCGGCCGGTCTCGGGATCGGCGATTCCGCCCCAGAGGTCGACGACTTTGCGACCGTGCAGGTAGACGCCTACCGCCGCGCCCACTTCCTGGTTGCCGGCCAGATTGGCCGCGAACGCCGTACGCACTTCTTCGAATCCTGGTGCGGTCTCCCCGCCGATTTCGGGCATGCGTCATCGCCTTCCGGTCTTTGTGGTGGTGCCGGGAACCGCTAGCTGCGCCATTTCTCGATGAGCCAGGCGCAGAGCTCCGGCTCGGTCATCTCGGGAAACTCTTCGGTGAACGTGAGGAGCGTGCGCAGCGCTTCGCCCCGCTCCAGGCCACGCGCCGCCGCGTGCTTGAGGTACTCCTGACGTGCGGCGGAAGGACGGCCTCCGCCCGCGCCGCGGCCTGGCAGGCCGTTGCGCCACTGCACGATTTCGTCCAGTCGGTCAGCCCGCCAGCCGGGAACCCCGTCGATCTCGACGTCGGGCTCGGGAAACGGATGACTCGAATCGCTCGGATAGCGGGAGCGCCACTTGTGCACCGCGTGCCGGCTCACCCCCAGCGCCTCGGCGATGCCGACTCCGCCGAGGTAGTGCTCGGTCATGATGCACCAACTTGTCTGTACGGCCTCCTTGGGATCCCATCAGTACCACGCCTCGAACATTGTCTCTTGCAGAGACGACGATAGACCGGGCAAGGAATATCGTCAACGACGGAGACGAAGTTTTCCGAGAGGCATGAGCGCGGGCTGAGGGGAAGATGAAGAAGCGTGATGACCGAACGCGCCGCGCTTTCCCCCTCGGAGCAGGCGACCATACGAGAACTGCTCGACGCGGACCGTCAGAAGACCACGGCCCGCGTCGCCATCCTGGACCGTGACCGGGAGGAGATCGTCACATCGTCGGCGTTGACCGCCTCCGACGACGAGCACGACCCCGAGGGAACGTCCACCGCCTTCGAGCGGGCCCACGTCCAAGCCCTCCTCGACCAGGCCCTGAACCACCTCGCCGAGCTGGACCTCGCCTTCGAGCGGCTACGCGATGGCACCTACGGGAGCTGCGCGAGATGCGGGCAACGCATCGCCTTCGAGCGCCTGATGATCCTCCCGGCCACCAAGACCTGCGTCAGCTGCGCTTCCGGCCGCCGCTGACCTGCGCCGCTACCTTGTTCTCGGCAATAGCCAAACTGTCCGTTGAGATCAACGAGACGAAAGGTGATATATCCGGACATACAGCTTCTGCTCAGTGGCCGCAACAGCGCAGGGTCCCGCTCGGTAAGGATGGCCACTTGGGCGTCGCCGAGTACGTCGTCGTGGTAGATCTGGCAGAGCCGCACTGTGTCATCACTCGTATTCAGCTGTATTAGATGGCGCCGGTATCGATGAGATACAGCTCCGTCAAGCGACCTGTGCACCATCGCCCTTGTCCAGGGCCGAGTAGTCGATCTCACCCGCCGCGACCATTGCACGCATACGAGCTACGGCCGCTGCCCGTCTGCGTCGGTCAACGACCTCTCGTAGGGCGGCGTTGACCGGGTCCTTCTTGGATGAGGTGCCGAGCAACCTCGCGGCCTCGGCCGGTGCTTCGTCATCGAGGTCGATCAGGGTTTCGGTCATGATGCCAGCTCGCCTTTAGTCAGTAGATCATGTGCGTCGGGACCTCAAGGTCTTCGCTCTCGTAGAGCTGAGCCATGGCCTCGGGGTTGTCGGCGGCGCAGGTCGTGGCGATCACGTCCATGAGCGAGTCGTAATCGGGACCGGTGGCGCCCTGGTAGGAAGTCTCCATGCGGCCCCATTCGTCCCACGGCAGCATTTCGATCTTCTGCAGGGCCGCCAGGTCGCGGATCGCGTTGCCGCGGATTTCGGCCACGCCCCACGCGTGCGCGACTCCCGTGACGCCGAACGAGTCAGGGTCGGCCGAGCCTTGTCGATAGAGGCTCCAGGCTTCGCCGCCGGTCAGGAACTCTCCGGTGGCCAGGTCTTCGGGGGCGGTGACCAGGTTTTGGCTGCCGAGGATCTCAGTATCGATACGCACCCAACGTTGTTCGTCGGTACGCCAGTACTCCGTGATCCAGTGGTCGACGCTCTTGCCGGGGACGAAGTACGTGGCGAAGCCGCAGCGGGCGCGAGCGGGGATGCCCTGGAGGCGGAGAAGGGCGCAGCTGAGAAGGGCGAAGTGGCGGCATGTACCTACCACTCGCAGGTGCGCGGGCCGTGGGACATCCAGTGGGGCGGGGTCGAGGCTGGTGAGCGATCGGATGATGTCGCTTGTGCTGCGGAGGTTCTTCTCGGCCAGGCGTTCCTGGGGGATCGGCAGGGAGGCGGCATCGTGCGGTTGGATGACGAGGCCTTGGGCGATCTCGCAGATGTCGACTGGGGCGGTCGGGAGGCCTTTGGTGAGTGGTAACTGATCGGCATCAAGGCGGGTGAAGACACCTGGACCGCTGTAATCAATTGCGCTCGCTGCCATGTCGGCACTGTAGCGAGGGTCACTGACAAGCCAGTGGAGCCGCGACTGATTGTCCAAGGGAGGGAAGGGGAGGGGGAGAAAGGGAGACCATGGACATCGCGGAAACCGAGGTGCGGATCCCGGTCGGTGACGTGGCGCTGGACGCCGATGTCGCCGTGCCCGGTGAGCCGCGCGGGGTGGTGCTGTTCGCGCACGGCAGTGGCAGCGGTCGGCACAGCCCGCGCAACCGGTTCGTCGCGGCGCAGCTCCAGGCCGCCGGCCTGGTCACCGTGCTGGCCGACCTGCTGACCGCGGCGGAGGAACGGCGTGACGCCGTGACCGGTGAGCTCAGGTTCGACATCGGCCTGCTCGCCGGCCGCGTGGCCACGCTGACCGACTGGGCCGGGGCCGACTCCAGGACCGCGGACCTCGGCATCGGGCTCTTCGGCGCCAGCACCGGCGCCGCCGCGGCCTTGGTCGCCGCGGCGGAGCGGCCGGACGCGGTGCGTACGGTCGTCTCCCGAGGGGGTCGGCCCGACCTGGCCGGCGACTTCCTCGCCGAGGTGCGCCAGCCCACTCTGCTCATCGTCGGTGGTGACGACGCGGTGGTCATCGACCTCAACCGCTGGGCGCGGCAGCGGCTGCCCGGCGAGGTCCGGCTGGAGATCGTGCCGGGCGCGTCGCACCTGTTCGCGGAGCCCGGCACGCTGGAGGAGGTGGCCCGCCTGGCCACGGACTGGTTCGTCACCCGGCTGTGAAGGCCCGCCGACGGTCCGTCAACGCGGGGGGAGGCCCGCCGACGGTCCGTCTGCGCTGGGGGAGGCCCGTCGGCGTCCGTCTATGCCGGGGCGGGGCCTGTGAGATAGCGCTGGATCGTCGGGCCGAGCCAGGCGACCGTCTCGTCGCCGGACATCTGCCGCGCGGGCGGGAAGGCGAGGATGTACCGCACCAGCGCGATGCCCAGAATCTGAGCGCCGATCAGCGCGGCGCGGGTCGGTGTCTGCTCGGGGTCGCCGGTCAGCTTGACGACCAGCGGGGCGAGCTGCTCGGCGAAGATGGCGCGCATGCGTTCGGCCACGGCCTCGTTGGTGACAGCGGTACGCAGGAGCGCCTGCAGCGCGTCGTCGGCCTCCCAGCGGTCGAGGAAGTGGCGCACCAGGGCGGCGCCCACCTGCTCACGGTCGATGCCGGTCAGGTCGGGCAGGCGCAGGTCGAACTCGGCCGCCACGGCGAACAGCTTCTCCTTGCTGCCGAAGTACCGCATGACCATCGCGGGGTCGATCCGCGCGTCGGTGGCGATGGCCCGGATCGTCGCCCGCTCATAGCCGTCCGCGGCGAAGCGCTCGCGGGCCGCGGCCAGGATGAGCGCCTTGGTCTGCTCCGAAGATCTCCTCATGTCAACAAGTGTAGGCCAACGCCTGTTGACTTCCAATTCGCCCGGGGTTAGCGTTATGCCAACAAGCGTTGACCAAGGAGGAGCGATGGTTTCGGACGTACTGATCGTTGGGGCCGGGCCCGTCGGGCTGACCGCGGCGATCGTCCTGACCCAGCAGGGTCACCAGGTCACGATCGTGGACGCGCAGGCCGAGAGCCTCAACACCTCCAGAGCCGCCGTCGTGCACCCGCGTACCCTCGAACTGCTCAGGCCGTACGGCGTGGCGTCGGCGATGACCGCGCACGGCCTCCACACCCCGCGCTTCACCATCCGCGACCGGGACCGCGTGCTCGTCCCGGTGCCCTTCGACGGCCTGGACACGCCCTTCCCCTACACCTTGATGATCTCCCAGGCGGACACCGAGGCGTTCCTGCTGGCCAGGCTGGCGGAGCTCGGCGGCAAGGTGCTGCGCCCCGCCACGGTGACCGGCATCGAGCAGGACGCCGAAGGCGTCACCGCCACCCTCGACGACGGGCAACGGATCCGTGCCGCCTACCTGATCGGCGCCGACGGGATGCACAGCATGGTCCGGGAGAGCGCCGGGATCGCCTTCGACGGCGGCGCCTACGAGGAGTCGTTCACGCTCGCCGACGTGCGCCTTTCCGGTGGTGTTCCGCGGAACGAGGTCATCCTCTACTTCTCACCCGCGGGGCTGGTCGTCGTCGCGCCGCTGCCCGGCGGGTCCTACCGGATCGTCGCCACGGTGGACCAGGCGCCCCAGCGGCCCGATGCCGCGTTCGTCCAGCGGCTGCTGGACGAACGCGGGCCCGAGGCCGAGCCCGCCGTCGTGCACGAGGTCCTCTGGGGATCGCGCTTCCGCGTGCACCACCGCATCGCCGCCACCTACCGCAAGGACCGCGTCCTGCTGGCCGGCGACGCCGCGCACGTCCACTCTCCCGCCGGCGGCCAGGGCATGAACCTCGGCATCGACGACGCCGTCACCCTGGGCGAGACCCTCTCCCGCGTGCTGCGGGGCGCCTCGCCCGACCTGCTCGACGGCTACGCCACCGGCCAGCGGCCGCAGGCCGAGAAGGTGGTCGCCCTGGCCGGCACGCTCACCGCCCTGGCCACGGCCGCGTCCGGGAAGCGGCTGCTGCGTAATCTGGTCCTGAGGCTGGCGGGGAAGATCCCCGCCGTTCGGCACCGTCTGGCCTGGCAGCTGTCCGGCTTGAACCGCCGATGAGCTCGCGGGCGGCTGACCGGACGTCCGATCCGGCGAGCCGCCATGACCGGCTCCGTTGCCCGCCACTCCGGCGAGCCATGGCCGGATTCCTTGCCCGCCACTCCGGTGAGCCATGGCCGGCTTCGTTGCCCGCGACTCCGGCGAGTCATGGCCGGCTTCGTTACGCGTCCCCGGCTTCCGAGGCCGTCCCGCCCAGCCGCAGCATCACCTTGCTGCTGCCGCTCGCCGGGTCGGCGGCGACGACGAGTGCCTCGGCGGCCTGGTCGAGGGTGAAGCGGTGGCTGATGATCGGGGAGACGTCGAGGCCGTCCCGCATCGCGTCCAGGGCCTCGTCGATCTCCTCGGCGAAGCGGTACGAGCCGATCCAGGTGATCTCCCTGGTCACCAGGTCGCCCAGGGCCGCGAGGGCGGGCGTCCCGGGGAGGTTGCCGACCTGGACGAGGGTGCCGCCGCGGGCCGTCGCCCGCAGGACGGAGCCGAGCGCGGCCGGCGCACCCGAGGCCTCGAAGACCAGCTCGACATCCTCGGGGAGCGCCGCGTCGCCGCTGACGTCGAAGGTCTCGTCCGCGCCCATGGCGCGGGCGACGGCGAGGGAGGTCTTGGCGATGTCCGTGGCGATGACCGTGGCCGCTCCGCGGTGTTTCGCGGCGGCCACGACCAGTGAGCCGATCGAGCCGGCGCCGTTGACCAGCACGGTCTTCCCACGCAGATCCCCGGCGCGGGACACGGCGTGCATCGCCACGGCCAGAGGCTCGGCGAGGGCGCCGTGCTCGGTGCCGACGCCTTCGGGCAGGGGCCGGACCTGGGCCGCGCGGACCACGCGGTACTCGCTGAAAACGCCGTCGGTGTGGGGATCGAAGGCGGCCGATCCGAAGTAGCGGATCCGGGGGTAGAGGTTCGTACGGCCGGCGAGCCGGTCGGGCAGGCGGCCGTCACCGATCAGCTCGGCCGGGTGCACGGTGACCGGCTGGCCCACCGCGAGACCGCGGACACCCGGGCCGAGGCCGGCGATCCGGCCGGCGACCTCGTGCCCGAGCACCAGCGGGTGCCTGAGTACGGCGGTCCCGGAGGCCCCGTGCTTCCAGTACGTGATGTCGGAGCCGCAGATCCCGCCCCATTCCATGGCGAGGAGGACCTCCGCTTCCCCGGGCACCGGATCGGGGCGTTCGTCGATCCGGAGGTCGCCGGGGCCGTGCACGACGACGGACTTCATGCTGCGTCCTCCAGAAGGACCAGGTCGCGTCCGCGGGTCTCCGGGGCGAGGATCGTGGACAGCAGGGTGATGAGGGAGTAGACGACGAGCATCGCCGCGATGGGCCACCAGCTACCGGTGACGGCGGTGAGGGTCGCCGCGACGACCGGGCCGATGGCGGTGGCCAGGATGCCGCCGATCTCCTTGGCGAGGGCGAGCTGGGTGAAGCGGGTCCGGGAGCCGAACAGCTCGGCCATCGTGACGCTCTCCAGCGAGAACAGGCTCAGGACGCCGATGTTCAGCCCGAAGATCATGCCCAGCATCAGGGCGGCCGTGCTGCCGGAGGTGATCAGCAGCATCATCGGGAACGCGAAGGCGACGGTCAGCAGGGTCACCGCGATGTACATGGGGCGGCGGCCGAACCGGTCGCCGAGCAGGCCGACCAGCGGCACGGTGGCGAACCCCAGCAACGAGCCGTAGACGATGGCGCTGGTCGGGATCGACCGGTCGACAAGCAGCGTGGTGGCGAGATAGCCGACGAGGAAGGTCTGGACCAGGCCCGAGTTGCCGGCCTGACCGAACCTCAACCCGAGGGCCAGGAAGAACGCCTTGCCCTTGCGCTGCCGGAGCCCGGCCTCGAGAACGCTCTTGTTCTCCTCCTGGAAGACGGCCTCGGCCTCGGTACGGGACATCGCGACGCCGTCCACGACGTCGGGCCGCTCTTCGAAGACCGGGCTCTCCTTGAGATTGCGGCGTACCCATACCGCGAACACCATGAGCACGAAGCTCAGCAGGAACGGCAGCCGCCACCCCCACGTGAGCAGTTGCTCCTCACTGAGGACGGCGAGCAGGATCGCCCACAGGCCCGACGCCGCCAGCGTGCCGGTGTTGGTGCCGAGCGACACCAGCGACGCGACCAGGCCGCGCCGCTTCACGGGGGCGTACTCGGCGAGCATGACCGTGGCTCCGGCGATCTCCGCGCCGGCCCCGAAGCCCTGGATGAGCCGCAGGACGACCAGCAGGATCGGGGCCAGGATGCCGATCACCGCGTAGGTCGGCAGCACGCCGATCAGCGTGGTCGACGCGCCCATCAGCAGGATGGTGGTGATCAGGACCTTCTTGCGGCCGATCCGGTCGCCCATCCGGCCGAAGTAGATGGCGCCGGCCAGCCGGGCGACGTATCCGACGCCGTAGGTGGCCATGGCGGCGATCAGCCCGATCGCCGGGCTGACGTCCGGGAAGAAGATCTTGTTGAAGACGATGGCGGCCGCCAGCGAGTAGAGCTGGAAGTCCATGAACTCCATCGCCGTGCCGAGCCAGCCGGACATGGCCGCCCTGACGAGGTCACGGGTCGTCCTTGTCACGGGGCCCGCGGGCTCCGTCTGTGTGCTGTCTTTCATGGGAACTCCGTGGTGGGTTCAGATCTCGACGCGGCCGGCCCGCAGTGCGGGGAGCCGGGCGGCGGTGCCGGAGACGAGTGCGCCGTCCCCGGCCAGGTCCGCCGCGCCCAGCACGCTGAGCAGCCGGCGGATGGTGTCTTCGTGATCGGATGTCTCGTGCCAGCAGGCCGCCAGCTCCGCGGCGGCGGGGTCCGTCGTGCCGAACAGCTGCTCGCCGCCGGCGGGCCGGGTCGCGTTCGCCCAGGCGGCGAGCGCGAGCTCGAGCGTCGGAGTGGCGGCGGCGGCGGCGCGCAGCGAGCGGAGGGCGCCGAACCAGCGTTCCGGGATCTTCCGGGAGCCGTCGGAGCCGATCTGCCGGAGCAGGTGCCGCATCCCGGGGTTGCGGAACCGCTCGACCAGGTCGTCAGTGTACGTGGCCGGGTTCGGCCCGTCGGCTGGCAGTGTCGGTGCGAGCTCCGCGCCCAGGGCCCGGACCAGCCGTTCACCCCAGCCGGTCGCCATGACGTCGGCGATCGTCGCGCAGCCCGCCGCCGCCCCGAGATAGGCCATGGCCGAGTGGGACCCGTTGAGCAGCCGCAGCTTCGTGAGCTGGTACGGCCCGACGTCGGGGACGAACAGGGCGCCGTCGAGCTCCCACGGCGGACGCGGGCCGGCGAAGGAGTCCTCCAGAACCCACTGCCGGTACGGCTCGCCGACGACCGCCACCTCGTCGCGCACGCCGAGCGCGCTACAGGCCGCCGCCCGGTCCGCGTCGGTCGTCGCGGGCACGATGCGGTCGACGATCGTGGCGGGGAAGGCGACCGAGGTGGCCAGCCAGTCGAGGACGGCCCGCCGGTCCGGCCACGACGAGGCTTCGACGAAGCCCCGGACCACCGTGCCGAGCGCGGCGCCGTTGGCGGCCATGTTGTCGCAGGACACGACGCTGATCGGGGCGCCGTTGACCCGCATCCGCGCGGCGAGCCCCGCGGCGAGCCGGCCGACGACCGTGGTGATGTCCGCCGTCCGCCGCGCCGCGAGGTCGGCGGCGATCAGCGGTGCGCCGGTGTCGAGCTCGCCGGTGCCGGGGCGGCGGTAGTGGCCGTTCTCGGTGATCGTCAGGGTCAGCACGGTGACGTCGGGGTCGGCGAGCAGGTCGTCGACCCGCTCGGCGTCCGGGCGCAGCCCCAGCGCGTCGACGATCGACCCGACCGCGCGGGTGGCGGTGGTCGCCGGGTGGCGTTCGGTCACCGAGTACAGGCAGTCCTGGGCGCGCATGGCCTTGACCACCCGCGTCGAGTTCGGGGCCACGGCGACGATGCCCCACGGCTCGCCGCCGCGGGCTGCCGCGTTCTCGGTGTAGACCGCCTGGTGTGCCCGGTGGAAGGCGCCGAGGCCGAAGTGCACGATCCGCGGGCGAAGCTGCCGGGGATCGACGGCCGGGCGCAGCTCGGGAGCGATCCGGTCGAGCGTGGCGCGGCTCAGCGAGGGCGCCGTCAAGGTCTTCACCAGTCATGCACCGAACCGTCGAGGCGCCGCGCGACCGGCAGGTAGCGGGCCTCGTAGGGGAAGCGCGCGGCCTCCTTCTCGTCGTACTCGACGCCGAGACCGGGCTCCTCCGACGGGTACAGCATGCCGTCGGACAGCGTCACTCCGCTGCGGAAGACCTCCGCGGTCTCGTCCGCGTGGCCCATGTACTCCTGGATGCCGAAGTTCGGCACCGAGATGTCGACGTGCACCGCGGCGGCGAGGGTGATCGGCGACAGGTCCGTCGCCCCGTGCGAACCGGTGCGGACCTGGTAGAGCGCGGCCAGGTCGAAGATCCGGCGCAGGTGCGTGATCCCGCCGGCGTGGACGACCGTGGTGCGCACGTAGTCGATGAGCTGCTCGGTGATGAGGTGCTGGACGTCCCAGATGGAGGTCAGCGCTTCCCCCACCGCGATCGGTGTCGTCGTGTGCTGCCGGATGAGCCGGAACGACTCCTGGTTCTCGGCCGGGGTCGGGTCCTCCATCCAGAACAGCCGGCAGTCCTCGACCCGCTTGCCGAAGCGGGCCGCCTCGATCGGGGTGAGCCGGTGGTGGATGTCGTGCAGGAGGTGGAAGCCGAAACCGAAGCGCTCGCGTACGGCTTCGAGATAGGTCGGCGCGAACCCGAGGTAGGCCTCGGTGTCCCAGGGCTGCTCGTCGGGCAGCGAGCTCGCGGCCGGCTCGTACACCTTGCCCTTGCGGACCCCGTAGGTGCCACCGACGTCCGGGACGGCGGCCTGGGCGCGGACCGCCTTGTAGCCGAGATCGAGGAACCGCTCGACATCGTCGAGCAGGGCGGGGACGTCCGCGCCGCTGGCGTGCGAGTAGACCATGACGCCGTCGCGGGAACGGCCGCCGAGCAGCTGGTAGACCGGCAGGCCGGCGACCTTGCCCTTGATGTCCCACAGGGCCGTGTCCACGGCGGAGATCGCCGTCATCGTGACGGGGCCGCGGCGCCAGTACGCGCCACGGTAGAGGTACTGCCACATGTCCTCGATGCGCGCCGGATCCTTGCCGATCAGCAGGGGCACGAGGTGCTCCTGCAGGTAGCTCGCGACGGCGAGCTCACGGCCGTTCAGTGTGGCGTCGCCGAGGCCGGTCACGCCGTCCGACGTCGTGATGCGCAAGGTGACGAAGGTCCGCCCCGGGGAGGCGACGAACACCTCGGCCCGCTCGATCTTGCTCACAGGTCCCACTCCTTCGGACAGCCTTCATCGTGGTCGCACAGTACTGATATACAAGCATCTGTCGCACAGATGCGCAATACCAGTTGTGCGCCCGCGGATCGGCTGCTCGCTCAGGCGTCCCGCGCCGGTAGGGTGAGCGTGTGGCCGGATCGAATCAGCGGCGGACCAGCCGACGCACTGTCTACGAGGCCCTGCGCCGCAAGGTCCTGACCCTTGAGCTCCCGCCGGGGACGGCCCTGTCGGAGAACGAGCTGGCGGCCTCGCTCAAGGTGAGCCGCACACCGGTCCGGGAGAGCTTGATCCTGCTGTCCGAGGAGGGCCTGGTCCAGATCTTTCCCCAGGTCGGTTCGTTCGTCTCACGTGTCGACCCGGCCAGGGTGGCCGACGCGCAGTTCCTGCGCGAGGCCGTGGAGATGGCCTCCCTCGACGACCTGCCCGCCGAGCTCGACTCCCAGCTGGTCGACGAGCTCCGGCGCAACCTCAGGGAGCAGCAGCAACCGGGCCTTGATCTCGAGGGGTTCTTCGAGCTCGATGAGTCCTTCCACCAAGGCCTGCTGCGGCTGAGCGGGCATGGCAGCGCCTGGACGACCGTGGCATCGGCCAAGGGCCATCTCGATCGCGCGCGCCGGCTCGGCCTCCACGAGACCCCGGCGACGGACTTCGCCGCCCAGCACGTCCAGATCCTCGACGCGGTGCTCGCCGGCGACGTCGCGCTGGCCCGCACGGCCATGCGCACCCACCTGAGAGCCGTCTTCAACGACGTCGAACGCATCCGGGAGCACTCGCCGGAGCTGTTCGCGACGGATTCGGGATCGGCTCCGGTACGCCGCAACGTCGTCGTCTGGGAGTAGCCGCCGGGCTTGAGTCTCCAGTAAGGGGAGACGCGAAGGTGAGGGCATGGACGGCGACACGCGCTACTCGATCGGTGACCTGGCCCGGCGGACCGGGCTGACGGTCAAGGCCATCCGGTTCTACTCCGATCAGGGGATCGTGCCGCCGGCCGACCGCAGCCCGGCCGGCTACCGCCGCTACGGCATCGACGCCCTCGCCCGCCTGGAGCTCGTACGGACGCTGCGCGACCTGGGGCTGGATCTTCCCACGATCCGGAAGGTCGTGGACCGGGAGATCTCGCTCGCCGAGGTCGCCGCGGCGCACGCCGACGCGCTGGCGGTGCAGATCCGCACGCTTCGGCTGCGGCGCGCGGTGCTGACGGCGGTGGCCAGGCGCGGGTCCACACCTGAGGAGATGGATCTCATGCACAGACTGGCCAAGCTCTCCGAGGACGAACGCCGGCGACTGATCGGCGACTTCCTCGACACCGCCTTCGGCGGCCTCCCCGAGTTCGCCGGGGCCATGCGCTCGATGACCCCCGAGTTGCCGGACAATCCCGAGGCCGAGCAGGTCGAGGCATGGGTCGAGCTGGCCGAACTGTCCCAGGATCCGGACTTCCGCGCCGGTATGCGGCGCATGGCCGAGCAGTACGCGGCCGAGCGGGCGCAGGGCGACACCGCGGTCCTGCGCCGCGGCTCCGCCGCGATGGTCCGTGAGGAGGCCGGCCCGGCCGTGGCGGCCGGCCTCGACCCCGCCTCACCCCAGGCCGACGCGGTCGTCGCAGCGGTCACGGCTCGCTACGCGAACGTTTTCGGCTGCCCCGACGACGACGGCCTCCGGCGGCGGCTGTTGGCGCGGCTGGAGAGCGCGAACGATCCTCGCCGGGAGAGATATCTCCGGCTGCTCGCGGTGATCAACGGCTGGTCGGCCCCGGAGAGCCTGGCGCCGGTGCTCGACTGGTTCGTCCGAGCTCTGCGTGTCCGGATGCCGGAGTAGCGGAGAGCGCACGACGGATCGTCAGGGATAACCCCTCGATCCATCACTATATGCATTAATCTAGCAACCGTGAGTAACAGAGTCGATGTCGGCGCCCCTCATTTTCGCCGTACGATCATCCGCGTGCTGCACCGCATCGGCCGGCGTGGGGCCTCCCTGGCGTTCGTCGGTCTGCTGAGTCTGGCGATCGCCGCTTCTCTGGCGTACGTACCGGCTGACCAGCGGGTCGCCCCCGGATACGCCATGCTGGCCTCCATCGCTCCCCTGGGCGTGTGGGCGCTGGTCTGGTGTGCCACCGGCGCTCTGTGCCTGGTGCAGATGTTCATGCGCTCGGATCGCGTGGCCTTCGCCGTCGCCACCGCCCTGCTCATGTTGTATGGCCTGGTGTACCTGTTCTCCACCTTCACCGGTGCCAACCCGCGTGGGTGGGTCGGCGGCGCGGTCTGGCTGGCTTTCGGCGGCTGGATCTCGCTGATCGCCACCTGGCCCGAGGCCGTCGTGGTGAGCCGCTTCCCGGGTGGCGAGGCCGAGCCGGGGGCCGAGCCGGAGGCCGTCATCGTCGCCGACGGCGCCGGGGTCATCCAGTCGTGGAACCCCCAAGCCGCGAGCCTGTTCGGCTGGACCATCGACGAGGCGGTCGGACGATCGCTGACGATGCTGATGCCGCCCCGCTTTCGCGCCCAGCACTCCGCCGGACTCGCCCGGGTGCGCTCCTCCGGTCGCTCGGACCTGGCCGGGCGGATCATTCCGCTGGTCGGCCTGCACCGCGACGGCACCGAGTTCGCCATCGCCCTCACCGTCAACGCCTGGCACAGCGATGACGGAGTCACCTATACCGGCGTGATCCGGCCCATCGGAGGCGGCAGTGTCCAGCCTGAGTAACCTCCTGATCCAGTTCTCCGTCGGCATCGTCCCGCTCGGCGTGGCCTATCTCGCCTTCCGCTCCGCCACCGACGCCAACAAGAAGACGCAACAGACCGCGCTGCTGCAGGCCGAACGCCACGCCGAGCTGGAACGCTCCAAGGTCGACGCCGACGCCTACGTCCGCGCCAAAACGATCTACGAGGACGCGCTGACCCAGATGGAGCGGCAGGTGGACCGCCTGCAGGACCAAGCCACCCAGCTCAGCGCCGACCTGGCCAGCGAACAGACCGGATCCGCGGCGATGCGCGAGCAGATCCGCCAGTTCCAGGCCCAGATCCGTGCCCTCGAACGCACCGTGGCCGCGCTGCGCGGCCAGCTCATCGAGGCGGGGCTGTCCCCCGTGTCCGGCTCCGAGACCACCGGGCCGCACATGATCGGCGGCCCGCCGCGCCCTCGACCGGCCGAATGAAGCGGCCGGATCTTGTCGGTTGCGGTCGCTAAGCTCGGCGCCACCATGAACAAAGAGACTGAGACCCTCCTCGCAGTCCTCAACAGTCAGCGCGATCACGTGCTCGGCATCCTGGACGGCCTTCCGGAGGATGCGCTGCGACGGCCGGTGCTGCCGTCGGGCTGGACGTGCCTGGGGCTGGTGCGGCACCTCGCCCTCGACGTCGAGCGATTCTGGTTCCGCGCCGTCGTCGGCGGCGAGTCGGTCGAGCTCGAAACGGGGGACGCCGCCTGGCAGGTGGCCCCCGACGTGACGGCCGAGGCGGTGTTCGGCTCATACCGGCGGGAGACGGAGCTGGCGAACGCCATCATCGCCGCCACCCCGCTCGACGCCCCACCGGTCTGGTGGCCCGATGACTTCTTCGGCGACGCGCCGCCCCGCGACCTGCGTACGATCATCCTGCATGTGATCACCGAGACCGCGTGTCACGCCGGGCACCTCGACGCCGCCCGAGAGCTGACCGACGGCAGAACCTGGCTGGTCCTGACGTAGCCGCGCCCATCTGGTTCGCCGGGGCCGGGCGATATTCGAAACGCTCGGCTGGGTGGGGTCGGTAGGGTGGCGGGCGTGAAAGATCGGCCGGCGGGGCTTGATGAGCGGGCGTTGCGCGACCTCCTGGGCGCTTGGGGGATCGGGGCTGTTTCGCTGGACTACGCGCCGGTCGGGTTCGGGGACTACCACTGGGTCGCGGCTGATGCCGATGGGCCGCGGTGGTTCGTCACGGTCGCGGATCTGACGCAGAAGGGTCTGTTCGAGGAAGGCTCCGCGGAGAGCGGGCTGCGGCAGGCCATGGACACCGCCGTCGCCCTGCGCGAGCAGGGGCTGGACTTCGTCGTCGCGCCCCTGGCCACCGGCCGGGGCGAATCACTTCGGCTGCTCGGCCAACGGCATGCGGTGAGCGTCTTTCCGCTGGTAAGCGGGCGCACCGGGGATTTCGGCGAGAGCCTGGCGGCCGGCGAGCGCGCCGCGGTCGTGGAACTGCTCGCCGAGTTGCACCGTACGGTGCCGCCGGCTTCGGCTCCCGTGCGGCCCCTGCGCATTCCGGCGCGGGATCGGCTGGAGGACGCCCTCCGGGAGACGGGCGGGGTCTGGCAGGGCGGGCCGTACGCGGAACCCGCCCGAGCTCTGGTGGCCGAGAGCGCCGGGAGGTTACGGGAGCGGCTGGACGAGTTCGACCGGCGGGCCGATGAGGTGAGCGGCGAGCACCTCGTGGTGACCCACGGTGAGCCGCATCCCGGCAACCTCGTGCTGGCCGACGGCGGCCCACTGCTGGTGGATTGGGACACGGTGGGGTTGGCGCGGCCCGAGCGGGATCTGTGGCTGGTCGCCGACGGGCCGGAGGATCTGGCACGGTACGCGGACATCACCGGGCGGCGGCCCGATCCGGAGGTCATGGACCTCTACCGGCTGCGCTGGGCCATCGAGGACGTGGCCCTTTACGTGGACGACTTCCGCGGGCCCCATGAGAGCGGCACCGACAGCCGCCAGGCGTGGGAGGCGCTCACCGGCACCGTAACCGACCTCTGTGGCCAGTACGGCTAGGCCTCCAGCGTGCGCAGGGTCGGGTCGGAGATCACCAGGTCGGCGCCCGGACGGGTGCCGCTGACCAGGATCGCGTTCCGCTGGTCGGTGCCCATCACCCAGGCCACGGCGGCGTCGTGCTCCTTGCCGAACTGTTCGTGGCGGGCGACGAGCCGTCGCACCCGTTCGGTCTCGTCGAGATCGCAGTACCAGACCTCGTCGAGCTGGGGCCGGACCCGCGCCCAGTCGCCCTGGTCCAACAGCAGGTAGTTGCCCTCGGTGACGATGAGGCGGGCGGTCCGCGGGATCGGGATGCTGCCCGCGATCGGCTGTTCCAGGTCGCGTTCGAACGCGGGGGCGTAGATCACGTCGTCCTCGTCCGCGCGCAGGCGGCGCAGCAGCGCGGCGTAGCCGGCGGCGTCGAAGGTGTCAGGGGCGCCCTTGCGGTCGCGGCGGCCGAGCCGGTCGAGTTCCACGTCGGCGAGGTGGAAGCCGTCCATCGGCACGTGCGCCACCCAGTCGAGCGCGGGCTGGTCCTGCCGCAGCAGCCGGATCAGGTGCTCGGCGAGCGTCGACTTGCCGGCTCCGGGGCTGCCCGTGATGCCCAGCACCGCGCGGTGGCCGTCGCGTACGAGGGAGCGGGCTCGGGCGGCCAGGTCGGCGAGGGTCGTCATCGAGTCTGGCTCGCGTGCAGCTGACCGGCGATGAAGCCGTGGGCCTGGCGGGCCAGGTCCTCGCCGTCGGACCACAGGTTGCGCCAGACGGCCAGGTCGTTCGACAGGCCGCGCGCCACCACGGCCGAGGAGAAGGACTCGAAGGTGATCGGCCCGCGGTAGCCGATGTCGGCCAGCGCGTGGAAGAACGAGGTGAAGTCCAGGTGCCCGGAGCCGAGATAGCCGCGGTGGTTCTCGCCGATGTGGACGTAGCCGAGCCGGGATCCGACCTCGCGTACTGGCCGTACGAGATCGTCCTCTTCGATGTTCATATGGTAAGTGTCCAGGTGAATGAGGACATTGTCCTCCCCGATGTCGTCCGCGAGCCGGAGCGCGTCGTGCGCGGTGTTGATGACGTTGGTCTCGTAGCGGTTGCAGATCTCCAGGCCGAGCGTCATGCCGCGCCGCCGCGCCTCCTGCGCCAGGCCGCGCAGCACCGACACCACGTTGCGGCGCCCGGCGTCGGTGAGCGGGCGGTCGTACTTGCCCAGGGCGCTGTAGAGGGCGCCGGTGAAGTGCGTGCCGCCGAGTTCGCCGGTGATGGCGAGCGAGTCCTGCAGCAGCTTCTCGCCGCGCGCCACCACGTCGGCGTCGTCGCTGGAGACGTCGGCGTCGAAGGCGAGTCCGCGCGAACACGCCACGCCGAGACCGGCGGACCGCAGGGCGTCGCGCGCGGCCGGGACGTCGAGGTTGATGGAGTCGTGCAGCGACAGTTCGAGCAGGTCGAAGCCGGTCTCCTTGGTCTTGCGGATCGCGTGCTCCACCGACGCGGGCGTGGTGTCGCCGGCCCAGACGAGGGCGTGCACGCCGATGGGGTTGGTCGTGGTGGCGGTGAGGGTCATCGTGGTGCCTTCTGTTGATCGTTGGTGGGGGCTCACTGGCTGACGGCGCCGGTGACGAGGGAGACGATCTCCTCGCCGTTCGTCTCGGACGTACGGCGCCCGCCGACGCAGCGGCCGGCGCGCATCACCCAGACGTGGTCGCTGAGCCGCATGACCTGCGCGAAGTTGTGGCTGATGAGGAGCACCGTGTGCCCCTCGTCGCGCAGCCGCAGGATGAGCTCCTCGACCCGGGCCGTCTCCTGGACGCCGAGCGCGGCCGTCGGCTCGTCCATGATGACGAGCCGGGAGCTGAAGCCCGCCGCGCGGCAGATGGCGACGGCCTGGCGCTGCCCGCCGGACAGGCGCCGGACGCGGGACTTCACCGCGGGGACGTTGACCGCGAGCGTGGAGACCATCTCCCGCGCGCGGGTCTGCATCGCCCGCCGGTCCAGGAACGCGATGGGACCGAACCCGCGGACGAGCTCGCGGTTGAGGAAGAGGTTCTGCCACACGGTGAGGTCCTCGACGAGGGCCAGGTTCTGGTGGACGGTCTCGATGCCGGCCTTGCGGGCGTCGTCGGGAGAGTGGAAGTCGCTCTCCTCCCCGTCGAAGATGATGTGGCCGTTGTCGGGCCGGTGGATGCCGGAGATACAGCGGACCAGCGTGGACTTGCCCGCGCCGTTGTCGCCGACCAGGGCGGTGATCTCGCCTTGACGCAGGGACAGCGAGACGTCGGCGAGGGCGCGGACGTTGCCGAACGACAGGGACACGTTCCGGGATTCGAGCAGGGTGTTCGTCATCGTTGGAACCTTGTCAGGAGCGCGGCCAGCACCACGACGATGCCGACGGCGAGGGGCTGGTAGAACTGCGAGACGCCGAGCAGCGTCAGCCCGTTGACCAGCGCGATGAGCAGGAGCGCGCCGATGACCGGGCCGATGATGCTGCCGCGCCCGCCGAACAGGCTCACCCCGCCGAGCACGACCGCGGCCACGGAGTTGAGCAGGAAGGCGGTGTTGGCGGCGGGCTCGGCCGCGCCGATGCGGGCGACCAGCAGGATGGCCCCGAGCCCGGCGAGCGCGCCGGAGATCGTGTAGACGGCGATCTTCACGCGCTGGGTGCTGATCCCCATGGCCGTCGCGGACTCCGCCGCGCCGCCCGTGGCCAGCACGTGCGTGCCGAACCGGGTGTGGAACAGCAGGACGTGCCCCAGCACCGCGACGACCGCCGCGATGACGAACGACCAGCCGAAGATCCCGAGCCCGCCGGTCGACAGCCCGAGCAGCGTCGCGTCGATGATCGTCACGGGCTTGCCCTCGGAGAGGATCAGCGCCAGCCCGGAGGCCGCAGAAAGGGTGCCGAGCGTGACGATGAAGTCGGTGATCTTGCCCCGGGCGATGATCACCCCGTTGACCACGCCGACCAGGCCGGAGGCGACGACGGCCGCCAGGCACGACAGCGCCAGGCCCATCCCCATCGAGTAGACCTGGCCGAAGGCGACCGCGCCCAAGGTCATCGCGGAGGCGATCGACAGGTCGATGCCCGCGGTGGCGATGACGAACGTCTGCCCCACGCTGAGGATGATCAGGATGGCGGCGGCGACCAGCATCGACGCGATGTTGCCCGCGCTCAGGAACGTCGGGTTCAGCGCCTGGAAGACGATCACCAGGACGATCAGCCCGACGAGGGCCGCCCACTCGGCCCAGAAGCCGACGTCCTTCAGACGCGCGGTCCAGGCCTCGTGCTCGGGTGCGGCGATTGCAGTGTTTGCCATCTCTGTCCTACTGGATGAGGCTCTTGAACGGGTCGGCGTAGGTGCCGAACGGCTTGGGCGTCGCCGCCAGAGCCTTGTCCGCGTTGTCCTTGGTGACCAGCTCGACCGGGGACTTCACCGTGCCCGGCAGCGGCTTGCCCGCCGTGGCGGCCTGGCACGCCTCGATGCCCATCAGGCCCATCGCGTACGGGTACTGGGCGACGGTGCCGTCCAGCGTGCCGGCCTTGACCGCTTCGAGGGCGTCCTTGATGCCGTCGACGCTGATGACCTTCACCTTCCCCGTCTGGCCGGCGTTGGCGATGGCCCGCGACACGCCTAGCCCCATGTCGTCGTTGGCGACGAAGAGGCCCTTCAGGTCCGGGTGCGCGCGCAGGAGGTCGGTCGCGGCGGTGAGCGCGGTCTGGCGATCCCAGTTGGCGGCGACGGTCTGGACGACCTTGAGCTTGGTGCCGATGCCCTGCTGGAACCCCTCGACCCTGGCGCCGCTGGTGACGTCACCCGCGATGCCGCCGACGACCGCGACGTCACCGCCGGAGGGCACGAGCTGGCTCATCCGCTGCCCGGCCATCTTGCCCGCCTCGCCGTTGTCGGTGCCGATGTAGGTGGCCAGCTTGACGTTGGCGCTCCTGGCCGCGCCGGGGTCGACCGGACTGTCGATGTTGACGATGGGCTTGTTCTGCGCGGCGATCCTGGCCAGGCCCTGGATCAGGTTGGTGCCGGTGATCGGGTTGACCACGAAGCAGGTGAAGGGCTGCCCGCCCAGGCCGTTGAGCTTGTCCGCCTGTCCGGTGGTGTCGGTGATGGAGGTGGCCGCCTGGACCGTGAGGGCCACGCCGCCCGCCTTGGCCTGCTCGTCCATGCCCTGCTTCATCGTCTGGAAGAACGGATTGTCCAGCCCCTTGATCACTGCGGCGACGTTCGGAGTCGCGGCGCCGGCGGTCGAGACGGTCGGACCCGCGGACACGCTGGAGCCGCACGCTCCCAGGGCCAGTGTTCCGGCCGCCAGAACGGCGGTGATCGCCGTCGCTCGCCTGCCATGCGAGGTCGTGTGCATCGGATGCCCCTTTCGGCGTCGATGGGATGACCGTACGGCTACTTCTGAAGACTGACAACCCTTCTTTCGACTTTTTAAGACGAAACTTTCTTGACTTACGAGTACTAACAGTCACCGATATAGTGGTCCAATGGCCATAACAGGCGTGTCCGCGCTGCGGATGGGAGTCAGCTCAGGGGAGATCCTCGGCTTGTTCCGCGACATCCCCGACGGGCTCACGAAAGCCGACGTCATGCGTCACACCGGCCTGTCGCGCACGACGGTCAACCAGCGCCTCGACGGACTGCTGGCCGCGGGACTGCTCATCCCCGCGCCCACGGAGGCGCGCACGAAGGGCCGGCCCGCTGGCCAGTTCGTCGTCAACCGCGACCGGGGTGTGCTGCTGGTGGCCGACGTGGGCGCCACCGGCCTGCGCACCGCCGTGTGCGACCTGGGCGGAGAGGTGCGGGCCGAACGCGACGTCCGCGCCGATGTGACGACCGGTCCGACGGCGATCCTCACGATCGTGTCCGAGCTGTTCGCCGAGCTGCTCGAGGAGCGCGGCCACGTTCCCGGCGACGTGCTCGGCATCGGCATCGACGTGCCCGGTCCGGTCGACTTCGCCAGCGGGCGGGTGGTCAGCCCGCCGATCATGACCGGCTGGGACCGCTTCGACATCCCGGGCTGGTTCACCGCCCACTACAACTGCCCGGTGCTGGTCGACAAGGACGTCAACGCGATGGCCTTCGGCGAGCAGCGCCTGCGCTACCCCGGGGTCCCGCACCTGCTCATGGTCAAGATCGGCACCGGCGTCGGCACCGGCCTCATCGCGGGCGGCCAGGTGCACCGGGGGGCCGACGGCGCGGCCGGCGACATCGGCCACATCCAGGTGGTGGTCGACGACGTGGCCGAGCCGCCGCTGTGCCGGTGCGGCAACGTCGGCTGCGTGGAGGCGTACACAGGGGGCTGGGCGCTCGTCCGCGATCTCCAGGCGGCGGGCCGCGACGTCGCCACCGTCGACGACGCCGTGCGGCTGATCCGCTCCGGCGACCTGGTCGCCGTACGACTCGCCCGGCGCGCGGCCCGCATACTCGGCGGCGCCATCGCCGACACCGTCAACCTGTTCAACCCGCGCATCATCGCGATCGGCGGCCAGCTCGCCCACACCGACGAGCAGCTGTTCGCCGGCATCCGCGAGATCGTCTACCGGCGGTCCCTGCCGCTGGCCACCCGCAATCTCCAGATCGTCCGCAGTGATCTCGACCCCGACGCGGGCATACTCGGGCTCGCGCAGCTCCTCGTGGACGGGATCTACTCTCCCCAGCGGGTCCAGGAACTCGTCGATCGCGGTGGCGCGGGCAGTAAGATCATGCTCCCCGTCCCCGACGGAGAATGAGACATGCGGAAATACGTGATCTTGGGCGTGCAGGGCAGCGGCAAGGGCACCCAGAGCACCTTGCTGGCCACCGATCTCGACCTGGTGCACATCAGCGTCGGCGACATCTTCCGCTGGCACGTCAAAAGCCACACCAAGCTCGGCGCCCAGGTCCGCCGCCTGGTCGCGGCCGGCGAGCTCGTGGGCGACGACCTGGTCGAGGCCGTCGTCAGGGAGCGCCTCCAGCAGCACGACTGGAACTACGGCTTCATCATCGACGGCTTCCCGCGCAGCCGGCGGCAGGCGGAGTTCTTCCTGGAGAGCTACGACATCGACGGCGTGATCCACCTCGACCTGCCCGACGACGAGGTGCGGCGGCGGGTCCTGGCCAGGCGGCTGTGCTCACGCTGCGGCATGGACTACAACCTGATCGCCCACCGGCCGGCGACCGAGGGCAGGTGCGACGTGTGCGGCGGCGAGCTCGTCACCCGCGAGGACGACGCCCCTGACGCGCTCGCCACGCGGCTGCGCGAATACCACGACAAGATCGACCCGGTCGTGGAGCTGTTCCGCGGCAAGGAGTACGTCACGACGGTCGACGCCCGCGACGACAAGGTGACCGTCCAGCGGAGTATCCGCGCCCGCCTCCAGCTCCCGCCGTACGTTCCGGAAAAATCAGGGGGCGAAGTCGCGGCCGAGTAGCTGCCGGGCGACGACCAGCTTGGTGATCTGGGCGGTGCCGTCGGCGATCTGCAGCGCGATCACGTCACGCAGCCGCTGCGCCTGCCGCAGTTCCTCCGAGTAGCCGGCCTGCCCGAACGTGAGCAGCGCCTGCTGGACGGCGTCCGCGGCCATCCTCGGCACCCACCACTTGACCATGTTCGCCTCGGTCGTGTGCGGGAGCCCCTGGTCCTTGCGCCACAGCGCCTCGTAGCAGAGCGCTCTGCCCGCGCGGAGCTGCGTGGCGTACTCGACCAGGGGGAAGCTGAGCCCCTGGAAGGCGCCGAGCGGGCGGCCGAAGGCGGTGCGCGTGCGCGCCCGCTCCAGCGCGTCGTCGATCGCCGCCTGAGCGGTGCCCGTCGCCATCAACGCGATCAGCGCCCGCGAATAGTCGAAACCCCGCATGACCTGGACGAATCCGAGGCCCTCGCCGCCCACGATCGTCTCGGGCCCGGCGGACAGGCCGTCGAAGGTCAGGTGGGCGCGGCCCACGGCGCGGTTGCCGAGGTCGGTGAACGCCTCCCGCTTGGCGGCGGCCAGGTCGGCGAGGAAGGCGGTGACGCCGCGCGCCCCCTGACCGCCCGTCCTGGCGAAGACCAGGCCGTGCGTGGCGGTCATGCCGAGCATGATCGAGGTCTTCTCGCCGTGCAGCAGCCAGGCGCCGTCCTGCGGTGTGGCGCGGAACTCGATGGCGGCGGCGTCCGATCCGTGCTCGGGCTCCGTCAGGCAGATGGCCGGGATCAGGTCGCCCGAGGCCAGGGCGGGCAGCCAGTCGCCCCGCTGCTCCGGCGAGGCGTTGGCCTGGAGGATGTCGGCCACGAGCGCGGCGTTGAGCACCAGGTAGCAGCTGTTCACGTCGACGCGGGCCAGCTCTTCGAGCACCAGGCCGGTGGTCACGGCGTCGGCGCCCGAACCGCCGTACTCCCGGTGGACGCGCAGGCCGAGCAGGCCCATGCGGGCCAGCTCGCCGGGCAGCTCGGGGCGCATGGCCGCGGCGCGGTCGTCGGACTGGTAGTGCGGGGCGAGGTGCTCGGCCGCGAAGTCGCGCACCCGGGCGCGCAGCCGCTCCTGCTCGCCGTCGAACGCGAAGTCCATGCTCAGCCCATCCGTTCCCGCAGCTCGAACTTCTGCACCTTGCCCGACGCCGTCTTCGGCAGCTCGGCCACGACCGTCAGGCGTTCCGGCCAGAACTGCCGGGCCATGCCGAGCCGCTCCAGATGCCCCTGTACGTCGGCGAGCGACGGCGGCTCGCCATCCGGGACGACGAAGGCGCACGCCCGCTCGCCGAGCCGCTCGTCGGGATAGGCCACCAGCGCGGCCTCCTTGATCCGCGGGTGCCGCCACAGCGCGGCCTCCACCTCGACCACGGGGATCTTCTCCCCGCCCCTGACGATCAGGTCCTTGGCCCGGCCGGTGATCCGGATGCCGTCGTGGCCGTCGCCCCTGGCGAGGTCGCCCGTGTCGAACCAGCCGTCGGTCGTGAGGGCCTCGCCGTACAGGTCCGGGCGCTTCCAGTAGCCGACGCACTGGTTGGCGCCGCGTACCTGCAGCCGGTCGCCGGCGATCCGGACCTGCATCCACGGCGCGGGCCGGCCGTCGGAGCGCGCGGCGAGATCCGGCGGGTCCTCGGGGCGGGTGATCGTGACCGTGGCGTTCTCCGTCATGCCCCACAGCGCGTACATGCGCACGCCGAGCACCTCGCCCGCCTCCTCCACCACCTTGGGCGGGATCGGTGACCCGCCGCAGGCGAAGGAGTCGAGGGTCTTCAGGTCTCGGGGGCGGGCCCGCTGCGCGGCGATGGCGTCGACCACGAACGTGGTGGCGCCCATGCCGAAGTTGACGCCTTCCGACTCGACCAGGCCGAGCATGACGTCCGGGTCCCACACGTCCTGGAACACCGCCCGGCCGCCGAGCTGGAGCGGCATCAGGAAGCAGTAGAGGTAGCCGGCCTGGTGGGTGAGGGGCGATCCCATGTGGACGACCAGGTCCTCGTCCAGTCCGAGGGCCTCCGCCTCGGTGCGGATGCCGGCGTACAGCGTGTTGTGGGTGTGCATGACGCCCTTGGGCTCGCCCGTCGTGCCCGAGGTGAACATCACCTGGGCCAGGTCGTCCGGGCTCGCCTCCTGCGGCCCGAGCCGGACGTCGCGGCCGGACATGAAGACGTCGTCGAAGTCGAGCGGGCCGCCGCCGATGGTCACCGCGTGCCGCAGCGTCGGCACCTCCTTGGCGATCTCCGCGAGCATCCCGGCGTGGTCGAAGCCGCGGAACGACGCGGGCGCGACGCAGACCTTCGCCTCCGTACGTTCCAGCATGAAGCCGACCTCGCGTTTGCGGAGGATCGGGATGATGGGGTTGACCGCCGCGCCGACCCGCATGCAGGCGAGCGCGAGCGGCGGGAACTGCCACCAGTTCGGCAACTGGAGCGCGACCACGTCGCCCGGGCCGACGCCCAGCTCGGTCAGGGCCCCGGCGAACCGCTCCACCAGCCGGGACAGATCCGTGTACGTCAGTTTGACCAGGTCGTCGGCGCCCGCCTGATGCGCCGTGATCGCCACGCGCCCGGGGAAGCGCTCCACGGCCCGCCGGAGATCGTCCAGGGGCGTGGTGTCGCGCCACCAGCCTTCCCGGTAGCAGTGCTCGGCGTCGCTTCGCCACTCCATGCGTCCTCCTACCGGTCGTTCAGGTGGTAGCCGTACCTGCCCATGAGCGGCAGCGCGGCCAGGGTGCTCAGCGCGACGCTCGCGGCCGGCAGGGCGGTACGCCAGGCCTCGTCGGGCCTGATGGCCACGGGCCCGGTACGCAACCGGTCGGGGTTGCCCGTCACGGTGTGGTTGACGCCGAGCCGGGCGGTGCCCCCGTCGATCACCGGGCCGGGCGGCGGGAGACCCGCCCACGCCATGACCCGGCCGATCGTCTCGGCGGGGCGGGCGGCGAAGTCCTCGTACCTGAGCCGGAGGCACCTTTCGGGGAAGGCGCTCGCGATCCACTCCGACGCCGCGTTGAAGCCGGTCCAGTACGTGCTGCTGCGCAGGGGGCTCATGGCCGGGATGTAGCCCTTGGCGCGGTGCCAGGAGTACGCGGTCGCCCTGGGGTCGCGCACCATGTGCAGGACCTGGGGGCGCAGGTCGGGCAGGCCCATGAGGTGGGCCGCCTCGGCGGGGAACTTGGAGGTGTCGACGATCAGCTCGGCGCCGAGCACCTCGCCGATCGCGGTGTAGAGCCGCCGTTTGACCTCGCCGACGCGCCGCACGTCGCGCGGCCGCGGGGCCAGGCCGCGGGCCTCGCGCAGGCGCTCGCGGGTGAAGCGGGTGCGCAGGTGGGCGTTGTGCAGCCGGATCATCTCCGTCGCGATGGCGTGGCCGTCCACCTTGAGCAGCACCTGCCGCCACACCTCGCAGTCCCGCAGGTCCTTGCCGCAGCCGCAGGTGCTGTTGGTGCCGGTGCAGAGCACGCCGTTGGACCACAGGTAGTTGAGCTCGCCCACGTGCGCGACGCCCGGCAGCTCGTTGAGCAGGTTGCCGAGGAGTGTGCTGCCCGACCTGCACCAGCCCGTGACGTAGAGCACCCGCGGCGTCATCGGCTCGCGGCCCGTCCGGCGGTGGCGGTCTCTCCCGCTGTGGCGGTCTCGGCGGCGGGCCTCCCGGCGGCGGCTTTTCTGACAGCCGCCACCAGGCGGTCGCAGTCGGCGCGGGTCAGATTGGCCGAGAGCGGGATGTCGATCGCCTCGCTGACGTAGCGCGCCGAGGCCGGGAAGAGGCTCCGCGCGGCGTGCGCGTCGTCGCCGAGCAGGAACCGCCAGTTCCAGAAGGCGCGGACGTTGACGTCGTCGCGGTCGCCGAGCGCGCGAGCGTCGACCCCCTCGGCCGCGACGGCCGCGGCGAACGCCGCGCACTCCCGCGGCGTGGCCCCGGGCAGCCGGAAGACCAGCGCCTCGCCGAGGTACGCGCCGGGCGCCACCGGTTGCCGGAGCGCGATCTCGTCGAGGTCGGCGAGCCGCTCGGCCACGTAGCCGTAGTTGCGGTGATGGGCGGCCAGCCGGTCGGGCAGCCGCTGGAGCAGGGCACCGGCGAGCGCCGCCCTGATCTCGTCCATGCGGAAGCTGAAGATGGGGAACGCCCGGTCGTCGACGTCCGGGACCTGGCCAGGGAAGTGGCGGGCCATCCGGCCTTCGTACGCGCCGCTGTAGACCACCGCGCGGGCGTACGCTTCGGGGTCGTCGGTGAGGAGGAAGCCGCCTTCTCCGGTGTTGAGCGACTTGTCGGACTGAGTGCTGAAGGCGCCGAAGTGGCCAAATGTGCCCAGGTAGCGGCCATCGAGCCGCGCGCCGAGCGCGGGCACCGCGTCCTCGACCACGAAGGCGCCGTACTCCTCGGCCAGTCGGCATATTTCCGGCATGTCGCTGGCGAAGCCGCGCATGTGCACCACCACGACCGCCTTGGCGCCCTCGTCCAGCACCCGGCGCAGGTCGCGCACGTCGAGGTGCAGGTTCTCCTCGCACTCCACGAGCACCGGCCGGTGCCCGGCCAGCAGGATCGCGCTCGGCGTGGCCGCGAAGGTGAACGCGGGGCAGGCGATCGGCGAGCCGGCGGGCAGTTGGAGCGCGAGCAGGCTCAGCGTGATCGCGGTGGTGCCACTGGCGCAGGCCAGCGCGTGCCGGGCGCCGAACACCTCGCACAGCCGCCGTTCGAAGAGCCCGGTAAATGTCTCCTCGTGCGGTCGGAAATCGTAACGGAAGAACAGCTGGGCGCGGAGCGCCTCCATGGCTGCGGCGAGGTCCTCCGGGCTGAGGAAGACATCACCCTTGTCATAAGTGGGCCAGGTGGTCAGGGGTGGATTCACCGGTCCCTCGAATCTGTTGTGCAAATAGCGTAGTGAATTGCGCGGTGGAGCTAAGAGCCGACTATCGCCTCAGATCCCGGGAAAGGCAACCCCCCTCGCGTGTGTCACAAATGCGTGATAAGCCGTCGAAGAACCCAGGCCCGAGAAAGGAACAAGCCCGTGACGGTCTCCGCACTGAACGCCGCGTGTCCCGATCGGGTGGTCGGCCCCGGCCACCCCGCTTATGACGAGTTGCGGCTGCTCTTCAATGGCATGCACGATCTGCGGCCCCGGCTGATCTGCCTGCCGCGCGACGTCGCGGAGCTGCGCGCGGTGATCCGCACCGCCCGCGAGGCCGGCCTGGTCACGGCGGTGCGCGGCGGCGGGCACAACGTCGCCGGGTACGCCTCCGTCGACGACGGGCTGGTCATCGACCTGCGGCTGATGAGCTCGGTGACGGTCGATCCGCGAGAACGCACCGCCACGGTGGGCGGCGGCACCACCTGGAGTCAGCTGGACCTGGCCACCACGGCGTACGGCCTGGCCACCACGGGCGGCACCTTCGACACCACCGGCGTCGGCGGCCTGACCCTGGGCGGCGGCCTCGGTCACCTGATGGGAAGATATGGCCTTACCTGCGACAACGTGCTCTCCTATCAGCTCGTCACGGCCGCCGGGGAGGTGGTCGAGGTGGACGCGGAGCGCGATCCCGAGCTCGACTGGGCGCTGCGCGGCGCGGGTCACAACTTCGGCGTGGTGGCGGCGTTCCGCTTCCGGATGCACCCGGTGGGCCTGCTGTACGGCGGCTGCGTCGCCTACCCGCGCGCCGAGCTCGGCCCGGCCGTGCGCCTGTTCCGCGACCTCATGCTCGACGCGCCCGACGAGCTCAACTGCACGCTGCTGCTGAAAAGGTACGGTCCCACACACGTTCCGGCGGCGGTGATCTGCGTGGCCTACAGCGGCGAGGACGAGGGATACCGGACGGCGTTGGAGAAGCGGCTGCGCGGGCCGGAGATCCTCGACTGGCAGGTCATGCCCAGGTCGTACCTCTCGCTGCAGGCCACGCTCGGCCGTCTGGCGTTCGGGCTGCGGCACTACTGGAGCGCCCGCTTCGCCGACGCCCTGCCCGACGAGCTGGCCGAGGCGCTGGTCGAACGGTTCCTGGCCGGCCGGTGGCTGGGGCCCTTCAGGGACGGGATCCTCGTCGAGGCGCTGCACGGCGCGGTGCGGCGGGTGCCCGCCGAGGCCACGGCCGTGCCCTTCCGGGGCGCGGGCTTCAACGTCACGGGCACGGCGATCTGGGCAGACCCGGCCGCCGACCAGGAACAGATCGCCTGGGCGCGGTCCGTCGCGGAGGCCGCCGAGCCGTACGGCCGCTGGGGTGACGGATACATCAACTATGCGTCCACCGGCGAGCGGGCCAGGAAGACCTTCGGCGAGACGGCCTTCGACCGGCTGACCTCGGTGAAACAGCGGCTGGACCCGGACAATTTCTTCCGCGGTAACTACAACGTCGCGCCCTCGGCCGTCCGTTGAGCCGCGTCCACCGGCTCAACGATGCGTCGCCTCCCGGGTCATCGCCAGGTGGACGCCGTCCAGGGCGCCATGACCTTCACTGGTGGCACTCCGGTCCTTCACCGCCAAGGAGTTCTCGTGATCGTCCTCGGATACAACGGGTTCGGTAAGGTCGCCGAACTCTTCGCACGTTATTACGGGTCGACGGGAATCGACCGGCACATGCTTTACGGTCACGATTCCTCGGCGGCTCTCATGGTGGACGGAGAATTGGTCGCAGCCGTCGAGGAGGAGCGGCTCAATCGCGAGAAGAAGACCGCCAGGTTTCCGGTCAACGCCATCGAATGGGTTTTAAGGGAGGCCGGGAAGTCATTCGACGAGGTTGATGTCTTCGCGCATTCCTGGCGTTTCTCCCAGGACGTCATGAACAACATGATCGCCGAGATCGTGGACGCCGACGCGCCGGTGGACAAGAAATTCGCCAGGCTGCGGCGGCTCGACGACACCTACACCCGGATATTCAGCGAGGCGGCCATTCTCGCCGACTTCCACGAGCACACGGGATACCCGCTGACGGCCGAGAAGCTGGTCACGGTGCCGCATCACATAGCTCATCTGATGACGGGATACCACCTGTCCGGAGGTGGGGACGCGGCGTTCGTGGTCAGCGACGGCCGGGCGGAGTGGCTGTCGGCGATCCTCGGCGAGGTGCGCGACGGCAAGGTGCAGGTGTTCGACGACGCGACGGTCGACGGGGACAACTCGCTCGCCCTGCTGTTCGCGGTGCTGACCAGGTATCTCGGCTTCGTCCCCAACAACGACGAGTACAAGGTCATGGGCCTGGCCGGCTACGGCCCGCCGCCGGAGCCCAACCCGCTGCTCAAGCACGTGGTGGAGCTGACGGGCGACGGCCGCTACACCATCCCCTACGCGCCGCGGGCCGTACGCGCCTACTACGCGCTGTTCGACCGGATCTTCGGCACGGACCCGGACCACCGGGAGGACTTCGACGTGCGGGTCCGGGTCGCCGGGGCCGCCCAGGAGATGGTCGAGGCGGTGACGGCCCACCAGGTGCGCGCGCTGGAGGAGCGCAGCGCGCTGCCCCGGCTGCTGTTCGAGGGCGGGCTGGCGCTGAACTGCGTCAACAACACCAAGCTGCTCGAAGGGTCCAGGTTCGCCGAGATGGACGTGAGCTTCGGCGCCAGCGATCCGGGCGTGGCCATCGGCGCCGCCTTCTACGCCAGTCAGGAGGCGGGCGACACGCCGCGGGTCAGCGGCTCGCCGTACCTGGGGCCCGCCTATGGCGATGCGGAGATCCGCGCCACGCTCGACGCCCACGCGGGGCGCGTCGAATGGCGGGAGCTCGCTCCGGGCGACGTCGCGCGGGAGACGGCGGAGCTGCTGCGGGAGAAGTGCGTGGTCGGCTGGTTCCAGGGACGGACGGAATACGGGCCGCGCGCGCTGGGCAACCGCAGCATCCTGGCCAATCCGCGGTTCGGCGATATCAAGGACATCATCAACGACCGGATCAAGCACCGGGAGCCCTTCCGGCCGTTCGCGCCGGTCGTCCTCGAAGACGTGGCCCCCGAGGTGTTCGAGCTGGGGAAGAAGCGCGCCTCGCCGTACATGACGTTCGTCTTCCCCGTACGGCCCGGCTACCGCGACCTGATTCCCGGCGCCACGCACGTCGACGGCACGTCCAGGATCCAGACGATCCGTGAGGACGACAACCCGCTGCTGGCGGAGTTGCTGCGTGCCTTCACCGAGCTGACCGGGGTGCCCTGTCTCATCAACACCTCGTTCAACGTGGCCGGCGAACCCATCGTGTGCTCACCGGCCGACGCCATGGACTGCTTCCTGAAGACCGAGATGGATTACCTCGTGCTCGGACGGTTTGTAGCCACCAAATCAGCTCAGCGTTGACAACCATTTCAACGGGGAGGGACAGGCATGTCTCCTGGCGAGGAGTTCGCGTGGGCGGTGGCCGGCTCGCGGAACGGCGGTGACGTCGAGGTACCGTACCGGCTGGCGCTGACCGAGGCGTTCCCGCTGTTCAAGACCCGGCCCCGCTACACGGTCCGGCACCTGCTGAAGAGCGTTCCGGTGGGCGGCGGGCAAGTGCCCTATGTCCACGAGGCGCCGCCGTCCCGGCTGGAGCCGTCGGGGACGTCGTACGACAAGACACCCGAGTCGGCCTTCGCCTCCAGCGTCCGCGTGGCCGACCTGACCGAGGTCAAGGTCGGCGTACCCGCCCCCAAGGGCGTGCTCGACGAGCCCGGCCTGCTCGCCGCCTTCGTCGACTACCGCGTGCTCGTCCGGCTGTCCACGGTCGAGAACGAGATCCTGCTGCACGGCTCGGGCGACGGCGCCATCGACGGGCTGCTGCACCTGGCGGACTCGCGGCACGCGCCGTTCGACGGCGATCCGGAGGACGTGCTGACGGCGGCGGCGGCCGAGGTCGAGGAGACCGGCGGCTCGTGCGACGGGATCGTGACCCATCCCGGTCTGTACTGGAAGCTCGTGCGCGACGGGACGCTCGACCGGCTGGCGACGGCCGGCATCCGCGTCTCGCGCACCCGCATGATCGGCACGGGGGAGGCGCTGCTCGGCGACTTCCGCGCCGCCGTGACGCTGCTCGACCCCGCGGCGTCCACGCTGCGGCTGCGCAGGGACGCCGAGGTCATCGAGGCGAGCACGCGCGTCGGGCTCGCCGTGCACCTGCCGCAGCATTTCCTGCTGGTCTCGTGAGAGGTGTCTGGCCATGGACCTTGGGTTGAACGGACGGGTCGCGCTCGTGGCGGCGGCCAGCAGCGGGCTCGGGCTGGCCGTGGCCCGCACACTGGCGGCCGAGGGCGCGCACGTCTCCATCTGCGCCCGCGAGCCCGACCGGCTGGCGCGGGCGCACGCCGAGATCGACGCCGCGGGACCGGGACGGGTGCTCAGCACCAGCGTGGACGTGCGCGACGAGACGGCCGTCGCCAAGTGGGTGCGGCGCACCGCCGACGAGTTCGGCTCGCTGCACATCGTGGTCAGCAGCTCGGGCGGAGTGCCGCACGGGTCGCTGGAGGAGTTCGACGTACGCGTGTACCGGCGGGCGCTGGAGGACAACACGATCCCGCACGTGAGCGTCGTGCTGGCCGCCCTGCCCCACCTGGACACCGGCTGGGGCCGGGTGCTGATGCTCACCTCCGAGGCGGTACGCCAGCCGCTGCCCCTGACCGGCCTGTCGGCCGTCGCCCGGCTGGGCGTGCTGGGCTTCGCCAAGGGGCTCGTGCCGAGCCTCGGCCCGCGCGGCATCACCGTGAACGTCCTCGCCCAGGGCTTCCACCGCACGCCCGCGCTCGACCACCAGTTCGGCGACGAGGCGGACGCGGCGCTGGCGCGGGTGGCCGAGGGCCTGCCGATGCGCAGGATCGGGCGGCCCGGCGACTTCGGGGCGATCGCCGCGTTCCTGGCCAGTGAGCACACCTCCTTCATCACGGGCGTGGTGCTGCTGGTGGACGGCGGAAACACTCGCGGCCTATGACCTGGGCGCGGACGTTCGCGGGGCTGGTGGCCGCGCTGTTCGCCACGTTCACGGCGTTCGGCGCGGCGGTGCCGGTGATCCCGCGGCTGGTGACGGAGGAGCTGGGCGGCGCCCCCTTCGCCGTCGGCGCGGCCTTCACCTCGACCGCGGCGGTGACGCTGGCGCTGCGTCCCTACGGCGGGCAGCTCGCGCAGCGGTTCGGCAGCCGCCGGCTGATGCTGGCCGGGGCGGCGCTGGCCGCCGTCATCGGCGCCATGTACGCGCTCCCATGGGGCCTGCCGGGCCTCATGGCCACCCGGCTGATCATGGGCGTCGCCGAGGCGCTGCTGTTCACCGCTGGGTCGGTGTGGACGGTGCAGCTCGCGCCCGAGAGCCGCCGGGGTCAGATCGTCGGATGGTACGGCCTGGCCATGTGGGGCGGCTTCATGGCCGGCCCCGCCCTGGGCGAGTCGCTGTACCGCCTCGGCTCCTACCCGGCGGTATGGGCCGCCGCCGTGGTCCTGCCGCTCCTCGCCGTCGCGGTCCTGAGCCGGCTGCCGGCCGGCGCGCGGGTGCCCGTCGTGTCGCGCAAGCTCATCCCGGGTGCGGCGGTGCTCCCGGGGCTGGCGCTGGGGGCAGGGGCGTTCGGGTACGGCGTGCTGGTCGGCTTCGGCGCATTGGCCCTGTCCACCAGGGGGATCTCGAACGGGCCGGTGCTGCTCAGCGTCTTCAGCGCCGCCTACATCGCGACCCGGCTCGTGGCCGGGCGCCTGCCCGACCGGCTCGGCCCGATGCCGGTCATCGTCGTGTCGAGCCTCGCGGAGGCCATCGGCCTGGCCATGATCGGATTCGCGCCCGGCTGGTGGGTGGCGGCGGCGGGGGCGGTGCTCTCGGGGGCCGGGTTCACCCTGCTCTACCCGTCACTCGCGATGATCACGATCAGCCGGGCGCCGGAGCCGGAGCGGGGGGCGGCGCTGGGGGCGCTCAGCTCGCTGTACGACATCTTCTTCGGGCTCGCGGGGCTGGTCGGCGGGGTGGTCGCGGACATCAGCTATCCGGGGGCGTTCGCGCTGGCGGCGGTCGTGGTGCTCGGCTCCCTGGCCCTCGGGCCACTGGCGACGCGTCCGGTGTCTAGGTTGACATGAGGCCGGAGCGGTAGGCGAAGGAGACCAACTGGGCCCGGTCCTTGGCCTTCAACTTCGCGCGGAGCCGGTGCAGATGGGTGCGTACCGTACTGACCCCGATGTACAACTCACCCGCCACCTCCTCGGTCGACCTGCCCTGCGCGACCAGGAGCAGAACCTGCTGCTCCCGTGGCGTCAGCCCGGCCAGCGTGGGCTGGTCCAGCTCGGCAGGAGGGGGCTCGCGCTGCCTGAACCAGTCGACCAGCCGCTGCGTCACCACGGGCGAGAGCATGGTCTGCCCCCGGGCCGCCGCCCTGATGACGGCGACGACCTCGTCCTGCGTGGAATCCTGGGTCAGCAGCCCGTTCGCGCCGGCGCGCAGCACGTCGGTGACCGTCTGATCGGTGTGGTCGACGGTGAACACGACCACGCGGGGCTCGGGGTCCAGCTTCTCGGCCCGTAATCGCTGGATCAGCTCCAGTCCGGACAGCCCGCCCAGCGTCAGTCCGGTGACCACCACCTCGGGATGATGCTTGCGGGCGAGCATGATCGCATGGACTCCGCTGTCGGTGGTCTCGATCACGTTGACGTCGTGCCGGGACGCCAAGATCGTCAATAGGCCGAACCGGGTAATCGCGTATTTATCACAGATAATCACTCTTAGTGACGCACCGCACATGCGAACTCTTTTCCGTGATTTCTGGGCAGCATGTCACATCTGTTCGGTTATGCCGTGACACGGCGCCAAAAATCAGGATTTAGGCCCTTTTTCGACTGTGAGCTGGGGGGGCGCGTAAGACGCCCTGTCATGCGGAGCGTGACGGCGTCCTACTGGGCGGAGAGCAGGAACAGCGTGTAGGCCGCCAGCGTCGCGGCGTCCGCGATCTCGCCGGTGCGGATCATGGCCTCGAAGTCACCCCGCCTGAACCACCGGTGCAGCAGGTCCTGCTCCTCGACCTCCAGCTCGTTGGGCCCCGGCTCCAGCCCCGTGGCCACGAACACGTCGAAGACCTGGGACGACATGCCCTTGGCGGAGTTCAGCCGCCCGAGGTGCCGCATGTGCGCCGCCGTCAGTCCCGTCTCCTGGCGCAGCTCCTCGTGCGCCAGGTGCTCGGGGTCGCCGGTCTCTTTGTTGGGGAACGCGCCCTGCGGGAACTCCCATGAGCGGGCGCGGATCGGATAGCGGTACTGCTCCACCAGGTGCAGCCCGTCGTTCTCGATCGGGATGACCAGCGCGTAGTCGGGCTTCTCGACGTAGGAGTAAATGCCTTCGGAGCCGTCCAGGCGGCGGATGCGGTCCTCGCGCATGCGCAGGTACGGGCTCTCGTACACGACCTGGGTCGAGAGGCGCCTGATCGGGTGCTTGTTGTCCGGTGGTCCGTCCATGATCCCTACTCGGTTCGCGCGGTGAAGTCGGCGAAGTCGAATCCCGGCGAGACGACGCAGCTCACCAGGACCTCCTCGCCGGTCGCCGGCCTGGCCGACTGCCACACCCCGCCCGGGACCACGGCCTGCGGCACCTGGTCATCCTCGACCCGCGGGCCGAGGATGACGGTTTCGTCGCCGATGGTCAGGCTCAGCGGGCCGCCCCGGTGCCACAGCCACACCTCGTCGGACCGGACCACGTGCGGGACCGACTCCTCGCCCGGCCCCAGCAGGAAGTAGATGCCGGTGGCGGAGGCGCGGGCGCCGGGGTAGCCGGCGGGCAGGAAGGAGACGGGCGCCCGCCAGGTCTCGCGGAACCAGCCGCCCTCGGGGTGGGGCAGCAGGTCCAGGGCCTGGGCGATGGGCGGGCGGTCCACGAACGCGACGGCCGCGCCGGTGACGTCACGGCGCAGGAAGCGGGTGCCGTCGAGGACCAGCTGCCCGTCCAGCTCCTTGGCCAGCTCGCTGGCCAGGGCCGCAGCCTCGTCGGCGACCTCGACGGACGGGCCGCTGGGGTAGATCGTCAGCTCCACGTGGGTGATCCTACGTGCTCGGTATTCGTGGCAGTCGAATGACGTCGCCGTAGCCTGACGAGCTGGTGATATGGATCTTCTTCGCGGATCCGGCGGAGCGGCGGTAATTGTCGGTCGGGCTGGCTAGTCTGCGGCAAGTGATCGAACGGTGGAGCCGTGATCAGGTGCTCGCCCTCGCCCCCGACGCCTCGTCCCAGAAGGCGGCGCAGGGCGTGGCGGCACCCGGCAAATGGACCTTGCGCGGCGTGACTGACGACGTGCTGTTCGGCGCGTGCAAGGGGAGCGGGGCCACGCCCTACCTGGCGTGTGTCGACCTCTCCGAGCCCGCATATCGGTGCAGTTGCCCCAGCCGGAAGTTCCCGTGCAAGCACGCGCTCGGGCTGCTGCTCATGTGGTCGGCGGACGGGGTGCCCGCCGCCGACTCGCTGCCGCCGTGGGCGGCGGAGTGGGTCGCCCAGCGCACCGAACGCGCCGCGAAGGCGGCGGCCAAGCTCGAGGCGGCCCGCGCCCGAGCCGCCGCCGAAGCCGCTGGCGACCCGGAGTTGGCGGACGGGCAGGCATGGGACTCGGACGCCGGGCTGGGCTCGGACGCTGATCTGGACTCGGGTGCGGCCTCGGGCTTGGGGTCGGGTTCGGGTGCGGCCTCGGGTGGTGGGCCGGATTCGGCCTCGGGTTTGGGCGAGGGCTCTGCCTCGGGCGGGGGCTCGGGTGGTGCGGCGGGCGCGGTGGCTGGTGGTGGGTCCGGTCTGGGGGCGTCGGCCACGCCGGGTGGTGGTCGGGGTGCGGGGGCCGAGTCCGTACGGCATGCGCGGGTGGCCGCCGGGCTGGCCGAGCTCGAACGGTGGCTGGCCGACCAGGTGCGGCAGGGCCTGGCGGGGACCGACGCCGACGAGTGGGACGAGCTGGCCAAGCGCCTCGTCGACGCCCAGGCGCCGGGTGTCGCCAACGTCCTCTCCCGGCTACGGGAGGTGCGCATGGCCGACGACTGGCCGAGCCGGCTGCTGGCCGAATACTCGCTGATCAACCTGCTGGCGGTCGCCTACCGGCGGCGGGCCGAGCTGCCGGGGCCGTTGCGCCAGACCGTCCTGATCCGTGCGGGCTTCCCCGTCGCACGGGAGGACGTGCTGGCCCGGCCGGCGGTGCGCGACCGGTGGCACGTGGTGGGCAGGCGCGACGAGGAACACGACCGGCTGATCGCCCGCCGGGTCTGGCTCCGGGGCCACGACACGGGCCGGGCGGCGCTGGTCCTCTCGTTCGCCGCCTCCGGCCAGCCGCTCGACGCCTCGCTGGTCACCGGCACCACGATCGACGCCGACGTCGCCTTCTACCCGGGCGCCGCACCCCTCCGCGCCCTGGTGGCCACCCGCCACCCCGCCCCTCGGAGCGTCCCCGCCGACCGGGGACATCCCGCCGATCGCGGCCTCCCCACCGACCGGAGCGCGCTCGCTGGTCGGAGGGAAGCCGTCGGCCCGAGCGAAGCCGCTGACCCGAGTGCGGTTGCCGGTCAGAGTGACGCCGCTACCCGGGGTGGTCTCGGTGGCCGGGTTCCGCCGGGGACGTCGCCGGAGGAGGCGCTTGGCGAGATCGCCGCCGCCGTCACCGCCGATCCGTGGACCGACTCCTGGCCTGTCGTGCTGGCGGGGGTGGTTCCGGGCCGGGCGTCCGTGGGCGGGTTCCCGCTGCACCCGAGGTCCCGCGACCCGTGGCGGCTGATCGCCGTGTCCGGCGGGCGTCCGGTGACGGTGGCCGCCGAGTGGACGCCGCTGGGCCTGCGCCCCCTGGCCACCTGGGCTGACGACGGAACGGCGGTGATCCTGTGACCTGGGAGGACCTGGCCTCGACGGCGCTGGTCGGCACCGACCGCAGACCGTACGAGGGAGAACTGCTCGAAAGCGCCGCCGTGGAGGTGGTGCGCCGGCGCGCCGGTCAGCGACTTGGCGAGACGACCGAGCAGGAGCGGGCGGACGACGAGGAGTTGCCCGCCGTGAGCGCGCGGGCAGCCGAGCGGCTGGCCAGGATCCTGGGCGGCGAGTACGACCGCCTGCTCCCCGAATGGCTGGCCGCCGCGTCCACGGCGGGCCGCAGAGTGCCCCCGTACGTCCTGCCCGAGCTGCTGGACCGGGGCAGGCGCGACCAGTCGATCAGGTCCCACCTCGGCCTGGTCGCCGGGCAGCGCGGCAGGTGGCTGGCCGCCCTGAACCCGGCCTGGGCGTACCTGCTCGAAGAGCCGACCGGTGAGACGTGGGAGCTGGGCAGCCCGGCCGACCGCCGCGCCTACCTGAGCCACCTCAGGAGTCAGGAACCCAAGCAGGCCAGGGAGCTGCTGGAGACGGGCTGGGAGCGCGAGGAGCCCGACGACCGGGCGGCGTTCGTCGAGGTGCTGGCCGACGGACTGTCCATGGACGACGAGCCGTTCCTGGAGCAGGCCCTCGACGACCGCAGGCGAGAGGTGCGCCAGCAGGCCGCCAACCTCCTCACCCGCCTGCCCGAGTCGCGGCTGGCCCAGCGCATGGCCGTACGCGCTCGAAGCTGCCTGACCTTCACCAAGGGCACGATCTCCGTCGAGGCGCCCAAAGCGTGCGATGCGGCGATGGAGCGTGACGGCATCCGGGCCAAGCCCCCGAGGGGGATCGGCGAGCGGGCCTGGTGGCTCCAGCAGGTCGTCGCCCGCGCGCCCCTCGGGCTCTGGGGCAGGCCCGCCAAGCTGCTCCAGATGAAGATCGCCGACTGGGACGCCGAGGTGAAGGCCGCCTGGGTACGCGCGGCCGTGCTGCAGCGGGATCCGGAGTGGGCGCGGGCGATGTTCGCGTGGGACCCGATCGCGGATCTGCTGGAGGCGCTGGGGCCGGACGAGCAGCAGCGGCTCGCCGCTGATTTCGTGAAATTGCATGACCTGGACAGCCAATTGATCATGGTGCTGGGCGGCGTGTCCTCGCACTGGCGGGAGGGCCTGGCGACGGCCGTCCTCCGCAAGATCATCAAGGTGGCCACCACCCAGCCGTGGAACCTCGGCGAGCTGATCAAACTGGCCGGCGAGCGCATCGACCCGTCGCTCGCCGAGCTGGCAGAAGGCTACTCGCCCGTGCCGCCCATTCAGCAGGTCGCCGCCCTGCTGCGCTTCCGTGCCGACATGTTGAAGGAGCTCTCATGACCGTTTTGCGGCCCCATGCCGAAGACCAGTACGCCGAAGAGCTGGCGGTGCTCGCCAAGGACGACGATCGGACCAGGCCGCCCGGCTGGAAGCTGTCGCCATGGGCCGTGACCACGTACATCCTGGGCGACGGCCGCCAGATCACCCCGAAGTACGTGGGCGCCCGCCGCATCGTCGAGGTCGCCGTCGCCACCTTGGCCACCGACCGCGCGCTGCTGCTGCTCGGCGTGCCCGGCACGGCGAAGACCTGGCTGTCCGAGCACCTGGCCGCCGCGATCAGCTGCGACTCGACCCTGTTGGTGCAGGGCACGGCGGGAACGGCCGAAGAGGCAATCCGCTACGGCTGGAACTACGCGCGGCTGCTGGCCGAGGGCCCGTCCATGGAGGCGATGACCCCGTCGCCCGTCATGCGGGCCATGGCCGAGGGCCGGATCGCCCGCGTCGAGGAGCTCACGCGCATGCCCTCCGACGTTCAGGACGCGCTGATCACCGTGCTGTCGGAGAAGACGCTGCCGATCCCCGAGCTCAACCGCGAGGTGCAGGCCGAACGCGGCTTCAACGTGATCGCCACCGCCAACGACCGCGACCGGGGCGTCAACGAGCTGTCCAGCGCCCTGCGCCGCCGTTTCAACACGGTCGTCCTGCCGGTGCCCGCCACCGCCGAGGAGGAGGTCGACATCGTCTCGCGCCGCGTCACCCAGCTCGGCCGCTCGCTGGAGCTGCCCGAGACCAGCACGGGGCTGGCGGAGATCCGCCGGGTGGTGACGGTGTTCCGGGAGCTGCGCACGGGTGTGACGGAGGACGGCAGGACCAAGGTCAAATCGCCCAGCGGCACTCTGTCCACGGCCGAGGCGATCTCGGTTCTGACCAGCGGCATCGCGCTGGCGGCCCACTTCGGCGACGGTGTGCTGCGGCCTTCCGACGTGGCCGCCGGGATCGTGGGCGCGGTGGTGCAGGAGCCGGTGTCCGACCGGGTGGTGTGGCGCGAATACCTCGAAACGGTCGTCCGCGAGCGCTCCGACTGGCGTGACTTCTACCGCGCCTGCCGCGAGGTGTCATGAGGTGCGCCAGCGGTCTCCCGACCGCCGGCGAGAGGATGGTGCACCCGTGAGCGTCTCGATCCTCGGCGTCCGGCACCACGGCCCCGGCTCGGCGCGCGCCGTGCGGGCGGAGCTCGAACGCCTCCGTCCCGACCTGATCCTCATCGAGGGACCGCCGGAGGCCGACGCGCTGGTCGCGCTCGCGCCCGAGCTGGAGCCACCGGTCGCGCTGCTCGCGCACGTGCCGGGCAAGGCGTCCAGCGCGGCCTTCTGGCCGTTCGCGGGGTTCTCGCCCGAGTGGCAGGCGATCTTGTACGGTACGACGGCCGGCATCCCGGTCCGCTTCTGCGACCTCCCGGCGTCCCACAGCCTGGCCGAACCTGAGCCCGAGGTGGTTCCCGAGCCTGCTTCCGGCCCCGAGCCCGCGCCCGATGCCGACCCCGAGGGCCTGCGGGTCGATCCGATCGGCGCGCTCGCCAGGGCGGCCGGTTACGACGACCCCGAGCGGTGGTGGGAGGACGTCGTCGAGCACCGGGGCGACACCCCGTTCGAGGTGATCGCTGAGGCCATGGCCGCTGTCCGCGAGGGCCACGAGCCCGGCGAGCGAGAGGCCAGGCGCGAGGCGTACATGCGCAAGACCCTCCGCACCGCCATCAGACAGGGCCACGACCGCATCGCGGTGATCTGCGGCGCCTGGCACGTCCCCGCCCTGACCGCCCCTATGCCCCCGGCCAAGGCCGACGACGCGCTCCTGCGCGGCCTGCCCAAGGTGAAGGCCCAGCTGACGTGGGTGCCGTGGACGTACGGGCGGCTGGCCTCGTGGAGCGGCTACGGCGCGGGCATCTCCTCGCCCGGCTGGTACCACCACCTGTTCACGGCCCCCGACCGTCCCGTCGAACGCTGGCTGGCCGAGGCGGCGGCGGTGCTGCGTGAGGAGGGCCTGCCGGTCTCGTCCGCGCACGTCATCGAGTCCGTACGGCTCGCGCACAGCCTGGCGACCCTGCGCGGACGCCCGCTGGCCGGGCTCGGCGAGGTCACCGAGGCGGCCAGGGCGGTCTTGTGCGAGGGCGACGACCTGGCGGTGGAGCTGATCCAGCGGCGCATGGTGGCCGGCGACCGGCTCGGTCACGTCTCCGACGGCACGCCCATGGTGCCGCTCCAGCGGGACCTGCGTGAGCAGCAGCGGCGGCTCAAGCTGAAGCCGGAGGCGCTCGACCGCGAGTTCGGCCTCGACCTGCGTAAGCCGCTCGACCTCGATCGCAGCCGCCTGCTGCACCGGCTGCGGCTGCTCGGCGTCGAGTGGGGGGTGCTGGGGCAGGCCAGGGGCAAGGGGACGTTCAGGGAGACGTGGACGTTGCAGTGGCGGCCCGAGTTCGACCTGGCGCTCGTCGAGGCGGCGGCTCTCGGCATCACGGTCGCCTCGGCCGCCGCCCAGCGGGCCCGCGACCTCGCCTCGGCGGAGTCGGTGACGCTGGCCGACCTGACCGGGCTGGTCGAACGCTGCCTGCTGGCCGACCTGCCGGAAGCGTTGCCTGAGGTGCTGGCCGCCCTGTCGGCCAAGGCCGCGCTCGACACCGACGTCACCCACCTGATGGCCGCGCTGCCCGCGATGGTCCGCGCCCACCGCTACGGCGACGTGCGCGGCACCTCGGCCGAGGGGTTGGCGGTGATCGTACGTTCCATGCTCGACCGCATCTGCGTCGGCCTGCCCGTCGCGGTCACCGGCCTCGACGACGAGGCGGCGGCCGCACTCCTGAGCGGCGTCGACGCCGTCCACACGGCCGTCGCCCTGATGTCAGAGGAGCCCACCGGGCCCTCACCGGAAGCTCCCCAAGAGGAGGCCGCCGGGCAGGAGACGGCGGCGCCGGTCGTTCGTCAGGCGTCGCCGCGTAGTCGGTGGCTGGTCACGTTGCGTGGGGTGAGTGACCGTCCCGACCTGCACGGGCTGATCGAGGGACGGCTGACCAGGATCCTGCTCGACGCGGGGGAGCTCGACGACGCCGACGCCCGGATGTCGCGGGCGATGTCCAGGGGGCACGCGCCCACCAGGGCCGCCTCGTGGATCGAGGGCTTCCTGGGCGGCGGGGGGCTGCTGCTCGTGCACGATCCCAGGCTGCTCAGCCTGGTCGACACCTGGCTGACCGGGCTTGACGGCGAACAGTTCATCGACGTGCTGCCGCTGCTCCGCCGTACGTTCGGGAGCTTCGCCGCACCGGAACGCAGGGCGATCGGCGAGCGCGTCCGATCGGCGGAGCGGGCCGAGCGGGTGGGGGAGCAGGACGTGGACGAACAGCGGGCGGAGCCGGCCGCGCGGACCGTACTGGCGATCTTGGGGAGAGCGCGGATCGACGGGAGGGACCATGGCTGAGCCGATGGATGAGCGCCTGCGCAGGTGGCGGCTGGTGCTGGGCGGTGGCGACGCCGACGGCATCTGTTCCGGAGGTCAAAGCGGAGGCCAAGGCGGCGGTCTCCAGGGGGCCGACGCGGACATGGACCGGGCGCTGGCCGCCGTGTACGACCGCGACGGCGGCCTGGGCGCGTCTGCGCCCCGGGTGGCGCGGTGGCTGGGCGACATCAGGACCTACTTCCCGTCGACCGTCGTCCAGGTCATGCAGAAGGACGCGATCCAGCGGCTCAACCTCACCAGGCTGCTGCTCGAACCCGAGATGCTGGAGGCCGTCGAGCCCGACGTACACCTGGTCGGCACCCTGCTCGCGCTCAACCGGGTCATGCCCGATCAGGCCCGTGAGTCGGCCAGGGCCGTGGTGCGCAAGGTCGTACAGGAGCTCGAACGCAGGCTCGCCCAGAAGACCAGGGCCGCCGTCACCGGCGCGCTCGACCGCTCGGCCAGGACCCACCGGCCCAAGCGGGTGTCCGACATCGACTGGGACCGGACGATCAGGGCGAACCTCAAGAACTACCTGCCCGAGAAGAACACGGTCGTGCCGTCGCGGCTCGTCGGCTACGCGCGCAGGCAGCGGTCCGTGCAGCGCGAGGTGGTGCTGGCCATCGACCAGAGCGGGTCGATGGCCGCCTCGGTGGTGTATTCGAGTGTGTTCGGCGCCGTGCTGGCCTCGATGCGGTCGCTCAAGACGTCGCTCGTGGTGTTCGACACGGCTGTGGTCGATCTGACGGATCAGCTGCATGATCCGGTCGAGCTGCTGTTCGGCACGCAGCTCGGCGGTGGTACGGACATCAACCGGGCCATCGCCTACAGCCAGGGCCTCATCACCCGCCCGGCCAACTCGATCTTCATCCTCATCAGCGACCTCTACGAGGGCGGGGTGCGGCAGGAGATGCTGCGCAGGGTCGCCGCGATGACCCAGGCGGGCGTCCAGGTGATCGTGCTGCTGGCGCTCTCGGACGAGGGCGCGCCCTTCTACGACCACGAGAACGCCGCCGCGCTGGCCGCGATGGGGGTGCCCGCCTTCGCGTGTACGCCCGACGCGTTCCCGGACCTGATGGCCGCCGCTATCGAGCGCCGCGACATCGCCCAGTGGGCCGAACGGCACATCGGCCTGGGTTCTTCATAGCGAAAAGGGCCGCGACGCGAGGTCGCGGCCCTTTCCAGCGGGGTCAGTGCCCGGCGTGCTCCGCGAGGGCCTTGCGAGGCAGCAGGTACGCCAGGACGAAGGTCAGCGCCAGCAGCCCGATCTCCACCCAGACGGTGACCTGCATCGCCGAGCCGAAGCTCCACTGGCTCTTGAGCAGGTCGAAGAAGAGCGTTCCCAGCAGAGCGCTGCCGAGCGCGCCGCCGAGCTGCTGGGTCGCGGTCAGCGTGCCCGAAGCCGAGCCCGACTCGTGCGGCTCGACCCCCGAGAGCACGATGTCGAAGAACGGCGCCATGGTCAGGCCCATCCCGATACCCACGAAGGCCAGACCGGGAGCCAGCTGCCAGGGGCTGATGTCGGTCCCGGCCAGGTGGATGGTCACGCCCAGCACCGCCGCGCCCACCGCCATGACCGCGGTGCCGATCTGCAGCAGGCCGCGGCCGAGCTTCTCCTGCAGGCCCGACATGGCCAGACCGAAGCCGACCACGCCGCCGATGGCCTGCGGCAGGCCGGTGAGGCCGGCCTTGAGCGGGCTGTAGCCGAGGCCGACCTGGGTGTAGAGGGTGAAGACGAGGCTGAGGCCGATCATGCCGGTGAAGAAGGCCAGCCCGGCCACCAGCCCGCCGGTGAAGGCGCGCTTGCGGAACAGGCTCGGCGTGATCAGCGGGTCCTTGCCGGACGCGGCGCGGCGGCTCTCGTACCGGCCGAACACGGCGAACACCACGATCGAGGCGGCCATCGACACGAACGTCCAGGCGGGCCAGTCCAGATCGCGGCCCTGGATGAGCGGGAAGATCAGCAGGAACGCGGCGGCCGACACCAGCAGCATGCCGACCAGGTCGAGCCGGGTGGCGTTGGAGAGCCTGAACTCCGGCAGGAACCGGATCCCGGCCAGCGCGGCGGCCAGCCCGATGGGCAGGTTGATCAGGAAGATCATGCGCCAGCCGGTGCCGAACAGATCGGCGTCCACCAGCCACCCGGCCAGGATCGGGCCGCCCACGGACGAGATCGTCATGACCGGGCCGAACATGCCGAACGCCTTGCCCATCTCCTTCGGCGGGAACATCTCCTTGATCAGGCCGAGCCCCTGCGGCAGCATCACGGCGCCGAACAAGCCCTGCACGACCCGGCTGGCGATCAGCATCTCCGGGTTGGCGGCGATCCCGCACAGCAGCGAGGCGGCGGTGAAGCCCAAGGCGCCGATCACGAACATGCGCTTGCGGCCGTAGAGGTCGCCGAGCCGGCCGCCGGTGATCAGGCCGACGGCCATGGCCAGCGTGTAACCGGCCACCAGCCACTGCACCATGCTCGACGAGCCGCCCAGATCCTTCTGGATGGTCGGTGCGGCGATGGAGGTGACCAGCGCGTCCAGCAGGTCCATGACCTCGGCGGCCAAGATGACGAACAGCGCGACCCAGCGCCAGCGGTAAGGCTGGACCTCCGAGGCCGCTTGGGGGGCGGTGACGGTCATGTGGACTCCTTGGCTAGAACACCGTTCTTTCAACGAACATCGTTCGCTACGAACACCGTTTTAGTGGCGAACGACGTTCGTGTCAAGTACAGTGTTCGTCATGGGAAGCAACGAAGACGTCCCGACCCCGCCGTGGCGCAAGGCGCGTAAGCCGGTCCAGCTCAAGCCGCAGCTGAGTCAGGATCTGATCGTCGAGACGGGGCTGCGGATCATGGACGCCGAGGGCCTCGACGGGCTGAGCATGCGCCGCGTCGCGCAGGAGCTCGACACCGGGCCCGCCTCGCTCTACGCGCACGTCGCCAACAAGGAAGAGCTCCTGGAGCTCATCTACGACCGGGTGCTCGGCGAGATCCGGCTGGCCGAGCCCGACCCGGCCCGCTGGAAGGAGCAACTACGCGATTACGCGATGGAGTGGTACCGGGTGCTGGGCAGCCACGCCGACGTGGCCAGGGCCGCGCTGGCCAGCATCCCCACCGGCCCGAACGCGCTGCGGATCAGCGAACAGGTCTTCGGCCTGCTCCTCGATGCGGGCATGCCGCCCCGTGACGCCGCGTTCGCCGTCGACCGGCTCGCCCTCTACGTCTCCGGCGACGCCTTCGAGGGCTCGCTGCACTTCGCCAAGATCCGCGCCGCGGGCGTCAGCATGGAGGAATACTTCAGGACGTTCGTCGGCACCATCGAGAGCTACTACCGCTCGCTGCCTCCCGAGCGGTTCCCGCACATCACCAAGCACCTCGACGCACTGATGGGCGGCGACGGTCGCGCCCGCTTCGAGTACGGCCTCGATCTGCTCCTCGACGGCCTGGAGGCCCGGATGCCTTAGGCCCAATGGCCTAGGGCCGCCGCCCGATGTGCTGACCAGGGTGTCCGCCATAGCGTGCCGGACATGACCACAACTGTTGAAGCACCTCCCGTCAGCGTGGTGTCGGCGAAATATCGGGCGCTCAGCGTGGGGCTGGTGGCGCTCGTCATGCTGGTGGCGTTCGAGGCGATGGCGGTGGCGACGGCGATGCCCGTCGTGGCGCGCGAGCTCGGCGGCATGCACCTGTACAACCTGGCCTTCAGCGCCACCCTCGCCGCCAGTGTGATCGCCACCGTGCTCGGCGGCAGATGGAGTGATGTGAAGGGCCCGCTGGTGCCGGTCGGGTCCGGGGTGGCGGCCTTCGTGGCGGGGCTGCTGGTGGCCGGGCTCGCGCCGAACATGGAGGTGTTCGTCGCCGGGCGGTTCATCCAGGGGCTCGGCGCGGGCCTGATCCAGGTGTCCCTGTACGTGCTCGTGGCCAGGGTCTATCCGGGTGAGATGCATCCCAAGGTGTTCGCGCTGTTCTCGGCCGCCTGGGTGGTGCCCTCCATGGTCGGGCCGGCCATCGCGGGGTTCGTGGTGGAGAACGCCGACTGGCGGTGGATCTTCCTCGGCGTCTCCCTGATCGTCGTGCCCAGCGCGCTGCTGCTCTGGCGCGGCACCGCGGGCGCCGGCCTGAGCGGCGGCAACGCCGAGCCCGCCCCCGGTCTCGGGCGCAAGCTGATCTGGGCCACGCTGACCGCCGTGGCCGCCGCGTTGATCCAGTACGGCAGCGCGCTCCAGCTCCGCGGCCTGCCCCTGCTCGCGGCCGGGATCGTCCTGCTGGCCGTGTCCCTGCCCAGGCTGCTGCCCCGCGGCTCGCTCAGGGCCGCCCGCGGGCTGCCGACCGCCCCCGTGCTCCGCGGCCTGGCCTACGGCTCGCTGATGGCGGCCCAGGTCCTCATCCCGCTCATGCTGATCAACGAGCGTGACCTGACGCCCACCGGCGCGGGCATCGTCCTGACCGTCGGCGCGCTCGGCTGGTCCACCGGGTCCTGGGTCAAGGGCCGCGGCGTCATCAGCCACCTGGCCGCCCTGCGCGGCGGCGCCATCATGATCGCCACCGGCATCGCGCTGATGTCGCTCGTGCTGATCGACTCCGTGCCGATCGCTCTGGCGTACGTGGCCATGGCCATCTCCGGGCTCGGCATCGGCGCGCTGCACCCCACGGTGTCCGTACTGGTGCTGGAGATGTCCGCGTCGGGGGAGGAGGGCCAGAACACCGCGGCCCTCGGCGTCGGCGAGTCCGTGTTCACCGTCGTCGCCGTCGCGGTCACCGGAGCCCTGTTCACGGCCACCGGCGAGACCTATCTGGTGGGCCTGGCCTTCACCTTCGCCCTCGCCGTGCTCGCCGCTGCCGTGGCTCCGCGTTTTGCCCAGCACACGAAGGCAGGCACACTGGAAGGAGTCGATGCGTAGAAGTGGGGTTACATGCCGCGAGTGCGGGAGCTAGAGGTCTTCCGGCTGGTTCTGCCGTACGGCAGGCGGACGGAGAGCCTGCTCGTCAAGCTCACCGACTACGCCGGCATGACCGGCTGGGGTGAGGCGCTGGCCCCCCAGCCCAAGACCTGGACCCAGTTGGAGGAGTCGCTGGGCGCCCAGCTCATCGGCGTCGACTGGGAGCACCCCGACGCCGTCCCGATCAGTGACCCGGCCGTCGACATGGCCTGCTGGGACCTGTGGACCAGGATGCGCGGCGTCCCGCTCGCCGAGGCGATCGGCGGCACCCGCACCTCCCTGGTGGCGACCGTCCGGCTCGAACCCGATCCCTCCCTGGAAAGCCTGGTCTCACGGGTCAACCAGCAGGTCTGCGCGGGCTACGGCCACGTGACGCTCGACGTCCGTCCCGGCTGGGACGTCGAGCCGGTACGGGCCGTACGGCTCGCCTATCCGGCCCTGACGCTGGCCGTCGACGGCGGGTGCGCCTACTCCGAGGGCGGCCAGCTCGCGGCCCTCGACTCCTACGGCGTCGAGGTCATCGAACGGCCCTTCCCCATCGGCGACGTCTACGCGCACGCCGCGCTGCAGGACCAGGTGGCGGCGTCGGTGGCGGTCGAGGTGCGCTCGTCGGCGGAGCTCGACGACTACCTGACGCTGCGGGCCGGGCGGGTGCTGCTGCTGCGGCCCACCGCCTTCCGCTCGCTCAGCGAGGCCCGCCGGGCGCACGACCGGGCCGCCGCGGCCGGCTGGGACATCCAGTGCGCGGGCGGCCAGGGCGCCGGGCTGGCCCGGGCGGCCACGGTGGCGGTGGCCAGCCTGCCGGGGTGCACGCTGCCGTGCGACGTGACGCAGCCGCCACGCAACAACCAGATCGTGACCCCGATCGTGGGGGCGAACGGCGGGGTGGTGGCGGTCCCGCTGACGCAGGCGGGCCTGGGACACGTCATCGACGAGACCCGGGTACACCGGATGGCCAAGGACTCCTTTCGCGCGTGACGGCTACGTGATCTAGCCCATCTACCTTTATCCCGAAATTTCGCGATAGAGGGACTTGTAGTGCTGTTGGCGGTGCCGACCCTCGCCACATGCCTGATTGCCGGAGCCATGGCCTGGTGGCCTCGGGGCAGGTGGAGATACCCGCGCTTGCCTCTGGACGATCATCCGCGGCTTCGTCGCGTCCTCGACTCGGCGTTCGAGGAGGCGGGCTGGCGGCCCACCTCGGTCAAGGTCCGCCTGAGCGCCTGGCCCGCGCCACGCGGCGCGCGTTGATGGTCGACAAGGCCTTCTACTGGCATCTCCGCCGATACGCGCTCCCGGCGATGTCGCCTGGCTGGGGCTACGTCCCCGACATCTATCGGACCTTCCTATGGAAGATCAAGGAAGACGGTCTGCTCGCGCGGATGCAGCCCAACGTCGACGTCTACCTGGCCGAGAAGATGGACCGGTACGAGGCGAGCCTGTTCCAGGAGCTCGGATGGAGCGCCGGCGAGCTCGTCGACCCGGTGGTCGATCCGGTCGTCTCCGGCGTCGCGGAGAAGCCGGAACGTCGGCTCGGGCAGGTCGTCCTGTGGGAGAGCACCAAGGCCGCCAACCCCCGCATCCCGCCCCTCTCCCTGCATGACGTGCCCTGGGAGTCGTGGGGCTCGATACACGCGCACGACCGGGAACAGATCATCGCCGCCGCGCGCACGCTGCTCGGGCGGGAGGCCACCACACGCGACGTCGTCCAACTGGCCGTCGACGGCAGGGCGGGCGAGCTCTCCTGGGGGCACGCTGAGCCGTGCCCCCATCCCAGCCCGGCCGTCTGCGTGCTGATCCCGTTCTTCGACGGCGCGCTGCGGCGGATGGGCTACGTGGCAGAGGCCCTCCAGCACCGCAGCCTTGTCGGGCCTCTGGGCGATACGGTCGATGTGGTGGCACTGGCTGATAGAGCAGGGCAGGGATTGCCGTACGGACTCGAACTTGGAGGATCTGTGACGGAAAGAGACCCGGACGCGGATTCCCGGCGGCTGGCGGCGGAGTCGCTGGCGGCCGGCGATGCGACGGGCTGGTTCGAGCGCCTGTACGCGGAGTCGGAGACGGGCGAGGCGATCGTCCCGTGGGATTCGCAGAGCCCCCACCCGCTGCTCGTTGAGTGGCTCCCAATGGAACCGGGCTCGGGCTCGGAGGCGGGAGCGGCTCGTCGAGTGCTGGTGGTCGGGTGCGGGTTCGGTGACGACGCCGAGTACCTGTCGCGGTTCGGCTACGACACGGTCGCCTTCGACGTCAGCGAGTCGGCCGTACGCCTGGCCAAGGAGCGCTTCCCGGCCTCCACGGTGGACTACCGCGCCGCCGACCTGCTCGCCCCGCCTGCCGAGTGGCGCCACGCGTTCGACCTGGTGGTGGAGATCATGACCGTCCAAGCACTGCCGGAACACCTCCACGCACCGGCCATCGCCTCGGTCGCCGGCTTCGTCCGGCCGGGCGGCGCGCTCCTGGTGATCGCCTCGGCCCGCGAGGAGGGCGGCCCGGTGTTCGCCCCGCCATGGCCCCTCACCCCGTCCGAGATCGCGTCCTTCGCATCCGACGGCCTGGTAGAGGACCACATCGAGGACCTCCGCGACCCGGAACGCCACCGCTGCCGCGCCACCTTCCACCGCCCCGCCGCCGCCTGACGCAGGTTCCGTCGCGGCGGCGGAGCGAAGCGTCGACCGAGCCGAAAATCAGAAGCGATTCTGGAAACGCAAGCATGCCGGGAATCGCCGTCCGACACGAGTAGGCTGCGACGCCGTGAGTACGGGCAACAACCCCGAGGCGGCGCTAGGTCAACGGCACCGGGCGGTGGGAGTTCGAGCACCTGGCACGGATGGTGGAGAGCACCTTCCGCCCGGCCGCCGACGGCCCCCCGCCCAGCGTCTTCGTCCCACGCGGCTGACCCGTCTACCACGGGCCGCCTAGGCCAGCGCCGCCTCCAGCAGAAGCGCTCCGGCGCCCAGGAGGGCGGCGTCTCGGCCGGCGCGGGCCGGGGCGATCTCCAGGTCGCGGGTCGCCAGGGGCAGGCAGCGTTCGTAGACCGCCGCTCTGATGGCGGTGATCAGTGGTTCCGCGGCCGACAGGCTGCCGCCCACCGCGATCACGTCCGGGTTGAAGAAGTTGACCAATACCGTGAGGACCTCGCCGATCCGCCGGCCCGCGCCCCGTACCAGGCTGGTGGCCTCGGGGATCGCGTCGTTCACCAGGCCCACGATGTCCGCCGGGCGCGCCACCTTGATCCCGGCGTCCGCCAGGGCCGACATGAGGGCGGCGCCGCTGGCGTACGCCTCCAGGCAGTCGGGGTGGCCGCAGGCGCACAGGACGGAGGAGTCGGAACGTACCCGCACATGGCTGATGTCGCCCGCCGCGCCCCGGCCCCGGTGCAGGTGGCCGTTGACGATCACGCCGCAGCCGATGCCGGTGCCGGCCTTGAGCACCATGAGGTTGTCGCAGCCAGGCCAGTGCCTGGCCTCGCCGGCGGCCATCAGGTTGGCGTCGTTCTCGACGAGGATCGGCAGGTCGTAGCGGAGCCCCAGATGCTCGGCAACGGGGAAGTTGTTCCAGCCCGGCATGCGCGACGGCGTGACCACCCGGCGCGTCGCCGGGTCCACCGGGCCGGGGATGCCGGTGCCCACCCCGCGTAACGGCACGTCATCGGCCACATGTACGGCCAGCAGCTCGTCGAAGGCGTCCGACAGGAGGTCGAGCGTGGCCTCCGGGCCCCGGGCGATCTCGCAGGGGCGTTCCTCGATCACGAGCGGAGTGCCGCTGAGGTCGAGCAGCCCGAGCCGGGCATGGTGCGCGCCCAGGTCGGCGACCGCCAGCACCCCCGCCGACGGTGACAGGCGCAGCCGCCTGGGCCGCCGCCCGCCCCGCGACGTGCCCGAGCCCTCCTCGCCGAGCAGCCCCAACGCGATCAGCTCCTCGACCCGGAGCGACACGCTGGAGGCGGCCAGGCCCGATAAGCGGGCGAGGTCGGCCCGGGACTCGGCCTGGCCGGTGGCCACGAGCCGCAGCAGGTCCCTCTGTGCCCCGCTCACGGGCAGCCGCTGATCCATGTGAGAGGAATACCATGTCCAGACTTCCTGCGGCAACGTATTGACTTAGTACGAAATCTCCCACTACGTTCCGCTTCATCTTCGATTTCGAAGGAAGTGGATGCTCAATGAAGAGACTGGTCGCTGCCGTCGCCGTTTCCCTGTTAGGCCTGGCGGCCTGCGGCGAGACGAGCAGCCCCGCCGTACCCGGAGCCGTACCGGAACAGGCCACGGCGAAGGATGACGTGCTCGCGCAGGCACCTGTCGCCGCCGCCGCGGACATCCTGCCCGGCTCCACCATGGAGAAGATCAAGCAGCGCGGCGAGCTGATCGTCGGCGGCTCGCTGGACGCGCCGCTGCTCTCCCAGCAGAACCCGGCCACCGGCGAGATCGAGGGCTTCGACGCCGATCTGGGCAAGGCACTGGCGAAGTACATCATCGGCCAGCCCAAGGTGAAGATCGTCAACTCGGCCTCGGAGACCCGCGAGGCGCTGCTCGCCAACGGCACCGTGGACGTCGTCTTCCAGACGTACACGATCACGCCGGAACGGGCGAAGCAGGTCGCGTTCGCCGGGCCCTACTACACCTCCGGTCTGACCATCGCGGTGAAGAAGGGCGCGACGGGCATCGCCAAGCCCGAGGACCTGAACGGCAAGAAGGTCCTCGCGGGTGCGAACACGCCGGCCATCCCGGCGATCAAGAAGTTCGCGCCGCAGGCCGAGATCATCACGTTCGGCAGCGACCCGGAATGCCTTCAGGCGCTCAAGCAGGACCGCGGCGTCGCCTACGTCCAGGACGAGACGCTGCTGATCGCCGACGCCAAGAAGGACCCGTCGATCCAGATCGTCACCAAGCCCTTCACCGTCGACCCGTACGGCATCGGGCTCAAGCACGGTGACGAGCAGTTCAAGACGTTCACCAACGCCTGGCTGAAGAAGATGCAGGACGCCGGGGCCTGGCAGAAGATCTGGAAGAACTCCATCGGCACGGTCGTCGTGGGCGATGCTCCGCAGCCGCCCCAGATCGGTTCCGTGCCGGGGTCCTGATGTCCGTGCTCCTCGACCACCTGCCCGAGCTGTGGCAGGGACTGCTCGTGACGTTCCAGCTCACCGCCGCGTCGTTCCTCGGCGCGGCGGTGCTGGGCGTGCTGGTCACCGCCCTGCGGGTGAGCCCGGTGCGAGTGCTGCGCGCCCTCGGCACCGCCTACGTGGAGACCTTCCAGAACCTGCCGCTGCTGGTCCTGCTCGTCCTGGCGTTCTTCGGCCTGCCGGAGATCGGGATCCAGGCAGACCTGCGGGTGACGGCCATCGCGGTGATCGCCGTGTACGAGGCCGCCTACATCGGCGAGGCGCTGCGGTCCGGCGTGAACTCGGTGGCCAAGGGGCAGGGCGAGGCGGCCCGCGCGATCGGGCTGACGTTCGCCCAGTCGCTGCGGCACGTCATCCTGCCGCAGGCGCTGCGTACGGTGGTGCAGCCGATCGGCAACATCTTCATCGCGCTCACCATGAACACCGCCCTCGCGGCGGCCGTCGGCGTCGTCGACCTGACCGCGGCGGCGAACCGGGTGAACCTCCTCGAAGCCCAGCCCATCCCGATCTTCGTCGGCGCGGGCGCGGCGTACGCGCTGATCGCCGCCTGCGCGGGCTTCGTGACCGGGCGCCTCGAACGACGACTGGTGATCCTGCGATGAGTACCGCTCTGTTCGACGAGCCGGGCCCTCGGGCGCGGCGGCGCATCCGGATCGCGACCGTCGTCGGCACGCTCGCCGCCCTGGCGCTGCTCGCGCTGGCGGTCCGGCAGTTCGCCGCCAACGGGCAGCTCGACGCCGCGCGCTGGCAGCCGTACGCCACCTGGCCCATGTGGCGATATCTCCTGACAGGACTGTGGTCCACCGCGCTGGCCGCGGTCGTCTCGGCCGCGCTGGCGATGGCGTTCGGGCTGGTGCTGGCCCTGGGCCGGCTGTCACGCCACCGTTTCCTGCGCGTCCCCGCCGCCGGCTACGTCGAGGTGGTCAGGACCATCCCGGCCCTGCTGCTGGTGTACGTGGTGCTGTTCGCGCTGCCGAAGTACGGGCTGGACCTGCCGCTGTTCTGGAAGCTCGTGGTGCCGCTGTCGGTGTCGAACGCGGCGGCGTTCGCCGAGATCTTCCGCGCCGGGATCCGCTCCATCGAGCGCGGCCAGGGCGAGGCGGGCCTGGCGATCGGCCTCACCCACGGCCAGGCCATGCGCCTGATCGTGCTGCCGCAGGCCGCCCGCCGGGTGCTGCCCTCGATCGTCAGCCAGTCGGTCGGGCTGCTCAAGGACACCGCGCTCGGATACGTGGTCAGCTACGCCGAGCTGCTCTACAGCGGCAAGGTCCTGGCCGCGTACAACGGCTACCTCATCCAGACCTACCTCGTCGTCGCGCTGGTCTACCTGGTGGTCAACGCGTCGCTGTCCAAACTGGCCCGTACGCTGGAGGCCCGCCGGCGAGCGGGCCCCGGCATCCCCCGAAGGAGATTCACCCGTGCCTGAACTCGCCCTCCTCGCCGAGGTCGTGCGCTCCGGGTTCGTCGAGAGCGTCCACTGCGGCAGCGCCGTCGGCCTGGACCCGTCGGGTAAGCCCGAGGTCGCGCTCGGCCGGGTGGACGCGCCGGTGCTGCCCCGCTCGTCGGGCAAGCCGTTCCAGGCGCTCGCCTGCCTCGTCGCGGGCGCCGCCCTTGCCGGACCGAGCCTGGCGATCGCCGCGGGCAGTCACACGGGCGAGGACTTCCACGTACGGCTGGTCGGCGAGCTGCTGGCCGACTACGGCCTGGACTTCGGGGCGCTCGGCTGCCCGGCGACCTGGCCGGAGGACGAGGCCACCCTGCACGCGCTGATCAGGCAGGGCCAGGGCGTCTCCCGCGAGCGGATGAACTGCTCGGGCAAGCACGCCGCGATGCTGGCCGCCGCAGTGGCCAACGACTGGGACGTGGACTCCTACCTGGCCGCCGAGCACCCGGTGCAGCGCAAGGTGCGCTCGATCACCGAGGACCTGGCGGGGGAGAAGGTCGCCCACGTGGCCGTGGACGGCTGCGGGGCGCCGGTGTTCGGGCTCTCGCTGACCGGCCTGGCGCGGGCCGTGCAGGCGCTCGTGCTCGCCGCGCCGGGCAGCGCGCCCCGCCAGGTCGCCGACGCTATGCGCGAGCACCCCGAGTACGTCGGCGGGACCGGCCACCAGAACACCGAGCTCATGCGTGCCCTGCCCGGCTCCTTGGCCAAGGGCGGCGCGGAAGGGGTGCTGGTCGTGGGGACGGCCTCCGGGCACTCGGTCGCGGTCAAGGTCATCGACGGCAGCCCGCGCGCCACCACGGTCATCGCCCTGGCCGTGCTCCGCGAGATGGGCTGCGAGGTGTCCTCGGCCGCCGCGTTCGAGAGCGTGGCCGTGCTCGGCGGTGGCGCGCCGGTCGGCCGGATCGTCACGCCGAGCCGCAGCCCTCGGTAAGGGTCTTGGTGGGGTCGCTCTCTTTCGGCTTCTTGGGAGCCTTCGACGGCGACTTCGACGGCGACGGCGACGAAGAGGGCGCCGCGGAGGCCGTGGCCGCGACGGGACGGCTGGCCGCGGAGTCGCGGATGGCCTTCTCGGTGATGGTGCGGATCTTCGCCCAGTCGGGGTAGGCGGTGCTGATCAGCGGCGGTACGAACTGGACGCTCGTCACCTTGGCGTTCTTGACGGTCAGCGCCAGCGGCACCAGGTGCTTGAGCATCGGCCGCGGGATGTCGGTCTTGATCAGCTCCTTGGTGGCGAACGCGATCTTGTTGAACCGGGTCAGCACCGTCGCCGGATCGGCCTGGTCGAGCAGCGCGCCGATCACGCAGCGCTGACGGCGCATCCGCGTGAAGTCATCGCTGAAGGTGCGCGAGCGGGCGTACCACATCGCATCGGCGCCCTTCAGCTTGCGCGTGCCCGCCTTGACCAGGCCCTCGTTGTACTTGCCGAACACCACGTCCTGCTCGACCGTGATCCGGACCCCGCCGATCGCGTCGATCAGCCGGGCGAACCCCCACATGTTGACCAGCGCGTACCAGTCGACCTTGAGCCCGAGCGTGTAGCCGATCGTGTCCATCAGCACCCGGGGGCCCTGGTGCTGCTTGCCGCCGAAGATCTCCGGATGCGCGTCGGCGTACTCCCAGACGCTGTTGAGCAGGTCGCTGCGGCCACCGCCGGGATCGGGCGGCAGCCGGAACCCGTTCGGGAAGTGCTGGGCCATCGGCGTGCCCGGCCGGAACCGTACGTTCTCCAGGTTGCGCGGCAGGCTGACCAGCACGGTGTTGCCGGTCTTCACGTCGATGGTGGCCAGGTTCATGCTGTCGGTGCGCACGCCGATCCTGTTGTCGTCGGCGTCGCCGCCGAGCAGCAGGATGTTCACCCTGGTGCGGCCCGCCCACGGATCCTCGGGGCGGATCTTCTCCCCGGCCTGCGGGTCGGGGGCGCCGTCGGCGCTGCCGTCGTTCACGAAGATGTCGTTGAGCGCCTGCCGATACGTCCAGACGAAGTTCGCGCCCACCCCGAACGGCAGCACGACCACGACGGCGAGCAGTCCCGCGAAGGTGCCCGCCAGAATCTGGCCGCTCTGCGGCAGGCCGCCGGGCCGCAGCACGATGAACGAGTGGACGATCAGGGCGAACCATGCCACCCCGAGCACGGCGGCGCCGGCGGCCACCCCCGTCAGCCAGCTGTTCTCCTGCAGCTCGCCCAGCAGGTTGTCGGTGCTCAGCCGGACGGCGAGCAACGCGAGCAGACCGGCCGCGTAACAGCCGAGCAGTGTCAGCCCCGTCTTACGCCACCCGGCGCGCAGATGCGCCGCTCCCGGCGCGATCACGGCGAGCGCCAGCCAGCCGAGAACCGCCCATGCCCGCACCGGTTTAGTTGCCTGCCTCACGCCATCCCCGTTTCCCCGCGAACTTCACCGTAGGCCGAATCGAGGCGGCAGCCTATGGACAGAATACGAAATATGTCTCGAGGGGAGAGTGAACATTAGTAGCCGAATAAGATTCGGTACATGTCCTTCTCCCAGATCGAGTACGGCGTGACGGACCGGATCGCCACGATCACATTGAAGCGTCCCGAACGGCTCAACGCGTTCACCTTTACGATGCGCGGAGAGTTGGTAAAGGCTTTTGACCTCGCGGATGACGATGACGAGGTACGCGCCGTCGTGGTCACCGGCGCGGGCCGGGCCTTCTGCGCCGGGGCCGATCTGAGCGGCGGCGGTGACACCTTCAGTCACCGGGAGCCTGGCGAGCTGGTGGAGGGTTCACCGCGTGATGGTGGCGGCACGGTCGCGCTGCGTATCGCCCGGTCGCTCAAGCCGGTCATCGGCGCCATCAACGGCCCCGCCGTGGGCGTGGGCGTCACGATGACGCTGCCGATGGACATCAGGCTCGCCGCCGACACCGCCAAGTTCGGCTTCGTCTTCGCCCGCAGGGGGATCGTCACCGAGGCCGCGTCGAGCTGGTTCCTGCCCAGGCTCGTCGGCATCGCGCAGGCCATGGAGTGGGCCGCCACCGGGCGGGTGTTCCCCGCGTCCGAGGCGCTGGCGGGAGGTCTCGTGTCCCGCGTGCTGCCCGCCGAGGAGCTGCTGCCCGCCGCCTACGCGCTCGGCCGGGAGATCGCCGGCAACACCTCCGCCGTGTCGGTCGCCGCGATCCGCCGGCTGATGTGGTCGGGGCTGTCGGCCTCGTCGCCGTGGGAGGCGCACGCGGCGGACTCCCGGCTGATGGCCGAGCTCGGGTCCGCGCCCGACACCGTGGAAGGGGTGACGGCGTTCCTGGAGAAACGGCCGGCCGAGTTCCCGATGAAGATCAGTGAGGACCTGCCAGACGGTGTGCCGACATGGCCGGTAAATCCTTATGGTGGCTAACATGTACGACACCACCGTTCTGGCCATGCCGCCCGACTTCGAAGGCGACGTCGTGGCGACGCTGATCTCCAGACGAGCCGGTTCCCGCAGGGCGGTGCTCTACCTCCATGGCTTCACCGACTACTTCTTCCAGGACCACCTCGCCGACCACTACGTCGGCCGCGGCGTCGACTTCTTCGCCCTCGACCTGCGGAAATACGGCAGGTCGCTGCTGCCGCACCAGACCAGGGGCCTGGTCAGGAGCGTCACCGAATACTTCCCCGAGATCGACGAAGCCGTCCGGGTCATCAGGCAGGACCACGACGAGCTGACCATCAACGCCCACTCGACCGGCGGCCTGGTCGCCTCCCTGTGGGCCGACCGCGTCCGCGGCCGGGGCCTGGTGCAGGGGCTCGTGCTCAACAGCCCGTTCTTCGACCTGAACGTGCCCGCGCCGCTCCGTCTCGCCGCCGACCTGCTCAAGACGCCGCTGTCGTACTCCAGCCGGGCGCTGCCGCTGGGTGTGAGCGTCGCGTACGGCCAGAGCCTGCACCGCACCGAACAGGGTGAATGGGACTACGACCTGGAGCTCAAGCCGCTCGGCGGCTTCTCCGTGCACGCCACCTGGCTGGCCGCCATCCGCAGGGCGCAGCGGCGGCTGCACGCCGGGCTGGCCGTGGACGTGCCGGTGCTCGTGCTCGCCTCGGCCACGGGACTACGGATCCGCGACTTCGTCCCGGAAGCCCGCTCGGCGGACACCGTACTCGATCCCCGCCATATCGCCCGCTGGGCCACCGCCGTCGGCCCGCACGTCACCTGCGTGCGCATCCCCGACGGCATGCACGACCTGGTGCTGTCGGCCGAGCCGGTGCGCGAGCGGGTCTTCGCCGAGATCGACCGCTGGCTGAACGCCTTCGTCTACCAGGATCACCAGGATCACCAGGGGAAGGCGAACAAGCCGTAATAGGCCGCGGCCACCAGCAGCAGCCCCGTACCACCGAGCACGCCCGCGATCGCCACGTGCTGCCAGCGACTCGGCCGCATGCCCTCACGCAGCCCCGCCACGACCGCCGCGACCGCCGTGACCTCCTGCACCAGCATGAGCACGGCCAGCAGGCGCACCACCAGCCAGCCGGCCAGCACGGCGGGCCAGGCCCCCGCCTGGTTCACCGAGAACAGCACCAGCACCGTGATGAACGCCACCACCGAGGCCAGCAACCCCAGCCCGGTCCACGCCATCCGGCGCAACCGGCGCCTGATCGGCGGCCAGAGCCGGGCGTTCGTGTCGGCGGGAGTCTGCCGACGGCCGCGCAGGCGCACGACCATCGCGGCGACGGGACCGGCCACGTAGCCGACGGCGGCCAGGCAGATCGTCAGCCCCAGCATCGTGCCGCCCGCGTACCACGGAGCGGCCGGGACGTCGCTGGCCTCGAAGCGCTGCACCGGCGTCGCGCCCGCCACGTGCACGGCGGGCCGCGCCGTGCCGGGCAGGCCGATGATCCAGTTCGCCAGCGTCTCCAGGTAGCCGTGCGCGAACGGGCCGCCGTTGATCCGCATGGCGTGGTCGGCCTTGTCCATGAAGCGGACCGTGTACTGGTCGTTGCCCGCCACCTTGAGCGAGGTGATCAGGGACTGGCTGGACTCCACGAACGGGATGGACGGGTCCATCGTCCCGTAGAACGCCAGCACCGGCTGCGTGATCTGACGCAGCGCGGGCCGCGCGTCATAGCGCAGGAAGTCGAAGCCCACCCCGCCCATCGCCCTGGTCAGCAGGTCGCGCACGCCGATCGGCGCGTGCAGGCGCTGCAACTGCTCGTTCAGCGCCCAGGCCACCTGCCTGAGCGGGGACACGTTCGGCGAGGACACCAGCACCGTGAACCCCACGTCGAGGCTCTTGGCCGCCGCGATGGGCACCACCCAGCCGCCCTCGCTGACCCCCCACAGCCCGGTGCGCTGGGGGTCCACGTCGGGGCGCGTACGCAGATACTCCACCATGCGCAGCGCGTCGTCCGCGAGCAGCCCGAAGTCCCGGTCGCGGAAGTTGTAGCCGACCGTCCGCTTGTCGAACGCCAGCGTCACCACGCCCGCCTTGGCCAGGAACTCCGCCTGCGGCGTGAACTCGGTCCGCGAGCCGTTGCCCGACCCCGACACGAACACCATCGCCGGATGCCGTCCCGGCGTCATCGGCGCGCGGACCGTTCCGAACAGTGTCTGGCCCTCCGCCGGGATCGAGATCTCCTGACGCCGTACGGGATCCACCGCGGCGACGGGTCGCAGCTCGCTCGCGGGCTGGGGCGGGAGTGCCTGCATCGTATGATCCGCCTGGAGCGGCGGAGGGTTGAACGCGGGTGGCAGAACGTAGCCGACCGACGCAAGGGCCACCAGGACCAAACCGGCGGCGACGCTCAAGGTGCCACGGCCAGTGCGCATCGGCCTCCCCATGTGGGTGATTTGCCCGCTGATCTTTCAGCCTACTCCCGTGTTCTGTGACCCAGGGGACCACATTTGTCGGTGGGAACTGTTAGCTTCCTGCGAATGCGGATCCTGCACACCTCCGACTGGCACCTGGGGCGATCGTTCCATCGCGAGAGCCTGCTCGAGGGCCAGGCCGCGTTCGTCGACCATCTGATCGAGACGGTGCGTGCCGAGCGGGTCGACGTGGTGGTGGTGTCGGGTGACGTCTACGACCGCGCCCTGCCGCCGGTCGACGCGGTCGCGCTGTGCGGCGACGCGCTGCGCCGTCTGATGGGCACCGGCGCCCGCACCGTGCTCATCAGCGGCAACCACGACTCGGCGCGGCGGCTCGGGTTCGGCGCCGACCTGATCGACGCCGCCGGAGTCCACCTGCGCACCGACCCGTCCCGCGCCTGGGAGCCGATCGTCGTGGACGACGTCGCCTTCTACGGCATCCCCTACCTGGAGCCCGAGCTGGTCCGCGGTCCCTGGGAGCTGCCCGACCGCAGCCACACCGCCGCGCTGTCCCACGCCATGGCGCACGTACGAGCCGACGCCGTGCGACACCGCCAGTCCGTCGTCCTGGCCCACGCCTTCGTCACCGGGGGAGAGGCCAGCGACAGCGAGCGCGACATCAGCGTGGGCGGGGTGGCGCACGTGCCGCTGTCGGCGTTCGACGGGGTCGACTACGTCGCGCTCGGCCACCTGCACGGCCGCCAGCGGATGTCGGAGACGGTCCGCTACTCCGGCTCGCCCCTGGCCTACTCCTTCTCGGAGGTCAACCAGAAGAAGGGGTCGTGGCTGGTCACGCTCGGCTCGACCGCCTCCACCGTCGACTTCGTACCCGCGCCCGTGCCCCGCCCGGTCGGCCGCCTGCGTGGCCTGCTGGAGGATCTCCTGACATTTCCGGAATATGACGCCTTGGAAGACCATTGGCTCCAGGTCGTCCTGACCGACCCAATCCGCCCCAAATCCGCCATGGACCGGCTGCGCGCCCGCTTCCCCCACACCCTCGCCCTCTCCTTCGAGCCCGCAGGCGGCGCTCCCGCCGCCCAGCCCGCACGGCTCAGCGGGCGCCCCGAGGCGGACGTGGCGCTCGATTTCGTCCGGGAGGTACGCGGCGAGCCTGCCGCACCTGACGAGGAAGACCTGCTAAGACAGGCGATCGAGGCATCCCGGGTGAAGGAGACGATGGCGTAGATGCGGCCGCACCGGCTCTCGCTCACGGCCTTCGGGTCCTTCCCCGGTTCGGAGACGGTCGACTTCGACGCGCTGACCGAGGCGGGCCTCTTCCTCGTCCACGGACCGACGGGTGCGGGCAAGACCACGATCCTCGACGCCCTCTGCTTCGCCCTCTACGGCCAGGTTCCGGGCCAGCGCAACAGCGCCCGCGCGCTGCGCTGCGACCACGCCCCGCCGTCCGTCGGGCCCTCGGTCTCGCTCGAGGTGTCGGTGCGCGGCCGTTTACTGCGCATCCAGCGTTCGCCGGTGTGGCAGCGGCCCAAGCTGCGCGGGTCCGGATTCACCGAGGAGAAGGCCAAGGTCATCGTCGAGGAACGGGCCGGCTCCTCCTGGCACGGCCTGACGACCCGCTCCGACGAGGCAGGAGACCTGGTGGGCGGGCTGCTCGGCATGAACGCCGACCAGTTCTGCCAGGTCGCGATGCTGCCGCAGGGCGACTTCGCCAGGTTCCTGCGGGCCGATGGGGATGACCGGCGGCGGCTGCTGGAGCGGCTGTTCACCGTGAAGGTGTTCACCCAGACGGAGTCCTGGCTGGCCGAACACCGCAAGACGGCCTGGCGGGAGCAGCAGGAGCTGCGACAGCAGGTGGACTTCGCGATCCAGCGCCTGGAGGAGGCAGCGGGCGACCTCACGCCGACCGCCATCACCGCGCCGGACGCAGTCACGGAGGCTGCCGGCTCGGACGCTGCCGTCACCGGTGTTCCGGCACCGGGTGGTGCCGTGCCGGGTGCTGCCGCAATGGACGGTGCCGCGCCAAGCACTCCCACCCCGGGCGCCGCTCTGCCGTCTGCAGGCGCCCTTTTCGATCTGCCCGCAGACCCGTCCGCTGGCCCGGACACTCCCGGCAGCCATCGGTCGGAGCGGAGGGCAGCCGCCCCGTCGGCTCCCGACACCGGCTCGCCTGGCTCCGGCACCGTCCCGCCCGGTTCCGACGCAGAGCCGCCCGATGCGGACACCGACCCGCTCGGGTGGGCCGGAGCGCTGCTCGCTGCCGCCCGCGCCGTCGTCGTCCGTACCACCGGCCAACACGAGACGGCGGGGCACGCGCTGCGTTCGGCGCGTTCCCGCTTCGAGCAGGCGACGTCGCTGGCCGACCGCCAACGCCGCCACGCCGAAGCCCTGACATTGCGCCGCACCCTCGACGAGCGAGCCGAAGAACGCGCCGAACTCCAGGCCATCCTCGACGACGCCGCCCGCGCGGACCGCGTACTCCCGCTCATCCGAGCCGCCCGCCAGCGCGCCGAAGCCGCCGCCAAGGCCCACGCCCTGGCCACCGACGCCGTCGCCCGCGCCCACCCCCTCCTGAAAACCACCCCAACGCCCGCATCTCGTTCTTCCTCTGCGCCCACCGCCCCCTCCGACGACGACGCGTCCGCCATCTCCTCTGCCCAGGCCCCCGCCGCGTACCGCCTTGACCGGCCGCGCGAAGGCTCGCCCGCAGCCGCCTCCACCCCCACGCCCGCGGCCTACCCCGTTGACTGGCCACTCACCGACCCCTCCCACACACCCTCAGACGAGGAGAGCGGCTCGCGGGCGCTGCCTCGGCGGGCGAATCTGGTCGGATGGGTCGAGCCCGAGCGGCTCCGCGCCATGGAACGCGACCGGCAGGCGGAGATCGCCCGCCTGTCCGAGCTGCTCACCGAGGAGGCCAGGCTGCTGGTGGTCCGGCGGGACCTCCAGCGCGTCGAGCAGGAGCTGACCGGCCTGGCCGCCGAGGACGAGTCCGCCGCCACCCGGCTCGCCGCCCTGCCCGCGCTCGTAGCAGAGGCCGAACGGAAGCTGGCCCAGGCCCGGCTGGACGCCGCCAGAATCCCGGCGGCCGAGGCCGTACGGACCGCGGCGGCCGAGCTGATCGGCGTCGACCGGGAGCTGTCCAGGCTGGCCACGGAGCTCGACGGGCTGACCCAGCGGGAGGCCGAGGTGGCCGCCGCCGACGCGGAACTGCCCGCCCGGCTGGCCGACGTCAACACCCGCCTGTCCGAGGTACGGGCCGAGGCGGCCGCCATCCCCGCCGCCGTCGCGACACTGGAAGCCGCCAAGGCCGTACGAGATGCCGCCCACCGCGGTGAGACCCTCGCCGCCGAGCTGGAGTCGGCCGCCGCCGCGCACCAGTCCCTCGTGGACCGGGCGCAGGGCCTGCGCGAACACTGGCTGGACGTACGGCAGGCACGCATCGACGGCATGGCCGCCGAACTGGCACGCGACCTGTCCGACGGCAGCCCGTGCGCCGTATGCGGCTCCGACCAGCACCCTCACCCGGCCTCACCCGCCCCCAGCGCCCCCAGCGCCGACGACGAGCAGGCGGCGGAGAGCGCCCACGAAGCGGCCCTGTCCGAACGAGAGGCGGCCGAACGCGCACTCGCCTCCCTCGAATCCCGCCACACCGACGCCGTGTCAGCCGCAGGCGGCCTCGACCCCGCCACGGCGGAGTCCGCGACGCTCCAGGCACAGGAACAACTGGCCCGCCTGGAGGCGATCGCCGAACGCGAGCCCGCCCTGGCCGCCGAACTGGACCACATCGAAACGGAACGCGAACGCGTCCGCGACCAGTCCCGCGACCTCGGCGAACTCCTCACGGCCCACCGCACCCACCGCACTCACTTCCAGGCCGAACGCACCCGCCTCGTCACCCGCCTGATCCAGAGCGGCCTCCTCGACACCTACGTCCCCACCACCGACACCGGCCGCTTGGGCACCGCCACCGGTCGCCCCACGGGGTCCGCCCAGTCCGACTCCCGAGTCGATCTCCGGACAGAGGACGAAGCTGACGGCTCAGCGCAGGGCCGGACCGACCGGGGTGTGGCCTCTGGCGAGGCGGTTTCGGTCGGCGATGGCGGGGCGGAAGATGGGTCCGACGTCTCGGCGCGGGCTCGGGCCGAGCGAGGTGCCGCCTCTGAGGAGACGGTTCCAGGTGACGGCCGGGGAGCGGAGATCGGGCCCGAGCTGGCGCCCGCCGTGTTGGCGGTGGCCGAGAAGGAGCTGGAGAGGCTGCGGGCGTCGGCCGGGTTGGAGGCCGGGCTGGCGCGGGAGGCCGCCGGGCTCGGCCAGGAGCGGGTGGCGCTGGAAGAGCGAGTCCGCCGCCTGAGCGCCCGCCTCGCGGCCGGCCGTACCAGACAAGAGGAGCTCAGCGGCGACGCCGGACGCCTGACCGCGCGGCTCGACAGCGCGCGCGGCGACGACTCGACGCTCACAGCCCGCCTGTCCAGGCTGAACGACGAGGCAGAGCTGCTGCGGGAGGCCCTTGACGCCACGCAGGCAGCCGTCGCCGCCGAGGCTGAACGGGTCAGGGCGGTGGAGGCGGCCGGGCGGGCGGCTCTGGAGGCGGGGTTCGACGACGTCGCCGATGTGGAGAGCGCCGCCAGGAGCGAGTACGAGCGGGAGAGCAAGGCCGAGCTGCTGCGGCGACTCGACGCGCAGCACGCGGCCGTGACCAGCACGCTGGCCGATCCCGAGCTGGTCGCCGCCGCACAGCAGGACGTACCCGACCTGGCCGTCGCCGAGGCGGCACGCGAGGAGGCGGAGCGGGCGCACACAGCGCTGGCATCGGCCCGGGACCAGGCCGAACAGCGTGAACGGCGAGTGGCCGAGCTGGGCGCCGAACTGGCGGCGTGCATCGACCGCTGGCAGCCCGCCGCCGACCGGCATCGGCTGGCCGAGCGGCTGGCGGCGCTGGCCAGCGGTACGTCGAGCGACAACCAGTGGAGCATGAGCCTGTCGTCGTTCGTGCTCGGCGAACGGCTCCGGCAGGTGGTCGACGCCGCCAACGAGCGCCTCGACCACATGTCGGCCGGACGTTACCTGCTCCGGCACGACCTGCGGAAGACGGCCGGGGCCAGAGGGCGTTCCGGGGGCGGGCTGGGGTTGCGGGTGGCCGACGGGTGGACGGGCGTCGATCGCGATCCGGCCACACTGTCGGGCGGGGAGAGCTTCATCACGTCCCTCGCCCTCGCGCTCGGCCTGGCCGACGTCGTCACCGCCGAAGCCGGCGGGGCGGAGATCGGCACGCTCTTCGTGGACGAAGGCTTCGGCACGCTCGACGAGGACACGCTGGACGGCGTACTGGACATCCTCGACGGGCTGCGTGACGGAGGCCGGGCGGTCGGCATCATCAGCCACGTCGCCGAGCTCCGCTCCCGGGTCCCGGCCCAGCTCAAGGTCTCCAAGACGCGTACCGGATCCACCCTGTCGACGGTCGGCGTGGGCTGACGACCTCCTGCTCCGCTTGTCTCAGCGGGGGATCGGCAGCACGCGGTCGGGGTGATCCTGCTGGTACGCCTCACCATCCGGATAGATGCGCCACGAGTCGCCCGACGCCAGCAGTATCGGGCTCCGCCACGCCTCGGTCGGGAGGGGAAGCTCAACGCGCCGCAGACGTTTCGACGCGTCCCAGATCAGCAGTCCGCGTACGTTACCGAGCAGATTGATCTTGGTCGGATCGTACCGCGGATGGTCCCACAGGCCGCCGATCTCGGTATGGACGAAGCGGTCGTCGAGCCATTCGGCGAACTGCTCGCACAGCGGGCCCATGTCCGGGTCACACGGCACCGGCACTGGCTCGCCGTCGACCCAGAGCAGGGCGCCGATCCAGTTCGGTCCCTGGAGCAGCAAGGCTTGATGCCGGAGGTCGGGGGAGAAAACGAGACGGATCGTGCTCTTACCCGTCTCGTCGAGGTAGTTGAACGCGCACCGCTCGTCCGAGAACTCGAAGCCGAGCTCCCGGTAGTCGGCGGGCGTCATCCCTGCCGGCAGGTCCGGGTACGTCTGCGTCCATCCGTCCCGGCCGCGCGCCGCGATGCGCCCGGCCTCGCCCATCCACGCCCACATCGACAGGGCACGCGCCGGATCCTCCCCGTCGCCCAAGGTCCTTGTGGTGAAGCGGTGCTCCAGCCAGTGCGCCAAGGACGCGGTCTTGACGGCGCCGTCGAGAGCGACCGGCGTCGGCGCGCGGCGGCCGTCGATCCACAGCAGCGTCCCGCGCCGGCCGCGGCGCGCTTCGAGCAGCACGGCCTGGTGCCGCGTGTCCGCGGAGAAGTAGACGCGGAACGTGACGCCCGCGCGGGAACGCCTCAGGTATCTGCCGTACGAGCGAAAGCCCGCGCCCACGCAGTCCTCGACGGTCAGGCCGGTCGGCGGGGCGGCGGGCTCCGCCACGGCACCGTGTCCGTGACGTGTCGCGACGGGCCCGGCGTCGTCCACCCATCGCCTCAGCGCCTCAGGGCTCATCCCTGCCGGCCGCCGCTGTCCCCGCCGTCACACCACACATCCTGGATCTCTCTGACGCTGTGAGTCCAGTGGTTCGGTCGCGCAGCGCTGCCGTGCCTATATTTCGATCTATGCCGTCCTTTCTTACGCGAAAGTCCCTCGGTGGCACGTGGGGGACCGCTCTGCTGCCACTCCGTTCCGACGACTCCATCGACTTCGCCCGGCTGGCCGACGAACTGGACCGGCTGGCCGCCGCAGGCCTGGACGGCGTGTACGCCCACGGCACGGCGGGAGAGTTCCACGCGATAACCGACGAGGAATACCAGCAGGTCAACGAGCTGCTCGCGGAGCGTTGCGCCGGCCTGCCGAATCAGATAGGCGCCAGTCACATGAGCGCCACCACGTGCCTGCGACGGGTGGAGCTGGCCCGCGAGCTCCGGCCAGGGGCCATCCAGGTGATCCTGCCTGACTGGGCGCCACCATCGCGGGCCGAGGTGGTGGCCTTCCTGGAGCGGGTCGCCGAGGTCGCCGACCCCGTGCCGCTGGTGCTGTACAACCCGCCGCACGCCAAGACCCGCCTCACGCCCGCCGACTTCGGCATGCTGGCCGCCCAGGTCCCCGCGCTGGTCGGGGTGAAGGTCGCGGGCGGCGACGCGGGTTGGTATCGCCAGATGCGGACCGAGGCGGCCGGTCTGCCGCTGTTCGTGGCGGGGCACACCTTGGCCACCGGCATGGAACTGGGTGCGGCGGGGTCTTACTCCAACATCGCGGCGTTCAGCCCGAGCGGCGCCATGGCCTGGCAGCATCTGATGCGCACCGATCCGGTGGCGGCGCGCGAGGTGGAACGCCGGATCGGCCTGTTCTTCGCCGAGCATGTCCAGCCGCTCGCCTCCGAGGGCTACGCCAACCCGGCGCTCGACAAGTTCCTCGCCCACGTCGGCGGCTGGGCGGACATCGGCACCCGGGTTCGCTGGCCGTACCGCTCGGTAGAGGAGGAGCACGCCGAGCGGCTCCGCCCGCTCGCCAGAACCGCCCTACCGGAACTGTTCCCCGCGTCGTAGCGTCTTGGACGCCTGAATGCGCGCCCACCATCATCACTTCGATCTTCGAGGTGGATATGAGAATCCGGCAGCCGGCGCCCGTCATAGCGTCTCTCATCGTGGCCTGTACGCTGGCTGCCTGCACGCCCGTGCCTCCGGAGGCCCGGTCATCACCACGGAGCGCCGCCTCGCCGGGCGATCCATCCCAGACCGAAGCGAGTACATCTCCGCCGGCTGAGTCCGGTTCGCTGCGGGTGCCGAGTATGGAGGTGGGCACCACATCCCTGCTTACCGCCGGGCCGGCCAAGGGATCTCGCCAGGTCGGTGTCATCCCCGGCGGTAAGGGGAGCGTCTGGGTGCTGTTCGACTGCCGAGGGGCGGGAAAGGCGGAGATCATCGTGGAGTCGGTGGTGAACATGCCGTTGACCTGCTTGGCGAACTCGCTTACTCCGACCCTGAACAAGCTCGATCTCAAGTCCAAGAAGGCGCTGAGTATCCGTGTTCAGGCCCCCGACTCGGTCGAATGGGCCCTGCGGGTCACGCGGTGATGCTCCAGGGAGTCAGACGAGGGTGGGGTCCGCCGGTAGGTTGTCGCCGAACGGGGTCTCGGCCAAGGGGGCCGCGAGCTGGTGTTCGACGACTTCGGCCAGGTTGGTGTCCAGGTCTGGGCCGTAGAGCTCCTCGGCGAGGTCGAGGTGCCGTCGCATCGCCTCGCGGGCGCCGTCCGGGTCGCGGTCGAGGATGTGTTCCAGGATCACGGTGTGCAGGGGTTCGCCGGCGGCGCGGACCTCGCGGTCGCTGAGGCTGCGCAGCATCAGGCCGTAGGCGAGGTCCTGGATCGCGGTGAACATCATGTGGATGACCGGGTTGCCGGAGGCCCTGGCGATGGTCTCGTGGAAGGTGAGGTCGACGCGGGCCCTGGCGTGCAGGTTGCCCGGCTGGGCGAAGAGCTGGTGGATGCGCAGCAGGTCGGTGCGGTCCTGCTTGGTGGCGTTGGTCGCGGCCAGGCCGGCGGCCTCGGTCTCCAGCATGACGCGGGCGCGCATGAGCTGCCGGGCGGTGACGCCCGCCGCGCGGGCCGCGAGGTTCATCGGTCGCATCAGGTTCTCGGCCGTGTAGTGGCGGACGAAGCTGCCGCGTTTCGGCGAGACCTCGACGAGCCCGCGTTCCTGCAGAGCCTTGAGCGCCTCCCGGATGACGGGACGGCTGACGGCGAACTCGGTCGCCAGATCGCGTTCGGACGGCAGGCGGACCCCGGGGGCCCAGCCTCCGGTCAGGATCCGGTTCTCAAGGACGGCGATGAGCGTACTCAGGTTCGTCGCCGACGCGCGCCCAGCGGTCATGCCGACCACGGTAGCGGCTGGCCGTCGGCGGCGAGTTCGATGCCGTGCCAGCACGCCCGCCCATCCGGGCCGAAGAGGTGAAGATCGGTGAGCGGCACCTGGAAGGTCGCGGGCTCTCCGTCGCGCGGTCCGGTACGGGGCGGGAGGCGGGCGACGATGGCTCGTCCGGTGCTGTCGCGCAGGTGGAGGATGCTCTCGTTGCCGAGGTTCTCCCGGTACGACACGGTCGCCGCCAGCGGATAGGCGGGCGTCCCGTCGTCGACGCGCGTGTGGACCGACTCAGGCCGGAAGCCGATCCGCACCGACTCCGGCAGGTCCGCCGGCAGCCCCTTGCGCGGCAGCCGCCACTTCAGCTCGCCGCTGGTCAGCTCCACTTCCTCCTCGGACGGGTGCACGGTGGCGTCGAGCAGGTTCATCCGGGGGCTGCCGAGGAACGTGGCGACGAACACGGTGGCCGGTCTCTCGTAGATCTCGCTCGGGGTGCCGATCTGCGCGAACTCGCCCTCGTTGAGCACCGCCACCCGATCTCCCATGGTCATGGCCTCGACCTGGTCGTGCGTCACGTACAGAACCGTGCCCTCGGTGCGGCGGTGGAACTCGATGAGCTCCGCGCGCATCTGCACGCGCAACGCGGCGTCCAGGTTGGACAGCGGCTCGTCCATGAGGTACGCGGCCGGCTCCCGGATCATGGCGCGGCCGAGCGCGACCCGCTGGCGCTGGCCGCCGGAGAGCTGCCCGGGCCGCTTCTTGAGTTGGTCGGTGAGCCCGAGGGCCGCGCCGGTGTCGGCGATCCGCTGCCGGATGACGTCTTTCGGCACGCGGTGGGCGCGCAGCCCGAACGCCAGGTTGCCCTCGACGCTCAGATGCGGGTAAAGGGCGTAGTCCTGGAAGACCATGCCGATCCCGCGGTCGCCGGGGTGGGCGTGGGTGACGTCCCGCCCGCCCACGGTCACCCGGCCGGAGCTGACCGGCTCGATGCCGGCGACGATGCGCATCAGCGTGGACTTCCCGCACCCGGACGGACCGACGATCACCAGGAACTCCCCGTCCTGGACGTGCAGGTCGATGTCGGCGAACAGCACCTGCTGGCCGTAGCGCTTGGTGACCTGCTCGACGCGGATGCCGTCGGTCATCTTTTGACTCCTCCGAGAGTGAGGCCCGAGACGTAGTAACGCTGCAGGAAAGAGAACAGGACGAGCGGGGGCAGGATCGAGATGAGCGCCGCCGCGGTCTGCAGGTGGTAGACGATCCCGTGCTCACCTTCGAAGGACGACAGCGCGAGCGGCAGTGTCCACAGGTCCTGCTCGCTGGCCGCGATCAGGGGCCAGATCAGGTTGTCCCACTGGGCGAGGAACTGCAGCAGCAGGACGGTGAGCAGGGCCGGTCGCAGCAGCGGTACGGCGATGCGGAGGAAGATGCGCAGTTCGCCGGCGCCGTCCACCCGCGCGGCGTGCAGCATCTGCACGGGGATGCCCAGCGCGAACTGCCGGACCAGGAAGACGCCGAGCGCGCTGGCGGCGAACGGCGCGATCAGGCCCTGATAGCTGTTGAGCCACCCGATCTCGCTGAGCATCACGAACACCGGGATCATGACGACCGCCGGGGTCAGGGACAGCGCGACGACCACCAGGTTGAGCAGGGCGGCCCGGCCGGGGAAGCGCAGCCGGGCCAGCGCGTACCCGGCGGCCGCCGAGATCGCCACGTCGAGCACGGAGACCGCCGACGCGATCAGGACGCTGTTCATCAGGTAGCGCGGGAAGCGGCCGTCGGTCATGATCTGGCCGATGTTGTCGAACAGCGCGAACCCGTGGAACCCGAGCCCGGACAGGTCGCCGTCGTCCGGCGCGGACGCGAGCACGACCATGGAGTAGAGCGGGAGCAGCATCAGCGCCACGAAGCCGACGAGCGCCACGGCGGTGAGCGACCGGCCGATTCTCATTCCTCGTCACTCCTGACCAACGTGAACTGGGTGAAGGCGAAGATCAGCAGCACCACCAGCAGGACGATCGCGATCGCGGAGGCATAGCCGAACCGGGAGTAGGAGAACGCGTTGTTGTACAGGTACAACGGCAGCACCTGGGTGGCGTTGACCGGTCCGCCCTTGGTGAGCAGGTAGGCGGGCACGAAGGACTGCATGGCCCCGGTGACCGCCACCACGATCACGAAGGTGAAGGTGCGGCGCAGCAGCGGCACGGTGACCAGGAAGAAGGTACGCAGCGTGCGGGCGCCGTCGATGGCCGCGGCCTCGAAGACGTTGGCCGGCAGGGCCTGCAGCCCGGCGACGAAGATGATCACGTACAGGCCGACGTACTTCCAGATGACCATCACGAGCAGCGCCCAGATGGCGTAGTCGGAGTCCGTGAGCCACGGGCGGGCGCCGACCCCGGCCGCGCGGGCGAGCGCGTCGGCCAGGCCGCCGGTCGAGTAGATCACCTGCCACAGTACGGTGGCGCCGACCAGCGGCATCACCGCGGGAATGAAGATCAGCCCGCGCAGCCAGGCCCGGAACCGCCCGGGTTTGGCCAGCGGCACGGCCACGACCAGAGCGATCACGATCGTCGGGCCCACGGCGAAGACCGTGTACAGCAGGGTCACCCCCGCGCTGCTCCAGAACTCGTCGCTCGTCACCATCTCGCGGTAGTTGTCGAGCCCGACCCATTGAGGGGTGCCGGAGAGGTCGTAGGAGGTGAAGCTCAGGTACAGGGCGGCGAGCGCGGGCAGTGCCCAGAAGAGCACGAAGTACACGATCGCCGGGGCGGCGAGGCCCGCGCCGGCGCGGGCCTCGACCGTGGTCATGGAGCGGGCTCTCACTTGAGAATCCGCCCCACCGCGTCGTCGAACGCGGTCGCGGCTGTCTTGGCGTCCTGCTTCTTGTGGATCACCGATTCGAGCGAGTCGAGCAGCGCTTTGATCGTCTCGGTCCACTGCGGCAGCACCGGGCCGAAATCGGTGTACGGGATCTGCTCCTCAAGCTGCTGGCTGGCCTTGTCGCTCGCGCTGGGCAGCTTCTGCCAGCCGGCCGTCGGGGTGACCAGGCCGGTGGCGGACAGCTGCTGGTTCACGTTGTCGCCCTCGGTGAGCCAGTTGATGAAATGCCAGGCCGTGTACGGATTCTTCGCCTTCTTGGCCACGAACCAGCCCCAGGAGTAGCCGGCGGCCACCTTCTCCTTGCCCTCCCAGCTGGGCACGATGGCGCTGTCGAAGGTCTTGCCCAGCTTGGCCTCGGGGTTGATGGCCGGGATGAGGCTCGAGGTGAACCGGCCGGACATCAGCATGGCCGAGGTGCCCTTGGCGAACAGGCCGAACGCGCCGACCGGGTCGCTCAGCTTGGGGTTGCCGAGGCTGCCGTAGTATTCGAGCGCCTTGATGCCCTCCGGCGTGTTCAGCATGCCGCGCCGGGAGCTCTCGTCGATGATCTGCCCGCCCAGCCCGCGGATCAGCGGGATGAAGTTCAGCATCGCCCAGATGTTGTCGGCGAGCTGCCACTGGAGCCCCACCTTGGAGGCGTCGGCGTTGGTGAGCTTCTGGCTGTATTCGGCGATCTGCTCCCAGGTGGTGGGGGGCTTGTCGGGGTCGAGACCGGCCTGCTCGAAGCGGTCGCGGCGGTACCACAGGTGGACGGAGTTGAAGTCGATCGGCGTGCCGTAGACCTGGTTCTCGTAGGTCAGCGCGGCGAACGCGTTGGCCTCGAACCTGCTCTTGAGCTGGTCGAGCGAGCCGGCGCCGAAGTCCGCCGGCGCCAACGGCGCGAGCTGCCCCTTCGACGCCCGCTCGGCGAGCGTCCAGGCGCCGACCTTGATCAGGTCGGGCGGCGCGCCCGTGGTGAACGCCGTGGAGAGCTTGGTGTCGAGGTTGGCGATCGGGACGTACAGCGGCTTGATCGACACCTTCGGGTACTTCTTCTGATATTCGGCGATCTTGGCGTTGAAGTACTTGGTGTTCGCGGGCTCTTCATGCATCCAGACGACGACCTGGCCCTGTGGCCCGGCCTTGCTGGAGCCGACCGGCTGCTCGGCCGACCCGCACCCGGTCAGGGTCAGCTGGCTCACTGCGCCACCGAGGGTGAGCAGGGCGGCGCCACGCAGCAGGTCTCGACGGGGGATGGCACTCATGTGTGCGGTTCCTTCCAAAACACAGGCCGTTCAGGGAACGGCGGTGAACTCGGTTACCCCCGCGTGGATGGCGTCGGTCATGCTCCGGTGCCAGGCCACGTCCTTCCACATGCCGATGAACTGCGGCCCGCAGAAGTTGCTGGTCGCCAGCGCCTCCCAGCGGCCGGTGGCCAGCGCGGCACGTACCCCGACCTCGCACAGCTCCTTGATCCAGGCCCAGTCGCGCCCCGGCCCGTCCTTGTAGTTCACGACCGCCCAGCACTCGGTCGTCACCAGCGGCTTGCCGGCCGACCGCGACCATTCGGCGACGCGCTCGATGTGCGCGGTGAGGCCGTCGGCCCAGCGCCGCGGGTCCGCCCGGTAGAGGCGTTCCGCCGGGCCGGACAGCGCCTGGTAGGCGTGCGGGTCGAACTGGGAGCGCTCCAGGTCGTAGCCGATCTCGGTGTAGAAGCCGGTGGCCTGCGGCGTCATCCAGACGTGCGGTTCGAGCAGGTCCAGCTCGGTGAGGTCCTCGCCGTCGGCGCCGGTGGTCTCGGTGGCGATGGACAGCGTGTAGCGGTAGCGCGGATGCGCCGCGCGCAGAGTGGCGATGGCCTCGCGCGTCCAGCCCCGCACCACCTCCTCGCCCCGCGACAGGATGACGGCGTCCGGGTCGTTCCCGTACAGGAACGGCGCCCACATCGGGATCGGCCACTCGTTGACCAGGTCGACGAAGTAGATCGCGTCGGCGAGACCGGCGTCCTCGATGGCCGACAGCGTGACGTCCCAGACACGGGCCAGGTCGGCCGCGGTCCGGATCTGGGATCGGGTGTCGAGCTCGTCCCGGCGGAACCAGGAGGACAGCGCCACCCGCAGGCCCCGGGTCGCACAGGCCTGGATGAACTCCAGCAGTTCGGGCAGCACGCGCACGGACACGGGCTCGGTCGCGCCCCACGCCTCGAAGTGCCAGACCGGCAGCAGGCGCCAGGTCCGATGCGGATCGGTCGCCACCAGATGGGGGAAGGCGTCGATGCGCACCGCGTCGTAACCGCGCTCGACGAGCTCGTCGAGCGCGCGGTCCCAGTCCTCGTACCCGGCGCCGTCCCAGCGCCGTTCGAGCCAGGAGAAGTCCCACATGGTGATCGCCAGGGGTCTGTCGGTCAACGTCATAGCCTCAACATCCGTCCCGACCGTGGTCTTACCAGATTGCAAGAGCTTTGCTGGTAGGAGCATTACTGTCAAGAGTTAATTGTTTCTTGCGGATTACTGGTCTTACCAGATAACGTCCTGGAACCATGAGTACCCGAGCGGCCGTGCGCGGACTGGAGACCATCCGTTGTTCGATTCAGCCCAACGTGCTGCTGGTGCGGCTGCACACCGACGACGGGCACGCCGGCCTCGGCGAGTCGTTCTTCGGGGCCGAGGCGGTCGAGGCGTACCTGCATGAGACCGTCGCCCCACTCCTCGTCGGCGCGCCGCTGCCCGGCCCGGAGCGGCTGCGCCGGCTGCTCACCGGCCATGTCGGCTTCCAGGGCAGCGGTGTGGAGACCCGGGGCAACGGCGCGGTCGACCTCGCCGTGTGGGACCTGCTCGGCAGGACCACGGGGCAGCCGGTGTCCACCCTGCTCGGCGGGCCGTACCAGGACAGCCTTCCCGTCTACAACACCTGCGCCGGACCCGCGTACGTCAAGAACGAGCCGCGCCAGGCCGTGTCCAACTGGGGGCTGGCGACCGCCTCGCCGTACGACGACCTCCAAGGCTTCCTGGAGCGGCCGGCGGAGCTGGCCAAGTCCCTGTGGGACGAGGGTTTCCGCGCGATGAAGGTGTGGCCGTTCGACCAGGCGGCCGAGCGCACCGGCGGCACCCGGCTGGACCGGGCGGAGCTGCGGGCCGGTCTGCGGGTGCTCGACGAGATCAAGAACGCCGTGCCGGAGATGGAGGTCATGGTCGAGCTGCACGGGCTCTGGAACCTGTACGCGGCCGCCGCCCTGATGCGGGAGCTGGAGAGGTTCGCCCCGTTCTGGGTGGAGGATCCGTTGCGGGCGGACAGCCACGGCTCCTACGCGACCCTGCAGGCGGGGACGTCCGTGCCGCTGGCCACCGGCGAGACGCTGACCGGGCAGCGGTCGTTCCGCGAACTGCTGGCGCGCTCGGCGATCCGGGTGGCGATCATCGACATGGGCTGGTCGGGCGGCCTCACGGAGGCGCGCAAGATCGCCGCGCTCGCCGACTCGTACGACATCCCGTTCGCGCCGCACGACTGCACCGGGCCGATCTCCTTCGCGGCCTGCGTCCACCTGGCCCTGAGCCAGCCCAACACGCTGGTCCAGGAGAGCGTGCGGGCGTTCCAGCACACCTGGTACCAGGAGCTCGCGACCGGCCTGCCGAAGGTGGAGAACGGCACGGTGACCCTGGACGGACGCCCGGGACTGGGGGTGGAGCTCGTCCCCGGCCTCACCGAACGCGCCGACGTCACCACCCGGCTGTCCGGGACCCGGTCGTGAGTCGGCCGCTGATGAGGGCGCTGCGCTGGTTCGGCCGCGGCGACGTGCGGCTGGTCGACGCCGAGGTGCCCGCGCCGGGTCCAGGAGAGGTCCTGATCGCGGTCACGCTGTGCGGCGTGTGCGGCAGCGACAGCGAGGAGTACCGGTTCGGGCCGGTCGTGGTGCCGGTCGAACCGCACCCGCTGACCGGCCGGGCCGCGCCGCTCACCCTGGGACACGAGGTCGTCGGCGTGGTGGCGGAGGCGGGGCCCGGCGTGGCCCTCGACCCCGGCACCCCGGTCGTGCCGGATGTCGTGCTCGGCTGCGGCCGGTGCTGGTGGTGCGCCCGCGGCGACTACCCGCTGTGCGAGCGCGGCGCGGCGCTCGGGCTGCAGGCCGACGGTGGGCTGGCGGAGTACCTGGTGGCGCCGGCCGCTCGCTGCGTCCCCCTGCCCGACGGCATGCCCGCCGCCGTGGCCGTCTTCGCCGAACCGGCGGCGGTCGCGGTCCGCGCGCTCGACAAGGCCGGCGACGTGTCCGGGGCGGTGGTCGCGGTGGTCGGCGCCGGAGCCGTCGGCCTGCTGGTCGCCCAGGTGGCCAGGGCCCGTGGGGCGGCGACGGTCGTCGCGGTCGACCCGGACCCGGGCCGCCGCGCGCTGGCCCGCTCGTGCGGCCTGGTCGGCGTGGCGCCCGGCTCCGCCGTCGACGCCGTACGCGAACTGACCGACGGCCGCGGCGCCGACGCGGTGGTGGAGTGCGCGGGGCCGGCGGCCGCGGTGGAGAGCGCGCTGTCGCTGTGCCGGCGCGGCGGGACCACGGTCCTGCTCGGCGTGTCGCCGGAGCCGGCCGCCCTTCCCACCCTGGACGTGGTGCTCGGCGAGAAGCGGATCGTGGGGTCGGCCTCCCACCGGTGGGACACCGACCTGCGGGCCGCGGTCGCCCTGCTGCACGGCGGGCACGTCCGCGTCCACCGGCTGCCCACCCAGACCGTCCCGCTCTCGCAGGCCGTGGCGCGCGGCCTGGCCGACCCGCCGCGCGACGTCGTGAAGACGATCGTCGACGTGGCCGCTGAACAGTGAAGGTTCACTTGCCGACGCCCTCCGTGAGGCCGCGCAGGAACTGGCGCTGACCGATGAGGAACAGCACGATCGTCGGCAGCGCGGCCATGCTCAGCCCCGCCAGCATCACCGGCCAGTCGGTGAGCAGCCGGCTCTGCATGGCCATCAGCCCGACCGGCAGCGTCTTCAGCGAATCGTCACTGACGAACACCAGCGCGAACGCGAACTCGTTCCACGCGAACAGCGCCTGCAGCAACGCCGCCGACACCAGGATCGGCCGCGACATCGGCAGGATGACCCGCCAGAAGATCTGCGTGCTGGAGGCCCCGTCGATGGTGGCCGCCTCGTCCACGGACCGCGGCAGCTCGATCATGTACGCCCGGATCAGAAAGATCGTGAAAGGCACCCGAAAAGCCGTATAAAGCACGATCAATGCCCAGTACGTGTCGAAGAGCCCGACAGACGTCAAGAGGCGGAAGAGCGGGATCAGCGCCACAGTCGGCGACAGCAGCAGCCCGCCCAGCACCAGCAACGCCATCCCGTTGCCGAACGGCAGCTGCAACCGGCACATCCCGTAAGCGGCCCACGCGCTGATCAACGTCGTGGCCACGATCGTCGCCGAGGTGACGATCACGCTGTTGGTGAAGTAGCGGACGACACCCAGGTCCCAGGCCCGCGCCCAGTTCTCCCAGCGCAGCTCGCCGGGCAGCCCCCACGGCTGGTTGAAGATCTCCTGGTTGTCCTTGAACCCGCTGAGCACCATCCACAGCACCGGATAGAGCACGGCCACCCCGAACCCGGCCAGCAGGCTCCACCCCAGCAGCCGCGCCACGATGGTCCGCATCCGCACGGACGTCCCGGTGCGCACCCTTGTCCCGTGCGCCGAGCCCGCCGGGCGGGTCAGGCTGGTCGAGCTCATGCGTCGTACCTCCGTCGGCGGGAGACGGCCAGTTGCGCGGCCGCGATGGCGAACGTGATGACGAAGATCACCGTGGCGACCGTGGCCGCGTAGCCCATGTCGTCCTCCATGAACGCCTTGCGGTACAGCCACGTGCCGAGCACCTGGCTGGAGTTGTCCGGCCCGCCGGCCGTCATCACCATGACCTCGTTGAACACCAGGAAGGCACCCGAGATCGTGAGGATGACCACCAGCGTGGTCATCTCCCGGACCATCGGCAGCGTGATCGAGAAGAACATACGCACCGGGCCGCCGCCGTCGACCTTGGCGGCCTCGTAGTACTCGCGGGGGATGCGCTGGATCGCCACCACGAACAGCACGGCGGTGTAGCCGACCGACTGCCACTGGCTCATCGCGATGACGCTCCAGATGGCCGACCCCTCCTCGCCCAGCCAGGCCCTGGCCAGCCGGCCGAGGCCGACGCCCTTGAGCGCCTCGTTCAGCAGGCCGTACCGGGGGTTGTAGAGGAAGGAGAACAGCACGCCCACGACCGTGATCGACATCGCGGCCGGGATGAAGTAGAGCGTGCGCAGCACCCCGCGCATCCGCCGCCCGACGAGCTCCTCCAGCAGCGCGGCCAGCACCAGCGACAACCCGCCCTGGAAGATCAGCGAGATCACGGCATAGGCGGTGTTGTTGCCCAGCGCCCGCCAGAACACCGGGTCGCCGAACGCCTCAACGTAATTGTCCAGGCCCACGAACCGGGGCTCGGGCGAGAAGGCGTTCCAGGAGAACAGGCTCAACCGCAGGTTGTCGGCGATCGGGTAATAGACGAACACCAGCAGGAGGACGACGGCGGGCAGCACCCAGGCCCAGGTCCGCCACCGCCTCAGCACGGTCACCCGACGTCCTTCTTGGCCTTGGCCGCCGCCTTCTGGACGCCGGCCATGACCTGCTCGGCGGTGCGGGAGCCCGACAGCATGCCCTCGACCCCGGACAGGTACGCGCCGGCGACCTCGGCGTTCGTGATCGTGTCCAGCCAGACGGCGAAGCTGCCGGCCTTGTCGATGTCCTTCAGGGCGTCGGTGAGCTGCGGGTAGGAGTTCTCGGCGGTGGCCGAGCCCTTGACCGGGCTGAGCCAGCCGATGTCCTTGGTCATCGTGGCCGCGTTCTCCTTGCTGGACAGGAACTTCAGGAAGTCGACGGCCAGGCCCGCGTTCTTGCTCTGGCCGTTGACCAGGAAGCCGTCGGGGGCGCCGGTCAGCGCGCCGGTGTCGCCGGGAGCGCTCGCCGGGGCGGGCAGCCGCAGGAAGCTCCAGTCGAGCTTCGACTTGTCGAGCACGTCGAACTCGACCGACTCCAGGTAGTGCATGGCCGCCTTCCCGTCCAGGAACTGCGCCTGCGCGGTCTCGTGCGACAGGCCGTTGGCGTCCTTGGTGCCGCAGCGGGACACCAGGTCGGCGAACTGCTTGAGCGCCGTGACGTAGCCCGGGTCGGTGAAGGCCCCGGTCGCCGGGGCGTAGTCGGTGGCCAGCGTCTTGGCGGGCACGTCATAGGCGTTCAGCTGGGTGATGAAGTGGATGGCCGCCCAGCCGTACTGGTTGCCGAAGGCGATGGGCTGCGTGCCCGCGGCCTTGAGCGTGTCGCAGGCGGTCAGCAGCTCCTCGAACGACTTGGGCACCTGCACGCCGGCCTTGGTGAAGACGGCCTTGTTGTAGGCGAGGTACTTGGCGTCGAGGTCGATCGGCATGCCGTAGTACTTGCCGCCGTACTGGAACGTCTTCAGCGCGGCCGGCGCGAACGTCGAGCCCCACGGGGTGTCCGGGCCGATGACACCGGTCAGGTTGGCGGCGAGCCCGGCCCGGACGAACTTGTTGGCGAAGTCGCCCGCCCACGAGAAGTAGATGTCCGGCAGGTCCTTCGACGCCGTGAGCACCCGGATCTTGTCCTTGTACGGCTGGTCGCCGACCTGTTCGAGCTTGATGTCGACCTTCGGGTTGGCCGCCTTGTAGGCCGCCACGACCTTCTCGAAGTAGGGCGCGTACTTCGGATCGGCGAACTTGGTGACCATCGTCAGCGTGCCCGACTTCTCCTTGGGCGCCGACAGGTCGGCCTTCGCGGGCGCTCCGGCGGAACCGCCGCCGCAACCCGCGGTGACCAGCGCGGTACCGAGGAGCAGCGCGGTCCAGCGATGCGTGTTCATGGGGTCTCCTTGGTGCTTGGCAGGGGGGCTTCGTGCCCGAAGGCGCCGTAGGAGGTGCAGGCGTGGGAGGCGTAGGCGGTGGCCGCGACGGCGAGCGCGGGCAGGTCCTCGCCGCGGGCGAGGCCGACCAGCAGGCGGGCGATGAACGCGTCCCCGGCCCCGAGCGTGTCCACCACGGCGACGGGCTCGGCCGCGCCCCAGACGACCACGTCCTCAGCGACCGCCAGGACGTCGGCTGCCCCGACGGCGGCTCCGACGGCGGTCTCGGCGGCGGTCCCGACGGCGGTCCCGGCAGATCCGGCGGCTTGGGAGACGAGGACGGCGCCGTGGGCGCCGAGGGTCACCGCCACCGTGGCCGGGCCGAGCGCCCGCACCCTCCGGGCCAGCGCGAGCGCCTCGTCCCGTGAGCCGGACGGGCTGGACAGGATCGCGATCCCGGCGTGCCGGGCATGCGCCTCGACGTACTCCCACGGGCGTTCGGAGAAGTCGAACGACAGCCGCCTGGCGTGCGCGGCCAGCTGGTCGAGCTGGCCCTCCAGGAACGAGCACTCGCCGGTGTGCACGATGTCGGCCTCCGCCAGCCGTACCAGATCGGCGGGGGAGAGGCGGAAGCGCGAGACGCCCTCGCGTCCGCCGGTGAACTTGCGCTCGCCCGCGACGAGACGGACGGTGGCGACGGCGTTCGGCCCGTCCACCGTCCGGAGTAGTGACAGGTCCACGCCCTCGGCGGCCAGCGCGTCGCGCACCACGCGCCCGGCCGCGTCGGTGCCGACCGCGCCCAGGTAGCCCGACTCGGCGCCCGTACGGCGGGCGTGCACGGCGACGTTGACGGCGTTGCCGCCCGGATACATGACGCCGAGGTCGGGATAGCAGTCGACGACGTTGTCCCCGACGGCCACCAGGCGAATCAAGCGTGGCTCCACACGTTCTCCTGTGACTGGGAAGGTTCTCACTCGCTTGAGTGAGAACGTTCTCAATCGCTGAGACGCATGTCAATAGCCCTCGTGAAATCCGCTACGGTGATCGCCTCTCGTCAGTGAGAGCATGATGGTCTGGACACGATCTAGCAGCCCGGGGGTGCGGATGAGCGGCAGCGCTCGGCGGAGCATGCCGTCGATCGAGGTCGTCGCCAAGGAGGCGGGGGTCTCCACCGCGACGGCCGGGCGGGCGCTCGGCGGCTACGGCTCGGTGAGCGGCAAGAGCCGCGAGGCGGTGCTGGCCGCCGCCGAACGGCTCGGCTACCGGCCCAACAGCCTGGCCCGCAGCATGATCACCGGGCTGACCCACACGCTCGGCGTCCTCGTACCCGACATCGAGAACCCGTTCTTCTCCCGCGCCCTGCGCGGCGTCGCCGACGTGGCGCACGAGCGCGGCTGGGAGGTGCTGCTGGTCAACACCGACGAGGACCTCTCGCTCGAACGCAAGGCGCTCGGCGTGCTCACCGAGCGGCGCGTCGACGGCCTCATCGTCGCGCCCACCGACACCGCCGACCGCGACGCACTGCAGGGCGTCATCGACGCCGGGATCCCGATCGTGCTGCTCGACCGGCGCGTTCCGGGTCTCGATGCCGACACGGTCGGCATCGACAACCGCGCCGCCGCCAAGGACGCCACCGAACGCCTGCTCGCGCTGGGACACCGCTCCATCGCCTTACTGACCGGCGGCGATGAGAAGCTGCGGCCCCGGCTCGCCCGCCCGGGGCTGCGCGGCGTCGAACGCCTGGGCGCCACCACGGTCGGCGCCCGCGCGGCCGGATACCGCGACGCGTTGCTCGAGAAGGGCATCGAACCCCGGCCCGAGCTGGTCAGCGCCGAGGGTTTCCGCAGGGAGGACGCCGCCGCGGCCACCACCCGCCTGCTCGCGCTGCCCGACCCGCCGACCGCGATACTCGCCCTGGACAGCCTGCTCGCGCTGGGGGTGCTGCAGGCGCTCAAGCGGCTGGGGCTGCGCTGTCCCGCCGACGTGTCGCTGGTGGGCTTCGACGACGCCGACTGGGCCGAGGCGATCTCCCCGCCGCTCAGCGTGGTGGCCCAGCCGGTGTACGAGCTGGGGGCGGAGGCGGGCCGCCTGCTCCTGGACCGCGTCCACGGCACCGACCGCCGCCCCGTACACCGCCGCCTGCCCACCCGGTTCATCGAACGCGACTCGGCCGAGTCCGTCGGGACGGGCCCTTGAGCTCCTGAGCCACGGCGCTGCCGCTTCCATCCTCCCGACCACCGGGTTAACCTGCTGACTGAACGTCCGGTAGGTAATTCATCCAGGAGGGGCCCCGCGGTGACTCCGCTACGCAGCTACGTGTCCGGCCGGTGGCAGGTCCCGCCGGACGAGGGTGTGCCGTTGAAGGACGCCGTGACGGGCGAGGAGGTGGCCCGCGTCTCCGCGACCGGCGTCGACCGGGCGGCGGCGCTGGCGTACGGCCGCCGGGTGGGCGGTCCCGCGCTGCGGGAGCTGACCTTCCACCAGCGCGCCGCGCTGCTGAAGGCGCTGGCGCTGCACCTGCGCGAGCACCGCGAGGAGCTGTACGCGCTGTCCGCCCACACCGGCGCCACGCTCGCCGACTCGCGCTTCGACGTGGACGGCGGCCTCGGCGTGCTGTTCTCCTACGCGAGCAAGGCCAAGCGCGAGCTGCCCAACGACACCATCCTGGTCGAAGGCCCCGCCGAGCCGCTGAGCAAGGGCGGCACCTTCCTCGGACAGCACATCTGCACGCCGCTGCCCGGCGTCGCGGTGCAGATCAACGCCTTCAACTTCCCCGTCTGGGGGCCGCTGGAGAAGCTCGCGCCCGCGTTCGTGGCCGGGATGCCCAGCCTGATCAAACCGGCCAGTCAGACGGCCTACCTGACCACTCGCCTGGTGGAGCTGATCGCCGAGTCCGGCATCCTGCCCGAAGGGACCGTGCAACTGCTCTGCGGGGAGGCCGGTGACCTGCTCGACCACCTGACCGAGCAGGATCTGGTGGCCTTCACCGGATCGGCGTCCACCGCGCTGCGGCTGCGCCACCACCCGGCGGTGACCGGCCGCTCGGTGCGCTTCAACGCCGAGGCCGACTCACTGAACTGCTCGATCCTCGGGCCCGACGCCCGTCCGGGCACGGCCGAGTTCGACCTGTTCGTCAAGCAGCTCGTCACCGAGATGACCGTCAAAGCCGGGCAGAAGTGCACCGCGATCCGCCGCGCGCTGGTCCCCGCCGAGGTGATCGACGACGTCGCCGAGGCGACCGCGGAGCGGCTGGCGCGGGTGAAGGTGGGCAATCCCGCCAACCCGGACGTACGCATGGGCGCGCTGGCCGGCCTGGAGCAGCGCGAGGAGGTCCGGCGAGCGCTCAAGGCGCTGCTGGACGCGAGCCGCCTCGTCTACGGCAGCCCCGACCGGGTGGACGTGATCGACGCGGACGCCGAACGCGGCGCGTTCCTGTCACCGATCCTGCTGCGCGCCGACGACCCAGAACGCGGCGAACCGCACGAGGTGGAGGCGTTCGGACCGGTCAGCACCCTGCTGCCCTACCGCACGGCCGAGCAGGCCGTCGAGCTGGCCGCGCGGGGACAGGGCAGCCTGGTCGGGTCGATCGTCACCGCGGACCCGGCCTTCGCCCGGCAGGTGATCATCGGCGCCGCCCCCTGGCACGGGCGGCTGCTGGTGCTGAACGAGGAGGACGCCAAGGAGTCCACCGGGCACGGCTCCCCGCTGCCCGCCCTCATCCACGGCGGCCCCGGCCGGGCCGGCGGGGGTGAGGAGATGGGCGGCGTCCGGGGCGTACTCCACCACATGCAGCGCACCGCGGTGCAGGCCGGGCCGTCCATGCTCAGCGCGTTGACCGGCCGCTGGGTGCCCGGCGCGCCCAGGGCCGACGGCGAGCACCCGTTCCGCAAGCACCTGGGAGAGCTGAAGGTGGGGGACACGGTGGTGGCGGGGCCGCGCACCGTGACCCTCGAGGACATCGAGCACTTCGCCGAGTTCACCGGCGACACCTTCTACGCTCACATGGACGAGGAGGCGGCCCGCGCCAACCCGTTCTTCGGCGGGCGGGTCGCGCACGGCTACCTCGTGCTGTCGTTCGCGGCCGGGCTGTTCGTCTCGCCCGACCCCGGCCCCGTGCTGGCCAACTACGGGCTGGAGAACCTGCGCTTCCTCACCCCGACCTTCCCCGGCGACGCCCTGACCGTGACCCTCACCGCCAAGCAGATCACCCCTCGCGAGGATGCCGACTACGGCGAGGTGCGCTGGGACACCGAGGTCACCAACCAGGACGGCGCCGTGGTCGCCAAGTACGACGTGCTCACCTTGGTGGCCAAGGGCTGACCGCGCCGGTTCAGCCGCGTCCCGACCAGCAGGCCGTGGCGCGGCTGACCGCGCTGCTTGAGCCGCGTCCCGACCAGCCCGGGACGCGGCTGACTATCCGGCTTCAGCCGCGTCCGGACCAGTAGGCCGCCGCACGCTGCCACGCCGCGCTGCCGACCGCCCGGCCGAGGGCCCGGCCCTGCAGGTCGCCGGCGCGGAAGTGGATGCCGCCGTACCTGCGCGACAGCCCGGCCTCGTCGGCTGCGTCGCTGAAGGTACGCCAGCGCAGCGTCACGTCGTTCGCGGGGGTCACACCCGGCTCCACCTGCGACGAGCCCTTCGCGATCACCGTCGAGCCGCCGAACGCGTCGCCGCCGGTGAAGCGCCGCAGCACCTCGGCCGCAGCCGCGCTGAACGTGCTGTGGCCGGAGACGTACTCGGCGAACGGCGGCGTCGGGAACGTCGGCACCTGGTAGGGCACCCACGTCGCGCCGTCGATCACCCGGCCGCCCCAGGTCGCGATCTGCTGCCCCTGGTACAGGAAGCGGACCGCGGTGATCGGGCGTACCGAGTCGTAGTGCCGCTTGACCTCCCACGAGGCGATCCCGGCGTCCTGCACCGAGTTGGCCAGCGCGAAGAACATCTTCACGTCCTGGTCGAGGCTGTGCCCGTCACGCAGGGAGATCTGCTGGGCGAACAGGCACCAGTGTCCCGGCGGCGTCTCGCTGTTGGGGCCGTCGGCCCAGTATTCCGCGATCGCCTTCTGGCGGTCGGTCAGCGCGGCGGTGCCCGCCACGATCTCGGCGGCCTGCGCACGGTAGGCGGCCGTGCCGTACGTCGCGGGCGCGGGCACACCGCCGGCCAGATCGCGCGCGCGACCGCTGAAGGAGGCGACCCCGCCCCAGTGCGGCGCCAGGAACGGCGGCGTCACCACCACCCCCGCTTTGTTGCGGTACGTGAGCGGCTGCCACCGGCTCGGATCGTTGACCGTGGTCAGCGGGTCGGCGACCACCATCGGGGCATTGACCGGCGCGTAGCCGGTGGTGTCGGCGTAGCCGCCGAGCTGGTTGGCGCCGTCGGCGTGCCGGTAGTCGAGCACCGCCGTGCAGGCGGCCAGACCGGTTTGGGCCGGTTGGCTGGACTGGTCGGCCGGGTCGTAGCCCAGCTCGGTCATCAGGGCGTCGAACCCGGCCCGCTGCGCCGGATAGAGATCGACGGCCGCCTGATGGGCCGCGTAGCTGATCGCCTGCGCGCGGTTCGCCTCAGTACGCTCGGCCGCGGGCCGCCGCAGCGACCCGCCCAGCCGGGTGCCGACGGCGACCGGGTCGTAGGCGGCCCACGCGTCATAGGCGCAGGTGTGCACGGTGGCCAGCGCCCTGGCCACCAACGGCGGCCCCAGCGTGCCGCCGCGCACCGCCGCGAGCAGCGCGGTGTTCCACCTGACCACCACGTTGGGCTGCGCCGTCGTCGCCGCCTCCGGATGCGCGGGTAAGGCGGGCAGGACGAGCGCGGTGGCGGTCACCAGGGTGAGCGCGATCGCGCGTAAGGACGTCGGGACGGGCATGACAAAGTCTCCTCGCGTTGCGGGCCCCCGTGTGCCCGGTAGGGAGAGGCTTCCATGCTCGAACGCGCTTTCGAACTATCCCACCGGTAAGAGCTGCCTTCCCCTGCCTCAGGGAACCCGTCTGCCCCGGGTGATCGCGAAGTGTACGGCGTTTGACACCCCTGACGGCTAACCGCTATCTATTGGCTAACCGTTAGGGGGTGGAGCGTAAGGCGCAGCGCTGTATCGCCTTGACGACCCCAGCGACGGCTTGACGGAAAGGGAGCATGAAGTGGCATCCGGCATTCGGCGATTCATGGTGGACACGGGGGAGCCCCGTGGGTGGGTGTCCCCCAGGACAGATCTGGTGACGGCGCTGCTCGGCATCTGGTTCGGGGTCGGATTGATGATCGACGCCTGGGCGCACAGCAACCTGGCGGAGCTGGAGACCTTCTTCACTCCATGGCACGCGGTGTTCTATTCCGGCTTCGCCGTGGTCTCCGGTTGGATCATCTGGCAGGTCTGGCGCAACGTGCGTGCCGGGCGGCAGGGGTTGGTGGCCGTCCCCACCGGTTATCTCGCCGGGTTGGTAGCGATTCCCGCGTTCGCCGCCTTCGGGCTCGCCGACATGATGTGGCACACCATTCTCGGCATCGAGACGACCATCAACATCTTTTTCAGCCCGTCCCACCTCGGCCTCGTCGTGACGATGATGCTCATCATCACGACACCGCTGCGCTCGGCGTGGAACGCCCCCGACATCGGCGCCCGGCCGGCACTCGGCCGCCTGCTGCCCGCGCTGATCGGGCTCGCGTTCGCCACCACGCTGGTGTTGCTGTTCCTGTCGTACGGCGACGCCATGCAGTACCGCCCCGCGGGCATCGTCCAGGCGTTCTCCATGCTGCAGGACTCGGGCGCCGGGCCGCAGGGCGCCGGGCCGGGGGGTGCCGGCCCCGCGCCGGTGGGCCCAAGCGCCGAGCGGATGGCCGCCGCGATGGTCATTACCAATGTCATCATGCTCAGCCCGGTGCTGTTCCTGGTGCGCCGCTGGCTGCTGCCGTTCGGCTCGGTGACCGTCATGTACGCGATCATGGTGCTGATGCCGGGTGCCCAGACGGGGTTCCGCAACGTGCCGATCCTGTTGTCGTTCGTGGCCGCCGGGTTCGTGAGCGACCTGCTGATCCGCCGGCTGCGGCCGTCGGGTGAGCGGCGCGCCGCCTACTGGGCCTTCGCCGGACTGTCGGCCTTCGCCACCTGGTCGCTGTACATCGGGGTCGCCTCGGCCGTGGGGGGTGGCCTGCCCACCGTGCCCGAGTTGTGGACCGGCGCGCCGGTCATCGCCGGGCTGATCGGGCTGGCACTCGGGGCACTGCTCCTGCCCAGCGCGGTCACCGCCGGGCCGGTTTCGCCCTGGGCGGCCGGCGCAGAGCGGGCATGATCCGAGGTCTGTGCCTTGCCGCCGCCCTCGTGCCGGGGTGACCGCCCCCGCCGCACAACCTCACGGGCGCACGTATCGGCGGCTCGCCCCGTGCGGGTTCAGCGGGCGTATTCCTGGAGGCCCTCAGCCACGTGCGGTGGGTGGGGCCGGCCCATGCTTGCCGTACAGGAAGATCGCCTTTCGCATGAAACGGGAAGCTACGCGATCAGGGACGGCAGCAGGGCGGCGTCGGAGATCAGGGTGGCGGGGGAGAGGCGTGACGTCGGAACCAGGCCGTTGACCAGCGCCAGGCAGCGCATGCCCGCAGCCTCCGCCGCCATCACCCCGTAAGCGCTGTCCTCCACCACCACGCACCGCTCGGCCGGCACCCCCACCGCACGCGCCGCGAACAGGAACAGATCGGGCGCGGGCTTCCCCCGCGCCACATCCTCGGCGCTGAACACGTTCCCGCCGAACCGCTCCGCCAGCCCCGTGAGCTCAAGACTGCGGCGGATCTTCGCGTGACTCCCGTTGGACGCCACACACACCGGCACACTGAGCTGGTCCAGGGCCGCCACGATCCCCGGCACGGGAACGAGCTCCGCCGCCAGCGCCGCCTCGTGCGCCGCCGTCAGCCGCTCACGCCACCCCGGCGGGACGTCCCCGACGACCCGATCCCACTCCTCGTCGCTGCACCCGACGAACCGGGCGGCGTACTCCTCCTCATCGATCGACCACCCCAGCTCCCGCAGCGCTGCCGTGCCCACGCGCACGGAGATGCGCTCGCTGTCCACGAGCACCCCGTCACAGTCGAAGATGACGAGCTCGACCGACAAACCGCCTCCTTTCCGAGAGTGTCGCCGGGCGGCGAATCGCTCTGAGAGGGGTCGCCGCCCGGCGAGGGGATCAGTAATCCACCTGGAACATGTAGTTGCGCTTGTCCAGGTCGTGGCCGCGCACGGCCTCGTAGTGGCGGGCCAGCCGGTCCATGAGCACGGCGATCGCCAGCGCGGACACCTCGCCGCGCAGCGCCGTCGGGATGCCGGGCAGCGTGAGGTCCGCCGTGTCGATGTGGAAGGTCTTCTTGGTCGCGTACGTGTCGAGGAAGCGCTTCGCCCGTTCGGCCATGGCCCGCGACGGGTCCTCGCCGAGCAGGTTGATCACCGCCACGTCGTCGTTGATCACCTCGAACGCGCCCTGGAAGAACTCGCCCGAGTTGAAGCCCGCCGCGTGCTTCCACTGCATCTCCTGCAGGAAGCACATGGCCAGCCCGTACGCCCAGCCATAGCTGGGGCCCGACCCGAGCACATAGGTGATCGGCTCGTCCTTCAGCGCCTCGGCGATGACCCGCGCCCGCTCCTCACCCTCGTGCGCGGTGGCGACCATGGCCTCCGGGAGCGCGTCGAGGGCCCGGTCGAGCAGTGCCCAGTCGCGTTCCACCCCTGACCTGCGCAGCAGGGCGTAGGCCGCCAACTGCATGAACAGGTCGCTCTTGCCGGTGAAGGCCACGTCGGCCGCCTCGGCGAGCGGGCCACCCTCCTTGGTCACCACGGCCACGGTCGCGCCGGTGCTCTTGGCGTACTGCGCGGCGGCGACGGTCTCCTTGGTCTTGCCGGTGTACGAGGCGAGGAACACCAGCGAGCCGTCCCCCAGACGCCGCGGGCGGCCGGTGTTGAGCTCGTCGCTCTGCAGCTTGTAGACGGGCCAGGTGCCTTCGTTCTCGAGCAGGTAGTGGCCCGGGTAGGCGGCGATGAGTGAGCCGCCGGCGCCCACGAAGAACACGTTGCGCAGGCCCCTGTCGATGGCGCCCGAGACGAGCTCGTCCAGCCGGGCGCGCTGGTCGAGCGTCTCGCGGGTCTTCTCGGCCAGGTCGGACTCGATCGGTTTGAGCGGCAGCAGGTCGGTCACGGATGTCTCCCAGTTCCGTTTGAGAACGTTCTCAGTCATGCTTTGATAACGTTCTCACTCGTACCGAGAATGAGTCAAGGGGTCGCTTGATTACCCAGGTGGCAGCGTCTCCGTACCACTGCACAAGACGCTCTTCCACATAGCGAGAGGACGCGGTGCCTAGCCGTTCGAGGGTCGCGGTCACCAGTCGAGTTCTACGACTTCTACATCTACGGCACGGCCGCCGCGCTGGTGTTCAACACCGCGTTCTTCCCCGGCATGGCCCCGCGCCCACGGCCTCGGCGGCGTGCTGGGCGGAGCGGTGCCGCCGCTGGTCGCCACCGGCCTGCAAGTCGGCGGTCTTGTCACCCGGAGCGCCCCTCCAGCCGGTAGTACACCGTGAGGCGGTACCGAGCTGGAGGACACGATGGCGGATGGGTTCGCCGAGTATGTCGGGCAACGACATGAGCGGTTGTGCCGTACGGCGTACCTGCTGACCAGGGACTGGGCGACAGCCGAGGACCTGGTGCAGACCGCGCTGGTCAAGGCGTGGGGGGTGTGGCGCAGGATCGAGGCCGACCCCGACCGGTACGTGTACCGGATCCTCGTCAACACGCACGCCTCGTGGTGGCGGCGGCGCTGGCGGAACGAGGTGCCGACCGAAGTGCTGCCCGAGGGCCTGATCGAGCCGGGCTTCGAGACGAGTGTCGCGGAACGCTCGGCCCTCTGGGTGGCGGTCGGCGACCTGCCGCCCCGGCAACGGGCGGTCCTCGTCCTGCGCTACTTCGAGGATCTGACCCCGCAGCAGGTGGCCGACGCGCTCGGCTGTTCGGAGGGCAGCGTGAAGAAGCAGCTCAGCAGGGCGCTGGCGCGGCTTCGGGTGGATCCCGGACTGCACGAGCTGAAGATGGAGGCGCTTTCATGACCCAGTACACCGAGGACGACCTGCGGATGGTGTTCGCCGAGCACAGCGCCCGCGACGACGGGCGGGCGCCCCTGGTGAGCGAGATCAGGCGGCGGGGAGCCAGGACGCGGCTGCGCAGGCGGGTGACGACGGGAGCGGCGCTGGCGGGGGCCGCCGCGGCGGTCGTGGCCTTCGCCGGGGTGATGGTGCCGTCGCTCGGCGCTCCGATCGCGGGCTCCACGGCACACGTCCTGACGGCGACTGGACTCCCGCCGACCGTGACGAGCCCGCAGGGGCCGCTGTCGCTGCTCTTCGGCCAGACCTACCGGGCCGTGGGGGAGAGGGTGCGGGTCACGTTCCAGCCGACCAGCGTCTACACCGGCTTCGCGATCAAGTGCGCCGATCCGAAGGTGTGGCTGCTGGTGCGGGACGCGAAGGCCACATGGAGCACTTTCGGCCGATGCGGTGTACGGGGGAGCGGCCTCGACATCCAGAACGACGAGAAGTCCGTGACACCGGACTGGCTGTGGGCACAGCAGACCCTGGAGATCTGGGTCTTCCCCGCCGACACGCCGATCATGGGCTCGCCCAGTTGCACGCTTGCCGACCGGCGGGAGGGGAGATGCGATCGACCGTGGGATCGCGAGGCGGTCCCCAAGATGCCGGAACGGCTGGCGGCCGAGCTCGGCCCTCAGAAGGGCAGCACCTGGACGCTGGGGATCTATGACAAGGCCGGCTCATGACCCGCGCCCCGTCTCTAGTCGAGCCAGATCCGGGCGAGGCGGCGGCGGGCGCGCGAGTCATCGGTGAACGCGGTACGGCCGTGCAGGACCACGTCATTGTTGACGAGCAGGAGATCGCCCGGCCGTAGCGAGAAGCGCAGCACCAGGCCCTGATCGGTGAGGATCTCGTCGAAAGCGTCCAGGGCGGCCACAGCGCCTGGCGTCAGTGGTTTCCCGGCGGCTTCCTGGCCGCGTTCGATCCAGTGGCGGTTGTACTGGACCCGGACCCGGCCCGCCCGTCGCTCGAAGACCGGATAGACGCGGTCGAAGTCGGTGACCGTGCCCGCGCCGAAGTGGAAGTCCTCGTAGAGCTCCGGCAGCAGGTCGGGACGCTCTTCCAGAAGCCGGTCATGTACGGAGTGGCCGCTCACCATCAGCGACTCTCCGCCGCGAACGGCCGCGCGGAGGCAGAGCAGGCCGACCAGATGCGGCGGGCCGGGCGGGCCGCCCCGGTCGGTGTGGAAGGCGAGCCCCTGGTCGTCCATGCCTCTGCGCGGCTGATTCTCGCCGGTGGTCACCAGGCCGGTCTTCTGGGCGCGTGGCGTGCCGATGAGCGAGCCGAACGTGTAGCACAGCTGGTCGATCTGCTCCTCAGACCAGCCCTCGACCGGCCACCCCCGGATCACCATCAGACCGGGACCCTCTTCGAGGGCGGCCTTGGCCTTCTTGGCCGGCAGCGTCAGCGCTGAGGCGTGGAAGAGCGGTTGGTCGATGTGGTGCAGCCAGTCCGGTTCGCGCAGGGTGGACCTGGTCCATGCCGTCGGGCCGCCTATCGGTGTCGCGTCGATCAACATCGTGGTGTCTCCCGGTGATCGTGCCGCCTGTACTACGGCGTACCCGGTTCGCCGGTCTGATGCCGCCGCTGGGCCTTCACTCGATGAGCGGGCCAACGGTCAGCACGCCCCTGTACGCCCACGTCAGCTGATGGCCGGTTCGTCGTTCTGGTCGCCCTGCGATTTGACGGGCACGCGGGTCGCCATTTATCTTCATCGTTCAGATACTTAACTGAGAAGCTAATATGTCACTCCTGAGGGCCTGATTTCCGGGGCGTCCCCCCATGGGAAGGAGTCCTGCCATGGACGACTGGTATGTGGACGACCGCTGCATGAACTGCGATGCCGCCCGGCAACTCGCGCCCGACCTGATCGGCGAGGTCGGCGGAAGGTCGCAGGTCCTGCGCCCGCCGAGCGACGAGGCGGAGATACAGCGCCTCCACGCGGCCGCCTTCGCCTGCCCCACCCGCTCGATCCGCCCGGCATCCGGGCCGCTGGACCAGGCGCTCGACCCTTTTCCGATGGCCTTGGACGACGACGTACTGCTGTGCGGACACAACTCCCGGCAGGCCGCCGGCGCCAACTCCTACCTGCTCCTGCGGCCTTCCGGCACGGTCATGATGATCGACACACCGCGCTGGAGCCGTGAACTCGCCGCGCGTTACGCGGCCTCGGGCCAGGTCACCGATGTACTGCTCACACACCGAGACCACGCCGCACACGGCCGCCGCTACGCGGACCATTTCGGCGCCCACCTGTGGATCCATGAGGGCGACCTCGACGCGGCACCGAACGCGGACAAGGTGATCCGAGGCCTGGAACCTCTGGAGATCGGCGAGGGCGTCACCGCCCATCCGCTGCCCGGCCACACCCGGGGCAGCGTGCTCTATCTCGCGGACGATCGATACTGCTTCAGCGGAGACAGCTTCTACTGGTCACGCACCACCGGCGATCTGGAAGTCGCGGACAGCGTGACCTGGTACTCCATCGAGGAACTGGCCGCCTCCCTGACCAGGACGGCCGGGCGGCTGCGATTCCAATGGATCCTGCCAGGCCACGGTGACCGCCACCGCCTGACCGCCGACGAGATGTCCCGGCGGCTGCGAGCGCTGGCAGAACGTACGCGACTACTACGGCCCGGCCCGATCGACTTCACGGCAGTTCGCTGGTGAGGGACGATACACCATGACGATTCTGGGAACCCTGCTCAAGAACAAGCGCGCCGGCGAAGCTCATCTGGCCTGGAACCTCCCCGCCTTGGCCGGACCTGAGGTGCTGGGCCTGAACAGCTCCGATTTCGAACACGAGGGTGTGATCCCCAAGGCCCACGCCGGCAAGCGCGCCGGTGGCGAGAACCGCTCTCCCGCTCTTGCCTGGAGTGGCACACCCGAAGGCACAGCCCAGCTGCTGCTGGTCGTCCAGGACATCGACTCTCCCACCCGCATCCCGTCTTCCAGCTGTTCGCCCTGCCCACCGCCATCACCTCGGCGGAAGGCGACGCGCCGCTCGACACCGCCAAGCCCAGGGCGGTGCTCGTCACCGCAATCGGCCCAGCCTTGGCCCGCGGCCGCCTCGACGGCCTCTACACGCGCTGAGTGGGTGTCACCGCATCACGGCCGGATCATCTCCGTGGTTACCGCGGGGTCCGGTCGCCCTTCGGTGCCGGGCCCCAGCGCTTTCTCATAGCAGCGGGTCAACGGCTGATTCGTGTACATCCCATAGCGCTCGCCAAGCACGTATCCGCTGTCTTCGTACAGAGCGATCGCCTCAGGCTGCTTGACGCCTGTCGCCAAGCGCACGGTCTGGTATCCCATCTCCCGGGCCAGGTCCTCCAGCGCAGCCAGAAGCATGCGGGCGATTCCCCGCCCACGGAATTCGGGCGCGACGTACATGCGCTTGAGCTCACCCATGTCCGCACCCGCCGGCTGAATGGCGCCACACCCGGCAGCACAGGTCCCGACGTAGGCGACGAGATAGCGAGCTCCCGCCTTGACAACAGACCGACCCTCGGCACCGTAACGGCGCACCAACTCGGCGAACGCCGCATCGAGCAACCCGGCCAGGTCGGCATCGGCAACGGTCCGCTCCTCGATCAGCATGCACACATGTTATGAGCTGATTAATCCGCCGGCTGAACCGCTATCGGGACTCGGTGATCGGCACCACCTCCGCGCACCGGCGGCGATGGCGCAGTCAGCCTCTTGGGCCTGCTTTTGACACCCTTCGCTGTCCGGGACGGGAGTCCGAGCAAGCGCTGAGGCCTGTGGAGTCGGCTTCGACCTAAGCGGAGGCGATCGCCAGCCCGAAACTCAGCGGATGAAGCAGACGGAAAGCTTGCCCGTGACGGGGTCCTCGCCATAGTCGGACCAGTCCGCGTCGCCCGCGAACCGAGTCCAGTCCGCCTTACTGATGGTCTTCTGGTCAGCCATGCTCCCGCACATGGTTTCCACTGGATCCGCGACGATCTCCCGCAGATCGGCGAGGTTCCACACGGACAACCCCCTGTCGGGACTGGCCATCAGGGCGACTCCGCCATCAGCGTCTAGCGCCACGCTGTTGATCTCCTGCGTGTATCCCTTCAGGTTGGCCAGCCGGACAGGGCGGGCCGGATCGGAAAGGTCCCACAGAAAACCCGTGCCACTACCACCGGCCATGAGGGCGGTCTTGCCGTCTGGAGTCAAGGCCACGTCGTACATGTCCGTTGCGGGCAGGGCCAGCATGGCGGCGTGAGTCGGATGCGTCCGGTCGTCGAGCCTCCAGACATCAGCCCGGTTCCAGTTCGCAACGACGATCGTACGCCCGTCCGCGCTCATGGCCGTCGCCTCGGCGAAGCCGGCAGGAAGCGCTAGATCGGCCCGTTTGACCGGCCGCACGGGATCAGCCAGGTCCCAGACGCTCACCGAATGGTCCTCGCCGGTGACGGCGGTCCGGCCATCCGCGCTCAGTCTCACATCTCCTATGTGGGAACCGTGGGCTTTGGTGATCGACAGGCGCACCGGACGAGAGGGTTTGGCTAGGTCCCACACGATGATATTGCCGCTGAAATCGGCCGTCATGGCGATGCGCGCGTCACGGGTCAATGCCACAGCCTGCACGCTGTTCGCGAAATCGTCTTCCGGCTCGCCCGGCAAAGTGGCGAGCCGGACTGGATGTGCCGGGTCCGTCAGATTCCACACGATCGTGGCGCCATCGTCGCCGCCGATCAACGCGGTGTGGCCGTCGAATGACAACTCCAGTGTGCTGACGCCTTTCTTGTTTCCCGTCAGGACGGCGAGCCGATCGGCTTTGTCGGTGAATGCGACCTCGGGATCAAGCCAGGTTTTGAGGTCCCACACGCCCACCCCATCGGTGTCCCCGGTGAGAGCGATCCGTCCGTTGCCGCTGAGAGCCACCCCATCGACGCCGCTACTGGCGAGCGAGTAGACGTCCGTACGACGCCACATGACGAGAGTGTCTATCAACCCTGCCCGGGTCTGCTCATCCGCGTGGATTTTGACCGCGGCCAATCCGAGGTCCTGTGCTTTGCCCGGGTCGTCATCGCGGAGTTCCGCGGCATGCAGCGCGAGCCCGCGGGCCACCGCGACACGCTCCTGCGCCGATGCCCGCTCGTGCTCGCGCCACACCGCCGACCCCATGACCGCCAGGCATAAGACCAGCGAGGCGGCGAGCGCGACAGGGAGCATTCTCCCGAGCGGCCGGCCGCGTCCCGGCGCTTCGACCGTGTCGTTCAACGTCTCTCCTTCAGAAACCTCGGCAAGCCGTGAGGCACGTCTGCTCGGACGGTCGGTGAACTTCCTCAAGTCAGAGTGGCATGTACTTCATGCGGTGAACGTACATATAGCTTGACCCACACGCAGGACCGCCCCTGATGTTCTCACGTCAACGGCCTACTACGCCATATTGATAAATTGAAGTTGGTGGATGCGGGAGAGGTCCTGGACATCGAGCGACTTGGCATAAGCGAATGGGCTGTGGGTGAGAGGCGGGCGATCGCTGATGTGGATCGAATTATTGGAGATATTCCGTAGCAGCCTTTTAGACGACAGTTGTCAATTCAGCCGAGCAGTTCGCGGGTGGCGGCGTTTTCGAGCCAGGCGGCGTATCGCTCGACCGGCCAGCCGCGGTGCCGGCGCAGTAGCTGGTGCATGTGGGGTGAGGCGAGCGCGTAGAGGGTGTCGGCCGCGGTAGTGGGATCGAGGCCGTCGCGGAGTGCGCCACGCTGGTGCAGCGCCGTCGTGAGGGCGAGATGCACCCGGTGGGTGGCATCAGCCCCGGCGTCGGCGGCGGCGCGCATGTCGGGGTCCGCGCCGGCCGCTTCGACGCTGACCATGATCAGGTCGCCGGCGCGTTCGAGTAGATGGGTGCTGTAGGTGATCAGTTGCGCGATCGTGGCCCGCGGGTCGACCTGGTGGCGAGCGGCGGTCATTTCGGGACGGTCGAAGACCCGTACCGGTTCCTCGTCGCCCACCGTGGCCACGCTCAGCGTATGGGTGAACAGCGCCGCCTTGGTCGGGAACGCATCGTAGAGCGTTCGTTCGCCGACACCCGCCGCGGAGGCGACCTCCCGCATCGTGGTGGCGACGTACCCGCGCTCGACGAAAAGCCGTGCGGCGGCGTCTCGGATGCGCGCACGAGTGGCCGCTGCCGACGCGGCGCGCGCCGCGGATCGATATGCCCTCTTGACGTCGCCGCCCATGCCCTTCATCCTACAGATATTAGCCGCAGTTGCACTGCGCCCAATATGGGGGTCCGATGACCAGCCCGATCCTGTCCGGCATCCATCACGTGAAGATCCCGGTTTCCGACCTCACTCGGTCCGTGCAGTGGTACGGGCAGGTCTTCGGTTTCGCCGTGACCACGGAGTTCCCAGAGGCCGACGGCACGGTGCTCGGTGTCGCCGGCACCGTGCCCGGTCTCGGCGACACCCAACTCACGCTGCGCGTCAACCGAGACGCCGCACAGGGATGTGTCGGGTTCGACCCGGTCAGCTTCGCCGTTGACGACCTCGCCGACGTCCATGCCTGGGCGGCCCACCTCGACACCCTCGGCGTCGCCCACTCACCGGTGATCGAGGCAACGGTCGGCTGGCTCCTGGTCTTCGACGACCCCGACGGGATCAGCCTGCATCTGTACAGCTGGGCGGGGCACGGCGTCGACCATTCCGACCGGCCCGGCTACGGACGAGCAGTTACCACTGCATGACCAGCGCATACGACGCCCAGTCGCAGGCCGGTCGCGCCGGCGGCCAGTACGCACTGACCACGATCACTGGAAGCTTGCCGTGGACGCGGCGGAGCGGAACACCGGATGGTACGCCGGCGAGATCATCGCAGCCGGGGAGTGCTCAGGCGCGACCGCTGGGCTTGGAGGGTGCTCAGTCCTGTCCGGGGAACAGCAGTGACAGCTCCCGCGGATAAGCCGCGATCAGCCGCAGCTCGTCGTCCGTGAGCGGCCGTCCGGTCATCGCGTTGCAGAGCTGGACCAGCCGGAACGCCAGCTCCTCCTCCCGCACCTCGACGCCGAGCCCGTCCATGACGTGCCTGAACCCGGCCTTCCCGCCGTACTCACCGGTCAGCACGACCCGCCCGCTGCGCGCGTGCCAGTCCTCGGGGAACGGCCCGAGCGTCGCCTCGTCGTACAACTCGTAGTTGCCGTGATCCTTCAGCGCCCCGTCCGCGTGAATGCCCGACTCGTGCGCGAACGCGTTCCGCCCCACCCCCACCTGGTTGTACGGCAGAGCCTGCCCGAACGCGTAACTCGCCCACAGCCCGAACCTGCGCGCCCATGACAGATCGATGGCGTCACCGATCTCCGCCTCCAGCCCGAAGCCGTGCTCGAAGGCGAGGATGGTGGACAGCAGGTCGGCGTTGCCGGAGCGTTCGCCGATGCCGTTCACGCAGGTGTTGATCCACGCGTCCTGCCCAGCCTCCAGGTCGCCGAGCGCGCCCGAGATGGAGTTGGCCACGGCCAGGCCGAGGTCGTTGTGGCAGTGCGTCTCGACCGGCATCCCGACGGCCGAGGCCAGCTTGGCGAAGCGCTCGCGGATCCGGTCGGGCGTGTCGCCGCCGATGGTGTCGCAGTAGCGGACCCGGTCGGCGCCCGCCTCCTTGGCCGCCAGCGCGAACTCCAGCAGGAACCCGTCATCGGTCCGCGACCCGTCCTCCGCGTTGACGCCCACGGTCAGCGCGCCCGCCGACTTGGCCGCCCGCACGGCCGCCGTCATCTCCCTGATGATCGCGTCGCGGTCGAGCCGGCCGCGGAACTTGTTCTGGATCATGTAGTCCGACGTGGAGATGGACAGGTTGTAGTGCTTCAGGCCGAGCGGCGCCGCCTTCTCCACGTCCTGCGGCACGCCGCGGCACCAGCCCGACAGTCGCAGCTCGCCGAACGCGCCCGCCTCGGCCAGCGCCGTCTGCGCCCGTACGTAGGGGACCTCATGGAACAGGAAGGGGAAACCGATCTCGGACTGAGCCACACCGAGTTTGGCCAGGTAGAAGTTGACCATGGTCTTGCCGAACTTCGAGAGGCCGGTGCGCGCGGTCTGCACGCCGTCCCGGTTGGTCACATCGAGGAAATGAACTTTGGGCATGCCCACACGTTGACACGCACATTCAATGTGTATCAATATTGATTTTCATCAACATGGGAGGCTGGGCGTGGAGTGGATCGACGCGGCGACGGCGGCCGAGCGGCTCGGTGTGAAGCCCGCCACCCTCTACGCGTACGTGAGCCGCGGGGTGCTCAAGCGCCGCCACGGTGATGATCGGCGCAGCCTGTTCGACGCGGGGGAGATCGAGCAGCTGGCCCGGCGCGGGCGGCCGCGCAACCAGCCGCCGGAGCTGGTCATCGAGTCGGGCATCACCGCACTCGGCCTCGACCGCCCGTACTATCGCGGTCTCGACGCCCTCGACCTGGCCAGAACCACCGACTTCGAGACGGTGGCCGAGTGGCTGTGGACGGGAGACCCCGAGGTCTTCACCCCCGCCTCCGAGTACCACTCCGATACGGTCCACGGATCCGAGCACCGCTCCGGTACGGCCCTCGCCCCCGAGCACCGCTCCGGTACGGCCCTCGCCTCCGAGCACCGCTCCGGTACGGCGGACGGCTCCGGCTCAGCGCGCATGCCGCGTGGGCCTGGCGGAATGCCTGGCCGGATGCCCGGTCGGGTGCACGGCTGGGTGCGCGATCCCGAGACGTCGCAGGCCGCCGTCGCAGCTCAGCGCGGCCTGCCCGAAGGACTGCTGCCCCTGGACCGCCTCCAGGTGATCACCACGGTGCTCGGCGCCACCGACTCGCTCCGCTACCAGCTCGATCCCGCCTCCGTCGCCGCCACCGGCCGTCGCCTCATCTCCGGCCTGGTCGACGCCCTGCCGGCCCTCCACACCCCAGGCGGCGAGTCGATCGCCGAGCGGCTCTGGTCCCGCCTGTCTCCGCACTCCGCCAGCCCGCCCCTCCTCGCCGCCCTGCGGGCAGCGCTCGTGCTGCTCGCCGACCACGAACTGGCCGCCTCCACCCTGGCCGCCCGGGTGGCCGCCTCCGCTCGGGCCGACCCGTACGCCGTGGTGCTGACCGGCCTCGGCGTGCTCGGCGGCCCGCTGCACGGCGGCGCGTGCTACGCGGCCGAACGGCTGCTGACCGAGGTCAACGAGCCCGGCCAGGCCACCCGCGTGATCGCCGAGCGGGTACGCAGGGGCGAGCGCATCCCCGGCTTCGGCCACAGCGTTTACAAGAACGGCGACGCCCGCGGCAGCTTCCTGCTCGACCTGGTGGCGGAGGCCGCACCGGACCACGAACGCGTCGCCGTGGCGCGGGCCGTACTGGCCGAAGTCCGCCGGCGACGCCTGCCCGACCGGAACGTCGACTTCGCGCTCGCCACCCTCGTGGGCGTCGCCGGGATGCTGCCTGGGTCCGGCGAGGCGATCTTCGCGGTGGCCAGGGTGGCGGGATGGCTGGCCCACGCGATGGAGGAGTACGCCAAGGGCTCCCTACTCCGACTCCGCGCCTCGTACGTCGGCCCGCTGATCAGGTGACGGCCCTGGACGTGCCCACCGATCAGACGACGGCCCGCAGCCGTGGAGCACGTCCGCGCTCATGTAGCAGCACCGCAAACACGTGAGTCACGTCCGCGCTCAGATAGCAGCCCCGCACACACGTGGGGCGGGTCGCCGATCACGTAGGCCCCGCACAGGCGAGGCGCTTCCGCCGATCAAACGCTCCTGTCCACATAAGCGGCCAACGCCCGTACCCGCTCCGCGTGCTCGTCGTGTCCGACGATCACCGGCGGCTCGTTGTACGGCATGGCGTCCGACGAACGCCTGAGCTTGATGTACTGCCCACAGGCGTCGATCGCGTACGGCTCCATGTCGTCCTGGAGCGCCCCGATCACCGTGATCCCGTACGTCTCGCCGATCCGGCGGAACAGCGCCACCGCCTCCCGCCGGTGCTCCTTGCCCAGGTTGCGGCCCAGTTCGTCGAGCACCAGGCACAGATGCCCGCCGCCGGACGACGCGATCGCCGCGGCGCACACCAGCTTGACCGCCTTCTCGTCCATGAGCGCGGTGTTGGCCCGCCGGTTGTACGGGACGTAGCCCTGGCCCTCGCCACGCCGCCACTTCGGGGTGACGCGCCATTGCCAGCGCTGTTCGGGGTCCGCGGGCGCCGGTGGCACCGGGAACTCCAGCGTCGCCCCATAACCTCCGTACGACGTGTCGAGCTGCTCGAACTCCTCCGCCACCCGCGTGAGCCTGGACTTGATCGCCGCCGTCAGCGCCGCCCGATGCACGGCCGTCGAGCTGGCCGCCTCCTCCGCGCCCTTGTCGGCGGCGGCCAGGTCGCGCTGCCGCGACACGACCTGCGCCTCGATCTGGCGGCGCTGATGCTTCTCGTACTCCTCCTGCCCGCGCAGATAGGAGGCCAGCGAGCCGCACACCGCCGTGAACGTCGCCTGCTCCCTCGCCGTGCTCCCCCCACGCTCGGACAGCAGGAACCGCAGCTCCTCCGGGATCTCCGCGTCCTCCTCGGGGAACGTGTCCTGCAGCGCCTGTTCGAAATGGCGTTCGGCCATGCGCCACCACTCCTCGGCGGTACGCGATCGTTCGTCCTCGGGCAGCGCCTTCAGCCACTCACGCGCCCCCTCGGCGGTGCCGCCCCAGTCGGCGGTCAGCGCCTCGACCTTGAGCGCCTCCCGCTCGCCGTTCACCCTGGTCTCGTCCTGACGCGACCGGGCCCGCTCGCCCTCGTGCCGCTGCCGCCGCCCCTCCAGGCGTTCGATCTCCATGTCCTTCGTACGGGCCCGGAAGTCGAGCGCGCCCGCCTGCCGCTCGGCCTCCGCCACCGCGGGCGCCAGCTCCTCCAGCGCCGCCGTCAGCTCGCCCAGCCGCGCCCGCCGCCCGGCCAGCTTCGTCTCCAGCTCGGCGAGCCGCACACCCGCTTCGGCCCCCTCCAGCCGCCGCTGACCCTCCGCGACGCCTTCCTCCCCATCTCGTACGGCCTGCGCAGCCGTCTCCTGGATGTCCCTGGCCCGGTTGAGCCGGTGCTCGGCGGCCTTGATCCGCGCCTCCCGGCCGGTCGCCTCCCCGTCGAACGCCCCCACCACGCTCACCCCGGCAGCGCTCACCAGCACCGACCCGGGCAGACCGGCCAGCGCGGCCACCGCGGCCTCAAGCTGACCGGCGTCGACGATCACCGCATGCTCATGCGGCCAACCCCGCAACTCCTCCAGCCCAAGCCCGCTCGCTCCGTTGGCCCCGACCGGTCCGCTCGGCCCAATCGCCCCAAGCTCACTTGCTTCGACCGCTCCTCGGGCGCCCTCGTGAGGCGCTTTACCAGCGGATCCGTTCTCGGGGCCGTGGGCGCGGGCGTAGTCGCGCGCCTGCTCGGCCACGTCCAGCGCGTCCAGGAGGCCGGTCGCCCCGACGCCGGCCGCGGCGAGCGCGTTGAGCTGCGCCGCGGCCGGACCGCCCTCGGCGTCGTCCAGCGCCGCCTGGGCGGAGGCCACCTCGCGATCGGCCACCCCCAGCGCCTTCAGTGCCTCGTTGAGCCGCAGCCGCGCCTCCCGCAGCTCCCGCTCGGCCGTGGGCACATCACGGCCGTCGGCGAACCTGCGCGTCTCCTCCAGCGCCGGAATCAGGCCGCGCAACTCGTCGGCGGAGTTCTCCGCCACGGCCCGGTCGGCATCGAGCTTGGCGGCCCGCGCCTGCATCACGGCCAGCTCCTTGCGCGCCTCCGCCACCCGCCGGTCGAGCGTGTCGTCCTTCAGCGTGGCGATCTCGGCCTTCACCATGGAGATCGCCTCGGCCGCCGCCTCACCCGCGCCCCGGTGCCGTTCGAGCTCGGCCACCAGCAGCTCGTCCTTGGCCGCCGCGTCGTCCAGCTTGCGAGCCTGCCGCCCACGCCAGCAGCGCAGCGCGTCGGCCAGCCGGATCCGCGCTTGATCGCGCCGGTCGAACGTGGTCAGCAACGCCCTCGACTCCGCCTCGAACTCGGCCAGCCGATCACCCGCCTGCGCCGCCCGCACCCGCTTGGCGTGCTCGTCCCTGCGGGCCTCACGCTCCTGCTCAAGCTCGGCGTCGAGCCCGGTGAGGGCCGCGATGGCCTCGAACACGCGCTCCGGCGAGATCTCGTTGAGCGGCTGGGAGAGCAGGTTGGTGGCGACCTTGCTCCGGACCGAGGTCGACAGGAACGACACGCAGCGGATGCGGTCGCCGTACAGCACCTTGGTCAGGTCGCGGGCCACCACGTCGCGGCGCCCGGCGGACTTGGGCAGCGTCGCCCACATCTCGTCGGCGCGCACCACGCGCTCGGCCTCGGATGCCGCGGAGGCCAGGTGTACGCCGTCACGCCAGCGGATCTCCAGGTGGGGGGCCTCCTGGTTGACCTTGAGCCACACGGTGACGGCCCCGCCGGACGTGTCGGGCACGGCGAACAGCTCACCGCTCTCGGGGCCGGACTCCGCGGCTTCCGGCCCCGCGCCGAGTCGGGGAGACCCTGCCCCGGGAGCCGCGGAGCCGGGGGAAACCGAGGCCAGCGCCTCGACGAGGTCGGTCGGCACCGCCTCCGCAGGGGTCGTGGGCTGTTCGGTGGGGTGCGACGGGAGGTCGAAGGAGGCGCCCGGCGGGCCGAAGACGCCGACGATGTAGCCGTGGTCGGCGCTGGCCCACTGGCGGGCGCCGGCGCCGCTGGCCAGTTCGGCGTTGAACAGCAGCTCAGACACCGCCTTGGCGCCCGAGGCGAAACGCCACTGCTCGTCACCCAGCAGCGCCGTGATCGACGCGATGAACGACGACTTGCCCGCACCGTTGGAGTCCTTGGGCCCGGCGCCCGCGACGACGATGAGCGTGCCGGGGACGGTCGGCACCGGATGGGTCGAGAGCCGTGAGATGTTGACCGCCTGCATGGCGATCAGCACCCGGTCCCCGACGACGTTCTCCACCTGCGACACCTGTGACCCCCGTAGCCCTTCCGTTTCACCGCGCCGTCCCCGGCTGGGGTTGGTGCTTGTTGCTTGCATTGCGCCGCCCCTGGTGGGGGCTGACGTTCGTGGCCTGTGCCGCGTCGCCCCCGGCAGGGGCCCACGCTCGTTGCCTGCCAGGTCCGGGCGGCTACCCGGCCGATCTTCGAGCTCGTACGGCCGCGGCCAGCGGGCTGTGCGGTCCGGCCGCCAGGATCAGCTCCTCCTGCAGCCGTCGCCGCGCCGCCGGAGTGAGCCGGTGGAACTGCGGCCCCGGCGCGTAGCCGCCCGCCTCCTCGCCCGCTTTCACCTGCGTCAGCAGCCCGGCGTGTCGCAGCACCCGCAGCGCCGCCTCCAGCTCGCCGATCGGTAGCTGGGTGTGGCGGCGCAGCTCATCGACGGGAGTGGGGTGCGGCGACAGCCAGGTGTCGTCGGGCAGCAGCCCCTCCGCTCGCGGGATCGCCACCGAATGCACCAGCACCAGCGTCAACACCGCCCGCTCACTCTCACCAAGCCCCGACGCGGCCCCTGACCCGACCACAGACTCCGGGGCGAGTTCGTCGCGGTAGACGTCGTCGTAGCCGGAGGTCCATCGCTCGCGGTGCTGGATCAGTGTCCGGCCGCGCCGGGCGAGCATCTCGCCCAGCGTGTGACGGAGCGCGGGGTCGCGGAGCCCGCCGAACCTGGCCTCCAGCACCGGCTCGGCCCCATGCTCCACCGCCATGAACGCCGCCACCAACTCGGCCCGCCGCCGCTCGTCATAACCGCCCAGCAGATCGTCGAACTCCGCCTCGCCCCCCTCGACCCGACCCGCTGCCATCGCGGGATCCGCCGTTCGCATAGGCTCTTCCGCGGCCGCCACCGATGGCTCTTCCGTGCTGGCCGTCACCGGCGGTCTTTCCGCGGCCGCCACCGACAACTGATCTGTGTCGGTCGTCGGCGAGGGTTCTTCCGCGGCTGCAGAAGAGGGCTCTTCTGTGGCGGCTGCCACGATGTCGGCGTCCGCCACCACCTTGAGGTCGCGGTGTTCCGGCACGGGGATGCGCCGGACCAGCTCCTTGAGCTGGGCGTGCGACTCGACCGGCCACAGGGCACAGCGGGGGCCCAGCGAGACCACGCCGTCGGACATGACGATCCACGCCGAGTCGTGCAACCGGCGCAGTGCCCCGACGGCCCAGTTGCGCATCAGGTCGTCGGAGCGGCCGATCAACGCCCGGTAGGTGTCGAGGATCAGCTCTGCCGGTGCCGGAGTGCCCGGCCACGGATCGACGGACAGGTCGCTCCAGCAGCACTTGAGCGTCGCCGCCAGCACCCGCCGGGTCTCGCCCGCGCGCTCGACCGGGACCGGGGGCACCTGGTATTCGTCAAGAAGCGACGGGGTGGCCGAATCGGGCCACACGGGCAGTGCCTGGCCGGTGGAATCGGGCCGCGTGAGCCGTACCATCCCGGGAGGCGCGGCGACACCGGCCCCCAGCCGCAGCGGTCCGCCCGACCGCGCCCGCGCGTGAGCGACCGCGCCGTCGCCCAGCGGGCGACGAGCACCGGCACCCGCCGAAGCGCGGCCCGCATCAACACCGCCCGAAGAGCGGCCCGCATCATCAGACGCCGCAGATTGACGAGTGCCGCTCATGAGATGCGCTCCAGGTAGCCGTGCGACAGCCAGGCCGGTTCTTCCCCTGGCGAGATCGTGAGATCGTCGGCCCACACCAGCCGATAAGGCAGCTCAGGCCGCAGATCGACCGTCGTCAGATCGGCCAGCAGCCGCCGCGCCGACGGCCAGTCGGACCGCAGCACGCCGGCCAGCGCCACCCGCGACGACGACCCCAGCAGCGACTCCGCCACCTCGGTCAGCCGCTCGATCGCCGCGCTCGGTGAGGAGCCGAGTGAGTCTTCCGGGCCTTGGTCGGGAAGGGTGGAGCGCGGGGGAGTGGGCTGGGCCGGGGCAGGGCGGGGCGCCTCGTCGACCGCGCGGGCGATCGCCGCCGGGTCGTGCCAGGGCGCCGGAGCGTCGAACACGAAGCCGTCGAGCACCGCCGCGAGCCGCTCGCGCGAAGCGGTCTGCGAGAACGTGCGCCACGTCTCGGTGGGCAGCAGCGTCAGGTTGCGGGTCGTGCCCGCCGAGTCGGCCAGGCGACCCGCCGCCCGCCGGGAGGCGTCGCTGTAGGCGTAGATGGCCGCCCGCAGGTCGGTGCAGACTCGGTCGAGCACTGGCCAGCGGGTCAGGATCGTGCCGTGCAGGCTCTGTGCCCGGCGGGCGATCTCCTCGGTGCCCCACAGCTTGGGCGCCTGCTCGCGCAGCTCCTCGATCGTGCCGGTGGTGAGCGTGATCAGCTCCAGCGCCCACAGCCGGAACGCCCTGGCCAGGTTGGCGGCGCTCTGCCTGGCCTCTTCCATGGTGGTGCGCGGGTCGGCGACGTTGAGGTCTTCGAGCGCGAGCAGCCGGTGCATCTCGGACTGGCCGCCGTCGTCCATCATCCGTCTGATGAACATCAGCCCGACCACGCTGGTGAACGACGCCCGATAACGCAACTGGTTGGGCTTGGGGAACACCTCGCGGATCGCGCCCAGCCCCTTGAGCACGCGCAGCCGGTTGTCGAACTGGTCGCCGGGGTAGGCACGGCAGGCGAAGCGCATCTGCTCGTGCGTCAGCCACTCCTCGCCCGCCTCCGCGAACGCCGCGAACAGCGTCTCGGTGATGTCGACCAGGGCCGGGTCGTCGACGACCGCGCCGCTGTCGCGGGCCAGCGCCGCGAACATCCGGCGGTAGGTCGACAGCACCGCCTCCTCCGAGAGCGCGGCGTCGAGAGTCAAGAGCTGTTCGGGCACGGGCACTAAGGTACGGCTTCCGACCGACAATCTTGGCCTGACCTGACGCGCTTACCTGCGGGTAGTCAGGGCCGCACGCTAGTGTGCTTCAGGGTAATACGGGGGCAAACGTTAAGTAATCGTACGTACGGGGTGAGTGACGCATTGCGTATCCACGTACTGCGTGGAGACCGCGCTACGGCCGTGATCGCCGGTGTGGTGGCCGCGATCCTGGTAGCCGTGGCGGCCGTCTTCGGCGTGGGCGTCTCCAGCGCCAATCCCAAACTGGCCGACGTCGGCGCCTGGCTCTGGACCAAGGCCCGAGGCAAGATCGTGCACGTCAACGGCCTGTCCGGCGAGGTCGACGGCTATCTGAACAAGAAGTCGGCCACGCAGCTGCGCGTCGTTCAGGACGGCTCGAACGTGCTGCTCGTCGACGACGGCAGCGGCTACGTCAGCCGGATCGAGCCCAGCCAGCTCAGCGTCGCGCAGACCCGTAACTTCGGTACGGCCGGACTTCAGATCGTCGTCTCGGGCGCCGCCGGGTACGCCGTGGATCCGGCGGGCAAGGTTCAGCCGATCGACCCCGCCACGCTCAACTCGGTCGGCGCGCCGCTGTCGCTGCCGGGCCCGCTCGGCTCGGCCCGGATCGACGGCGGCGGGCGGCTCTGGGTGCCGGTGACCGCGAAAGGCGAGGTCGTACCGGTGACCAAGGGCGTCGCCGCGACCGCCCTCAAGGTCGGCGAACCGGGCGAGGAGCTGGCCGTCACGATCGCGGGCGGTCTGCCGGTGATCGTCAACACCCGCGCCGCGACCGCCACGGTCGTCGGCGCCGACGGCGGAGTCGGCGAGATCACACTGCCCAAGGAGGTCGCGCAGGCCGCCAAGGGCGGCGTGCTGGCGCCGGCCTCGACCGAGGGCTCACTGGTGCCGCTGCTCACGCCCGGCGACTCCGGGCTCCTCGTGGTGGTCGACACGGCGTCGAACTCGGTGCTCAACACCAAGTTCGCGGTGAAGGACCCGGCCGCGCTCGGCGTGCCGCAGGTGCTCGGCTCGAAGGTGTACGTCCCGGACCGCAGTACGGGCGGCCTGATCGTGTGGGACAGCGCGGCGGGCGGCCGGCCCACCACGCTCCAGGTGGCTCAGGGGCCCGGTCAGGTCGACGTGTTCGTCAAGGACGGCCTGCTCTGGGCGAACGACGAGGACGGCGACAAGGCCGTCGTCATCGACACCGAAGGTCGCAAGCACGACGTCGACAAGGACGACTCGGACGTACCAGGACCCACCAACACGCCCAAGCCCAAGCAGACCCCGCGGCCCGACCCGACGAACACCGACACCCGGCCCGACCCGACCAGGACGGCGGAACCGACCAGGACGGCCGACCCGCGCCCGACGCAGACGGACGCCCCCGAGCCATCCCACAAGCCCACCAAGACGCCGACACCAACGCCGACACCAACGCCGACACCAACGCCCAGCGCGCCCACCAAACCGGGCGCCGTCAGCGCCAAGTCGGGCCCCGGCCACGTCAGCGTGAACTTCAGCCCGTCCAGCGGCGGCAAGGTCGACCGGTACACGCTCAAGGTGTCCGGCGGCGACGGCAGGACCACGCCGCAGTCGGTGGACGGCGACGGGCCGTTCCAGTTCGAGTTCTCCGGGGGGAGCTGTGACGGCGAGTACACCTTCACGGTCGTCGCCCACTGGTCCGGCGGCGAGGTCGAGTCGGAGCCCAGCGCCGGAGTCAAGCCCTGTGTGGCCCCCGGCAAGCCGGCCAACTTCGCGGCCAAGCCCAAGAACCGCGGCGCCGAGCTGACCTGGGACGCCCCGGCGAACGGCGCCGAAGGCGTCACGTACGTGCTCTCCGGCGCGGCTGCCAATGACAGCATCAAGGGCACGTCGTTCACCGCCGAAGGGCTCAAGAACAACCAGAAGCACGAGTTCACGCTCAAGGCCAAGAACGACGCGGGGGAGAGCCAGGACGCCGCCACGACCGACGTGGACCTGGCCTATCCGAAACAGCAGTACCAGAACGTCAGCAACAACGACACCAACACGCTCATCCGCCCCGGTCCGTCGACCGGCGGCACTGAGACGGGGAAGATCCCGCAGGGGCAGTACATCACGCTGACGGTGATCTGCCAGGTCAAGGGCGCGGCCTACACCGACAGGTCCACCGGCAAGTCCAGCGACATCTGGAACCGGATCGAGTCGTCAGCGGGCAACGGCTACCTCAACGACACACTGGTGGCCACACCGGACGGGGGCGGGTTCCCGGAGGCTCCGCTCTACGAATGCACCGACTGAGATAGGGGAACCTCAGTTGTACAACGAGCAGACGCAGCAACCGCAACAGCTGGCGGCACAGTTCGCCCAGCGCTTCCAGATGCTGGCCCAGAACATCGAGCGCATCATCCGCGGCAAGCACGAAGCCATCGAGCTGGCCCTGATCTGCCTGTTCGCCGAGGGTCACCTGCTGATCGAGGACGTGCCCGGCACCGGCAAGACCACGCTGGCCAGGTCCATCGCGGCTAGTGTCGACGCCGAGTGGCGGCGCATCCAGTTCACGCCCGACCTGCTGCCCAGCGACATCACCGGCGTGTCCATCTTCAATCAGGCGCACCAGAAGTTCGAGTTCCACCAGGGCCCGGTGTTCGCCAACATCGTGCTCGCCGACGAGATCAACCGCGCCTCGCCGAAGACGCAGTCCGCGCTGCTGGAGGTCATGGAGGAGCGCCGGGTCACGGTCGACGCCGAGCCGCACCCCGTACCCAGGCCGTTCCTGGTGGTCGCCACGCAGAACCCGGTCGACATGGACGGCACGTACCCGCTGCCGGAGGCGCAGCTCGACCGGTTCCTCATGCAGATCTCCGTCGGCTATCCCGACCACGTGTCGGAGGTCGAGGTGCTCAAGGGCATGCCCACCGGACCACAGGTCGAACGGCTGCCCGTGGTGGCCCGCGCGTCGGACGTGGCCGGGATGATCGACTTCGCCACCCGCATCCACGTCGCCGACCCCGTCTACGACTACATCGTCGCCCTCTGCGCCGCCACGCGCACCAACCCCAACCTGCGGCTCGGCGCCTCCCCGCGCGGCAGCCTCGCGCTGCTGCGGGCCGCCCGCGTCAAGGCCGCGGCCGCCGGACGCCACTATGTCGTGCCGGAGGACGTCAAGGCCCTGGCCGTCCCGGTGATCGCGCACCGGCTGATCCTCACCCCCGAGGCCGAACTACGCGAGGTCACCGCGGCGAACGTGCTCGGCGAGCTCCTCGCCGGGATGCCGGTGCCGCAGGCGGCCTAGGTGCTGACACCGCTGGGCTGGGGCACGCTCGCCGGTTCGGCGATCCTGTACGCGGCGGGGTTCGGGCTCGGCTACCCCGAACCCGTCGTGCTGGCCACCGGCGGGCTGCTCGCGCTCACCGCCGCCCTCGCCTGGACCGCCCCCAGCCCGAAGCTGGAGGTGCACCGCGAGGTCACGCCGCTCAAGGTGGCGCGCGGTGACGCGGCCGTCGCGGTCCTTCACGTACGCAATCTCGGCCGCCGGGGCCTGTCGGGGCTGCGCGCGCAGGACCGGATCGGTACGGCCGAGCACACGGTCGACCTGCCCCGCCTGCCCAGACGCGCCGCCAGGACGGTGTCGTACCCGCTGCCCACCGGCGTGCGCGGCGAGATCCCCGTCGGCCCGCTCCAGCTCGTCCGCGCCGACCCGCTCGGCCTCACCCGCAGGATCAGGCAGTACGGCCAGGCGGCCACGCTCCTGGTCCGCCCCCGCACGGTCGCGCTGCCGGTGCCCCCATCGGGCCGGGCCCACCACCTGGAGGGCCCCACCAGCGACAACGCGCCCAGCGGCACGGTCACCTTCCACACCCTGCGCGAGTACGTCGTCGGCGACGACCTGCGCCACGTCCACTGGAAGTCCAGCGCGCGCACCGGCACGCTCATGGTGCGCCAGCTCATCGACGCCAGCCTGCCCACCACGACGGTCGTCCTCGACACCCGCGACCTCACCGAACTGGCCGTGGACGCCGCCGCCTCGGCCGCCGTCGCCGCCGCCAGGTCCGGCTTCCCGGTGCGGGTGCTCACAGGCGAGGGCCCTCTCGCTGAGACCAAGTCCGATCCCGAGCTCGTGCTGGACCGCCTCGCCCTTGTCGGGTCCGCCGGTACGGCCGGCATCGGTGAGGCGGTGCGACTGGCCCGGGGCGGCTCGCTGGTCGTGGTCACCGGAGACCCCGCCGAGGCCGCTCGGGCTTCGGGGGCACGGCGGCGGTTCGACCGGATCATCTGCGTGTATCTCGGCACAGGTCCGCTCAGCGCCCCCGGCGTGACGGTCGTCCCCATCGCGGAACTGGCCACGCTACCGCTGGCCTGGGGCACACGATGAAGCGCCGCCGAGCAGAGCCCGGCGACGGTCCTCAGCCGGGCCCTGGCCCGACCCCTGCCTCCCCACCTCCGCCGCCTCTGCCGCTGCCTTCGATGCCGGCGCCGCCTTCATCGGCCGCGCCTTGGACGCCCGCGTCAATGGCGCCCCCGTCGGCCATGCCGCCCATGCCCGCAGCACCCACGATGGCGTCATCTCCGATGGGGCCCCCGCCGATGGGTCTCCCGTCGGCGACGCCACCGACGCCACCGACGTCGGCGCAGTCCCGGATGCCCGTACCCCCGCGGACCGCTGCCTCTCCGGCCGGTGGGGCACGACGTGACGGTGGCCCCGTATGGCGGCGGCTCGCGGGGTTGGTCGTCGTGGCCGCCGTCACCGGGGTCGGTGGGTGGGGGTTCCATCGGGTCTTTCCCGGCACCGAACTGCTTCTGGCCGTCGTGCCGGCCGCGACCGTGCCCGCCGTCGTGGCCGCGCTCATCTGGCGGCGGCCCCTCTGGCTGGCGCTGGTGCTCAACCTGGTCCTGTGGTTCGCGGGGACCGTACCGCTGTACAAGGGCGTCGCCCCCGGCCTGCTCGCGGACCTGGCCGACTCGTGGCGGGCGCTGCTCACCACGCTCCTCCCCGCCCAGCCGGAGCCGCGGCTGCTCATCCTCGTGCACACGCTCGTCTGGGCCGCCGCCGTGGTCGCCGCCGAGACACTGACCCGCACCAGGACCCGCCTCAACGCCGCGCTGCCCGCGCTCGTCGTGTACGGGGTGGCGCTCCTGTTCGGCGTGGACGGCGAAGGCTCGAACCTGCCCTTGGCCGCGGCGATCGTGGTGCTCATGGCGGCCCTGGCTCTGATCCGGGACGACCGCTCGCCGCTGTGGCTGCTCGCGGGCATCCCGGCCGCCGCCGCGCTGGCCGCCGTCGCCCTGGTCGCCGGGCCGCTGCTGCCCATCGCCGCCGAGCCGTACAACCCGAGGGACGACGCCGAGCTCCCACCCCCGATGCGCGTCGACAGCGTCAGCCCGCTCGATCGCGTGTCGGCCTGGCTGCAGCTCCCCGACCGGGACCTGTTCACCGTCAAGGCGGCCAAGCCGCTCAACTGGCGGCTGGCCGTACTCGATCGCTATGACGGCGTCCGCTGGACGTCCGGCGCCCGCTTCCAGCCGACGGGCGGCCGGGTGCCCGCGGGGGACTGGACGGGCAAGGCGCAGACCGTACGCCAGACGATCACGTTCAGCGGCCTGCCCGGCACGTGGCTGCCCGGCGCGGAACGTCCCGTCGAGGTCGACGGCGTGCGCGGGCTGGCGGTGGATCCGGGGAGCGGGGCGCTGCTGGCCGCGAGCAGGCCGGACAAGGGGTTCACGTACGAGGTGACGTCGCGGGTGGCGGAGCCGTCCAAGGCCGACCTGCTCGCGGCCACGCCGGTCGGTGATCCCGCGCTGACCGCGTTCCCGGCCGGGCCTCAGGAGGCGCTGTTCCGCAAGCTCGCCCAGCAGGCCACCAAGGGCGCGGACGTGCCGATCAAGCAGGCGTACCGGCTGCAGAACTACCTGCGCACCAACGCCACGTACGACGTCACCGCGCCGCCGGGGCACTCGCTCAAGGGCCTGGAGTTCTTCCTGGAGACCACGCACAGGGGGACGTCGGAACAGTTCGCGTCGACGTTCGCGCTCATGGCCAGGACGCTCGGGCTGCCGTCGAGGGTGGTGGTCGGGTTCCGGCCGGGGCAGGCGTCCGGCGGGGTTTATCACGTTAAATCGGGCCACGTCATGGCGTGGGCGGAGATCAAGTTCGACCGGCTCGGCTGGCGGCCGTTCTACCCCACGCCCGGCCGTGGCGGCGCGAAGGACGACCACGACGTGGTGTCCTCCGCGATCAAGGAGAGCGAGGAGTTGGAGGGCGAGTTCACCCAGGGCACCGTGAACAAGCCGAAGCCCGGCCAGAAGACAACGGAGGGGGACAAGCCCTCCGCTGGGCCGACGCTGTGGGTGATCGTCCCGGCGGTGGGTGCAGGGATCCTGGTGGTGTACGCGGGCACGGCGATGGTGCTGCCGTGGTGGCGCAGGCGGGCGCGCAGGAGAGTGGCGGGTGCGGAGCGGCGCGTGCTCGGCGCCTGGTGGCAGACCTGCGACGACCTCGGCCTGAAGGGGGAGCGGGCACTGACCGCCGAGGACGTGGTGGCCCGGCATCCCGCCGACATATCCGCCCATCTCCGGCCACTCGCCGATATTTCCAACTTCGTCCGCTACGCCCCCGACGCTGTCGCCCACGAGGCCGCCGACGCGGCCTGGCGCCACAGCGACGCCGTCCGCCAGGCCGTACGCGTCAGAACGCCCCTAAAAACCCGCCTCCGCAAGCGACTGCTCCTGCGCTGACAAATCAGCGTCATTTGACCCAAGCGCGATTCCGTGACATTGAAGAGTCTGGGACTGTCACTCCTTCGGGGAATCGAAAAGGGGCAGTGATGCCGAAGCTCTCACGTAGCGACTGGTATGACCTATCGCGCGACACCAATTGGACCTTCCGCTATGTCACCGAAGAAGAGGTCTTCCCGGAGGAGTTATCCGGCTCCCATCGGGTTTCCGGTGAGGCATGGACGCGGTGGGACGAACCGTACAAGATCAGCTACCGCGAGTACGTCCACAACCAGGTCACCAAAGACACCGCCACTTACTCGCTGAAGAACGCGATCAGCCGCTCCAAGCTGTTCGACCAACTGGATCCCGGCTGGAAGTCGGTGATTCTCGCGCACTACGGGGCCATCACGATGCCGGAGTACCTGGCCGCCATCGGAGAGGCGCGCATGGCGCGTTTCGGCAGGTCGGCGGCCTGGCGCAACACGGCGACCTTCGGCGCGCTGGACGAGATGCGGCACGGCCAGATCCAGGCGTTCTTCCCGTACGGGCTGCTGGACAAGGAGCCGCGCGCGGACTGGGCGTTGAAGGCGTTCCACACGAACAACTGGGTGGTGCTCGCCGTCCGGCATCTTTTCGACGACATGTTCGTCGCCAACGACGCGGTCTCCATCGCGCTGCAACTTACCTTCACCCTGGAGACGGGCTTCACGAACCTGCAGTTCCTCGGCATGGCGGCCGATGCGATGGATGTCGGCGACCTGGAATTCGGGGCGCTGATCTCCAGTATCCAGACCGATGAGGCGCGCCATTCCCAGCAGGGCGAGCCGACCATCAAGGTGCTCATCGACAACGGGCACAAGGAATGGGGACAGTTTCTGATCGACCACATGTTCTGGCGTTCCTGGAGAGCGTTCGCGGTGCTCACGGGGCTGTCGATGGATTACTACACGCCGCTGGAAAGCCGCCGGATGTCGTTCAAGGAATTCATCGAGGACTGGGTCGTCAAGCAGTTCGCCGAGCAGTTCCGCGACTTCGGCCTGGACTATCCCTGGTACTGGGACCAGTTCATCGACGAACTCACCTGGTACCACCACGCCATCCACCTCGGTGTCTGGAACTACCGGCCCACCGTGTGGTGGAACCCGGACGCGGGTGTCTCCGCCGCGGAACGCGAATGGCTGGAGGAGAAGTACCCGGGCTGGAACAGCACGTTCGGCCGCAACTGGGACGTCATCCAGGACAACCTGCGCAGCGGGAACACCGCGGCGACCTTCCCCCAGACGCTGCCGATCACCTGCAACCTCTGCCAGATCCCGATCGTCCGCGCGGCGGGCGTCATGGCGGGCGCGCTCGACTCGGCCGCCCCGCTGCGGCACACCCACAACGGCCGGACGTACCTGTTCTGCTCGGAGCCGTGCAAGTGGATCTTCACCCGACGGCCGGAACGGTTCGCCGGGCACAAGTCGCTCATCGACCGCTTCCTGGCCGGCGACATCGTTCCGCCCGATCTGGCCGGAGCGCTCGCCTACATGGGCCTGTCCGAGGCCGAGCAGGGCCGCGACGCCACCGACTACGCCTGGGCGTTCGGCCCGGCCGCCGAATGAGGGGGATCTGATGGCGTTGCTACCGCTGAGCGCGAATTTCGAGAACGACGTCTTCGCGATGCTCGTCCCCGTCGACGATCAGGACACGGCGCGGGTCGTCGGCCAGAAGATCGCCGAGCTCGCGGTCGGCCACCGGGTGGCGGCCAGGTCGGCCCCGATCCGCGTTCGCCATGAGGGCCGCGTGCTGCCGCCCGAGCAGCGCATCGGCGAGGCGGGGGTGGGGCCGCTCGATCACGTGGAGGCGTTCTTCGATGAATCCTGAGGAGCTGTCCTGGACGGGCGTCTGCACCCTCGACGAGCTGTGGGAGGGCGACATCGCCGAGGTCACGGTGGGGGAGGACCAGGTGCTGCTGGCCCATCTGCCGGGCGGCGAGTTACGGGCCTACCAGGGGATGTGCCCGCATTCGGAGTTCCCGCTGGCGGAAGGCGAGTTCGACGGCGAGGTGCTCACCTGCTCGGGCCACGGGTGGGAGTTCGATCTGACGACCGGCCAGGGGAACAACCCGGACACCTGCCGGCTGTACACCTTCCCGGTCCGCCTGGACGGCGAGCGGATCTACGTAGCCGTGCCGGCCGACGGCAGGCGCCACCACAACCGATGCCGGGGATGAGGAGCACCGTCGTGGCCGATGACCGCGAACAACTGGTGGGACCCGTGGCCAGGGGATTCGATCCCGAGGTCGTGGAGGCGCTGGTGACCGCGCTGGAGAAGGACAATCCAGACAAGGAACTCCGCGTCGAGGACCACGGCGGCTACGTCCGCATCCACGCTCCCCACCTGCTGCGCCTGACCCGCGCCAGCCTGGAGGAAGCCGCGGGGCACCCCTTCCCGCTGGCAGGACTCGAACCCGCGATCGCGAGCTTCGCGGGCCGCATGCGCTACATCGGTGACGACGAACTCGTCTGGTACCTGACCAGGGAGGATTGACCATGGCCACGACCCGGCGGCGTACCTGGAGCCTGTTCGACGGCGAACGCCGCAGACCCACCGAGTACGACATCGTCACCCGTGGCTTCCACTACCACTTCGGCCGCCGACCGGCCCCGTTCGACCTCGACCCCGGCAGCGCGATCAACCAGTGGTACCTGCGGCACCGGGAGGGATCGCCCCTGCAGGCCCCCGGCTGGGAGGGTTTCCGCGACCCCGCGCAGCTCAACTACCGGCGCTACATCGCGCTGCAGCACGAACGCGAGATCTATGCCGAGGGCGTCGTCGACAGCTTCGAGGCCGACGACCACGACGCCCGCCTCGACCCCGCCTGGGTCGCCGTACTCGGCCGCCTGTACCTACCGGCCCGTTTCGCCTTCCACGTCCTGCAGATCACCAGCGAGTACGTCGGCCAGCTCGCCCCGAGCACCGCCATCATGAACGCGGCACTGTTCCAGGGCGCCGACGAACTACGCGCGCTGCAATGGATCGCCTACCGGGCCAAGTCGCTGTCACTCACCCACGGAGCCGCACTCGCCGACGGGAAGACGGCCCGCGCCCTCTGGGAGGACGACCCGGCCTGGCAGCCCGCCCGGGAGACCCTGGAGCGGCTCCTGCTCGCCTACGACTGGGGCGAGGCGTTCACCGCGCTCAACCTCGTCGTCAAACCCGCCTTGGACACCCTGCTCAAGCAGTGCTTCGCCGATCTCGCCCTGGCCAACGGCGACGGCCTGACCACGCGACTCCTGCGCGACTCCGGGGCCGACACCGCCCGCAGCCAGGACTGGAGCTCGGCGCTGACCCAGTACGCCATCGCCGCCCGCCCGGAGAACCTGAAAACCCTCACCGAATGGGAGGACACCTGGCGACCCCGTGCGATGGCCGCCGTCGAGGGCCTGGCCACACCGTTCACCACAGCCCCGAACCCCGCCGACCCCGGCGAGGTGGTGACCGCCGTCAGCGCGGCGGTCGACCGATTCCGCGCGCGCTGAGGCTTGTCGAGCAAGGTTTGCGGGTGCTGCTCGATCCGTCATGGGGACGACGGCAGCACCCGTATCGGAAGAACGCCTCAGTTCACGTACGCCCACAGGTCGTAGGTGTAGAACATCGGGTTCTCGGGCTGGTGGGTGCTGCACCACCAGGTCTGCCAGCGTCCGGTCTCCTGGCCCGATCGGCCGAAGCTGATGCAGACGTCATAGGGCAGGTTGGTGTAGACGACTTGGAGCGTGGACGAGGCGTGCGCTGGCGTGCTCGTGACCAGGGCGGGCGCCAGGGCGGTGACCGCGAGAAGCGACAAGGCGGTGATTCGGCGACGCACCAGTTCTCTCCTCAGGAAGAGCCGGAAATCGCGAAGAGCGATCACCGTGAATTGGACGACAAGGACCGCACCGCCGCAAGATCCGCCCCCTCCCGGCCCCGACGACCAGCGTGAACACGATGAAAGGTTCATCCCGGAGGAGTTCGGCGTTCCGGGAAGATCGAGGGCATGAGAAGCGTCGACACGAACACCACCCGCCGCCTCCACCAGGAGGGTGTGACGGGCGACGACCTGCTCCCCCTGATCGACCGCGCCCTCGCGGGCCAGGGCCCACTCACCAAGGCCGAGCTGGCGGAACGGCTGGCGGGAAGGGCGAGCGGCCAGGGCATCGTGCACCTCGTCGCCCTGGCCGCCCACCACGGCCTGGCCGTGCTCGGCCCTGCACGCGGCGGCAAGCCCACGTACGTGCACGCCGCCGACTGGCTCGGCGCCCCCGTCGTCCCCGAACCGGACAGGGACCGCGCGCTGGCGGAACTGGCCCACCGCTACCGTCGCGCCCACCACCCGTCGACCCCCGAGGACCTGGCCGCCTGGTCGGGCCTGTCCCTGGGCGCCGCCCGCACCGCCTGGTCCCTCGCCGGACCGCCCGCGGGCGTCGATCTTTCCGCGTCCACCCAGCTCGTACGCCTGGCACCCGCCTTCGACGAATACCTGCTGGGCTGGAAGAGCCGGGACCCCATCCTGCCCGCCGAACACTCCCGCAAGGTGTTCCCCGGCGGCGGGATCCTCCGCCCTGTCGTGCTCGTCGACGGGATGATCGCCGGGGTGTGGGGGCGGAAGGGGAGCGAGGTGACGGTGTCCCCGTTCGGCGAGCCGGCGCCGGGGCCGCAACTCGACGCCGAGATCGCGGACGTCCGACGGTTCCTCGGCTGAGCGTGGACCAATCCGTCGCTCATGCCCGCAGTGCAGGACCGGCCACGTCCGCGTAGCGGATGATCTGGGCCGCCAGGACCACCACTGCGGCCAGCGCGGCGGCCGAGCCGAGCAGGACCATGGGAGTGTGTGGGCCCAGCAGCCAAAGCAGGGTGAGAGCGGTCAGCGAGGGCACGCAGAACGCAGCCAGGTCCACCGCCAGTTGTAGCCGCTTGCGAGAGGGGCGAAGTGGATCCTCGCGGTGGTATTTCTCCCACGTGAACAGGTCGATGTCATTGGAGCCGTCGTCGACGAGGCCGGCCAAGCGCGGTCCCAGATGGCCGCGAACGTACCGCCCAATGGCGGTGATCTTGTGATCGTTGGTGACGTAGCCCCAGCCCAGCACCGTGGCGGCCAGCGGTAGCAGCAACAGCAACTCCAGCCGGCCCACGGTCGCGGTGACAGTGCTGATACCGGCGACCGCCGTGAGCGTGGCGTACAGCAACTGGCCGCGCACGCCGATGCGCTGCCGCTCCTCCGCCTTCAGGGCGTCGTATTCATTCAGCATTGCTGATGATTTCGTCATTTATGAAAAGTATCGTCAGTCGTGTAACGATTCGCCAAAGCAGTAGTGAGGATTCCGTCACTCTTGACGGATCCCACTACAGTGAAGGGCGCACCACAGCCCGACAGGAGACAGACAGATGGCCGACGCCGCACCGAGCCGCCTGGACCGGCGTAAGGCGCGCACCCGCGCCGCGCTCATCCACGCGGCCCAGACCTTCATCGCCGACGGCAACACCACCATGGCGATACTGGACCTCACCCAGGCCGCCGACGTCGGCATGGGCTCGTTCTACAACCACTTCTCCAGCAAGGACGAACTCTTGCGAGCCGCCGTGGACGACGCCCTCGACCGCCACGGCGCAGCACTGGACGAACTGACCCGCGACATGAACGACCCCGCCGAAGTCTTCGCCTACAGCTTCCGGCTCACCGGCCGCCTGCACCGCCGCAACCCCCAGCTCAGCAAGGTCCTGCTCAACACCGGCCTCACCATCACCACCTCCCAGCACGGCATCGCCCCACGCGTCCGACGCGACATCCACGCCGCCATCCAAACCGGCCGCTTCACCATCAACGACCCCGAACTCGCCTTCGTCATCGCCACAGGCACCGCACTATGCCTCGGCCAACTCCTGCACACCCAACCCGACCGCGACGACACCCACGCCACCGACCAGATCACCGAAGACCTCCTACGCACCTTCGGCATCCCCACCGACGAAGCCCACGAAATCTGCCAACGCCCCCTCCCCGACCTCGACCGGCTTCTCCCCGACGCCACCGTGTAGCAGTCCGGTTCCACCGTCACCGCGCACGCCGCCCGTGTCGGCCGGAACGCCCGGCATGGAGCATGTTTTCACTGGTAGTGGTTGTGGTGATGAAACCCGGGAGCGGAAAATCGTCTTGTGGGGGGTCGGCCGGGGCACACCTCCGTGCCGACGTCACCTGACGCTCACTGGCAATGATGGGGGGCTGTCCAGCTGGGTCACCTGGCGGAAGGCTGGGTGACCGCGTAGCCGAATGACCGCTTCGATGGTCGGGCAAGCGAAGACGGAAGGGGGCGGCCCATGCGTATTGTCGTGGACCTGAACCGGTGCCAGGGATACGCACAATGCGTGTATCTGGCCCACGAGATCTTCAAGCTGAACGGTGCGGAGGCGCTTACCTACGAGCCGAACCCCGACGACGCGCGGCGCCTGCAGGTTCAGCGAGCGGCCGCGGCCTGCCCGGTGCGAGCGATCATGATTGACCGCTTGGACGGTGCGGAGCGGGGTGCGCCGTCATGACCATGTCGGCAACGCTCGCCGAGTTGGTGCGCGACTTCAAGGCCAACGGCCGGATCGTCATCGTCGGTGCCTCCCTGGCGGGACTGCGGGCCGCCGAAGCCTTGCGTGAGGAGGGCTTCAGCGGGTCTTTGACCATCATCGGAGACGAGCCGTACGAGCCCTACGACCGTCCCCCGCTGTCCAAACAGGTGCTCAAGGGCTGGGTGCCGGCTGACCACACTCTGCTGCCCCGCTTTCGAGAACTGGACGCGCAGTGGCGGCTCGGCGTGGCCGCCACCGGATTGGACCGGGCCACCAGGCAGGTGCGCCTGGCCGACGGCGACCAGGTCCCGTACCACCGGTTGCTGATCGCCACGGGCACCCGCGCGCGGCAGTGGCCCAACCCGGCCGAAGCCGCCCTGGAGGGGGTGTTCTCGCTGCGCTCGCGTGATGACGCCGCACGGTTGCGACAGGCGCTGGCCGAGCGGCCATCGCGGGTGCTGGTCATCGGCGGTGGGTTCATCGGCTCGGAGGCGGCCTCCGTCTGCCGGGAACTCGACATCCCGGTGACCCTCACCGAGCGGGGCTCGGCCCCCCTGGTGGGCGCGCTGGGCGGGGTGATCGGCGAGATCGCCGCGGAGATGCAGCGCGACCACGGCGTGGACCTGCGCTGCGGGGTTGGCGTGTCGTCGCTGGAGGGCGACGCGGGCGGACATGTACGGCGTGCTCGGCTCTCGGACGGGGCCACCATCGAGGCCGACGTGGTGCTGGCCGCGCTGGGGTCGATCCGTAACGTGGAATGGCTGGAAGGCTCCGGGCTGGCGGCCGGCTTCTGGGGTGTCGGCTGCGACGCCGGTGGTCGCGCTTTCGACATCAACGGCGTGGTGACCGACACCGTCTACGTGGCGGGGGACGTGGCGCGTGCGCCCCACGTGCTGTACGAGTACCAGTTTCTCGCGATGGAGCACTGGGACAATGCCGTCTTCGGTGCCGAGGTCGCGGCCCACAACATGGTGAACCTCGAGCCCGACTACCGCCCGAATCTGTTGCTGCCCGGCTTCTGGTCCGGTCAGTTCGGCGTCAACATCAAGTCCGTCGGCGTACCACCGTTCGGCGACGAGATCGTCTTCACGCAGGGATCCGTGAAGGAGCGCTGCTTTGCCGCCGCCTACGGTCGCCGGGGACGCGTCGTCGCCGCCGTCAGCTTCGATCATGGGAAGTGGCTGGAGTACTACGCGCGGCTGATCGAGCAATCGGCTCCGTTCCCGCCCCCGCCGCCGGGCTGGGATCGGCCGGACGTCATGAAGCCGGTCCCGGCGGAGTTCCCGGCACCGGGTGCCCCGACGGCGATACCCGACGTTGTCCTGACCGGCCACGACCCGAGCGGGCGGAGCGCCGAGTTCCGGCCTCGAGGCCACTGACGCGCCTTTCATGATCGCGGATAACCCGGTCGGCAAGCAGGAAGGAGAGGGACAGCATGGGCGAGGAAACACCCTGGCAGCAGGCGCTCCGCTACGCCAACCGCGCCAATCCGTACCCCTTCTACGCCGAGCTCCGCAAGACCCCGGTGGCCCGGCAGCCGGATGGCATCTACGTCGTCAGCACCTACCGAGAGATCGTCGCGCTTCTCCACGATCCCCGGGTCAGCTCGGATGTCAGGAAGATCCCCGCGCCCGCCCATGCCCCAGCGGCGGGCGCGGCGGAGCCGGGGGCCGAGCCGATCACGGAAGCCGTCATCAATCTGGAGCCGAACATCATCACCTGCGACCCGCCCGAACACGATCGGGATCGCCGCATGATGACGCGGCACTTCTTCGGTCCGCCCCATTCCCCTCACCTGATCTCTGACCTGGAGCCCGATATCCGGCGCATCGTCGCCGACCTCCTGGACAGGATGCGGGGCAAGACCCGGATCGACGTCGTGGACGAGTTCGCCTACCCCCTGCCGGTAGCCCTGATCTGCAAGGTCCTGGGTGTGCCGCTGGAAGACGAACGGCGCTTCCACGCCTGGATCGAGACGGCCCTGGACGCTCTGGATTTCGGTCCGGAGGCGGCCTCCGAGGAGATGCGGCGCCGGCTGGAGGGCGGGCGCCGGAGCGTGAAGGAGTTCGAGCAGTTCCTGGCCGGGCTGCTCGACCAGTACGCCAAGCAGCCCGGCCCGGGCATGCTCTCGGCGATGGTTCACGACGACGGCCCGGACGGGCGCATGTCCGAGGGCGTACTCGCCAGCAATGCCGTGCTCCTGCTCTTCGCCGGGCATGAAACCACGGTCAATCTGATCGCCCACAGCGTGCTCACCCTGCTGAGGCACCCTGAGGCGCTCGAGGAGCTGCGCCGCCGCCCCGACCTGATCGTGCCCGCGGTCGAAGAGTTGCTGCGGTTCGAGTCGTCGGTCCAGTTCTGGCACACCCGCTCGGCCGTCGAGGACATCGAGATCGCGGGCACCACCATCCCGAAGGGCGCGCCGATCTTCCTGGTGTACGGCTCGGCGAACCGCGACCCGGAACGGTTCGCCCACCCTGACCAGCTCGATCTCGAACGCCCCGACAACCAGCACCTCGGCTTCAGCCAGGGCATCCACTTCTGCTTCGGCGCTCCGCTCGCCCGGCTCGAGGTCCAGGCCGCGGTCGGGGAGTTCGTCCGCCGGGTGGAGAATCCACGGCTCGTCGTCGACCCGCCGCCATACCGCCACAACCAGATCTTCCGCGGTCCGCGGCACGTCCTGGTCGACATCGACGGGATCCGCGACTGACCTGCCTTGCGGACGGCTGCTCAGGCGGCCCGGGTGCTCGGCCACCTGACTGGTCGAGCACTTCCCCTTGAAGCGCATCAAGGCGACCGGTTGGCCTCCTGAGGCGCCGGAGCAGGACCTTGCTGAGCTGGGGGTTGCGGCGGTGCAGGCGGCCGGTGAGCCGGAAGCTGTAGGCGAAGACTTCGGCGGGGTCGTTCATGTCGCGGGTCAGTTCGTCCAGTGCTGCGCCGTGGCGGTCGGTCTTTCTCCTGTCGGGCTGTGGTGCGCCTTCACTGTAGTGGGATCCGTCAAGAGTGACGGAATCCTCACTACTGCTTTGGTGAACCATTACACGACTGACGATACTGTTCATAAATGACGAAATCGTCAGATATGAGGGGCGCCCGGAGCGACCGCCTGCTGCCGCAGCATGCGAAGGAGAAATTCATGACCACCACGCAGTCCGTCACCGGCCTTCGTCCCATTCGATCCCCGCGCGAGATCAGCGAGGGCCTGACCTTCAACTACATGGGCAAGCAGGTACGCGGCCACTACGGCGGCTTCCCCGAGTCCGTCTCCGAGCTGGTGCGGCCGGCTTCCGACGGCCGGCTCGACCTGGCTCCCTCCATCGCCGACCCGTACGTCTTCCGGGGAGAGCGCAGCCCCGACTCTGCCGAATCTGATCGAGAGAAGGGATCGTCGGCGATGACGCCGCTGAAAGCCCGGTGCCCCGGTGAGGAACCACACTCGCGCTATGAGGGCCGAGCCGCGACGACGATCCCGGTCGTCCCTGACATGCGGAGAGAGATGGAGCAGGAGCTTCAGAAGAACCAGCAGTTCGCCTGCGACGCCTCGCACGAGATGCGCACGGCCGTCGCGGGATTGCGCGCTGAGCTAGAGGAGGCCCGCCTGCATCCCGACCAGACCGATCTCCACGACCTGCTCGCCAAGGCGCTGAGAGGCGTCGACCGGTTGGATGCGATTCTCACCGACCTGCGAGTCATCGGCGAATTGGAGGCAGGTCCGGCCGTGGAGCCGCAGCAGGTCGACCTCGCAGATCTGGTTCAGGACGAGATCTCCCGCCGGGTCGATCGCCTCACGGTCCAGCTCCGGCTTGAACGGGGCGTTACTGTCCAGGCAGTCCCGATCCGGATAGCCCGGCTGCTCACCAACCTGCTCGACAACGCCCAACGGCACGCCCAGCGGATGGTCGAGGTCCGGGTGAGCCGCATGGGCGACAGCGCCGAGATGACGGTAGCCGACGACGGAGACGGAATCGCGGAGTCCGAGCGGGAACGGATCTTCCAACGCTTCACCCGCCTGGGCGCCGCCCGCCGCCTCGACCACAAAGGCGCCGGCCTCGGTCTGGCGATCGCCCGCGACATCGCCCAGGCACACATGGGCACCCTCCACGCCAGGGAGTCCGCAACCGGTGGCGCTTGCTTCGTGCTGCGGCTTCCCCTCAGCACAACGGTCGGCTGAAAGCCGGAGTCGTTGGCCGGCAGGCCCTGAGGCGCTGACCTGGGTGTCACGGCCCTCGCCGCGCATATCCCGAGCTGGTCGAACGCAACGGATATGACGATCTCCGTGTCGCTCATCTGATCCTCGGGTCTCCAGCTCAGCGATCGAGCGAACGATCACCGCAGTGCGGGCGTCACTGCCTGCCGCTAACGTGGCCGCGTTCGATGTCGAACTCGCGGGCGGACGTGGTGGACTTGGCCGCGCTGGACTTGGCCGCGCTGGACGACTTTCTCACCGAGTGGTGGCATTTCGCCGAGCGGGTCGCGGTGCCGCGCGTGGACCGTCACCCGATCTAGCCGTTCTTGGCGACCGCGCCCCTGATGCAGACCGGCTTGGACCAGGCGACCTTGCTGGTCTTCGAGATCTGCAGGGGGACGCCGACCAGGAAGCAGTAGCCGGTGTCCGGGTCCAGGCCCGCCACGCGGGCTGAGGTGGTGCCGGGCTGGAGGGCGGTGATCGCCTGCTCGCCCTGCTTGGCCGGGGAGTGCTGGACCACGACCGGGTAGCGGGCGGACTCCTTGGGCAGTGCCCACCGTAACTCCACGAGTCGGCTCCGGTCGGCCACCACCTGTACCTTGCGCGGGGCCAGCGCGGCCAGGGCGTCCTTGTCGATGGTGCCGGTGTTCTCGGATGACTTGGGGACGGTCGACGGGAGCTGGGACGCCTGTGGGTCGGCCACGGGGGTGGCGTTCTGTCGCGACAGGTAGACAGCGAACCCGGCGCCCGCGAGCGCCACGATCGTGGCGGCGGCTCCGATCGCCGCCACCCGCGTTCCCCTACGCCCCGGCGGGAGTCCGGCCGCCGCGTGCGCCGGACCGCCCGCTGACGGACCGCCCCACGGGCCGCCCGCCGACAGGGCACCTGCCGACGGACCGCCTGCCGACGGACCGCCTGCTGACGGGACGCCCGGCGAGGGATAGGCGCCGCTGGGGGAATACGCCGGTTGCGATGGGTGTGCGGCTCCGAACGAGGCACCGGTCTGCGCCGGATGCGGAGGTGGGATCGTGGCGGGAGTGGCCGACCCGTCCATGCCGAGCTGGGAACCGGTCGGCTGAGGCCCGCCGAACTGCGGCTCCGACGGCTGGAGCCCAGCGGGGTGGTACCCGGACTGCTGCGCGCCGGCGGGCGGCGGCTCGAAAGGGCTGTACCCCGGCGGCTGCGCGCCGGACGGTCGCGGCTCGAAGGGGCTGTACCCGAACTGCTGCGGGCCCACCTGCTGCGGACCCGACGGCTGCGGGCCCGCCTGCTGCGGGCCCGCCTGCTGTGGACCCGTCTGCTGACGACCGGCCTGCTGAGGACCCACCTGCTGTGGACCTGACGGCTGGCGACCGGCCTGCTGCGGACCCGACGGCTGTGGCTCGAACGGGCTGTATCCGGCCGCCTGCGGCCCGCCACTCCCCGGCGCGGCCACTGGGCCAGGTGCGTACGCCCCGGTCACCGGCGCCCCGGCCAGGTGCGCACCCGTCGAGGGACCGGCCGCGGGAGACTCGCTGGTGTCCGGCCGCCGGGGCACCGTCGACGTGGCGGGCCCAGGACCGGGATCCTGCCCGACCAGGTCCGTCACCGACAGTCCCAGCTCCGCCTGCACCTCCCGCAGCCGTTGCGCGAACTCGCGCGCCGACCCGTACCGCACATCAGGCTGCTTCGCCATCGCCCGCAGCACCATCTCGAACACCACCGGCGGCACGTCGGCCCGGTTGATCGGCGGCGGCTCCGCGCTCAGCACCCGGTACATCAGCGGCGCGATCGACGGATCCGTCGGGCTGTGGAAGGCGGGCTGCCCGGCGAGTAAGTGATAGAGCGTCGAACCGAGCGAGTAGATGTCGGACGAGGCGGAGTGCGGCTGCCCGGTCAGCACCTCCGGCGCCGCGTGCAACGGCGTGAACGCCTGCGCCGTGGCCGAGATCTCCGAGGAGTCGACGACCCTGGCCACGCCGAAGTCGGCCACGGCCGGCTCGCCGTACCGGGAGATGAGGATGTTCTGGGGTTTGATGTCGCCGTGCAGGACCCCCGCCTCGTGTACGGCGGCCAGCGCCCCGGCCAGCTTCACGCCCGCGCGCAGCACGTCGGGCACCCGCAGCGGGCCCTCGTTGCGGACCTTGTCGCGCAGCGAGCCGTTCTCGAAGAAGTCCATGGCGATGTACGGCTTGCCGGAGCGCGTCACGCCGGTGTCGAACACGGTCACCACGTTCGGATGGCCGGTGAGCCGGCCGGTGAGCTGGAGTTCGCGCTGGAACCGGCGCATCGTCCGCTGGTCGACCCGGTCCACGGACAGGACTTTCAGCGCCACGATCCGGTCGAGGCGCTCCTGGTAGGCGCGGTAGACGATGGCGAAACCGCCCTGGCCGGCCTGATCGAGTACCCGGTAGCCGGGCGCGTCCTCGACTGGCAGCACAGCACTCCCCCCTGTCACGGGCGAGTTTAATGTGATTTGCCGGACCTGGAGGGATTGTCGCTAGAGGGGATTCATGAGATAGGCGCCGCCCACCACTGAGGCGCCCGCCACGAGCAGGAAGAAGAACACGTAGAAGCCGCCGGGCAGGAAGGTCAACCTGGCGAGCTGGTCGGCGTCGGAGTCACGTGCCTGCCGCCTGCGCCGCTTGCGCTGTAACTCGATGATCGGCCGCACCCCGCCGAACAGCAGGAACCAGACCGCCACCAGGGCCACGACCTGTTGCACGTTGTCCGGGGCGTACATCGACAGGGCGAACACCGCGCCGCCCGTCGCGAGCAGGATCAGCGCGCCGTACAGGTTGCGGATCAGCAGCAGCATGCAGACCAGGAACAGCAGCACGGTCCACATCAGCAGCGTGATGCGCCCCTGCTCGGTCAGCCACGCGGCGGCCAGGCCGAGCAGCGACGGCGCCAGATAGCCCGCGAGCGCGGTCAGCACCATGCCGGGGCCGGTGGGCCGGCCCCTGGTCAGCGTCACGCCGGAGGTGTCCGAATGCAGCCGGATGCCTTCGAGCTTGCGGCGGGTGGCCAGCGCCATCAGCGCGTGGCCGCCTTCGTGGGCGATCGTGATCAGGCCCCTGGACAGTTGCCAGGACATGCCGAAGCTGACGATCGCGAACGCGACGAGTGCCGAGACCACCACGACCCACGGGTCGGGGGCAGGCTGAACCTCGATCAGGTGGGCCCAGAGCTTGTCCATCGAGGTATGACCCTATCCAGCTAAAGTCTCAGTCGTGCTCACAGAACGGGATTCTGATGCCGAGGTTCCGGAATGGTGGCGAGAACTGGGATTGCCGGGGCTGATCGACCTGCATGTGCACTTCCTGCCAGAGCGCATGGAACGCCGGGTCTGGCACCATTTCACCCACGGCGGGCCACTCATGGGGAACGGCTGGAAGATCCAGTACCTGTGGCCGGTGGAGGAGCGGGTCGCCCGGCTGCGCGAGCTGGGCGTGCGGGCCTTCCCCGCTCTCGCCTATGCCCATAAGCCGGACATGGCCGCCGAGCTCAACGACTGGACGCTCGACTTCGCCCGTCGTACCCCGGGCTGCCTGCCGTCCGCGACCTTCTACCCGGAGCCGGGCGCGACCGGCTACGTCCGGCGGGCGCTGGAGCTCGGCGCGCGGATCTTCAAGGTGCACCTCCAGGTGGGCGGGTTCGACCCGAGGGCGCCCGAACTGGACGAGATCTGGGGCCTGCTCGCCGAGGCGGGCGTGCCGGTGATCGTGCACGCCAGCTCGGTGCCGGTCGACAGCGGCTTCCTGGGGGTTGAGCCGATCGGCGCGGTGCTCCGCCGGCATCCCCGGCTGCGGGTGGTGATCGCGCACCTGGGCATGCCCGAGTACGACCCGTTCTTCGAGCTGGCTGCCCGCTACGAGCGGGTGGCGCTCGACACGACCATGGCCTTCACCGACTTCACCCAGGTCAGGATGCCTTTTCCAGACAGGTTGCGGCCCGCGCTGCTTGATCTTGGTCTGGCGGGGAAGGTGGTGCTTGGCACCGATTTCCCGACAATTCCATATTCGTACGCGCACCAGCTGCGTGCTCTTCACCGGCTCGACCTGGGAGAAGACTGGTTGAGGGCCGTATGCTGGCATAACGCGATAAACATGGTCTGATAGGCAGGGTGAACGACCAGCACGTGGCGCTGATCCGCGCTTTCTACAAGGCACTCGGCCGCGCCGACTACGCGGCGATGGAAAGGTGCTATCACCCCGAGGTGAGCTTCGGTGACCCCGTCTTCCTGGAGGTGGAGGGCCGGCGCAGGGTGATGGCGATGTGGCGGCTGCAACTGGGTGTACGCGACGGCCTGAAGTCGGAGCTCAGCGGCGTGACGGCCGACGAGTTCACCGGCACGGCGCACTGGTCCTCCCGCTACACCTTCTCCAGCACGGGCCGCGAGGTGGTCAACGAGATCGACGCGCTGTTCAGGTTCGAGGACGGCGTGATCGTCAGGCATCACGACGACTTCGACTTCAGGCGTTGGTCCCGGATGGCGCTGGGCAGGCCGCATGGGCTGCTGTTCGGCTGGACGCCCATGTGGCGCAAGTCCATCCGAGACCGGGCGACGCGGGCACTCGACGAGCTTGCGGCAGATTTCCAGTAAGGGGCACACATGGCACGGCTGAAGGGGTTCGGACGAGGTAACGGAGGCGGCGCCCGCGAGGCGGCTCCCGAACACTCGATGGACCCGCGCGCCGGCGAACAGGCGCCCTACCAGCCGACCGTCATCGACAACGCCATCTACCAGGACGGCAAGCGGGTCGACAACCCCGGCTCGCTGGCCGACGCCTTCGAACGCCTCAAGGAGCTGCCCGACAGCCTCGCCTGGATCGGCCTCTACCGGCCGAAGGACTGGGAGCTGGCCAAGCTCGCCGAGGAGTTCCAGCTGCACCCGCTGGCCATCGAGGACGCCATCGTGGGCTCCCAGCGGCCCAAGGCCGACCGCTACGGCGACATGCTGTTCGTCGTCCTGCGCGCCGCCCGCTACCTCGACGACGTCGAGGAGGTCGCGTTCGGCGAGCTGCACGTCTTCGTCGGGGCCAACTTCGTGATCACCGTACGGCATGCGGAGGCGCCCGACCTGCAGGCCGTACGCAAGCGCATGGAGTCGGACCCCGAGCTGCTCCGCCAGGGCCCGCAGGCGGTGCTGTACGCCATCCTCGACGCCGTGGTCGACGGCTACGCCCCGGTGGTCGCCGGGCTGCAGAAGGACATCGAGGAGATCGAGGGCCAGGTGTTCGGCGGCGACCCGTCCGTGTCCCGGCGCGTCTACGAGCTGTCGGGCGAGGTCATCGAGTTCCAGCGGGCCACCGTGCCGCTGGTGCGGATGATCGACGGGTTCATCGCCGGGGCGGCCAAGTACGGCGTCAACGACGAACTGCAGAGCTACCTGCGTGACGTGGCCGACCACACCATCACGGTCAACGAGCGGGTGGTCTCCTTCCGGCAGATGCTCCAGGACATCCTGCTGGTCAACTCGACGCTGGTGACGCAGGCGCAGAACGACGAGATCGCCAGGATGACCGAGGCCAGCATCCGGCAGGGCGAGGAGGTGAAGAAGATCTCCGCCTGGGCGGCCATCCTCTTCGCCCCGACGCTGGTCGGCACCATCTACGGGATGAACTTCGACTTCATGCCCGAGACGCACTGGGCGTTCGGCTACCCGTTCGCGATGCTGCTGATGGGTGTGGTCTGCCTGGTCCTCTATACGGTCTTCAAGCGCCGCGACTGGCTCTAAGGCCTTTTACGCCTATGTCTTCTTCTCGAAGGCAGGGTCAGTCGTCGAGTGCCTGGTAGAGCGTGGTCCAGAAGTCGTGGATGAGCCGGGCTGAATTCGGGACGGACATGCCGACCTGGGTGAGCAGGAGTCCGGTGAGCTGGTTGCTCGGGTCGGCGTAGGTGGAGGTGCCGCTGCCGCCGTCCCAGCCGAACTGGCCGATGGGGGCGTAGTCGCCGCGGTAGGTGCGTACCGCCATGCCGAAGCCCCAGCCGCCGTGCTGGCCCTGGCCGTAGGAGAGGTGGACGTTGTCGGTGGCCATGGCGGTGCGGGCGGTGTTCTGTTCGGGGGTGAGGCGGTTGGTGGTCATCAGTTCGACGGCGGGCCGGGACAGGATCCGCCGGCCGTCGTGTGTCCCGCCGTTGAGCAGCATCTGGAAGTAGGCGTGGTAGTCGTCGACGGTGGAGACGAGTCCGCCGCCGCTGCCCTGGAAGGCGGGAGGGCGGCTCCAGCGTCCGTCTTCGGCCTCGTCCCACACGTGGAACTCGCCGGTCTGCGGGTCGGGGGCGTACAGGGTCGGCAGCCGGTCGATCTTGTCGGCGGGTACGTGGAAGGCGGTGTCGGCCATGCCTAGCGGGCCGAAGACGCGTTCGCGCAGGAACGTCTCCAACGGCTGGCCGGTGACCCTGGCCACCAGCACGCTGAGCACGTCGTGGCTGATCTGGTACTGCCAGCGCTCGCCGGGCTGGTACATCAGCGGCAGCGTGCCGAGACGGCGTATCCACTCATCCGGTCCGGGCATCGGCTCCGGCAGGTCGGGGGTGAGCCCCTGCTCGAAGATCGCGCCCATGATCGGGGTGCCCAGTGCCGTCATGTCCATCCCCGAGCGCCTCGACGTGCGTCTCACCGCCCCGGCCGACCAGGGCGACAAGCCCGGGAATCTTCCCGGAATCGACATGCCGGGCCAGCACCTCACGAAGCCTGCGCAACCCCGCCTCGGGGAAGCCGCCCTTGCCAGTTTCCATCATCAATCTCCTTGCATACAGTGTTCGATCTTGCGAGACCCGGCGTGACACCTGCGCGGGTCGATATTTGATCAAGCGGCGTCGAGGGCCGCGGTGATCTTGCGGGCCATCTCGGCCATGGTGGGACTGGGCTTGCCGGTGGCTGCTTCGATGGCGACGATGACGGTGCGGCGGAAGGTGTCGGCCTCGGCCGGGTCCTGCTTGTTGAGCAGGCTCATGGCCGCGGTCAGGCTCGGCAACACATGGTCGGCCAACTCGGCCACCGACTTGCCGTACAGGTTGATGTCCTTGCTCTTCGCGGCGAGTACGTGCCCGGTCAGGCCGGTCGCCGACGCCAGGGCGATGGAGCCGGCGGTGGCGATCTTGTGGGGCGAGCCGGCGGCACCAGCGGCGGCCATCAGCGAGACGGCGCCGTACGCGGCGGTGCGCAGGGTGGCCTTGTCCTGGTCGGTCAGGGTGATGGACATGGTGGTGTGCTCCTTCGAATCTGTTACGCCCGAGGGGATCTCGCCCGGCCTTGGGGCCGCGATCGCTGAACTGTTCATGGCGTCCACCATCGCCGTTCTGCCTGATACCGGGCCGTTGCCGTGCTGACGCGGCAGCTGACATGAGGGCAGGTCAGCTGCCGCGTCGTCTCAAAGGTGTCAGGGTGCGCCGAACCAGCTGGTGAGTGCTTCTCGCAGTGCGGGCGCGGCGGTGTCGGCGGGTTCGTCGATGGTCGCGGCCCAGGCGATGTGGGCGTCCGGGCGGATCAGCAGGGCGTCGGCCGGTCGGTCATCGGTTTTGGCGGTGTGAAGGTCGACACGATGCTGCCAGTCTCCGGCGGCCTGGCGCAGGTCCGGGCGGTCGGCGAGGACGAGGAGGATGGGCCGGGCGGGGTGCAGGAGGTCGGCGACGCTGGTCATGCCCTGGTCGGTGTGCAGGGTGAGGTCGGGGGCGAAGGTGCCGGCCAGCCGGTGATGGCTGGAGCCGGGCATCGGGTAGCGGATGTCGGTGCCGGCGACCAGCGCTCCCATGCGGCGCAGCGGCTGTTCGTCGGTGAGCAGTTCGGAGAAGACTTCCCGCAGTGCTTCGGCGGCTACGTCGTGCCCGCGCCGCAGGGCCACCTGGGCTCGGGCGTGCAGCATCGTACGGGCGCCGGCGAGGTGGCGTTCGTCGTGGTAGGTGTCCAGCAGGCCGGCCGGGGCGTGGCCGTGGAGGTCGGCGGCCAGCTTCCAGGCCAGGTTGACCGCGTCCAGCATGCCGGCGTTGATGGCCACCCCGGTGGCCGGGAACAGATGCGCCGCGTCACCGGCCAGCAGGATCCGCTCGTGCCGGTAGCGTTCGGCCTGGCGGGCCTTGCGCGATGCGTCGGTTACGGTGGAGGTCGGGGTGCTGAGGATGCCGTCGAACGCGTCGAGGACAGGGGTGTGCAGGTAGGCGCTCTGGATCCGGAGGCGGTCGGGGCCGAGGCCGGCAGCCTCCGTACGTGCCTGGCGGAGATCGGCGAGGCTGAGCCCCAGGTCGGCGTCGGCGAAGGCGGCTTCGACGCTGCCCGGCTCGGGCGCCTCCAGCGCGGTGTTGTCGATGGCGAAACCGAAGCGCGCGCTCTCGTCGGGGCGCATGTCGGCGGTGTACCCGGTGATGCTGGTCAGCGCGAGGGCGACGTAGTCATCGCCCAGGGAGCGACCCGGCCATGTAGACGTCCCGGGCCGAGGTGTCGGCGGTCAGGCCGTTTCCGGCGTACAGGCCGGCCATGGCGCGGAAGCCGTAGTCGGCGTGGCAGGCCGCCTCGAGGTGATGCCGGGCGATGTCATAGCTGTGCCGGTCGGCGCGGGAGACGTACAGCACCTCGACGGCACGGAACCGGATGAGCAGGCGCATCAGGATCGCGCTGAGAGCGTCCTGCTCGGCGGTGGCCAGACGGGTCCAGGCCGGTGCGGCCGAGGCCGCGGAGGCGCCGGCGAACGATTCGGCGACCCGCATGGCCTGCTGGATCGCCGGTAGGACTTCGGGGTCGACCCGGCGCAGGTGGTCGGCGACGGGGGCCAGAGCGGGAAGTAGGGACCCACCGGCCGCCGGGATGTCGATCCCGGCGAAACGCACCGGCACCGCGGCTGTGGCGTTGCGCCGGCGCATCCAGCGCAGTGGCTCGTCGACCCCCACCGGCGCGGCGGGCCCGACGTACCCCTACACCTGCGCAGCCGCGGCCCTCTGCAGGTCGTCGATGCTGCCGGACATGATCGTACGGATGTGCTCGGTGATGTGCTGGAGCGGCCAGTCCCACCACGCCAAGGCCAGGAGCCGATCGATGTCGGCGTCGCTGTAGCGGCGGCGGATGAGCCTGGCCGGGTTGCCCCCGACGATGCCGTAGTCGGGCACGTCGTCGACGACGACGGAGCCGGAGGCGATGATCGCTCCGTGGCCGATGCGGACGCCGGGCATCACCATGGACCGGTAGCCGAGCCAGACGTCATGTCCCACCACGGTGTCACCCCGTCCGGGCAGGCCGGTGACGAGGTCGAAGTGCTCGGCCCAGGAACCGCCCATGATTGGGAAAGGGAACGTCGAGGGCCGTCCATGCGATGGTTGGCGCCGTTCATGATGAACCGCACCCCCTCGCCCAACGCGCAGCACTTCCCGATGACCAGCTTTTCCGGCCCGTAGTGGTACAGCACGTTGCGTGTCTCGAAGGCGGTCGGATCATCGGGATCGTCGTAATAGGAGGTGGTGTCATGAACGCCCGCCGCCAATCCGCCGTCCATCTCAGCTCGCGAACCGCGGGCCTGGAGCATCCCTACACCGGCGACATCGTGGCCGATCTGCGTGTGGTTATGACCCGGGCCGCTGACCTACTGGGTCGGCCGCCGTGGGGACCGCTGTACCGGGACCTGATAGGGGAGGCGCAGCACAATCCCGAGGTCGCCGCCGCCCTCAACGAGCGCTTCATCCGGCCACAGACCGCCGACACCCTGGCCCGCCTCAAGGCCGCGAAAGAGCAGGGGCAACTCGCCCCCGATTTCGACCTGGACCTGGCCTTCGACGTCCTGTCAGGACCGCTGTACTACAGGCTACTGATCACACACGAGCCGCTGACGCCTGACTATCTCGACCGTGTGCTCCAAGCGGTCTTCGCCGGCATGGGGCCTCGACCACAACCCTGAGACACGAGTAGTCGAGCACAGTACGCAGCCGGCCGATACGGGCCGCGGCGTGGATCCATCCGGCACACAGCCGCGACTCGCGCAGTGCGGCACATTCAACCTGTTTACAACCGGGCACAATTCCCGACACGACTCCGGCAATTAAGGTGCTATCGAGTGCGAAGCCTCATCGTGCCAGGCGTCGGTCACGGACTATGCGCTTGGCTCGAGTTAATCGACCCGCGAGTGTTGCGCTTCATCGGACCTGAGGGCGGCTCGGACGGCTCGGCGCGAAATCCAGCACCTCGACCAATAATCGCCACCCGCCAACGTGTTGGCGGGTGGCGATTATTGTCAAGCGGTACGCGATTAACGATGATTACTGCCAGAGTTGCCAGGCGCCCGTTCTGACCACGCGATAGTTGCCGCCCCCTTGCGCGACGACCGACTGGGCGTTGGGGAAGTTCGTGGTGCAGTAGTCGGTATACCGCTGAAGATCGTTCGATGAGAGTGACTGGGGACTGAAGCAGCCGATGATGCGAGTGCCCGCTGCGTTCGGAACCGCGTTGAACAGCGAAGGAAAGTCGATGGCCTGGAATCCGCCGGAGCCGTGGTAGCCACGGACATTCTGGTAGTTGGGCCCGACCTGGTTCCAGAGCACGATTACGGAGACGCAGTCTCCCATGGCTCCGGTGATGACCTCGTTGTCTCCCGCAGGCAGGGTCTGCGCCGGCGCCGGCGTAGATTGCTGGGTCAGATTCATCGATTTCCCCTCCGTGTCCCCGTGGGCCTGGGATGCCCCGTAACTGCCTCTCCCGCCTGATTACCGTACCTGCCAAGGGACGCTTTGGCTAGAATAAAGAATTCATGATCTTTAAGAGATGATTTTGCGCTGATAAAACAAATGGGGCACGCATAAAAGTTTACGGCGATGCGATTGAAAGAATTAGGGGCCGCCGCTCCTGAGTGCATGAAGGGATGCTCCGATCGATGTCAAGCGATCGATTCAAGCCGAGCACTGGCAGGACGAGACGGCGGAGATCATCGACTTGGACGCACTCCTGACTGCCATGGTCAAGCAGGCCCTCCCGGGCCGGAATGCCGTCCGAGATCCTTCCTGGCCGATGCGGAGGCACACTCATCCGGCCTTAGAGCTCACGCGCATAGGCAGGTTCGCTGCCCGCCCGGCGATTGATGTCGATCAGTATCCTCTGGTGCCGTGACCGATTCGACAGCGCCGCCATGGGTTGACGACCTCTTCTCGTTTCCCACTCCGCCCGCGCTCCGCATGCTGATCGACATCGCCTGGCAGGCCGCGTACGACTTCTGCAAAGAGAACGAAACCTACGATTACACCCTGCTGATGTCTCACTACGACTTCATGTTCGACCTGGCCACGATTCCCCGCCCGCCCGATGGCTGCGACGCCTACCCGGAGTTCGAGAACCTGGATCGGCAGCTATCGGTACCGCACTTCGCCACGCCGGAGTTCGTGCCCTTCGGCTCCCTTGGCGACGGCGGCGACGTCGGCTGGCTGGTACCCGCTCCGGAACTTGGCCGGCTGGACCATCCGGTTGTCCTGGCCAACGGTCATGACCACGGCGTGACCCTGATCGGCGCGGACACCCGTACCGGCCTGGAGTTCATGCTGTCGTGGACCCTGCGGCAGTGGCGCGAGAACCCGGTCCCGGAGCCTCCGGCGGGGCGCGACCCAGACGTGTGGCTCGCCCAAAACCAGTACCGCATCGACGCGCGCGCCAAGGACCAGAGGCTTGTTGACCGATTGGCCGCCGAACTCCGCATAGACCCAGCCCCGGACCGGACCTTTCCCGGTTCATGGTGGGAAGGCACGACCGTCCGGGAGGACACCGAGTGCGACATCGTGTTTGACGTACCGGAGGGGTGGCGGCACGAGCCCGGCGCGGACGGCATCGGCGTGCTCGCGCCAGCCGACGCGTACGCCGATCGGAGGCCGGTGGTCGCGGACCGCCCACTGCTCGAACCAGAGCTGCTCGCCGCCACATGCTGGCTCGATGCCGGATACCCGGCGACAGCGTTGCTCGCGCTCAAAGACACTTTCGTCAGCGGACCGAGCTGCTACTTCGCTGATCTCAAGCCGTTGTGGGCGCGCGCGTACCGAGATCTCGGCCGACCCGAATACGCGAACCGCCTCGACCTGATGGCGCCGAGCTACCGGGATTCGTGCTACTGCCCAACTCCGCACTGAACAAAGAGATACCTACGTGCTCTCTCAGGTGGCGTGGAGGATCCGAAAGCGATCGGGTTCCGCCGGATCTCGATCAACGACTTGGATGGGTGTCCAAGCCCACTGCCACACGCTGATGCCTGGCGTACGGGAGAACCGGATCTGCCCGCGGGTGCCTTCGACCGCGACGCGCGGCCAGGATTCGGCGGTGCGCGCCCGGTCCGCGCCGTGAGAACGCAGCACGTCGGCGAGGACGGCGACCGTGTCGTAGCCCTCGAAGGCGACGAAGGAGGGCGCTTCGGCCAGCCGCTCGCGGAGGGCTGACTCGACTCGGGCACCGAGTGGGCTGAGGCGCTCGGGCAGGTACCGCAAGAACGGGATCGCGGCGCCGTCGTCGCCCAGCAACGTGGCCCATTCGGCGAACTCCGGTTGCCCGGCCGGAGCACCGATCATGATCTCGGCGAGGCGCTGGTCGTGGCGGACGGACTTGACGATCGACACGGCCGGTTCCGGGTGGCCGACCAGAAGCAGGAGGGCTGTCGCGCGATCGCCGACGAGTTCGTCGCACACCGCCGTGGGGGCGAGCGCGCTCATGTCGAGGTCGATGACGGTGCCGCCGCGTGGGGCGAGGTAGTCCCGCAGAATGCGGGCCCCAGAGGCCCAGTAGACACTCGACTGGGCTGCTAGGGCGATTCGCCTGTGGCCCGCGCTGAGGAGGAAGTCCGCGTAGATCCGCCAGCCGTGGGACTGCGCCGGGGCGAGGCGCGCGACCCATTCCGTCGGCTGTTCGGTGAGCGCGTCGAGAACCGCTGACGAGCAGAGGAACGGCAGGCCGAGGGCGTCGGCCCGGGCGGCGGCGGCACGGGCGACGACGCTGTGATACTCACCCGCCAAGGCGGCCACGCCCAGGCGAGCCAGTTCGTCCACGGCCGCCGCGGCCCTCTGCGGATCAGCCGCGGTGTCGCGGACCACCAGCTCGAGCGGTCTTCCGGCGATCCCGCCGGCGTCATTGACTTCGCGAACGGCCAGTTCGAGTCCGGCGAGCAGGTGCCGGCCCGCCTCGACCCAGCCAGGCCGAGTCAGCGGAACGAGAGCGCCGATCTGGACGGCTGAAAGGAAGTCCACGAGCCCTCAAGCCTGCCTCTGCTCCCGCAGGGGCGGCAGGCAATCGGTGGCGGCGATCTCAGCTGTCACGCGAGGCGCATCACGGCATGGATCGGTGACAGTCGCTGCGGCGTCTGGATGGGATGGATTCCAGAGCTCATCGGCTTGGCCGCGGGCGACATACTCCGCGTAAATCCTGGCCTTGTATCGGATCACGTCCAAGCATTCCTGCAGCTCACGCATGTGCGCCTCGACCTGCTTCTCATGATCGCGCAGCAACGCCAGACGCTCGTGCTCGTTGCCGGGCCCCTGCCGGGTCAGCTCGACGTATCGCCGTATCGCCGCCAGCGACATCCCCGATGAACGCAGTTTGGTGCAGCTCGCCAGCCATTCGAGGTCTTCCTCGTGGTAGATCCGTCGCCCGTTGTGCGTGCGGCGTACGGGGTTGGCGAACAGCCCCTCCTTCTCGTAGAAGCGCAGCGTGTGGACGCTCAGCCCACTCTGCTTGGACACCTCACCGATGCTCAGATCCACGAGCGACTCCCGTCACACCCGACACCGCTTGATCTAGAGCCGACTCTAGCTAATAGCGTCGAGACGTAACCGATCGAACGGATGGGGAAAGATCATGAGTGTTTGGTTCGTCACCGGAGCGTCGCGGGGACTCGGGGCGGAAATCGTGCGCGAAGCACTGTCTCGGGGGCACCGTGTCATTGCCATGGCTCGGGATGCGGAGGCGGTGCTCACGGCATACCCGGACAAGCCTGCCGGACTGCTGGCCGTGACCGCGGATGTCACTTCTCAGGAGCACCTGCGAGCCGCGGTCGATGCGGGACTGGCTGAGTTCGGCCGGATCGACGTTGTGGTCAACAACGCCGGGTATGGGCTCGTGGGCGCGGTCGAGGAGGTGTCCGACAAGGCGGCACGCGACGTGTTCGACGTCAACGTCTTCGGCGTGCTGAACACCTTGCGCGCGACGCTGCCCACGCTGCGTGCCCAGCGATCCGGGTGCGTCCTGAACATCGGTTCGGTGGCCGGGTTCGCGACGCTTCCGGGCACGGGCCTGTACGGCGCGACGAAGTTCGCCCTTGAGGGCATTTCCGAAGCGCTGTACGGCGAACTGGCACCACTCGGTGTGCGGGTCATCATCGTCGAGCCGGGCGGCTTCCGCACAGACTTCCTCAATGGCGCAAGCCTTCAAGTCCAGCCCGCATCCATTTCGGATTATGACGCCGGTGCGGGCCCGACTCGCGCGGCCCTGGCCGCCAACGACGGCCGTCAGCCAGGCGATCCGGCGAAGGCCGCCTCCGCGATCGTGGACGTCGTGGAGGCCGGCGAGCCTCCGCTGCGCCTGCAACTCGGCGCGGACGCGGTCGCGCGTGTGGAGGCCAAGCTTGATCTCGTCCGCCGCGAGCTGGACCAATGGCGGCCCATCGCCCACTCGACCAGCTGAACGCCCTACGGCTGGACCCGCAGGTCGGCGAAGACCGCCCGATGGTCCGATCCGGGAATGTCGTACACATGTACGCCGGCCGCCCCCGCACGGCTGTCGGTCAGCACATGGTCGAGAGTCAGCAGCGGCGGCAACCTGCGCGGCCCCCAGGTGGGCGCCAGGCCCTGCCCGGTGGACGCCGCTGCGTCGGTGTAGCCGGTGGCCAGCAAGCGCCGGAACACGGCATGGTCCAACGAGGCGTTGAAGTCGCCCGCCAGGATCCGTGGCAGGCCGGTGGCCGGAGCAGCGGGCGGCAGCGTGGCGACCCCGGCCTCCCACTCCGCCACCGTGGAGGGCACCGGCGCCACCGGATGCACGACCACGACCTGCACCGCCGACCCGCCCGGCAGCGCCACCTCCACCACGGGCATGTGGTGCCCGACCGGTTGGAACACTCCGGTCCGCTCCCGCAGGGGGAGGCGGGCGTACACGCCGCTGCCGTCCGCCCCCCAGTTCTCCGGTTGGACCACCTGGTACGGCAGCAGCTTCGCCAGCCCGGCCGCTTCCAGCCTGTCACGTTCCAACCAGGTCAGCTCCTGCAGGCTGAGCACGTCCACGTTCAGCCGGCGCGCCAGGTCGACGATCGTCCCCGCGTCTCCGCGTCCGCCGGCGAGGTTCGCGGTCAGCACCCGAAACGGCCGCCCCGTGGCCGCGGCCGTACCGCTGACCGCCCGCGGGACCACGCACCAGGCAAGACAGACGCACACCGCCAGCATGATCACGATCGCGACCCGGTTCCGCGCGATGATCACCAGTCCCAGCACGACCAGCGCCGCGAGCGCGAAATAGGGCGTGAGGGAGACCAGCGGCACCAGCAGGGCTCCGGCCTCCAGGCCGCCCAGCCGCACCGTCGTTCCCAGCGCGAACAGCACCGCGACCCCGACGGCCGGCCACGCTCTCCAGCGTCGTCGTGGCCGAGCCGGCACTGTCACGCTGGAGACCTTGTCCACTAGCACAACCACGAACTTAGGTGGCCATCCTTAAAATCAGATGAAGTCGTTCAGAGCCTGCTCGACCTCGGCGACCGCGCGTCTCAGCTCCGCCGCGAGCACCCCCACCCGATCCCCGCCGAACCGGGCGGAGGGCACCGCGATCGACAGCGCGGCCACGGCCGACCCCCGGCCGTCGTGCACGGCGCAGCCGATGGCCGAGACGCCCTGCTCGGTGCCGTCGATGTTGAGCGCGTAGCCGCGTACCCGGATCTCGTCGAGCTCGCGCGTCAACGCGGCCCGCTCCGCGTCCGGCAGATCGGGATAGAGCTCCCGCAGCCGCTCGCGGGGCAGCGCGGCCAGCAGCACCTTGCCGCCAGACGCGCGATCGGCGGGCAGGATCGTGCCCCGGCGGTCGCCCACGTGCAGGATCTGCGCGGACTCCGCGCTGTGCAGGAAACGCACTTCCGTGCCGACCCGCACCATGAGGTTGACGGTCTCCCGCACCCGCGCGCACAGCGCCTCCATCGCCGGCCTGGCCCTGGCCCGCAACTCGCGCAGCGCGGAGCCGCTCGCGGCGCCCGGCGCGGAGGCGAGGAAGGGGCCCGGCAGGTACGTGTGATGCTCGTCCTGTACGGCGAAGTCCCGATAGACCAGCATCGCCAGCAGCCGGTGCGCGGTCGAGCGGGCGATGCCGAGCTCGCGCGCCACGTCGGCGACCTTGAGCCGTCCCTGGTCACGCAGCATGTGCAGGAGGAGGAGCACGTTGTCGACCGACCCGAGCGCGTACGGAGGACGATTCTTCACAGCAGAATGCTAGTGCAGTATGCAGAATCTCGTCCTAACGTGGTCGCCATGACCCCAGAAGAGCGGCTTTATGCCGACTTCACGGCAGAGCACCTGATCCCGCTCTGGACCCAGGTCGGCGATCTGATGCCGGCCCACCCCAAGCCGAAGGCCAGGCCACACGTGTGGGCCTGGAAGACGCTGCACCCGCTGGCCGAGCGGGCCGGCGATCTGGTGCCCGTCGGCCGGGGCGGCGAGCGCCGCGCGATCGCGCTGGCCAACCCCGGGCTGAACGGCCTGCCGTACGCGACGCCGACCTTGTGGGCGGCCATCCAGTACCTGGGCCCGCGCGAGATCGCCCCCGAGCACCGGCACACCCAGAACGCCTTCCGCTTCGTCGTCGAGGGCGAAGGCGTGTGGACCGTGGTCAACGGCGACCCGGTGGCGATGCGGCGCGGCGACTTCCTCCTCACCCCCGGCTGGCACTTCCACGGCCACCACAACACCACGGACGCGCCGATGGCGTGGATCGACGGGCTGGACATCCCGTTCGTCCACCACACCGACACCTCGTTCTTCGAGTTCGGCCCCGACCAGGTCACCGACACCACGACCCCGCACGTGTCCCGTTCGGAGCGGCTGTGGGCGCACCCGGGGCTGCGGCCGCTCTCGGCTCTGGGCGCCACGCCCAGCTCGCCGATCGCCGCCTACCGCTGGGAGCACACCGACCGCGCGCTCGACGAGCAGCTGGCGCTGGAGGACGAGGGTCATCCCGGGCCGGTCGAGCCGGGCCACGCCGCTGTCCGTTACACCAACCCGACCACCGGCGGCGATGTCATGCCGACGATCAGGGCCGAGTTCCACCGGCTGCGTCCCGGTGCCGTCACCGCCCCGCGCAGGGAGGTGGGGTCGTCGGTCTACCAGGTGTTCGACGGTGAGGGCACGGTCACCCTCGACGGCGTGGAGCGTACCCTGACCAGGGGCGATCTCGTCGTGGTGCCGTCCTGGTGCGCGTGGTCGTTCCGGGCCGGCAGCCGCTTCGACCTGTTCCGCTTCGCCGACACGCCCGTCTTCGAGGGCCTGCACCAGTATCGAGAGGAGCTTCTGTGAAGCTCCCGTTCCACCGAGAGGAAAACGCGTGAAGCTCGCGACCCTGCGACTGCCCCGCGGCACCACCGCCGCCCGTGTCGACGGCGAGTACGCCGTGGAGATCGGGGCACCCGACGTCGGGGCGCTGCTCGCCCAGCCCGGCTGGCCCGAGCTGGCCGCCGCCGCGGACGGCCCGAGGCACCCGCTCGCCGGCGCGGACCTCGCCCCCGTGGTGCCGCGTCCTGGAAAGATCATTTGTGTCGGGCTCAACTACCGCAACCACATCCTGGAGATGGGCCGCGAGTTGCCCGCGTATCCCACGCTGTTCGCCAAGTTCGCCGACGCCCTGATCGGCCCGTACGACGACATCGTGCTCCCCGCCGTCTCGGAGGCCGTGGACTGGGAGGCCGAGCTCGCCGTCGTCATCGGCACGGAGGTACGGCACGCCTCGCCCGAACAGGCCCAGGCCGCCATCGCAGGCTACTCGGTGCTCAACGACGTGACGGCCCGCGACTACCAGAACCGCACGCTGCAGTGGCTCCAGGGCAAGACGTTCGAGTCCACCACCCCGTTCGGCCCCTACCTCGTCACGCCCGACGAACTCGACGGCGCGCTGACCATGCGGTGCGAGATCAACGGGGAGGTGGTGCAGGAGGCGGACACGGCCGACCTGGTGTTCCCGCCGGCCGAGCTGATCGCGTACCTGTCGGAGATCCTCACCCTGCGCCCCGGCGACGTGATCGCGACCGGCACTCCGGGCGGGGTGGGGCACGCCCGCAAGCCGCCGCGCTACCTCGCCGACGGCGACAAGGTCGTGACCCGGATCGCGGGCGTCGGCGAGCTGGTCAACGTGGCGCGCCGCGATGGCTGACCTGGCCTGGCTCGACTCCGGCACCGCGTACTTCGCCGCCCGCCTCGACGGAGCCGACCTCGACCGGCCCAGCCGCCTCCCTGGCTGGACCGGGCGGCACCTGGTGGCCCACGTCGCCTGCAACGCGTCGGCGCTCGGGCGGCTCGCCCATTGGGCACGGACCGGCGAGGAGACGCCGATGTACGCGAGCGCGGAGGCGCGGGAGGCCGAGATCGAGGAGCGGGCGCGGCTCTCGCCCGCCGAACTCCTCGTCCTGGCCGAAGAGAGCGCCGCACGGCTGCGGGCGGCGCTGGAGGACCTGTCGGCTCAGCAGTGGGAGACGCGGGTACGCACCGCGCAGGGCCGCATGGTGCCCGCCTCGGAGATCCCCTGGATGCGGGCCCGCGAGATGTGGATCCACGCGGTGGACCTGGGGACGGGCGGGCGGTTCGAGGACTTCCCGCCCGGGTTCGTGGACGCGCTGCTCACGGACGTCACCGAGCTGTGGGCACGGCGGGGGCAGGGCCCCGCCGTGGTGCTCGCACCGACCGACAGGCAACGGGTCTGGCGAGTGACCACCGAGCCGGCGGACGCGCCGGACGCGGACCGGGTGAGCGGGACGGCCGCCGAGCTGGCCGCCTGGATCACCGGCCGAGGCCCGGCCCCCGACCCTGCGGCGCCCGCGCTCGGCCGCTGGCTCTAGGAAGGCCCTCGCTTTCAAGTACGGCTCTGGCGACGATGTCGGCCATGGCCTCGGCTCCCGCGTCGTTGGGATGGATGTGATCGCCGCTGTCGTAGTCGGACCGCAGGACAGCCGGCGCGGCCGGGTCGCGCAGCGCGCGATCCAGGTCCGCGACGGCGTCGACGTGGGCGCGGATCCACTGGTTGACGCGCTGCCGGGTCCGTTCCCCCTCGGGGGTGTCGAATCCGGGGCTGACACCGTCCGCTCCGCCGAAGGGCGTCAGGGTCGCGACGACCGCCGTCAGCCCCGCTCGCGCGGCTTGCCGGGCGAGCGAGCCGAGCCCGTCGATGAGCTCGTCCGCCGGTACGGCGGGCAGACCCAGCATGCCCGGCAGGCCGATGTCGTTGAGCCCCAGCTCCACGACGACGTGCGTCATCCCCGGCGCGGCGAGCACGTCGCGCTCGAACCGGGCGATGCCGCGTTCGCCGAAGACGTCACTGAGCAGCCTGTTGCCGGCGATGCCGAGGTTGATCACGGAGGTGTCGGCGAGTCTGCCGGCCAGCAGGTCGGGATATCGATGGTGGGTACCGTGGCTGGTGCCCACTCCGTCGGTGAGTGAGTCGCCGAAGGCCGCGACCACCCGGCGGCCCTCGGGCGCCCCGATGTCGATGCCGCCCAGGTGAAACCGGGATTCCACCTCTTCGGCACCCGTCAGGTGCGTCCGGGAGACGGCGTCACCCGCTACCACGTAACCGGTCTGCAGGGCGAAGGGATGGTAGGTGGCCGGCCCGGCAGCTGAGGCGTGATAGGTGCTGACCGCCAGGTCGCTCTCGCCCGCTATGGCGAAGTCGACGGGATCGCTCACGGCTTCGGCCCCGGCGTCGATCGTCACCTGCCCTGTCCCCTCGAAGGTGACCGCGGTGTCGGTGCCCGCCCTGATCGAGGATCGGGTGTCGTGCGTGGCCACGCTGGTCCGGGTGATGGTGAGGGGTTGCTTGCCGTACTGGTTGCTGAGGCGTATCCGCAGCCGATCACCGGCCCCGCGGACGCGCACGACCTGACGCAGCGTCTGGTCGTTGAAGGCACGCGAGGGGTGGATGAGCGTCATCGACTCGTACGCGCTGACCGGGGCTGACCTGAAGGCCGCCGTCCAGGTGGTCATATGTTCAGCCCTCCAGAGAGCGCAGCAGGTGGCGGGTGATGTCGCCGAGCCGCGCGGCGGCCTCGGACGAGAACGACGGGTGGTCCAGACTGATCGGCTCGTTCCGCATGAAGGCGCTGAGCGGGGCGGCAGGCGGGTCGTCGACGCGGGCGATGAGGGGTTTGACGCCTTCGGCGACCGGCGCGCCGTACCTCTTGAGCGACTCGACGTGGGCGGCGGTCGCGGCGTCGTACTCGCCGCGGAAGGCGGTGGACACGGGCCCGGGATTGATCAGGACATATCGGGTAAGGGCGCTCGGCCGCCCGGCGGCGAAGGCGGTGCCGAGCAGGTCATTGGCCCGCCCGGCCTGCATCTGGGCGGCCACCCCGTCATATCCGCGCTCCAGCATCAGGTCGTCCCAGTGGACGCGGCCCATGGGGACGCCCGGGCCGGACACGTTGACGATGACGCCGGGATCGGTCAGGCCATGGCTGAGGAGGTAGCGGCTCAGGTACTCCAGCGCGAAGGTGGCCTCCAATCCCTCGGCGGTGACGAACCGGGTGGAGCGGAAGTACCTGGCGCACAGCACGAGCGCGTCGACGGCCGGGAAGGCGGTGTTGATCTCGTCGATGACCCGCCTGTTCTCGCTGACCAGGCTCAGGTCGGCGGCGATGAGACGGGCGCCGGGAAGGGCCTTGTCCTTGTCGCGGCCGACGATGACGACGGTGTCGCCGCGGCGGAGGTAGGTGCGGGCGAGCTCTTTGCCCATCCCGTCGGTGCCACCTGTGATCACCAAGGTCTTCAAAGGGAGGCCTTTCCGGTCAGAACGGGTTCAGGAGCGGTCGACGGACGGCCGGGCAGGAGCGGGATGACGGCCAGGACGATCGCGATCATGGCGAGGGCGAACCAGAAGACGCCGTGGAAGCCGGTGATCGGGTCACCGGCGGTCTGCAGGACGAGCGTGACCAGGGCGACGCCCAGCGCGGCGCCGAGCTGGTTGAGCATGTAGAGCACGGAGCTGCCCTGCGCCACCAGCGGGCCGGGCAGGCTGCGATAGAGCGAGCCCATGGTCGGGGCGCTGAAGCAGCCCATGCCGAGCCCGATCGCCAACGCGGCCAGCACCGGCCAGACCTCGGCGGTGCCGGCGCCGATCCGGGTGAAGGCCAGCGCGCTGAGCCCGGCGACGACCGCGCCCGCCACCGCCAGGCCGCGGGCGCCGAACCGGTCCGACAGCCGTCCGGCCAGCGGCATGGCGATCGCCCCACCCAGCCCCGCGGGAGCCATCAGCAGTCCGGCGGTGAGCACGTCGTGCCCGTGCGCCTGCTGGTAGTACAGCGGCAGGGCGAACAGCGTCGCGAAGTTGGCCAGGCCGCCGAGCCCCATGATGGTGACACTGGCGACGAAGCCGCGACTGGCGAACAGCCTGAGTTCGATCAGGGCCGGCGTGTCGCGGGCCCGCAACGCGTGCACGGCATAGCCGGCGAGCAGCGCCGCGCCTGAGACCAGCGGCAGCACGATGCGCCCGCCCTGCTCGGCCGACTGTGACAACGCGAGCACCAGAGCCGCGAAACCGGGCGCGAGCAGGGCCAGGCCCAGGACGTCGAGCCGGGTCCGTGTCCGGTCCGCCGACTGGTCGGCGGGCACCACGCGCCGCGCGAGCAGGTAGGCGAGCACGCCGACGGGCACGCTGAGCAGGAACATCCAGCGCCAGCCCAGGGCGTCGAGCACCGCGCCGCCCGCGACCGGCCCCAGGACGGGCCCGAGCGACAGCACCACTCCCATCAACCCCATCACCCGTCCCGCGTGGCGCGGTCCCGCGGCGCGGGCCAGCAGGATCAGCACCAGTGGGTCGAGGATCCCGGCGCCGACCCCCTGGGCGGCGCGGAAGACGATCAGGCTGCCGACGTTCCAGGCCAGCCCGGCGGCCAGCGAGCCCGCCACGAACACCGTCAGGCCCGCCAGCCAGAGCCGTTTGCCGCCGAACCGGTCGACCGCCCAGGTGGTGAACGGGATGGTGGCGGTGACGGCCAGCAGGAAGCCGGTCGAGGCCCAGCCGACGGTGCTCAGCGAGGTGCCGAACGCGGTGGCCAGCGTGCCGGTGGCCACGGCCGCCATCGTGCTGTTGAGAATGCCCAGCAGCCCGCCGAGCAGGATCACGGCGATCCTCGCCAATAATTTTGAACTCATTGGTTCAACATAGTTATCCAGCGCGTTTATTCGCAACTAGACAGTTCATGCTGTTGAACCCGCTGGTATAGTCCACGCATGACCACATCGCACGGGCGGATCGACAAGCGGCAGGCGATCTTGCGGGGCGCGTTCGCGGTGTTCGCCCGGCAGGGCTACGCCCAGGCCTGCGTCCAGGAGATCGCCGACGAGGCGGGAGTGGCCAAGCCGACGGTCTACAACCACCTCACCGACAAAGCCACCCTGTTCAAGCACGCCGTCCAGGAGGCGGCGCAGCTCGCTCTCCAACAGCGACTGGCCGCGCTGGAGCCGCTCGCCGCGCCCGGTGACGACCTGCGCGCCACGATCGAGGGCGTCGGCCACGAACTGCTGCGCCTCCACTGCGACGAGCACTCCTGCGCGCTGCGACGACTCCTCTACTCGGAGATCACCCGTTTCCCTGACATCCTCGACGTCGTCCTCGAGTCCGGTCCGCACCGGCTCACCCAGGCGCTGGCCGATCGGCTGGCCCGCCTCACCCTCTCCGGCCGCCTGCGCGCCACCGACCCCGAGCGGGCAGCCGAGCAGCTACTCGCCCTGCTCGTCGGCCCCTTGGAGGCCCGCTCTCGTATGGGCACCCGCCCCATCGACGACGATGAGCTGTGGGAGGTGACCCGTGCCGCCGTCGACACATTCCTCCAGGTCTACGGCGCCGCCGACCGGATCACTGCAGTCGTGACCCCCTGAACGTGACCGGTCCGCCGGGCGTACGCACCGTGATCAGGTCGCCCTCCGCCGAGACCGCCGGGTCCGCGCCGCCCGGCACGATCACGGTGAGCAGCCGGGAAGCCTCCGGCGACGACACCGTCACGGTCTCCGCCGTCCGGAGGTAGCCCGGTGAGACCGTGCCTCGCTGTACCGTCTGACCGCCCACCGGCCTGCCGCCGGTCGTGAGCTGCAGGAGCGTCACGCGGCGGGCATCGTCACCCAGCACCACGACGCCGTCACGTTGATCGACCAGCCGGAGCGACGGGTCGAAGTGCCACAAACCGCGCACCGCGTACCCCTCCGGAACCGAGTCCAGCACCGCCATCAGGTCTGATCCATGGCTGACCAGGACCTCGCGCGTACGGCGCACGCCATAGGCGTCGTCGCTGAGCCGGAACGACTGCCGCGACGCGCCGATGTCAGCGGCGTCCAGGCGCGTCGCCGTACCCGCTCGGAAGCCGGCGCCAACCACGGCGGGTACGTTGTGCGCGTCGGGCGAGCTGGTCCACGCCACGTAGTCCGTCTTCTCGTATGAGTGGAAACCGGCCTCGACCAGCACCGGACGACCCTGCGCGTGATAGGTGACGCCGAGGTGGTCCTCATGCCCGTGCAGCCGCCGCCCCGGCCCGAACCTGATCGAGTAGAACGCCGACTCCGGGTCGCCCCACGCGGTCCTGCCGAAGACGTACCCGCCGTCGAAGACCCGCACCGCCACCCCGTCGTGCGCGAACCCGGCCGCCCGCGTGTCAGCCGGACTGTCCCCGAGAGGTGCCAGGAAGCCGTCGGGCTGCGTGGCATGGGCAATGTACGCTTCGAGGGCGCTCCGGCGCCCTGCCAGCCGTTCCGGGATCCCGGCCCCGCTCTCCTCGATCGCCCGTAAGGCCACCCCCAGCCGCCGGTGCACGTACAGCCCGTACCTCGGTGCCTGCTCGTGCAGCACACCCTGCTCGTCGATGGCGAGCTCGGCCGAGGCGAGCATCCGGCGGATCGCCAGGTCACGCCAGCCGTCCCGGCCCAGGCGGCAGCCCACCACCAGCAGCGCGATGTCCTGGTCGAGGCCGTGGTTGTGGCCCTGACGGTAGAGCGCCGGGTCGGACAGGATCCCGCCGTGCTCGGCGAGGCTGTCCAGCAGGCGGGGGCTGTCCACGTGGGCGCTGAGGCACACCAGCGCGGGGGCGCGCAGCGCCACGGCGTGCTCGGCCCAGGCCCAGGGGCTGACGTCGGCGCCGCCGCGCGGGTTCTTGCGCATCCAGTCGTCGGCCACGATTTCGGCCTGGTCGAGGCAGGCCCGGTCGCCCGAACGCTCGTACTCGGCGACCAGGCGGCCCATCCAGCGCAGGGTGTGCAGGTTCAGGGCCCAGGAGCGGTTGCCGTGCGGGTTCAGCCGCCAGTCGATGTCCTGGCCGAGGTCCACCGGGGGCAGGCTGACGAAGGTCACCCGCCCGGCCATCACCTCCGGCACCTTGATCGTGGGGAACTGGTCGGCCAGGCAGATCGCCGGGCCGAGCGCCTTACGGGCACGCCAGAACATGTGATGGCTCCTGATTTCGGGCGCGCGAAACCCAACGCGCGGCGCAGTCGGCGAAGCGCGAGGTTCACGTGCGATGGAAGGCGCGCGAGGTCCACGCGCGGCACAGTGCGTGGCGCGGGGGTCCGCGCGGGACGGTGTGTGGCGCGGGGGAGTGCGCGGTGGTCGGTGGGGTGCGGGTGGATCCCCGCAGGTGGGAGCGCCGAGGCCAGGAGGTCAGGGCACGGACGTGCCCTGACTTATGGGGTTACGGCCGTGTGCTCGCGGTTTCGGATACGGCCGGGCCCTTGTCGGTCCAACCGGCACCCAGCACCACCTCGGAGCGCTGCGTACCCCCGCCGTACACCCCCGCGCTGTCGATGCAGGACAGCACCTGCGAGCTGGCCACGTCGATGATCAGCGTCCGCTCGACAGCCGGGTCGCCGTCCAGCTCGAACGCGAAGGCGTCCCCGGTCCGGCCCCGCTGGTCCGTGCTCCGCCCCAGGTAGTGGACGTTCGGCAGGTCGCCGAGCAGCCGATAGGCCGCCGCCCGGACGCCCGGCGGCGACGGCTTGCTCCACAGCAGCCCGCTGACCGCATCCGCCAGGACACCGTCGCCGGACCCGGCGGGCAGCATCCCGACCACCCATTCCTTCAGCGCGGCCGGATCGGTCGGCAGCCGCTGGATCTGCTCGTACGTCAGATCCTTCCCGGCCATGCTGAACGGCGCCCTCTTGCCCGAGAACACGACGACCTTCCCGGACCGGCCCGCCATCCGCTCGCCCGTCCACGCCTTCCCGTCGCGGGTGGCCCAGAGGTCGGTGACCTTCGTGCCGTCGTGGAGCTTCTCGATGTGCCAGTACGTCCCCTTGCCCGCCGGGCCCGACGCCGCCGTGGTCGCGGCGGCCAGCAGGATCGACCGTCCGGAGACGGTTTCGCCCGCCGTACGAGGCGAAGCGAGCGCCACCACGGCCGCCACAGCGACCGCCGCCGCCGCGAGACCGCTCACGGCCGCCCGCCAGGAGAACAACCACGAGGTACGCGAGGAGGATCGCGACTCGGTCTCCAGCCGCTCGCGGACCCTGGCCTTGAGCGCCGGGTCGGCCGGCTGCTCGCCGTACAGTTCGCGGATCGACGACAGCTCATCCATGGTCGGCCTCCTCGAGGACGAGCATCGGATTGGCGCCGCCCAGGGAGCCACGCAGCTTCTTCCTGGCCCGGCTCAGCCGGGAGCCGACCGTGCCGTACGGGATGCCGAGCGCCGTGGCGATCTCCTCATGGCTCAGCCCGGCCAGCGCGACGAGCAGGATGACGTCGCGATCCCGCTGCTCCAGCCCCGCCAGCGCGGACGCCAGACTCGGCTGCAGGCTCTGGGCGCTGACCCGCGCGGACACCCGGTCCTCGTGACCAGGCGCGTCGCCGTCGGGACCGTACCGTCCCAGCGCGCGCAGCGTCCGCGCCTCCAGGCGGCGATGCTTGCCGATGAGCTTGGTCGCGATGCCGAACAGCCAGGACCGCACGGTCGCGCGCGCCGGGTCGTACTGCGCGCGCTTCCTGAACGCGATCAGGAAGGTGTCGGAGACGACGTCCTCGGCATGGTCCACGCCGAGCCGCTGGGCGACATAGCCGTGAATGTCGCCGAAATAGGCGTCGAACACCTCCCCGAACACCTCGGCGTCGACCAGTGACCCCGGAATGGCCTCGCCCCGGTCGACCGGCCCCCGGGCGGCGCGGCCGGAGATCCAGGGCAGCGCCGTCACCACGGCCGCCCTTTCACGATGCTTGCCCCGTCATGTGCCACCCTTCGAACGATCAGCGGATACCTCTTATCCCCCGATCCGCCCGATCGCTTTCACGGGCAGACGTCGTGTCTCCGGCAAGAAGCGCCTCGGCGACGGCCGTACGGGCATAGAGCACGTATCTTCCCGTACGGTGCGCACTGGCCAGTCCGGCTTTGCGGAGCGCGGTGAGATGCTGGTTCGCGCCTGGATCTGACAGGTCGAGGCGGGTGGCCAGCTCCCTGGTCGAGGCGGGCTGGTCGAGTTCGGCCAGCAGCCGGGCGCGGGTCCGGCCGAGCACGGCGGCCAGCGCTTCTGGCGGATCGCTCTCGCGGCGCTCCCAGAGCGTCGCGACGCCGCGCGGCGGGTAGCGGATCGTGGGCTGCCAGGGCGGGGTCGTGACGGAGAAGACCCGCGGCCAGGTGAACACCGACGGCACGAGCAACAGCCCCAGCCCGCGCAGCGGGCGCACTCCTTCGCAGACCGTCTTCGGCAGGCGGAGCGTCTCTCCCTCCCAGGTCACGGCCGCGTCGAGGTCGCTGAGCATGCGCCGCAGCCCACCCTCGGCCAGTGACCTGGCCCGGTAGAGCACGTCGCCTTCGAGCAGGGTGCCGATCCGGGGCCAGAACGGCGCGATGGCCGCTTCCCAGTAGCCGCGGATCTCCCCGGCCAGCCGCTCGAGGCCGCCCACGGGGTCGTCATGCAGCGCCTGGAGCGCTCTGGTGCGCGGACCGTCCCAGACATCGAGATCCTCCTGGACCCGGGGCGCCATCGCCGCCATCGTGGCAAGCTCCACCTCCAGATCGGGCACGGAGGTCGAGGGCGGCGGGCAGACGAAGCAGACGATCGAGGTCGTCGGCACGGGCACCAGGTCGGACAGCAACCGCCAGTCGACATCGGCGAGCGGCCGTCGTACCCGCTCCACCCAGGGTTTGAGTGCGGCATGCGCGGCCGGGTTCTTCACCACTCGGACGCTGGCGACGACCTCCCACAGAGGAGAAACGGCGAAGCGGACATTAGCTGCATCCTGCGCGGTGAATGTCAGTTCAAGGCTCATTCCATTAACCCTCTGCTTAATCAATGGCCGCCAGATCCACTATCGCATCATCTAGGGGCATGACAGCTGTTGCCGAGACCCCGCTCCTGCGTGAACCCTCCTTCAGAAACCTCTACTTGGCGTCGGCGGTCAGCCAGTTCGGCACCCAGGTCGGCTACGTGGCGATGCCCCTGCTCGCGGTGACCGCCCTCAACGCGGGACCCGGCGAAGTGGGCCTGCTCAGCGCGCTCACCACGATCACCGTGCTCGTGCTGGGCCTGCCCGCCGGGGCCTGGGTGGACCGGGTCAGGCGTCGCCCCGTGATGATCGCGACGGACCTCGTCCGCGCTGTGCTCCTGGTGTCGGTGCCGGTCGCATGGTGGCTGGGCGCGCTCACCATGGCCCAGTTGTACGGCGTCGCGATCGCGTCGGGAGTCGGCACGCTCTTCTTCGACGTCGCCTCCCAGAGCACGGTCCCGTACCTGGTCGGCCGCGACCGGCTCACCGCCGCCAACTCGGTGCTCGTGGGCACGAACGCGGCGATGGACGTGAGCGGCAGAAGCGCCGCCGGAGTGCTGGTGACCTTCGCGGGCGCGCCGGTGGCGATCCTGCTCGACGCGCTCACCTACCTGTGGTCGGCCCTGTGGCTGCGGCGGATCAGCACACCCGAACCTCCACCGGCCCCCGTCCCCGGCGAGCGGCTCGGACGGCAGATCGGCGAGGGGGTCCGGTACCTGTTCGGCAACCGGATCCTCGTCGCCGTCGCGGTACAGGGCGGTCTGTCGAACCTCGGGTTCCCGCTCTGCTCGACGCTGCTGCCCGTGCTCCTCGTGAATGACCTCGGGCAGCCCGCCTGGGTGCTCGGGGCCTACCTCGCCGTCGGTGGGCTGGGCACGCTGGCCGGTTCCTCGACGGCGCACCTGATCGGTCGTCGGCTCGGTCGCGGGCGTGGCGTGTGCGTCGTCGGCCTGGCTACCGCGCCGTTCGCGTTCCTGGTGCCGTTGGTCGGCTGGAGCGTCTGGATCTCGGCGGCCGCGTGGAGCCTCCTGTGCTTCCGGACAGGGATGAACAACGTGCTGCTCGTCAGCTTCAGGCAGCAGGTCACGCCCGACCCGATGCTCGGCCGGATGAACGCCACCATGCGCCTGATCCTGATGGGCGCGGTCGGCGTCGGCGGCCTGCTGGCGGGGCTCCTCGGCGAGATCTGGGGCTCCGGGGCCGCCATGTGGGCGGGCGCGTCGATCATGGCGCTCAGCTGGATCCCGATCTGGCTCAGCCCACTCCGCCGCGAAACCTGAAGCGAGATGTGCCGGTGGGCTGGTGTTCTAGCGGAGCGAGATGTGCAGCGCCTCGCCCACCTTCCGGTAGCCGACGCGGGCGTAGACCCGCGCGGCGCCGTCGTCGGCGGGGGTGAGGAACGGCATCGTGATCCCGGCGTCCGCGCCCGCGCGGGTCAGCAGCGCCGTGACCGCTCCCGCGATGCCCCGCCGCCGGTGTGAGGCACGCACCGCGATACCCGCGACCTCGGCGACCCCCTGATGCGGGCTGCCGATCTGCCCGGCGCCGAGCACCTCGCCGGTGATGGTGTCCACGGCGGCGGCCACGAGCCCACCGCCGTTCAGGACCCGCCGAAGCCGCGCGACGTCGTGCTCGTTGGCCTCCGGCGCCTCGAACGTCTCGTTCATCACCCGCGCGACGCGCCAGAGGCCGGCTTCATCCGTCACGAGCACGACCCGGACGGCTGAGTCGACGGGCGCGTCCACCGCCTCGTCCGGCGAGCACACCAGGACCGGGTAGCGGCCTTCCTCGGTGAACCCGGCCACGAGCAGCGCGTCCTCCACCTTCGGCGCCGCCTGCGGCAGGTACTCCAACCGTGGTGTCCGCGCCCGCTCACGGAACACCGCGACCAGCGCGGCGACCTCGTCCGCCGTGGGGGCGCTGTGGTCGTCGGGTACGGCGTAGTTGAACGGGAGCGCGTCGTCATGCTCATCGAACCGGATCACGAACGGCCCGGCCCGATGCGCCCGAGCCCCCGCCACCGACCTGAGATAAGCGTGTACGGCGGAATCCAGCACGTAAGGGTCCTCTCCGCAGAACGATGATCACTACAAATTAGGTCCCGGCGGGTGCCCAGACAACTGATTTGGGGCGCTGTTGACGTTACGTCCAGTTCGGGAGACGGTCATTTATAAGGCCAGGTAGACCGGAGGCTTGAGGTGCGGTTCGGAATCTTCTACGAGCATCAGCTGCCCCGCCCCTGGGAGCCGGACAGCGAGCAGCGCCTGTACGCCGACGCGCTGGAGCAGGTCGAGATCGCCGACCGGGTGGGGTTCGACTACGTGTGGGAGGTCGAGCACCACTTCCTGGAGGAGTACTCGCACTCAGCGGCGCCCGAGGTGTTCCTCGCCGCCGCCTCGCAGCGCACCAGGAACATCCGGCTCGGTCACGGCATCGTGCAGGTGCCGCCGCCGGTCAACCACCCTGCCAGGGTCGCCGAGCGGGTCGCCACGCTCGACCTCGTCTCAGGTGGCCGGGTCGACTTCGGCACCGGGGAGGCGAGTTCGGCGGCCGAGCTGGGCGGGTTCGGCGTGGACCGGGAGCGCAAGCGGGCCATGTGGCAGGACTCGCTCGACGCGATCACCCGGATGTTCGTCGAGGAGCCGTTCGCCGGGTGGCATTCGCCGTACCTGCGGATGCCGCCGCGCAACGTGATCCCGAAGACTGTGCAGAAGCCGCACCCGCCGCTGTGGGTGGCCTGTTCGCGGCGGGAGACGATCCACCTGGCGGCGCGGAACGGGATCGGGGCGCTGTCGTTCGCGTTCGTGCATCCGGAGGACGCGGAGAAGTGGTCGCGGGACTACTACCGGTTGCTGGAGTCGGAGGAGTGTGTGCCGGCGGGGTTCGCGGTCAACGCCAACCTGGCGATCGTGTTGCCGATGATGTGCCACGAGGATCCCGCCGAGGCCCGGCGCCGGGGCGCTCTCGGGGCCGGGTTCTTCGCCTACGCTCTGGCGCACTATTACGGGCCGTCGAAACACACTCCCGGCCACAGCAGCATTTGGGGAAATTTCACGAAAGATGGCCCTAAGGTGGGGCCGCAAGGGACGGATCCGCTCGCGGGCGCATTGGGTAGTCCGCAGCAACTCATCGACCTCATTGCCCGGTACGAGGCGGCCGGCGTCGATCAAATGATCTTCGTACTCCAGGCCGGGCCGAACCGTCACGACCATATTTGCGAAAGTCTGGAATTGTTCGGGAAAAAGGTCCTTCCCGCATTCACCGAAGGCCGCGAAGACCGCGAGCGTGACAAGTTCTCGCGCCTCGCCCCCGCCATTGAAGCCGCCCTCTCCAGACGCTCCCCGGCCAGGACACTGTCCCAGCCGTACGTGATCGACGAGGACGCGGAACTGTCCCGCCTCACCCACCGCCCGGCCCCCACCCCGGCGGACCTCCTCGCCACGGCCCGCAAACGAGCCCGCCTGACGGCCCGGCACCTCCTGTCCCGCTTGGTCGCGGGCCGCTCGGACGAGAACCTGGCCCGCTGGCTCACCCCTGGCCGGCAGCGCCTCCTGTTCACCCTCATGGCCCGCTCCTTCCAGCCGGACAAGGCGTTCGGCTTCCACGGCACCCTCGAATTCCGCCTGCAACCCCGCTCCACCTGGACCATCGCCATCCGAGGCCCCCGAGCCCGCGCCTTCCCGGGCCCGGCCCGCGCCCCGTCCCTCACGCTCACCCTCCCGGCCGCAGACCTCCTCCGCATCCTCGCGGGCACGGCCAACCCGGCCGCCCTGCTGGTGTCCGGCCGCCTGGAGATAACGGGCGACGTGGCACTGGCTTCCCGGGTAGCGGAAATGTTCGGCGGCCCTTCGCCGTACTAGCCGGGGCCCGGGGGAGCGCCCAGCCGCCCGAGCGCCCAGCCGTCCGAGAGACCGGGCGTCCGAGAGACCGGGGGCCGGGATCTGAGGAGCCGCAGGTCCGGGAGGCAGGAGGTGCGGGGACCGGGAGGCAGGGGGTTCGGGGAGTCCGTGAGCCGAGATGTCCGTGAGCGGCGGAGTCCGGGGGCTGGGCTCCAGAAGTCCGCGAGCCCATCCGAGCGCCGCGTCGGCGAGAGCGGGTACGGCGGAACCCGGCGCCTGTCAACGCCGCCCAGCTCAATGCCGAAGAACACGGCCAATCATGCGCACGTCACGGCGCCAAGCCACCTCCACCAGAGGAGCGTGCCCCTGGACAGCCCCCAGCCCCGGTCGGCGCTTGGGGCTCACCGTGCTTAGCCGTACAAAAGACCGAAAAAAGCAGGCTCACCGCGCAGCCGCACGAAAAATCATCCTAGGAGCTTCCGCGCCGCCTGTTCGATCTCCTCCTCGGACATCAGCACATGGCCGGCCGCGTCTCCCAGCGGAATGAAGCTGTCCGCCGACGTCACCCGCGCCACCTGCCCGGAGAATCCCGCGTCCATCAGCTCGGCCACGATCCCCTCGGACACCCCGCCCGTGTGCCGGGTCTCGTCGGCGATCAGTACCTTGCCCGTCAGCTCAGCCGCCCGTACCAGGTCCTCCACCGGCAGCGGCGCCAGCCACCGCAGGTCCAGCACCCGGCAGCCGAAGCCCTCCTGCGTGAGACGGACGGCGGCCCGCAGGCTCATCCGCAGCCCGTTGCCGAACGTGACGATCGTGAGATCGCGCCCGTCCCCATAGGATCGCGCCCGCCCGATCGGGACGTGCGTCTCGGGCCAGCGCGACGGCGGCGCGTACGACGCCAGCCAGCCGCCGTCACCCTCCTCGAACAGGTCGCGCGTGTGATAGAGCGCGATCGGCTCCAGGAACACGCACACGGACCCCTCCGTGCGCGCGGCCGCGAGGCAGGTGCGCAGCATGGCCGCCGCGTCGTCGGGACGCGACGGCGAGGCGATGACCAGGCCGGGGATGTCGCGCAGCGCGCCGACCGCGTTGTCGTTGTGGAAGTGGCCGCCGAACCCCTTCTGGTACGCGTAACCCGCCACCCGCACCACCATCGGGTTGAGGTAGGCGCCCCGCGAGAAGAACGACAGCGTGGACGCCTCGCCCCTGAGCTGGTCGAGCGCGTTGTGCAGGTACGCCAGATACTGGATCTCGGGGACGGGCAGCAGCTTCGACACCCCCGACCCGAGCGCGAGCCCCAGGATGGACTGCTCGTCGAGGTGCGTGTCGAACACCCGCCCGGCGCCGAACCGCTTCTGCAGCCCCCGGGTGACGCCGTAGACGCCGCCCTTCTTGGCGACGTCCTCGCCGAAGACCATCATCTCCGGGTGGACGGCCAGCGCGTCGGTCAGCGTGCGGTTGATGGCCTGGGAGAGCGTCAGTGGCTTCTCGGCCTCGGGCAGCGAGCCGGCGAACGCGCGTTCCCTGACCGAGGCCTCGGCCGCCACCGGGCTGATCCTGGCGATCATCTCGGCGCGGCGCGGTGCGAGCGGCTCCATGATCTCCTTGGCCGAGCCGAGGCGCGGGCCGCGGCTGGTCTCCAGGGCGATCCGCAGCACGTGCTCGCGGGACGACTCGTAGTGCGTGAGCAGCTCCTCGGGCGTCATCAGCCCCGCCTCGACCAGCAGCCGGGCGGTGGTGAGGAGCGGGTCGCGCTCCATGTCGGCGCGGATCTCCCGCTGGGTGCGGTACGCGGACTCGACGTCCGACCCGGCGTGGCCCATAAGCCGGACCGTGCTGAGGTGCAGGAACGCGGGGGAGCGGTTGGCCCGTACGTGCTGGACCGCCCGCGTGGCCGCGTCGTAGGCGTCGGCCAGGTCACAGCCGTCGGCGGCGAAGTATTCGATGCCGGGACGCCGCGCGCTCGCCGCCACCCAGCCCTTGGGCGTGCGGACGCTGATGCCGATGCCGTTGTCCTCGCACACGAACAGGATCGGCAGCGCCTGCCCCTGATGCGTGGCATAGGCGGCGGTGTTGAACCCCGTCAGCGCCGTGGCGTGGTTGACGGACGCGTCGCCGAAGCTGCACACGGTGATCGCGTCACGCGGCCACGGCGAGGGGACGTCCAGCGCGCGGGCCCGCTCGATCGCGAAGGCGACGCCCACCGCGCGTGGCAGGTGGCTGGCGATCGTCGAGGTCTGCGGGATGATCGCCAGGTCGGGATGGCCGAACACCTTGTGCCGGCCGCCCGCGATCGGCTCCTCCGCCGAGGCGGTCAGCCCCATGAGCACGTCGCGGATGCCTTGCTCGGGCAGCCGCCCGGCCTGCTCGGACCTGGTCAGGTAGAAGGCGCCGGAGCGGTAGTGCAGCAGCGCGGGGTCGTCCGCCCGCAGCGCCGTGGCGACCGCCGCGTTGCCTTCGTGGCCGGCCGAGCCGATCGTGTAGAAACTCTCGTTCTGCTCGCGCAGCCAGCGGGCCGCGATGTCGAGCAGGCGGCTGTCGAGCTGGCGCTGGAAGAGGGTACGGCACTGCTCGCCGGTCAGCGACGTGCCCTCGCGTACAGGCAGGCCGGGATCACGGGCCGCGCCCGTCCTCAGCGTCGTAACCGCTTGGGTGAAATGGGTCTCAACAGTGTCGCGCGCCACAAGGCGATTATGTCGTCCCGATACCGGGTTCGTCTGCCTGTCGGGAGGGACATGTTGTGGACCGGTCCGATTGACCCCGATCTATAACAGATTGTCAGATTGAGCGACTTTGTGGCCAACCTGAATGTTTACTGGGAACGATATGCGTGGCACCCTCAATGCCGCGTTGAACACAGGGATCCAGAAAGGAACCCGCATGTTACAACGCATCCGTGTCGCCGCCGTCGCGCTCGCGACGGCCGCCGGGGTTCTCGCCCTGGCACCGTCGGCGTCGGCCGCGGCCAAGGCCCCCTCCATCTCCGACGTGGACCTCAGCCCGGGCTCCCCGGTCGTGGTCTTCGACAAGCCGGTCGCGGTGACGTTCACGTTCACCACCGCGGACGCCAAGACGGCCGAACTCCAGCTCAAGCCGCCCGGCCTGAGCGTCGGCACGCCCGTCGAGCTCAAGCCGGCCCCGTTCGGCCTCCGGACCAAGTGGACCGGTACGAAGAGCTTCGAGGCGAAGGACGCCGGCAAGTGGAGCTTCCTCGCCATCGCCCACGGTGACGGCGAGAAGTCCGTCAGCGGCACCTTCGACATCCAGAAGGCCCTCGTCACCAAGATCGTCGACTTCGGCGCCAGCCCCGGCGAGGTGGACCGCGGTGACCTGATCAGGGTCTCCGGCCGGCTCCTGGCCGACGGCAAGGGATACGCCGGGCAGTCCGTGGCGATCACTTTCCGTGAGAAGGGCGCCGACGCCTACCGCGGTGTCACCACGGTCACCACCGGCCGCGACGGCTGGTTCGCCACCAAGGTACGGGCCAGGGCCACCGGCTACTGGCGGGCCGAGTTCGGCGGGAACAAGGAAGCCAGGGCGTCGGTCAGCGACAGCGACCGGGTCGACGTCCGGGTCAGGCACGATCGCGACAGCAGGATCGCCGGCTTCGACGCCTCACCCGAGCCCGTCGACAAGGGCGCCCGGCTGAACTTCACCGGCACCCTGCAGGCCGAAGGCTGGCGCGCGCTGCCCGGCCAGCGGGTCTCGATCTTCTTCAGGGCCGATGGGTCGCGCCGGTGGGAGTACGTCACCAGCGACGTGACGAACCGCGACGGCCGCTTCTGGGCCAGTGCGACCGCTGAGTCGTCGGGCTGGTGGCGGGCCGCGTTCGCCGGCACCGAGGGCGTCAGGGGCTCGGTCAGCGACGCCGACCAGGTCACGGTCGTCGAGCCCACCCCGCCGCCGACGGCGGAGAAGTCGGTCAGCCGCGTGATCAAGTTCAACGCCTACCCGGAGCCGGTCAAGCGCGGTAAGTACCTGAAGTTCAGGGGCAAGCTGCAGATCGACGACAGCGGATCCTGGGAGGGGTACGCGGGCAAGGTCGCGCTGTACTTCAAGCCGGTCGGCGCGCACAAGTGGCAGTACGTGAAGACCACGTCATCCGGTGACAGCGGCAAGCTGTATGCCAGGGTCAAGGCGTGGAAGTCGGGCTCGTGGAAGTTCGTGTTCGGCGGGGATGACGATTTCTACGGCGACAGCAGCCGTAGGGACTATGTCCGCGTGACGCGGTAACCAGGCCGGAACGGCACGATTGAGGCCCGGGGCTGCACGCTCCGGGCCTCAAGCGTCGGTGCTACGACTCGGGCTCGGGAGACTTCGCACCGATGCTGATGAGCATCAACTTGAGCTCACCGAACCCGGCCTTGAGCTCGGCTATGTCCTTGTCGACCTTGTCGATCCTTGCCTCGACCTTGCCGATGCGCAGGTCGACGCTGGCTATATCCCGATTTACCCGGTCGAAGCCATTCTCCGTGTCCTTGCTGAGCATGAAGACCTTCTCGTAGAGAAAGTCGGTTCGTGCGTCGATCCTCTTTTCGAGTTGATCCGCTCGTGTCTCGATCTTCTTGTCGAGATCTTTTGTCCGCTTGTCGATCCTGTCGAGGACGTTCTTCCCGACGATGTCCACGCGGTCGTGCAGGCTAGTGAACCGTTGTTCGATCGAGGTACCAGGCACGCCACTCACCGTATCGGTCTGGAGGGCAGAGACCTTCTCTTGCAGGTCGATGACTGCCAAGTGCAAATCCAAGGCTGGTTCTCCTTTGGGGAAGGGGGATGGGTTGAGAACCCATCGGGAAAGCTACCCTCCGTAACGAGTCCGTCGCAGTCAGATACGAAAACCTGTGCGAGCTACTCCGCCCGCCTGAACTGCGCGATCCCCACCCCCAGCAGAACCGCCCCCAGAAGAGCCACCACCCCCAGCTCCAGCCCCACCGGCACCTGGAAGTCGAACCACCGAACCCCCGGGTTGAGCACCGCGTTCACCTGCGCCGGAACGTCGAGATGGGAGAACACCGCCTGCCGCATCGGATCCACCGCGTACGTCATCGGGTTGACCACCGTCAGCAGGTGCAGCCACGACGGCAGGTTCGCCAGCGGGAACATCGCCCCCGACAGGAACATCATCGGCATGATCGCCATCTGCATCAGCCCGAAGAAGGTCTGCATGTTGCGCATCCGCGCCGCCAGCATCACCCCGAACGCCGTGATCGTGAACGCCGCGAGGAACATCTCCGCCAGCAGCGTGACGATCAGAGCCGGTGAGTACGGTACGCCGACCAACCCGGCCATCGCCAGGATGACGACGCCCTGCCCGGTGGCCACGAGGGCCCCGCCCAGGCACTTGCCGACCACGATCGCCCCGCGTGAGACCGGGGCGACGAGCATTTCGCGCAGGAAGCCGAACTCGCGGTCCCACACGATGGACCCGGCCGAGAACATACCGGTCATGATCACGGTCATCGAGATCATGCCGGGATACATGAAGGTGCGGTAGTCGATGCCCGGGATGGTGCCGCGCACCAGCGAGCCCAGCCCGGTGCCCATCACGAACAGCCACAGCACCGGCTGCAGCAGCATCGACAGCATGCGGGTGCGGTCGTTGACGAACCGCAGCAGCTCCCGGTGCAGGACCACCTTGATCGCCCGGAGGTCGTGCCCGGTGCTGTGCACCGGCACCCGGACGCTGATCGCCTCTGTCGCCATGACTATCGCCTCGCCATCGCTCTCATCCACGCCCTGCCGCCCGACTCGGCGCCTTCCTCGGCGTCGCGGATCGTGGAACCGGTGTAGTTCATGAACACGTCGTCGAGTGAGGGCCGTGAGACGCTCACCGACCTGATCGGCATGCCGAGCTCGGCGAACAGCCGGGGCACGAACTCCTCGCCCGACGCGACGGCGAACGTCACCGCGCCCTCGCGCACGGCCGCGTCCAGGTCGAACTTCTCGCGGAGCGCCTTGATCGCGGCCTCGTCGTCGCCCGTCTGGATCTGCACCCGGTCCTTGCCGATGCTGGCCTTGAGCGCCTCCGGCGAGTCGATGACGACGAGCTCGCCGTGGTCGATGATCGCGATCCGGTCGCAGTACTCGGCCTCGTCCATGTAGTGGGTGGTCATGAAGATGGTGATGTCCTCCAGGTGCCGCAGCTGGTTGATGTAGCCCCAGATGGCCGAGCGGGTCTGCGGGTCGAGGCCGACCGTGGGCTCGTCCAGGAACAGCACCCGGGGCGAGTGCAGGAGCCCGCGGGCGATCTCCAGCCGCCGCTTCATGCCGCCGGAGAACGTCATGACCTTGGCGTCCTTGCGGTCCCAGAGTGCGACCATCTCCATGACCTGCTTGATCCGGTCGCCGACGATGCTCTTCGGCACGCCGTACAGCTCGGCGTGGAAGCGCAGGTTCTGCTCGGCGCTCAGGTAGCCGTCGAGCGTCGGGTCCTGGAAGACCAGCCCGATGTTCCTGCGCACCTCGTCGCGCTCCCGCACCACGTCGTACCCGGCGACCGTGGCGCTGCCGCCGGTCGGGTTGACGAGCGTGCAGAGCATGCTGATCGTGGTGGTCTTCCCCGCGCCGTTCGGGCCGAGGAAGCCGAAGACCTCGCCGGGTGCCACCTCTAAGTCGACGCCCTTGACGGCCTCGACCTTGCCGTAGTTCTTCTTCAGGCCGTGTACGGCCACCGCCGCCGCTGTCATCGTCAGTCCTCCGCGAGGATCTGGAAAACGGACTTACGTGTCTGCCTGAGCAGCTTCTTGGCCTGGGAGACCTGTTGGTCGTTGGCCGTCCGCGCCAGGTGGCTGAACGCCTCGTTGAGCTGGGCCCACAGCAGCCGCAGCTCGTGCCGGTCCTCGGGCACCGAGCGCGCCACCTCGTCCCAGGGCGGCTCGCCGTCGAGGTGCCGTTCGGCCTGCTCGCGGCCCTGCTCGGTCAGGCTGTAGATCCGGGAGCCGCCGCTCTCGTCGCTGGCGACCAAGGCCTCGTCCTCCAGTTGCTGGAGGGACGGATAGACCGAGCCGGGGCTGGGCCGCCACACTCCGCGGCTGCGCTCCTCGATGTCCTGGATCATCTGGTAGCCGTTCTTCGGCCCTTCGCTGAGCAGGCTCAGCAGCGCGGCCCTGACGTCGCCCCGCCGTACGCGCGGAGCACCGCCCTCCCAGCCCATCGGCGGCGCGCCGGGCAGGCCGCCCATCCCCGGCCCGCCGCCCGGGATGGGCGGCATTCTGAGGCCCATCCCGGGCGGTGGTGGTGCGCCGGGCGGGAACGGTGGATCCGGCGGGAAGTGGGGGTGTGGGGGTTCTGGAGCCGCTTGCGGGATGTCATCCCACAGGTGGGGATCACGCATGATGCCTCCAACTATCGAGATACCTTGACGATATATCTAGATAGTTGGCATGAAAAGCCCATGTTTTGCGGTTGTGGCACTCTGTTAGTGAGCGTTAACCGAGGCCGCGATGGCCGCCCTGGCCATCGCGTGCAGGAGGGGGCGCATGGCCTGCGCGGGCAGTTCGCCGGCGCTGTGCGGGGTGGAGTTGAGCAGCCCGAAGACGGCGTGCGTGGCGGCCCGCAGCCGCGGGGGCGGGCACGACGGGTGCAGCTCGGCCAGCACGGTCACCCATTCCTCGACGTACAGCCGCTGCAGCCGCCTGATCTGCCGCCGCTCCGGCTCGGGCACGTTGCCCAGTTCCCTGTCGTGCACGGTGATCAGTGCGGGCTGTTCGAGTGCGAAGGTGATCTGCACGTTCAGCAGCGCGTTGAGGGTCTCCTCCGGCCCGCCGGGCGAGGTGACCGCCGCTGCGGCCGACTCGCGCAGCCGCGAGCTGATGCCCAGGAGCATCTCGGCGAGCAGCGCCTCCTTGCCGCTGAAGTGGCGGTAGAGCGCCGGGCCCGAGACGCCGACCGCGCCGCCGATGTCCTCGATCGAGACGCCGTGGAAGCCGCGCGCGGCGAACAGGTTCGCGGCCGCGCCGAGGATCTCCAGGCGCCGGCTGCCACGGCTCCGCGTCGTCGTCACGTCTCACATGGTAGACGGTTACGTTAATGATGACTAACATCTGCCTCATAACGGAAGGGGGCACATGAGCGACTGGCCGGTGCTGAACTCGGCCGCGGACCCCGGCAGCGAGGCGTTCAAGCAGAACGCCGCGCTCAACGAGCGGCTCGCCGCCGACCTGCTGGAGCGCCTCGCCGTGGCCGCCGCGGGCGGTCCCGAGCGGTCGCGGCAGCGTCACGTGGAACGCGGCAAGCTGCTGCCGCGCGACCGCGTCGACGGCCTGCTCGACCCCGGCTCCCGCTTCCTGGAGCTGTCGCCGCTGGCCGCCAACGGCCTCTACGACGACCAGGCGCCGGCCGCCGGGATCATCACCGGCGTCGGCAGGATCGCCGGGCGCGAGTGCGTGGTCGTGGCCAACGACGCCACGGTGAAGGGCGGCACGTACTACCCGATCACCGTCAAGAAGCACCTGCGCGCGCAGGAGGTGGCGCTGCACAACCACCTGCCGTGCGTGTACCTGGTCGACTCCGGCGGCGCGTTCCTCCCCAAACAGGACGAGGTCTTCCCCGACCGGGATCACTTCGGTCGCATCTTCTACAACCAGGCCACCATGTCCGCGCGTGGCATCCCGCAGATCGCCGCCGTCCTCGGCTCCTGTACGGCGGGCGGCGCGTACGTCCCGGCCATGAGCGACGAGGCCGTCATCGTGCGCGACCAGGGCACCATCTTCCTCGGCGGCCCGCCGCTGGTGAAGGCGGCCACCGGCGAGGAGGTCACGGCCGAGGAACTGGGCGGCGGCGACCTGCACGCCCGGGTCAGCGGCGTCACCGACCACCTGGCCGACGACGACGCGCACGCGCTGGCCATCGTCCGCGACATCGTCTCCACGCTGGCCCCGAGAGCCGAGCGGCCCTGGGACCGGGCCGAGCCCGAGGAGCCCCGGCACGATCCCCGCGACCTCTACGGCATCGTGCCCGCCGACACCCGCCGGCCGTACGAGGTGCGGGAGGTCATCGCCCGGCTCGTCGACGGCTCGCGGTTCCTGGAGTTCAAGGCCGAGTACGGCTCGACGCTGGTCACCGGCTTCGCCCACCTGCACGGGCACCCGGTCGGGATCATCGCGAACAACGGCATCCTGTTCAGCGAGTCCGCGCTGAAGGGCGCGCACTTCATCGAGCTGTGCGACCGCAGGCGCATCCCGCTGGTCTTCCTGCAGAACATCAGCGGCTTCATGGTCGGCAAGGCCTACGAGGCGGGCGGCATCGCCAAGCACGGCGCCAAGATGGTCACCGCGGTCTCCTGTGCCAGGGTGCCGAAGTTCACGGTGGTGATCGGCGGCTCGTTCGGCGCGGGCAACTACGCCATGGCCGGGCGGGCGTACTCGCCCAGGTTCCTATGGATGTGGCCGAACGCCCGCATCTCGGTCATGGGCGGCGAGCAGGCCGCGAACGTGCTCACCACCGTCGGCAACGCCGACGCGGACGCCATCAGGGCCCAGTACGAGCACCAGGGCAACCCCTACTACTCCACGGCCCGGCTGTGGGACGACGGCGTGATCGACCCGCTCGACACCCGTACGGTCCTCGGCCTGGCACTCTCCGCGGCGGCCAACGCCCCGCTCGACCCCGTCGGCTACGGCGTCTTCCGGATGTGACTGTGCTCATGGCCCCATCGCTACCTTCGCAGGCGATGTTCCGTCGCGTGCTCATCGCCAACCGGGGTGAGATCGCGGTCCGCGTCATCCGTACGCTGCGTGCGCTCGGCATCATGTCGGTGGCCGTCCACACCGCCTCGGACGCGGACGCCCGCCATGTCCGCGAGGCAGACATGGCCCTCCAGGTCCCGAAATATCTGGACATGGTGGCGATTGTGGCGGCGGCCGAGGCGTCCGGTGCGCAGGCCGTCCATCCCGGATACGGGTTCCTCGCGGAGAACGCCGAGTTCGCCCGCCGCTGCGCCGCGGCCGGGCTGGTCTTCATCGGCCCGCCGCCCGAGGCCATCGACGCCATGGGCGACAAGATCCGCGCCAAGGCCACCGTCTCGGCCGCCGGGGTCCCGGTGGTGCCGGGCGGCGCCGAGCCCGGCGACTCGCTGCTGTCCTGGACGGACTTCCCCGCCCTGATCAAGCCGTCGGCGGGCGGGGGCGGCAAGGGCATGGTGCTGGTCCGCTCGGCCGCCGAGCTGCCCGACGCGCTGGAGTCGGCCCGCCGTACGGCCCGCGCCGCGTTCGGCGACGAGACCCTGCTGATCGAGCGCTACGTCGCGAACCCCCGCCACATCGAGATCCAGGTCCTGGCCGACACCCACGGCAACATCGTCCACCTGGGCGAACGCGAGTGCAGCCTGCAGCGCCGCCACCAGAAGATCATCGAAGAGGCCCCGTCGCCCTTCGTCGACGCGGCGATGCGCGAGCGGATGGGCGCCGCGGCGGTGGAGGCCGCCCGCGCGGTGGGTTATGTGAGCGCGGGCACGGTCGAGTTCATCGTCGACGGCACGACCGGCGCGTACCACTTCATGGAGATGAACACCCGCCTCCAGGTGGAGCACCCGGTCACCGAGCTGGTGACCGACCTCGACCTGGTGGAGCTCCAGCTCCGGGTGGCGGCGGGCGAGACGCTGCCCATCGCCCAGGACGGGGTACGGCTGCGCGGCCACGCCGTCGAGGCCCGCGTCTACGCCGAGGACCCGTCGCGCGGCTTCCTGCCCACCGGCGGCCGGGTGCTGCGCCTGGCCGAGCCCGACCGCGCCCGGATCGACTCCGGGCTGGTCGAGGGTGGTGTCGTGGGCAGCGAGTTCGACCCGATGCTGGCCAAGATCATCGCCTGGGCCCCCACGCGGGAGGCGGCCTTCGGCCGGCTCGACAAGGCGCTGGCCGAGACCGCCGTGCTCGGCGTGATCACGAACGTGCCGTTCCTGCGGGCGCTCGCGGCGCACCCGGCCGTGCGGGCGGGCGAGCTCGACACCGGGCTGGTCGAGCGGGTCCTGCCCACTCTGATCCCCGACGCCGGCCCGCCCGACGAGGTGCTGGCCGCCGCCGCGCTGGCCTTCCACGCCGCGCCGGTGGGTTCGGATCCCTGGGAGGTCGCGGACGGCTGGCGGGTCGGCGAGCGCGCGTGGACGTCCTGGCGGCTGGAGTCACGGGACGGCGTCCACACGGTCCAGGTACGCGGCCTACCGGAAATATCCGCAGAAATCCGCATAAATGAGCCAGGCGGTGGCGGTGTGGCCGTCCCAGCCAGGCTCCTGATCAGTGACGCCGAGCTGACCGTCACCCTCGACGGCCGTACCTCCCACTACACCCACGCCCGCCACGACGACACCCTCTGGCTGGGCAGGGACGGCCAGTCCTGGGCCCTGACCCGCCACCGCATCGGCGACCCCGGCGACCGCCCCGGCGCCGCGCACGCCGGCGACGGCGTGGTCAGAAGCCCCATGCCCGGCACCGTCCTGGTCGTCAAGGTCCAGCCGGGCGACCGGGTGAGCGCGGGCCAGCCGCTCCTCATCGTGGAGGCCATGAAGATGGAACACACCGTCACCGCCCCCTGCGACGGACAGGTCACCGAGCTGCCCGTACAGGCGGGCCGGCCGGTCGACATGGACGCCGTCCTGGCCGTCGTCACGGCAGTCTCGGCGGGGGAGTCATGATGCGCGGGCCGTACCCGATGGAAGGTCTTCCGCACCAGGTCACCGTCTACGAGGTGGGCCCGCGCGACGGCCTGCAGAACGAGTCCGCGATCGTCCCGGTCGAGGTCAAGGCCGAGTTCATCGACCGGCTCGCCGACGCCGGCCACCGGGTGATCGAGGCCACCAGCTTCGTCCACCCCAAGTGGGTGCCGCAGCTCGCCGACGCGCAGGACCTGCTCACCAGGCTCGACCGGCGGCCGGGCGTCCGCTACCCGGTGCTCGTCCCGAACGAGCGCGGGCTGGACCGGGCGCTGGCGAACGGCGTCGAGGAGATCGCCATCTTCGCCAGCGCCACCGAGACGTTCGCCGCCAAGAACCTGAACCGCGGCCTGGAGAGCCAGTTCGACATGTTCGAGCCGGTCGTGGCCAGGGCGCTCGACAACGGCGTCAAGGTACGCGCGTACGTGTCGATGTGCTTCGGCGACCCGTGGGAGGGCCTGACGCCGATCGCGCAGGTCGTCGCGGTCGGTGAGCGGCTGCTCGGCCTGGGCTGCCACGAACTGTCGCTCGGCGACACGATCGGCGTCGGCACCCCCGGACACGTGACCGCGCTGATCGAGTCGTTCCGCGATCCCGACCGGCTGGCCGTGCACTTCCACGACACCTACGGCCAGGCTCTGGCCAACACGCTGGCCGCGCTCCGGTCGGGCGTGCACGTCGTCGACGCCTCGACCGGCGGCATCGGGGGCTGCCCCTACGCCGAGTCCGCCACCGGCAACCTCGCCACCGAGGACCTCGTGTGGATGCTGCACGGGCTCGGCATCGACACCGGCCTCGACCTCGACAAGCTCGTGGCCACGAGCATCTGGCTGGCCGAACGGCTCGGCCGTCCCAGCCCGTCCCGCGTCGTCCAGGCTCTTGCGAAAGGCTGACCCACCATGCTCACCGACGAATACGAAGAGCTGCGCAAGACCGTCGAGGCGTTCGCCCGCGACGTGGTGGCGCCGGTGATCGGCGACTTCTACGAGCGGGAGGAGTTCCCGTACGACATCGTGCGCCGGATGGGCGCCATGGGCCTGTTCGGCCTGCCGTTCCCCGAGGAGTACGGCGGCATGGGCGGCGACTACTTCGCGCTCTGCCTGGCCCTGGAGGAGCTGGCCCGCGCCGACTCCAGCGTGGCGATCACGCTGGAGGCCGCGGTGTCGCTCGGCGCCATGCCGATCTACCGATTCGGTACGCCCGAGCAGCGGGCGACCTGGCTGCCGGCGATGGCGGCGGGCGAGACCCTCGGCGCGTTCGGCCTGACCGAGCCCGGCGGCGGCTCCGACGTGCCCGGCGGCATGCGCACCACGGCCACGCTCGACGGCGCCGAATGGGTGATCAACGGGACCAAGGCGTTCATCACCAATTCGGGCACCGACATCACCGGCGTGGTCGGCGTCGCCGCGCTCACCGGCGAGCGGCAGATCTCCACCATCCTCGTGCCGTCGGGGACGCCCGGCTTCACGGTCTCGAAGAAGTACTCCAAGGTCGGCTGGAACGCCTCCGACACCAGGGAGCTGTCCTTCTCCGACTGCCGCGTCCCCGCCGCGAACCTGCTCGGCGAGCGCGGCCGCGGCTACGCCCAGTTCCTGCAGACGCTCGACGAGGGCCGCATCGCCATCGCCGCCGTCGGCGTCGGCCTGGCCCAGGGCTGCGTGGACGAATGCCTGCGCTACGTCAGGGACCGGCACGCGTTCGGCCACGCGATCGGCCACTACCAGGCCATCCAGTTCAAGATCGCCGACATGGAGGCCCGCGTCCACACCGCCCGCCTGGCCTACTACCACGCGGCCGAGAAGATGCTGGCCGGCGTGCCGTTCAAGAAGGAGGCGGCGATCGCGAAGCTCGTCTCCTCCAACGCCGCCATGGACAACTCCCGCGACGCGACGCAGATCTTCGGCGGGTACGGGTTCATGAACGAGTTCCCGGTGGGCCGCTTCTACCGCGACGCCAAGATCCTGGAGATCGGCGAGGGCACCAGCGAGGTCCAGCGGATGCTGATCGCCCGCCAGCTGGGGCTGGGTGACCTCTAAAGGAGCGCGAAACTCTGTAACCGTGACGACCAGTTACAGGACTCGGTGCCCAGTATGGAGACGCCGTTGACGTAAGCGTAGACGCATCTGTTCGTGCTCCTGTTGGAAATGCCCCAGCCGCCACCCTTCCAGTTGCTGAAGTACCACATCTGATTTGCGGCGCCGGTGCAGCGGTTGGCCCGGATGCCTTTGGCGGCGTCCTCGACGCATCGGCCGGTGGACCGGTTCACCAGGAAATGAGTACCGTTTGGGTTATTGTAGACGTCGAATTTCTGATAAATGAGGTTGTTGCACGGGAAGATCCGCAGGCCGTAGCCGGAGCTGTCGTCGAGACATCTGCCGGTCGCGTTGCTTTTGATGACGCGCACGTACGGGGCGTAGGCCGAGGATTCGGTGGTGGAAGTCGGCGTAGCCGTGGCGCTCGTGGCCGAAATGCCCAGGGCGAGGACGCCGACGGCGGTGCCGACTCCGAGAAGGCGGAAGGTGCGATTCACTGGGGCTCCTTGGGTGATGGACTTTTCCTCCCCAGTGATAGGCCGGTCCGCCTGCAATGTGCTTTCAGCCGTCCAACAATTAGTTCGACGTGCCGATCTTCTCGGCGACCGATCTGGCCACGTCCAGGGCGCCCTTGGCCAGCCTGCCCGCCGGGTCCTCGGTGACGTGCCGCTGGTAGGCGACCTGGATCACCGCGTTGCTGACCCGGACGCCGACGGTCGCGGTGGTCGGTCCCTTGCCCGTGTCGCCGGGCAGCGTGTACAGGGTGGTCCAGGAGGCGTCGCCGATGGGCGGTTCGGCGGGGGCGGAGGTTCTGGCGAGCAGGACGGCCTCCTGCCGCAGTCCCAGGAACTGCTCGTGCGCCGCCGTCAGATCCCCCGGGAAGACCTTCACGTACACCTGGAGTCGGAACTGCATGTTGCCCGGCATGCCCGCGCCGGGCGCGAGCGTCGACCACTCGCACTCCTCGGCCTTGATCTGCGACTTGTCCGGGAACAGCGTCAGCTTCTTGACCAGGTCCTCGTCGGTGACCGCGCAGGGGTCGACGGTCTTGGTGAATGTGGCGGTCCCGGTCGGCGCGGGCTCGCTCGTGGTGGCCTGCTCGGTGGGCGAAGCCTCGGTGGGTGCGGGCTCGGCCGTCCGCGTGGTCGCGACGGCCACGGGTACGGCCGTCTTGTCCGGCTGGCGGGTGAGCAGGAACAGGACCGTGAACAGCATGAGCACGACCACGGCCGACGCCCCGCTCAGGATCGCCGGCGTCACCCGCAGCCCGGGGCGGGACTGCTGGGTGGGAGCGGTGTGCCGCACGGCCGCGGTCGGGAAGTCCTGCTGCTGGTAGTCGTTCATCTGAATGGTGGCGCGGAGACCCGGTCCGTCAGGGCCGGAAGGAAGCGCCATCCCTCCTTTCGAAAACAGTATGGAAAGTCTCGGTCACGTTCGGTAATATGTGCGGTGGGTGAGGGTGTTGTGACAGGAGGTGCATGATGGCGATTCGTCGCTCCGCCACCAAACGGCACGGCCTGCCCACGGTCGTGCAACTGCGGCTCACACCCGCCCCGGATCAGGCCGAGGCGCTGGCGGCGGCGGTGCTGTTGTGCAATCAGGCGGCCACCGTCGTGTCCCGGCTGGCGTGGCAGCACCGGATCTTCGCTGTGGTGGAGTTGCATCGGCTGGCCTATTACGAGGTGCGGGCGCAGGTGGCCGGGCTGGGTGCGCAGGCGGCGGTGCGGGCGATCGCCCGGGTCGCCGGCGCGTATGCCAACCGGCGCGCCAGCAAGAAACGCGCTCACATCTTCCGCCCGCAGGGCGCCGTTCCTTATGACGCCCGGTTGATGAGCTTCAACCGTGACGCCCGCACCGTGTCGCTGTGGACCCCCACCGGCCGCGTCACCGTCCCCTACACCGGCCGACCAGAAGACCTCAAAGCCGTGGAGACGCTGCCGCTCGGTGAGGCCGATCTGGTCTGCCGGCGCGGGGTGTGGCTGCTGCAGGTCTCCCTCGCCCTGCCCAAGCCGGTGGCGCGTGAGCCGGTCGGCGGTTTTGTGGGGGTGGATCAAGGGGTGGCGAATCTGGCGATCACCTCCGATGGCGCGGTGCTGCCTGGCCCGGCGTTGGCCGGGCCGATCGGCGGCAACGGTCATGTCCGCACGCTGCGGGAGCGGCGGCATCGCCAGCGTCGCCGGTTGCAGAAGAAGGGCACTTCTGCGGCGCGGCGGGTGCTGCGCCGCCTGTCCGGGCGTGAGCACCGGATGATGACCGACCTCAACCACCAAATCTCGACGTTCGTGGTGCGTGAAGCCGAACGCACCGGCCGTGGTGTCGCCCTGGAGGATCTGCAGGGTATCCGCGGTCGGGTCAGGGCTCACCGGCTCCAGCGACGCACCCTGCACAGCTGGGCCTTCGCCCAGCAGATCACGTTCACCCGCTACAAGGCCGCCCGCGCCGGGCTCGCCTTCCTGCTGGTCGACCCCGCCTACACCTCGCAGGCGTGTCCGGAGTGCGGGAATGTCAGCAGGGCGAATCGGCCGGCGCGGGGCCGGTTCGTCTGCACCGGGTGCGGCCTCGCTGGGCACGCCGACCACATCGCGGCCCGCAACATCGCCCAACGCGGCATTGCGGGCTGGGCTGCCATCAACCAGCCACACGCTACCGGCCTCCCTTCACCCAGACGGGACCGTGAGAGCAAACCACCAGCTTCAGCCGGTGGCAGTTGATCGCGCCTTCTGGAGGGTGTCGGCCACCGCGCGGGCGGTCTTGAGAGCGGTGTCCCGGAGTTGCGGGGTCACCTTCGTTCGCTTCGGATGGCTGACCTCCACCTGGATGATCACGTTGCTGATCCGCATCCATATGGTGGTGGTCGAGGTGTGGGTGATGCCGGCTTCCTTGTCCTGGGCGGCCGCCTCGTCGCCCGCGCTCACCTTCCTGATGTGCGAGGTCGTCACCGTCTGCTCGCTGCCGGCCGCCCCGTCGCGAGCCCGTACGGCCTGCGTGAAGGCGCGTTCGGCGGCCTTGACCTCGCTGGAGTGCTTGACCTTGAGGTTGATGGACGTGGTCTCGAGGAGCCCGCCGAGCCCGACCGACCAGTAGCACTCGCTCTCGTCGTAGAGGCGGGGCTGCCGGGAGCGAGAGCCGGGCAGGACGCGCCGCGCCTGCTCGTCGGTCAGGAGCGAGCACGCCTTCGGCGGGCGGCCGAAGGCGCCGTCGCCCCTGGCCGGATTGGTCGGCGGCGCCGTGCTCGTCGTCGGAGCGGGCGCCGCGGTCGAGGCGGGCTGGGCGACGTGGGTGGCCGGCGTCGTGACGGCGGGCGAGCCGCCAGAGCCGCCGGAGCCGTTGAGGAGCACGACCGCCGTGACCACGATGGCCGTACCCGCCGCCAGTCCGCCCAGCACGTATGGTGTGCGGCGGCGTGGGCGCGCCCGCACCGGGACCGTGGCGGGCGCGGTCTCACGCGGCCGGACGGGCAGCGGGACCGCCAACGACTCCAGGTGCGCCCTGATTCCCTGCGGGTGCGGCCGGGCGGCCGGGTTCCGGTCGAGCATCGCCAGGAGCAGGCCGCCGAGCGGGCCCGCGTTGACGGGCGGCGGCGGGGGCATCGTGAGCACGGCCGCGACGATCGCCATCGCCGAGTCGCGCTCGAACGGTGCCCGGCCCTCGGCGGCCAGGTACAGGGTGGCGCCGAGCGACCACAGGTCGGCCATCGGGCCCGACGGCTCGCCGCGCAGGTGCTCGGGCGCGATGTAGCCGGGGGAGCCCGCGACGCCGCCGGCGTGCGCCGCGGCGGCGGCCGTACCCGCGCCGGGGACGTCACCCGTGTGCGCGGCGATGCCGAAGTCGGTCAGGACGACCTCGCCGAGGTCGGTGATCATCACGTTGCCCGGCTTCACGTCCCGGTGCAGGATGCCGCGGCGGTGGGCGGCCTCCAGCGCGTCGAGCACGCGCAGGCCGATCGTGGCGACGTGGCCGGGCGGCAGCGGTCCGCGTTCCTTGACCAGATCGCCCAGGGACCTGCCCGCGAGCAGGTCCATGATGATCCAGGGCTGGCCGCCCTCGGAGATCACGTCGTGCACGGTGATGATCGACGGGTGGTTCAGCGCCGCCGCCGCCCTGGCCTCGCGCAGCGTGTCGACCAGGGCCCGCTGCTGGTCCTGGCCGGGCGGCAGCCGTACCTCCTTGACCGCGACCTCGCGGTGCAGCAGCTCGTCACGCGCCCGCCACACCGTGCCCGCGCCACCCGCCCCGAGCGGGGCGAGCAGCTGGTAGCGTCCGGCGATCACGCGCATGGTCAGGAGGCCTTGGCGTCGAGGTTCGCGGCGAGGAACTTGGCGGCCTGCGCGGCCTTGTCCCGCAGGGCGGCGTCCTTGGCCACGTCGTGCACGAAGCGGAACTCGCCCACCATGTTGCCGGTGCGGAAGAGCACGTGCACCTCGACCTCGTGCTTGTTGCTGAACTTCACCCTGGAGATCTCGTACGCGATGGCCTCCTCGCCCGCGCCGGGGATCTCGAAGACCTCGCCCTGCTTCTCACCCGTGCCGCCTCGGCCCGCCTTGTCCTCGGCCTCCTTCTTCGCCCCGGCGACGTGCTCCTGCGCGAGCGTGGTCTCGTAGCCGTCGCCCTGCGGCGGGTACAGCCAGAGCGTCAGGAAGACGCTCAGCTGCTTGCCCGCCGGCGGGAAGCCCGCTGTCGCCCACGTACATCTGAAGGTCGGGTCGGTCGACGAGGTGAGGAACGTGCCGACGAGCCGGGTCGCCTGCTCCTTGGTGAGCAGCTGGCAGGGCCGGGGCATCTTGGAGAACTTCCCGGCCGGCAGCGTGGCCGCGGGGGAGGAACTGGCCGACGCCGACGCCGAAGCTGACGCGGTCGGCGCCGCGCTGGTCGGGGCCTTGCTGGGCGCCGGTTTCGTGGTACGCGCCGCCGCCGGGGTGGGCTGCGGCGACGGCGTGGCGGAGGACCCCGTGGTGAGGATGAGCGTGACCGCGACGACGAACGCCACGACCACGGCCGCCGCCGAGCCGTACGCGGCCGCGCGCGAGACCACCCACGCGGGCGCGGGCGTTCTGACGGTGGCCGCCGCGTGGCCCGCGACCCGCTCCAGCCCCCGGCGCAGCGTCCGCACGTCGGGCCGGTGGACGGGGTCCTTGGCCAGCAGGCCGAGCAGGAGCGGGGCGAGTTCGCCCGCGCGCTGCGGCGGCCTCGGCGGCTCGGTCATCACCGCGCCGAGCGTGGCCATCGCGGTGTTGCGCTGGAACGGCTGTACGCCCTCCACCGCCGTGTAGATCGTCGCGCCGAGCGAGAAGAGGTCGGACGGTGGCCCCGGCGCGACGCCCTCGGTCAGGCATTCGGGCGCGGTGAAGCCGGCCGTGCCCACCGGTACGCCACCCTGTTGGGCGGCCGCACCCGTCGGAGCGGCGATGCCGAAGTCGGACAGCAGGATGCGGCCGTCATCGGCGAGCAGCACGTTGCCCGGTTTGACGTCGCGGTGGAGCAGGCCGCGCGTGTGCGCGGAGGCCAGCGCCGACAGCACGAACAGGCCGACGGAGGCCGCCCAGGCCGCCGACATCGGCCCGCCGGTCTTGACGGCCTGGTCGAGGGAGCGCCCGCGGACCAGCTCCATGACGATCCACGGCTGGCCGCCGTCGTCGATCACGTCGTGGATGCCGACCACCGCGGGGTGCCGGATCCCGGCCGCCGCGCGGGCCTCGTGCAACGTACGGTGGCGCAGCGCGGCCTGGTCGGCGGGGGAGAGGTTCGGCGGGATCAGCACCTGCTTCACCGCCACCTCGCGGCCGATCATCGTGTCGTGCGCGCGCCAGACGATGCCCATGCCGCCGCGGCCGAGCTGTTCGAGCAGCTGGTAGCGGCCGCCCACGAGTCGCGGTTGGTTCATTGCCTCACTCCTGGCGGTTCAATGCCTCGGCCAGCCGGCGCGCGGCGTCGCGCGCTCCCTTGCGCAGGGCGGCGTTGTTGCCGATCTTGTTGACGTTGACATAACCGATCTCGACGTTCACGTTGCTGAGCCGGAAGATCACGGTGACGTTCTCGGCGTTGCCCTTGGGGCTGACCAGTTCGTAGCCGAACGCCTCGTCGCCGATGCCCTTGATGTCCTGGACGTTCCGGCGCTGCTGTTTGATCGGCTTGGCGAGGCCGATCTCCGGCCAGGACCACGTGATCTCCGCGTCCTGGCCGCGGAGGTTGCGCAGGTTGACGTAGTTCTCCTCGGCGTCCTCCGGAACCGCGCTCCACCTGTCGGTCCCGCTGGAGCCGGTCAGTACCGCGGCGGACAGCCCCGTGCCGCGGGTGGTCCACTCGCACGAGTCGCCGTCGCGCCTGCCCTTGCCCACGCCGGGCGCGAGCTTGGCGACCTGGGCGGGGGTGAGCAGGGTGCACAGGTTCACGGCGGCGGTGAACTTGGGCGTCTTCTCCGGCTCCGGTTCCCTGGTGGGGGTGGGAGCGGGGGTGGAGGCGGCCGTCGTGGTCGGCGCCTGCTGCTTCACGGGCTCCGACACGGGTTTCGCGGGCGTGTCCGCGGGCCGCAGGGCCACGAACGCGACCGCCGCCACCGCCGCCGCGACGACCACGCCGCCGACGACCATCGGCAGCCGGCCGGCGCGCCTGGCCATCGGCTGCGTGGCCGCCAGCGCCGGCCCGCCCTCCGCGACCCGCCGCAGCAACTGCTCCGCCGCCTGCGGGACGGGTCTCTGGTACGGCTCGCGGGCCAGCATCAGCATCAGCACCGGCCCGAGGTTCCCGGCGCGCTGGGGTGGCCGGGGCGGCAGGGTCAGTGCGTCACGCAGCACCGACATAGGAGAGGTGCCGACATAGGGAGCCTGGCCCTCCACGGTCGCGTAGAGCGTGGCGGCCAGCGACCACAGGTCCGACTCGGGGCCGCCGCGCTCGCCGCGTAACCGCTCCGGGGCGATGAACCCGGGCGACCCGATCAGCAGCCCCGACTCGGTGATCGTCGCCTGGTCCTCCAGCTTGGCGATGCCGAAGTCGGTCAGCACCACCCGGCCATCGTCGGTCAGGTACACGTTGGCGGGCTTGACGTCGCGATGTTGAATGCCGTGCGCGTGGGCGACGGACAGCGCCTCCAGCACCCGCAGCCCGAGCGCCGCGGTGCGCTCCGGCGACCACGGCCCATCGGCGGCCACCGCGTCCTTCAGATCGCGGCCCCTGAGCAGCTCCATGACGATCCACGGCCGCCCGTCCTCGGACAGCACGTCGTGAATGGTGATGATGCCCGGATGCCGCACCTGGGCAGCCGCCATCGCCTCGCGCATGGACCGCTGGAGTGCCTCGGCCCGCTCGGCCGGTGCGAGGGACTGCGGGAGCAGCACTTCCTTGATGGCGACCTGGCGATCGAGCAGCTCGTCGTGAGCGAGCCAGATCGTGCCCATGCCACCCTGACCGAGCGCCCGTAGCACCCGATAGCGGCCTGCGATTTTGGAATCCCCCAGACCAGGCACGCTGGAGACCATAGTGTTCAGCACTTTCGGTTCGCTATATTTCCGTCCCGTACGCGGTAACAGCAGCCCATTTGTAATGATCGTCGAGTTTAGGGGTGGCCATGATCCAGGGCCCGCAGGCACCGCAGGCGCCACCCGTACCTCCGGCCTCGTACTGGCCGGATGGGGGCGGCGAGCGGCCCGTCACGTCGAAGGCGCCAGGCTGGGCCAAGGCCGTGCTGGCGGGGGCCGCGACGGTGGCGGTGCTGGGCGGAGGGCTCATCGCGGTACGGAACGTCGGTCAGGAGGCCGCTCCTGTCGCGCTGCCGACCCCCTCGTTCGACCTGCCCTCCGACCTGCCTTCCACGTTGCCTTCCACGCTGCCGTCGTCGCTCCCCTCGTCGTCCAGGTTGCCCTCGGCGGCGCCCTCGTCGGACGCGGCGGAGACGCCCGCGGCCACCTCCACCTTCCCGCCGCTGAAGGCGGTGCCCGAGGTGTGCGACCTGCTGCCCGCGAGCCTGACCACGCGGCTCGCGCCCAAGTCGCAGTCCGAGCCTGGCGTCCAGAAGGACGGGTATGGCGCCCTGCGCAAGGGCTGCGAGTGGACGCAGAAGGCCAAGAACATCAGGAACGGCATCCTGGAATCGCGGACCATCTTCCTGGCCGTCAACGTCTGGCCCAGCGTCGAGGACGCGCGGGAGGACGCCGACTTCAACTTCGACTCGATGAAGGACATGGCCGGCACCAAGGAGGACAACCCCGCCCTGCGCTTCCTGAGCACGTACGGCGAGATGAAGGACCTCGACGGCATCGGCGACGAGACCCACGCCATGTACACCCAGAACCTCAAGGGCACCACGAACGTCTGGGCGTACATCGTGATGGGCAACACGACGATCAACGTCCGCTACTTCGGCACCGACAACAAGGACGGCCAGATCACCGCCCAGGGCGCGAACACCAAGCCGGTCGCCGAAGACGTGCTCATGAAGGGCGCCCAGGAGGTCGCCGAACAGACTGTCAAGGCGCTGACACGCTGAGGTGATTGGACGGCGGCCACGCGACGACTTAAGGTCGTACGACATGACGTCAGACGATCTCCACATCAGGAGAGCGGAGGAGGCCGACGCGGACGAGCTGTTCGCCTTGGCCAGGGAGTTCGGGCTGACCTTCAGGCCCGAGCGCAAGGCCTTCGACGCGGCGCTGCCGCAGCTGCTGCGCGACGACGACGTCATGCTGATCGCGGCCGTGGTGGGCGGCCGGGTCCAGGGTTACCTGCTGGGGTTCGTGCATCTCACGCTGTTCGCGAACGGGCCCGTCGCCTGGGTCGAGGAGGCGATGGTGCAGAGCGGGTCGCGCCGGCAGGGCATCGGCCGGGCGCTGCTGGTGGAGTTCGAGGCCTGGGCCCGCTCCAGGGAGGCCGGTTACGTGGCCATGGCGACGCGGCGGGCGCCCGAGTTCTACCACGCGCTGGGCTACGAGGCCTCGGCGACCATGTTCAGGAAGGTCCTCCGCTAACTGCAGGTCCCGCGGTCGTTTTCTGTCGCCGCCGGATGGCATTCTTGGGGCGTGAGCATCCATGCGGTGAGTCCGCTGTTCGTCGGCCGCGCCGCGGAGCTGGGCGTGCTCGACGGAGCCCTGGCCGGTGTCCGGACCGGCGCGGCGGCCACCGTGCTGGTCGGCGGCGAGGCGGGGGTCGGCAAGACGCGCCTCATCAGGGAGTTCGCCGATCGGGCCGGCGAGGCGATGGTGCTCGTCGGCGGCTGCCTGGAGCTGGGCACCGAGGGTCTGCCGTTCGCCCCCTTCACCGCGGTGCTGCGTGGCCTGGTGCGCGAGCTCGGCCGCGACGGCGTGGCGGCCTTGGTGCCCGGCGGCACCACGCGCGGCCTGGCCCGGCTGCTGCCCGAGTTCGGTGAGCCCGACGGCGACGGCCCCGAGGCCCGCGCCCGGCTCTTCGAGCAACTGCTCGGCCTGCTGGAGCGGCTGGCGGAGGACCGGCCGGTCGTCCTGGTCATCGAGGACGCCCACTGGGCCGACCGCTCCACCCGCGACCTGCTCTCGTTCCTGGTCCGCTACCAGCGTTCCGACGTACGGCTGCTGATCGTCGTCACCTACCGCTCCGACGAGCTGCACCGCACCCACCCGCTGCGCCCGCTGCTTGCCGAGCTGGGCCGCGTCGACTGGGTGGCCAGGCTGGAGCTGCGCAGGCTCACCCGCAGGGAGGTGGTCGAGCAGGCGGCGAGCATCCTGGAGCGCGAGCTGTCCGACCTCGACCTGGACCTGGTCTACGCGCGCAGCGAGGGCAACCCGCTGTTCGTGGAGGCGCTGCTCAACGAGTCCGGCGCCGGCGAGGCGCTGCCGGAGTCGCTGCGCGACCTGCTGCTCGCCAGCGTCGAGCGGCTGCCCGACGACACCCAGGAGCTGCTCCGCGTGGCCAGCGCGGGCGGCCAGCGCATCGAGCACGACCTGCTGTCCGCCGTCGCCGGGATGGACGACGGGGCCCTGTCCAACGCGCTGCGGCCCGCCGTGGCCGGCAACGTGCTCGTCGTGGACGGCGAAGGCTACTCCTTCAGGCACGCACTGATCCGCGAGGCGCTCCACGACGACCTGCTGCCGGGCGAGCACACCCGCCTGCACACGCGCTTCGCCGAGGCGCTGGAGCACGACCTGTCGATCCTGCCCGCCCCGCGCGGCGCGATCGAGCTGGCCCACCACTGGCACGCCGCCCACGACACCACCTGGGCGCTGGTCAGCGCCTGGCACGCGGCCGCCGCCGCCCGCCGCTCCACCGCCTACGACGAGCAGCACAGGATGCTGTCCCGGGTGCTGGAGCTGTGGGATCAGGTGCCCGACGCCGCGGAGCGCATCGGCATCGACCGCGTCAACGTGCTCCGGCAGACGGCCACGGTCGCCCACCTGACGGGCGAGTACGAACGCGCGATGGGCCTGGCCAGCGCCGGGCTCGCCGAGATCGACGAGGCGGCCGAGCCCGCCACGGCCGCCAGGCTGCTGCGGCAACGCGGTCTCACCGGCTACGACCTCAGCCGCCCCGGACACGTCGACGATCTGCGCCGGGCGGCGTCGCTGGTGCCCGACGACCAGCCCGGTCTGCGGGCCCAGGTGCTGGAGACCCTGGCGCGCATGCTCTACGACGGCTGGCAGGAGAAGATCTCCACGGCCCGGCTGGCCATGGAGATCGGCCACGAGGTGGGCGACGCCAACACCGAGGCGCACGCGCTGATCACCATGACCTGGGCGCGCTGCCAGTTCTCCGACATCGAGGCCAACCTGGGCGGGTTCGCCGAAGCGCGCCGCATCGCGGCCTCGGCCGAGGCCTACAACGCGATGCTGCGCGGCGCCATCTCCGAGTCCGACGTGCTGGAGGGCGCGGGGAGGCACGAACGGGCCGCCCAGGTCGCCCGCGACGGCGTCGCCGAGGCCGAACGCTACGGTTTGGCGCGCACCTCGGGCACGTTCCTTTCGATCAACCTGGCGGAGCCCCTGATGTCGCTCGGGCGCTGGGACGAGGCGCTGGAGGTGATCGAGCACGCCCTGGAGCTCACGCCGCCGCCGCCCTACCGGGCCAGCCTGCAGGGGATCGCCTCCGACATCGCGCTCGCGCGCGGGCGGATCGATCAGGCCGAGGAGCTGTTCGCGGCCTCGCGCAGCGTGCTGATGCGCGGGCGGTTCCGTGACCAGAACGTGCTGCCGCACGCCTGCAGAGAGGTCGAGCTGCTGCTGGCGCGGGGGCGCCTGGACGAGGCGCGGGAGGCGGCGGCTCGGACACTGCGCGAGCAGGATCTGCTGGCCAGTCCGCGATACGCGTGGCCGGTGCTGGTGACGTTCGCGCGGCTGGGCGGGGAGATCGGGGCGGAGCTGCGGTCGGTCGCGGGGTGGCTGGAGGCCGCGGGCGACTACCAGCGGGCTCTGCGTCTCACCTACCTGGCTTTGGCGGGCCTGTCCGAGGCTGACCTGGAGACCGGCGCCAGCTCAGGTGCAGGGCTCGGCGCGGGGTCGAGTCCTGGCTCGGGGGCTGGGCCCGGCGCGGGTTCCGGTCCTGGGAGTGGTGACGGCTTCGGCGGCGGATCCGCGGCGGATTCTGGGGCCGGTCTCGATGGCGCGCGGGTCAAGGCGTGGGACGCGGCTGCGGAGGCCTGGGCGGGGCTGCGGCAGCCGTACTCCGAGGCTCAGACGCTGGAGGGCGCCGCCCGTGCGGCGCTGGAGGCCGGTGATCGGCAGGGGGCGGGGGTCAGGCTGGCCAGGGCCCGTGAGCTGGCCGAGCAGCTCGGTGCGACGCCGCTGGTCGAGCGGCTGGACGCGGTCGCGCGGCGAGGCCGGGTCGCCGTCGCCGACGAGCCGGCGCCCGACGGGCTGCCGTTGGGGCTGACGGCGCGTGAGCTGGAGGTGCTGCGGTACGTGGCCGAGGGGCGGAGCAATCGGGAGATCGCCGGGGAGCTGTTCATCTCGGTCAAGACCGTGAGCGTGCACGTCTCCAACATCCTGGCCAAACTGGGCGTCGCCTCCCGTGGCGAGGCCGCCGCCGTGGCCCATCGGATCCGGCTCTTCGCCGGGGCGTGATCGCCTTCACGAAGGCCGCTGGGCCGCGACGTCAACCGGCCGTGGTTCCGCCGAGGCTCTGCGGCATCAACCGACTGTGGGTCCGTTGAGACTCTGCGACGTCAACCGGCTGTGGGTCCGTTACGGCCTGGCGACTTCAACCGGCCGTCGGGCCGCTACGGCCCGGCGGCGTCGGTCGCGCGTCAGCCGGTGAGCTGGGCTTCCAGGCGGTAGCCGTCGACCGTGACGTACACCTGATCGCCGGCGCGGGCGTTGAGGCGCATGAGGACCGGCTGGAGCGAGTCGAACACCGGCTGGTGGCCCTGCCAGACCAGCACGATGGCGTTGTCTCCCGGGCCCGTGACCGACAGGAGGGTGCCAGGGCGCATGCCGAGCTGCGTGGCATACCCCTCGGGCACCGGGACCGGGCCGCCCCGGAGGTGTTCGTTGGTGACCTCGATGCGCTGCCAGCGGCGCGGGTCCGACGACGGGCCCGGCAGCGGGGGCGGCGGGGTGGCGGGAGTGCCCGCGAGCGTGCCCGGCAGCATGGCGGACCGGCCGCCCGAGAGGGCGGACAGCGTGGCGAGGGCCGCCGAGGGGTCGATGGACTTGCTCTCGGCCGCGGGGATGGGCTGGCCGCCCCGGTGGTGGTGGCCGTTGGCTCCGGGGGTACGGCGGGGGAGCGGCTGGGCCGGTGACGGCTCGGACGCGACGGGGTCCGACGTGTCCGGCAGCGCGTCGAACCAGGCCTTGGCCGAGTGCGCGCGAATGCCCAGCTCGCTGAGCAGTTCCACGACGTCGGCGTCGGCGGGCTGGCCGGCCAGCAGTTGCCTGGTACGTGCCTGCAGGCCGTGCAGGTCGCCGACCACCAGCCAGCCGTCCTGGAGGCGGCGGTCGGGCATCAGCGTCACGAGCACCCGCCAGAGCGGCGTACGCAGCGACGGGACCATCACCGGGTGGGCCGGGTCGGCGCCGATGAGCTGATCCTGGGTGGCGGCGGCGCCGAGCCACTCCGTCAGCCGGAACATGTGCCCGGTGACCGGCGCCGACTCCGACGAGCGCAGCCAGTGCAGCACGCGTTCCTCGGCCGTCCGCTGTGCCTGGGAGAGGATGTCCCGGTCGACGAGCATCTTGTGGGCGAGCGTACGCAGACTGACGGGGTCTTCGGCGAACAGGCGGTGTACGGCCACCGCGAGGGCCAGCTTGTCCAGGCTGCGGAACAGGCTGTCGACGACTCGGACCATGGCGTGGTCGGTCTCGGAGGGGGTGGGCGTCGCCGGTGTGGCGTTGGCGGCCGGCGCGGGGGCGCCGTACGCGCTGCCGTTGCCCGGAGCGCCTGCCGCCGGGACGGGGCCGGTGTGGGTGTCCGCGTTCGGGGTGCGGGGCGTTTTGCCCAGGTCGCCGGGGAAGCCGCCTGTGGTGGGTGATCCGTTGCCTGCGGGCGTTCCGGTGCCAGGCTTGACCGCGGGGAACTGCCCGGTGCCTGTGACAGATCCAGGGGCGAACAGTCCGGCGGCCGGGAGCGGCCCGGTTTGGGGCTTCCCGCTGGGTTCGGCGCCCGGGAGGGGACCCTGCTGGGTCGTTGCGTCAGGACGGTCGGCGACGGGCCCGGTGTGCGGGCCGCCAGGGGTGCCCGGACCGCCAGGGGTGCCCGGACCGCCAGGGGTGCCCGGACCGCCAGGGGTAATCGGGCTGCCAGGAGTCCCCGGGCCGACAGGGGTAAGCGGACTGCCGATCGGCGTTCCGGCCTGAGGGCCGGCGGTGGGGTGCGGACCGGTGTGCGGGCCGGCGGTGGGGTGCGGGCCTGTGTGCGGACTGGCAGCAGCGTGCGGGCCGGCGGCGGCGTGTGGGCCGGTCCGATCAGGGCTCGCGTTGCCTGGGGCGTTGGCGCTTGGGACCCCGGGGCCGGGGAGGCCGGTGCCCGGGAAGCCGCCGCCCTGCTGGCCGGCCGCGGGAGGATTGGTGCCTGGGGGGTTCGTGTCCTGGCGGGCCGCCTGGGGGCCGGACTGGGGCTGCGGAGCGGCCAGCGGCTGCGCGCCGGTCGTGGGCTGCACGCCGCCCTTGTTGTTCTGCGCCGGGAACGAGCCGGTCTGAGGCGGTCCGCCCGGTGCGGGGGATGAGCCGGTCTGGGCAGGTCCGCCTGGCGCCGGGAAAGAGCCGGTCTGGCGGGGGGCCCCGCTCTGGGCGGCGAAGGAGCCTGTCTGGGGTCCGCCTTGGTCGGCGAAGGGACCCGTCTGAGCAGCACCCTGGCCGGGGAAGGAGCCGGTCTGGCGTTGAGCGGTGCCGTTCTCGTGCGCCACGGGCTGCGGGCCGGTGTGCACCGGGCTCTGGGCCGGGCCTCCGTCGCGCTGGCCGGGTACCGTGCCGCGCTGGAGCGGGCGGGTCACCTCTGGGTGGCCCTGGACCGGCTGCTGTCCCGGGTGCGCGCCGGGCCGGGCCTGCGGCGGGCCGGGCTGCTGGGCGGACTGGCCGGGTTCGCGTTGGACCGGGATGCGGCTGAGCACCTCGCGGAACACCGAGCCGATCACCACTTCAGGCGTGGCCGACGGGGTGCCCAGGTCGCCGGGCGAGAGGCGGCGCAGTCGCTGCCAGCCGCCCAGGCCGGTGATCGCCGTCCGGGTGGCCTCCGGCCAGCCGGGCAGCGCCGGGTCGATGTGGTGCACGGTCAGCGCGGGCAGCAGGTCGGCGAGGGCCATGTGGTCCCAGCGGGACGAGGCCAGCAACGCGAGCCGGTCGCAGATCCAGTCGAGTCCGGCCGTACTGAGAGCCCTCGACAGGGCGACGGACGACCACCACCCGGCGGGCAGGCGCGGATCGCCCAGCGCCTCCGCGACTTGCTGGGGACGGCTCCAGCGCAAGGCAGGGACCAGGTCGCTCAGGCAGATCGATGACTCGACTTCCATCGGCGGACCTTATCCTCCCCAGTGAGCCGCGTGTTGCTACTCAATACGCATGTGGTTAATGGTGCAGCCTACGCGGCAAGCTATCAATCGGTGTGAATAGGGTAAAGAAGGTTCAGCTCCAAACCGTACCGTGGCCGACCGCCCACCAGGGCCACACACTCGGCTCCGGCCCGGCATCCGGCCTCCAAAGACTGCCCTTCACCGGCACCGTTCAATCTTGCTGTGAGATATCCCGCAGCGAACGCGTCGCCCGCTCCCGTCGAGTCCACGACGTTCGCTGGAACCCCAGCTGTCGCAGCCGTCACCGTGCCGTCCGAAGCTGCCAGAGCGCCTTGGGGTCCCAGCTTGACGATCGCGGTGCCGTACCTCTCGCTGAGCAGTTCGGCGGCGCGCTGAGGGGTCGGCGCTCCGGTGAGCAGGAGGGCCTCGTCCCGGTTGGGGATGATGAGGTCGGCGGGCGCGGATTCGCGCAGGAACCGGTCGATGCCGAACTCGTGCAGGAAGCCGGTCGAGGCGGGATCCATGCTGACGGCCACCCCGGCGGCGCGCGCCTCGGCCATGGCGAGCCTGGCCAGCCGGAGCCCCGGCTCGGCGAAGAGCGTGTAGCCGGACAGGTGCAGGCGGCCCACGCCGTCGAGCAGGGCGCCGTCCCAGTCCTCGGCGGAGATCCGGCCGCCCGCGCCCCGGTTGGTGAGGAACGAGCGTTCGCCGGTCCGGTCCACCATCGCGATCACGATCGCCGTCGGATGGTCGGGGTCGACGCGTACGTGCGGGCGCACCCCGGTCTTGATCAGCTCGGCGGTGTGCCACTCACTGCTGTCGTAACCGAGCCTGGCCAGCAGCCGTACGTCGGCGCCCAGGTGGGCGGCCCAGGAGGCGGTGTTCGCGCCCGAGCCGCCGGGGCGGAGCACGATGTCGGCGGCCGTGTCGGTGCCCGACATGACCGGTGTGTCGTGCAGGGCCACCACATCGGTGACGACGTCGCCGATGACGAGGAGGCCGGTGCCGGTCACGCTCGTGACCAGGAGAGCGCAATCTGGGCCGCGAGGGTGACGTTGCCGCGGACCGCGGCCAGGTTCGCCTCCAGGGAGGCGCCGCCGGTGCCGTCCACCAGGTAGCCGAGGAGGAACGGGGTGATCTTCTGCCCGGTCACGCCCTCGCGGTCGGCGGCGGCCAGCGCCTCGCTCAGCACGCGGTCGTGCAGGGCCGGGTCGAGCTGCTGCTCCACCGGGATGGGGTTGGCGACGATCAACGCGCTCTCCTGGCCGCCGAACGCGTCCTGGCCGCGCATGATGGCCGCGGCCTCGTCGGCCGACTCGATCCGCCAGTCGATCGGCTCGCCGGAGGAGTGCAGGTAGAAGCCGGGGAAGGTGTCCGTACGGTATCCCGCCACGCTCACGCCGCGGGTCTCCAGGCGCTGGAGGGTCGCGGGCACGTCCAGGATCGACTTGACCCCGGCGCACACGATGGTGATCCGGGTACGCGCGAGCGTGTCGAGGTCGGCCGACTCGTCCTGTTCCTGGATCCAGCCCCGGTGCACGCCGCCGAGCCCTCCGGTGGCGAAGATCCGGATGCCCGCGCGGGCCGCCAGGAACGAGGTGGCCGACACGGTCGTCGCACCGCTCGCCTTCAGCGCCGCCGCCACCGGCAGGTCGCGCTGGCTCAACTTGCGCAGGTCCGACTCGGTCGCGATGCGTTCGAGCTCCACGTCGTTCAGGCCCACGTGGGCGACGCCGTCGAGCACCGCGATCGTGGCCGGTACGGCACCCGCCGCCCGGACGATGCCCTCCAGCTCCCGGGCGACCTCCAGGTTGCGCGGCTGCGGCAGGCCGTGCGAGATGATCGTGGACTCCAGGGCCACGACGGGAGCGCCGGTGGCGAGGGCTTCGGCGACCTCGTCGGACGGCCGGAGGATGGGGTCGGCGGCGCGGTGCATGCGGGTTTCGTGCTCCCTTGTATGGCGGCTTAATGGAACGGTCTACTTTACGTAGTTTGTTCAGATTAAGCACGTTACGGAGGGACGGGCCGCGCGTCCACCGATGATCACACGAGGAGCATGACACCCGCGAGCGAGACGGCCCCGACCAGGCCGGTGGCAATGGCGCCGAGCAGCAGCGCGCGCCCGCCCTTGACCAGTATGCGGGCGTCGATCCCCGTACCGAGGCCGAACAGGGCGGCGGCCATGAGAATGTTCGTGACCTGGGGGATCGCGGTGGTCACGGCGCCGGGGACCAGGCCGGTGCCGCGCAGCGCCACCATCGCCAGGAACCCGGCCACGAACAGCGGGATGATCGGCGGCCGCTTGGTCCGGCCGGGGGCATCGGTCCCGGCGTGGCGGCGGCGGTACGAGGTCAGGGCGACGATCGGGGCGAGCAGGATGACGCGCCCCAGCTTGACGGTGACGGCGGTGACCAGCACACCCGAGGCGGCCCCGATCGCGGCCACCTGGGCCACCTCGTGCACGGCGGCCCCGGCCCACACGCCCAGCTGCGTCGGTGACAGCCCGAGCCAGGACGCCGCCAGCGGCAGGAGGGCGATGGCGGTGGTGCCGTACAGGACGACCACGCTGAGCGCGCTGGCCGCGTCATCGTCGGAGGAGTCGTCGGTGCTCTCGCGCATGGCCGCGATCGCGGCGGCGCCGCAGATCGAGACGCCGGTGGCGACCAGCAGTGACGTGCCCGGCGAGAGGCCGAGGCGGCGGCCGATCAGCGGGGTCAGCGTGAACGTGACGCCGGTCGCGAGCACCACGACGGCCACTGTCCGCCACCCCAGCGCCAGCACCTGCGGCACCGCGATCTGCAGGCCGAGCAGCACGATCGCGGTACGCAGCACCCGCTTCGCGACGAACCGCAGACCGGGCTTGAGCCGCTCGCCGACGCCCACCAGGTTCGCCAGCGCCGCGCCCGACACGACGGCGACGACCGCGGGGCTGAGTATGGGCACGAAGTGGTTCACGACCAGCGCGAACACCACCGCCACCGCCGCCGCGCCGACACCAGGCAGCCGGCGCTCACTGCTTGGGTCGCCACCCAGGGGACGATCACCGGGCGGACGATCGTGCGGCAGGCGGGCGGTGAAGGTCATGATCCCAGTGTTCTGAGTGCCGGGAGCGCTCGGTAGCCATCCGTTGCCTGGGAGGTCATAGCCTGTGGCTATGAGTACGCTGCCGGATCTCGACTCGCTGAAGCTCCTGGTCGACGTGGGCGAGCTGGGCAGCCTGGGGCAGGCGGCCAAGGTCGCGGGCATCGCCCAGCCGTCGGCCAGCAAGCGGATCGCGCACCTGGAGCGCCGCCTGGGCCTGCCGCTGCTGGAGCGTACGCCGCGCGGGTCCACGCTGACCGCCGAGGGCAAGATGGTGGCGGGCTGGGCCGCTCAGGTGCTCGCCGCCGCCCAGGAGCTGATGCGCGCCGCCCAGGCGGTACGGCACAGCGGAGCGGCCCATCTGCGGGTGGCGGCGAGCATGACGGTGGCCGAGTACCTGGTGCCGCGCTGGCTGGGCGAGCTGCAGAACCGCGAGCCTGGCGTCCAGGTCGGCCTCGATGTGGTGAACTCCGCCGACGTCGCCGCCCGGGTGCTGGCCGGGGAGGTGGAGCTGGGCTTCGTCGAGGGGCCGAGCGTGCCCGAGGGACTGGCCAGCCGCGTGGTGGGCACCGACCGGCTGGTGGTCGTGGTGGCGCCGGGGCATGCCTGGGCGCGCCGCCGTACCGCGCTCAAAGGGGCGGAACTGGCCGCCACGCCGCTCGTCGTGCGCGAGCCCGGGTCGGGCACGCGGGAGACGCTGGACGTGGCGTTCAGGAGCCTGCACCGCGCCAGCCCGCGGCTGGAGCTGGGCTCGAACTCGGCCGTCAAGGGCGCCGCCCAGGCCGGGTCGGCGCCCGCGGTGCTCAGCGGGTACGCCGTGGAGGCGGAGGTGGCCACGGGACGGCTGGTCGAGGTGCCGCTCGCGGGCCTGAACCTGGTCAGGAGCCTGCGCGCGGTATGGCGCCGCGGCCGCTCACTCGCCGCCCCCGCCGCGACCCTTCTGGCGATCGCCAGCCGCCCATGAGCCGTTTTGCCGTTATGGCACGGGAAGTTGTCCATCCATCGAACACCGGCTGATGCTGTCCCGTCCCCGACAGGAAAGGCCCTTTCGATGCATGTCTTCGTCACCGGCGCGAGCGGATACATCGGCGGCACCGTCGCCGCCCACCTCCTTCAGGCCGGCCACCTCGTCACCGGCCTGATCCGCGACCCGGCCAGAGCCGAGGAACTCGCCCGGCTGGGCATCCAGCCGGTGGTGGGCACCCTGGACGACACGGCTGTGCTCGCCGAGCAGGCCCACCGCGCCGACGCCGTCGTCAACGCGGCCAGCAGCGACCACCGCGGCGCCGTCGAAACGCTCATCGCCGCACTGGCCGGGTCCGGCAAGGCCCTGATCCACACCAGCGGTTCCAGCATCGTGGCGGTCGGTACCCAAGGCGAGGCGTCCGAAGAGATCTTCAACGAGGACGTTCTCGATGCGGGCTCCGCCTGGGAGCCCGACCATCCCATCCGCAAGGCCCGCGTCGCCATCGACCGCTTGGTCCTGGGCGCCGCGGAGCAAGGCGTGCGCTCCGCGGTCCTCTGCGACAGCCTGATCTACGGACCCGGACGAGGCCTGGGCCGCGACAGCGTCCTGATCGCGGCACTTGTCCGCCAGGCACGTTCCGGCGGGGTGGTCCGCCACGTCGGGACCGGCCGCAACATCTGGTCCAACGTCCACATCGACGACGTGGCCGCGTTGTATCTCCTCGCCCTGGAGAAGTCGCCCCCCGGTACCTTCTATTTCGTCGAGAACGGTGAGGAGTCCTTCGCCGCGATGACCGGCGCCATCGCCCGCTCCCTCGGCCTCCCCGGCCCACAGCCTTGGGACCCCGCCTCCCCGGACAACGTCTGGGATCCCCAGTTCGCCGGCCACGCCCTGGGCTCCAACAGCCGCGTGCGCACCACCCGTACTCGCGATCTCCTCGGCTGGAGCCCGCGGCACCGATCCGTCACCGACTGGATCACCGGCACCGACCTGGTAGTAAGGGACGAGACGAAGCATCCGACAGAAGAGGCGCGCTCATGACGAGTCAGTTCACCGACTTGAGGATCGCGGTGACCGGCGTCACCGGCAACCTCGGCGGGCGCGTCGCCCGGCGGCTCGCCGCCGCCGGCACCCCGCAGACCATGGTGGTCCGCGACCTGGATCGGGCCCCTCGACTGCCCGGGGCCACCGCGGTCCGCGGCGGGTTCGGCGAGCGTGACGCGCTCCTGCGGGCCCTGGACGGCGTTGACCGGGTCCTGATGGTGTCGGCCTCGGAGACGCCCGACCGCCTCCAGCAGCACCGCACCTTCGTCGACGCCGCCGCCGAGGCCGGTGTCGCCCACCTGGTGTACATCTCGTTCTACGGCGCCGCCCCCGATGCCACGTTCACCCTCGCCCGTGACCACTGGGCCACCGAGCAGCACATCCTGGCCAGCGGCTTGGCCTTCACCTTCCTGCGCGACAACCTCTACGCCGACTTCCTGCCGGCCATGGTCGGTGCCGACGACGTCGTCCGGGGCCCCGCCGGACAGGGGCGAGCCGCGGTCGTCGCGCAGGACGACATCGCCGATGCCGCCACAGCCGTACTGCTCGATGCTCCCGAGCACGCCGGAGCCACCTACGACCTGACCGGCCCGCAATCCCTCACCTTGGCCGAAGTCGCCGCGATCCTGTCGCAGGCGACCGGCCGCGTCGTCACCTACCATCCCGAGACGGTGGCGGAGGCCTACCGATCCCGCGCCTCCTACGGCGCCCCTGACTGGCAGGTCGACGCCTGGGTCTCCACCTATACCGCCATCGCCGCCGGCGAACTCGACGGGGTCAGCGACGCCATTCCCCGACTGACCGGCCGGCCCGCCACCCCGCTGGCCGAGGTCGTTCGCGCCTCTTAGCTACAGCTTTCGCATGGCGCTGAGGGCCCGACGCCCACCTCCCGGCGGTCTCCTCCAGGACGGCGGCCCCGACGCCGTCGGCCTCGACCTTGCCGCCGACGCCGCTGAGCACGCCGGGCGCGTGGGCCTCCTGATCGCCGCGCCTGATCAGCAGCCAGCGGCCGTCTCGTTCCAGGAAGACCTCGACGTTCACCACGAAAGCCGGGCGTCCGCCTCTGGTGACACAGGCCGTGTGATCGTTCGTCATGCCTCGGCACCTTACGGCGGCGATCAATCGGTATGGTGCGGATATGGGGTCCTATGACGTCGTTGTCGCGGGTGGCGGGCACAACGGGCTGGTGGCGGCCGCCTACCTGGCGCGGGCCGGGCGGCGGGTGCTGGTGCTGGAGCGGCTCGGGTACGTGGGCGGCCTGGCGATCTCCGCGCGGCCCTTTCCGGGGGTGGACGTACGGCTGTCGCGCTACTCCTACCTGGTCAGCCTCCTGCCCACCGAGATCGTCCGCGACCTGGGGCTCCGCCTCGACCTGCGCCGTCGCCGCTACTCCTCCTACACGCCCCACGGCGACACCGGCCTGCTCGTCGACGACGGCGACGAGGGTGCCACCGCCGCCTCGTTCAGGGCCGTCACCGGAGGCGACGCCGACCGTCGGGCGTGGGAGGAGTTCTACGGACTGACCGCCGAGGTGGCTCGGGTCCTGGCGCCCACGCTGCTCGAACCCCTGCGTACCTCCGCCGAGATCGAACGCCTGGTGGGCGCCGAGGCGTGGCGGGACATGTTCCAGCGGCCGATCGGGCAGGTCGTGGACGAGCGGTTCCGCGACGACACCGTGCGTGGCGTGGTGCTGACCGACGCGTTGATCGGCACGTTCGCCGACCCCGCCACGGACCTGCTGGCCAACCGGTGCTTCCTCTACCACGTGATCGGCGACGGGACGGGCGACTGGAACGTGCCGGTCGGCGGGATGGGCGCGGTGTCCGGGGCGCTCGAAGCGGCTGCCAGGCAGGCGGGGGCCGAGATCAGGACCGGGGCGGAGATCATCGGGATCTCGCCGTCGGGTGAGGTGGCGTTCCGCACGGACGACGGCGAGTACACGGTCACGGGGCGGCACGTGCTGGTCAACCTGCCGCCGGCCGTCCTCGACCGGCTGCTCGGCGCGACGCCGGAGGTGCCCGAGGGTGCCCAGCTGAAGGTCAACATGGTGCTGAGCCGGCTGCCGCGGCTCAAGGACGCCTCGGTGGACCCGCGAGCGGCCTTCAGCGGTACGTTCCACATCAACGAGAGCCGCGACCAGCTGGCCAGGGCCCACGGGCAGGCGGCCCGGGGGCGGATCCCGGATCTGCCGCCCGCCGAGGTCTACTGCCACTCGCTGACCGACCCGTCGATCCTCGGCCCCGAGCTGCGGGGGCGGGCGGAGACGCTGACGCTGTTCGGGTTGCACATGCCTGCGCGCCTGTTCCGGGAAAATCCGGATAAGGCGAGGGAAGAGGCGCTCAAGGCCACCCTGGCGTCCATCGACAGCGTGCTGGCCGAGCCCATCGAGGGCTGCCTCCTGCGCGCCCCTGACGGCACGCCCTGTATCGAGGCCAAGACGCCGGTCGACCTGGAGAACGAGGCGGGCCTGCCCGGCGGCCACATCTTCCACCGGGACCTGAGCTGGCCGTACGCGGAGGAAGGCGGCTGGGGGGTGGAGACGGCGCACGAGCGGATCCTGCTGTGCGGCGCCGGCGCCCGGAGGGGCGGCGGCGTCAGCGGCATCCCCGGCCACAACGCGGCGATGGCCCTACTGGCCTGAAGCCTCTTGGTCCGAGACCAATCGGACGGCCACGGTCATGGCCGCGGAGGCCAGCTCGGCCGGCGGCAGGTCCATGCCGAACAGCTCCGGCACCGTGGCCAGGATCAGCGCGAACACCGCCAGCCGCGCCTCGAACTGCACGACCGCGTCACCCCCCGGCCGGCTCAGCACCGACAGCAGCGTGATGATGCGCTCCTGCATCCGGTCGCCCACCGACGTCTCGGCGAACACCCCCTGGTTCACCTGCGCGAACCGCATCAGCGGCCGCCACCGGTCGTCCAGCAGCCCGGCGATCCGTCGCAGGATCTCCTGCCGGGCCTCGAACGTGTCCGGTTGCGCCCGCGCCCACTCCCCGAGCTCGTCGAGCGAGGAGATGAACCCGTCGGCGATGCTGGCGAGGATCTCCTCCTTCGTCCGGAAGTGGTAGTAGAGCGCCGGCCTGGTGATCTCCAGCCGCTCCGCCACCTCCTGCAACGTGGTCTTGTCGTAGCCCCGCTCGGCGAACAGTTCCATCGCGACCCGCTGGATCCGCTCACGTGTGTCGGTCCGCCGCCCTGCCATTCCACTCCCGTCCACTTGACGGCCGGGCCCCGCATTGCTTACTTTCACGTAAGTAAGCAATGCGAATCCGGCTTTGTAGGGAGCAAGACTATGACCCAATCCTTCCCTGTCCCGCGCACCTGCCCGTATGCCCCGCCGCCCGAGTACGAGCGGATGCGCGAGGAGGCGCCGCTCGTACGGGCCTCCCTGCCCAACGGCGACGTCTGGCTGGTCACCAGGTACGCCGAAGCCCGGCAGGTACTGAACGGCCAGGGCATCAGCACCAGCCCCGCCACCCCCGGCCACCCGAACAACGCGTTCACCGCCGAGGAGCCGACCCAGGAGCAGCGGGAGGTCATGGAACGGTTCAGGGTCGGCCAGTTCATCGACATGGACCCGCCCGAACACGGCCGCTACCGGCGGTTGCTCATCCCCGAGTTCACCGTCCGGCGCGTCAAGGAGATGCGGCCCGGCATCCAGCGGACCGCCGACCTGCTCATCGACGACATGCTCGCCAAGGGCCCGGACGCCGAGCTGGTCGCCGACTTCGGGCTGGCGCTGCCGTCGCTGGTCATCTGCCAGCTGCTCGGCGTGCCGTACGCCGACCACGAGTTCTTCCAGTCGCGTACCCGCACCATGGTGTCCAGCGACAACCCGCAGGCGGGCTTCGCCGCGATCCTGGAGATCAAGGGCTACCTCGACGATCTCGTCACGGAGGCGGAGAAGCAGCCGAAGGACGACCTGCTCGGGCGACTGATCACGGCGGGGGAGGTGAGCCACGACGAGATCGTCGGCATGATCTCGCTGCTGCTCATCGCGGGCCACGAGACCACCGCCAACATGATCCCGCTCGGCGTCCTCACCCTGCTGCGCCACCCCGGTGAGCTGGCCCGGCTGCGGGAGGACCCGGGACTGTGGCCGATGGCGGTCGAGGAGCTGCTGCGCTACCTGTCGATCGTCGACTGGGTGGCCTTCGACCGGGTGGCCGTCGAGGACCAGGAGATCGGCGGTCAGCTCGTCAGGAAGGGTGAGGGCATCTTCGTGCTCGGCGCCTCGGCGAACAGGGACGAGCGGGCCTTCGAGCGGCCGGACGAGTTCGACATCGACCGCGGCGCCCGCCACCATGTCGCCTTCGGTTACGGCGTGCACCAGTGTCTCGGCCAGAACCTGGCCAGGGCCGAACTGGAGATCGCCTACCGGACGCTGTTCGAGCGCATCCCGTCGCTGCGTCTCGCGGTGAACGAGGAGGAGGTTTCGTTCAAGTACAGTCAGGTCATCTTCGGGGCGAATGCCATGCCCGTCACGTGGCGGGACTCATGAAACATCCCCGAAATCGTTCATAGCGTTTTCATGATGGGGCCTTAGCTTAAGAGCATGAGTGAGCCTGCACGGTTGCTGGTGGTGGACGACGAACCCGCGTTGCGCGAGGCGTTGCAGTCGAGCCTCGAATTCGAGGGCTACAAGGTCGTCACAGCGAACGACGGGCAGGCGGCGCTCGACGAGCTGGCGCGCGAGACGTATGACGCGGTGCTGCTCGACGTCATGATGCCGCGCCTCGACGGGCTGACCGCCTGCCGCAGGCTCAGGGCCACGGGCAACCACATCCCCGTGCTCATGCTGACCGCCCGCGACGCGGTCGGCGACCGGGTCTCCGGGCTCGACGCGGGCGCCGACGACTACCTGGTCAAGCCGTTCGAGCTCGACGAGCTGCTGGCCAGGGTCCGCGCCCTGCTGCGGCGGGGCGCGCTGCACACCGGCGCCCCTGAGGTCACGCTGAGCTACGGCGACCTGCGCATGGACCCCGACACCCGCGAGGTGACCAGGGGCGAGCGGCGGCTGGACCTCACCAGGACCGAATACCTGCTGATGGAGCTGTTCCTGTCGCACCCGCGCCAGGTGCTGACCCGCGAGCAGATCCTGGGCGAGGTGTGGGGGTTCGACTTCGAGCCGACGTCCAACTCGCTCGACGTGTACGTGATGTACCTGCGGCGCAAGACCGAGGCCGGTGGCGAGGCACGGGTGATCCACACCGTGCGCGGGGTGGGGTACACGCTGCGAGCGGCGCCGTGAGGAAAGGCAGTCTGCGCTCCCGGATGACCATCCTGGTCGCGGCGGCGGTGGCGATCGCGGTGGCGATCTCGGCGGTGGGCTGCTGGTACATCGTCCGCAGGGAGCTCTCCTATCAGCTCAACGAGTCGCTGAAGCAGATCCACCCGCCGTGGAAGGCCATGAACGACGCGGCGCGGCATTGCTCGGACCAGCCCGTGGACACCGGGGGGCCCGGCGACGGCGGCCCTGCTTGGGCCGAGCCGATGCAGCTCGTCCTCGCCAACGGCACCCGCTGCGTCATGGGCAACACCGCGATCAAGGTCACGCCGCACGACAAGACCATCGCCACGTCGTACCCCAACTCGCAGGAATTCTACGACGGCTACTACGACGACGGCACCCCGGTGCGCGTGCTCGCCACCAACGTCGACAAGGGCGCGGCGCTCGTGGTGGCCAGGCCCCTGGCCGAGCTGAACGGCACGCTGCGCAATCTGGTGCTCATGCTCGCCGGCGTGGCGGCGCTCGGCGTGCTCGTCGCCGCCGGAGCCGGCCTGCTCGTCTCGCGTACGGCCTTGCGCCCCGTCGGCCGCCTCACCAAGGCTGTCGAGCACATCGCCAGAACGGAGGATCTCAATACCCGCATCCCGGTGCGGGGCAATGACGAGATCGCCCGCCTGAGTGCCTCCTTCAACGCCATGACCACCGCGCTGACCGGATCGCGTGAGCGCCAGCAGCAACTCGTCGCCGACGCCGGCCACGAGTTGCGGACCCCGCTGACCACCCTGCGTACCAACATCGACCTGCTGCTGCGCAGCGAGCAGACCGGCCGCAGCCTCGACCCCGGCGCCAAGCAACGGCTGCTCGTCAACGTCAAGGCCCAGTTCGCCGAGCTGTCCACGCTGGTCGGCGACCTGCTGCAGTTGGCCCGCGGCGACACCGACCACGAGCCGCACATCGAGCTGGAGTTGAGCAACGTGGTCCGGGCCGCCGCCGAGCGGGCCCGGCTGCGCGGGGCCGCGGTCGCCACCGATCTGGCCCCCTGGTACGTCGTCGGCGGTCCCGCCTCGTTGGAACGTGCCGTGCTCAACCTCATCGACAACGCCGCCAAGTTCAGCCCGGACGGCGAGGTCCAGGTGACCCTGCGCCAAGGCGAGCTGACCGTACGCGATCACGGCCCCGGCATCCCCGAAGAGGACCTGCCGCATGTCTTCGAGCGCTTCTGGCGTTCGCCGGCGGCACGTGGCCTGCCCGGCTCCGGGCTCGGGTTGGCGATCGTCGCGCAGGCCGTGGCCGAGACCGGGGGAAAGGTCCGCCTGGAGAACGCCCCCGGCGGCGGCGCGATCGCGATCGTCGAACTGCCCGGGAATCTCACCCCGCACTCATAATCGGCTAAGTCGCGTTAAAGACCCGAACGAGAGATTCGGGTCATGCACACAACACTCAAGACCCGCCTGGTCGAGGTGGTCGTCCCGGTCTACAACGAGCAGCGGGCCCTGCGTGACAGCATCGGCCGGCTGCACGCCTACCTGTCGGGGACTTTCCCGTACGACTACCGCATCACGATCGCCGACAACGCCAGCACGGACAACACCTGGCAGCTGGCCATCGAACTGGCCGCCGAGCTGCCCCACGTGCGGGCCGTACACCTGGACGGCAAGGGACGCGGGCGGGCGCTGCGCCAGGTGTGGTCGGAGAGCGACGCGGACGTCGTCAGCTACATGGACGTCGATCTGTCCACCGACCTCGACGCGTTCCTGCCGCTGGTGGCACCGCTGCTGTCGGGCCACAGCGACCTGGCCATCGGCACCAGGCTGGCCAGGGCGTCGCGGGTGGTGCGCGGGCCGAAGCGCGAGTTCATCTCCCGCTCCTACAACCTGCTGCTCCACCTCATGGGCGCCAGGTTCTCCGACGCACAGTGCGGGTTCAAGGCCGTGCGCACCGAGATCGCGCAGGCGCTGCTGCCCGCCGTCGAGGACGAGCAGTGGTTCTTCGACACCGAGTTGCTGCTGCTCGCCGAGCGGCACGGGCTGCGCATCCACGAGGTGCCCGTCGACTGGGTGGACGACCCCGACAGCCGGGTGGACGTCTTCCAGACCGCCAAGGACGACCTGCGCGGCCTGGCCAGGGTGGCCCGCAAGACGCTGTCCGGCGCGGCCCGCATCCCGGTGCCCGCCCGGGTGTCGCAGGCCCAGCTGCCGCGCGGCATGGCCGCGCAGCTGCCGAAGTTCGCCGTCGTGGGCGCGGTGAGCACGCTGGCGTACCTGCTGCTGTTCTCGGGGCTGCGGCAGATGATCCCGGTGCTTCTGGCCAACGCGATCGCGCTGCTGGTGACCGCCGTGGCCAACACCGCCGCCAACCGCCGCTTCACCTTCGGCGTGACCGGGTCGGCCGGGGCCATGCGGCACCAGTTCGAGGGCCTGATCGCGTTCCTGGTCGGGCTGGTGCTGACCACCGGCGGCCTGGCGCTGCTGCCCGACACCGTCTCCCACGGCGTGGAACTGGTCGCGGTCGTCATGGCCAACGCGCTGGCCACGCTGGTCCGCTTCCTCCTGCTGCGGGTCTGGGTCTTCAATCCGAGCCGGAGCACGTCATGACCATGACCCTCGACCACCGCCGCTCTGTTTGGCGCGCCGCTGTTTGGCGCGGCGCCCCGGAAGATCCTCGCTGGTCCCGGCCCGCGCTCTGGATCGTCCTGGCCGTCGCCTTCGTCCTTTATACGTGGGCGCTGAGCGGCAACGCCAACGAGTACTACTCCGCGGCCATCCTGTCGGGCACCAAGAGCTGGAAGGCGTTCTTCTTCGGCGCGCTCGACTCCGGCTCGTTCATCACAGTCGACAAGCCGCCGCTGGCCCTGTGGGTGATGGGGCTGTCGGCGCGGATCTTCGGTTTCAACACGTGGAGCATGCTGATCCCGCAGGCGCTGGCCGGCGTGGCCTCCGTCGGGCTGGTCTACTCGTCGGTACGGCGTGCCTTCCCCGTTCTTCGGCCCGCGTCTGCCCACTCGGAGGTAGGGCAGGCGCACGTGGCCGCCCTGATCGCGGCCGTCGTCATGACGCTCACGCCTATCACGGTGGCGATCAACCGCGACAACAACCCTGACACCATCCTGGTGTTCCTGCTCGTGCTGGCCGCGTGGTTCTGCCTGGAGTCGCTGCGGACCGGGCGGCTGCGGTCGCTGTTGGTGTGCGCGTTGTTCGTCGGGCTGGCGTTCAACGTCAAGATGCTCCAGGCGTACGTGGTCGTGCCTGCCTTTGTCCTGGCGTACCTGCTGTGTGCCCGGGTCTCCTGGGGCAAGCGCGTGGGTCACCTGCTGGCCGCCGGGGCCGTGATGGTGGTGTCGAGCGCTTGGTGGATGGTGATCGTGGACCTCCTGCCTGCGGACTCGCGGCCTTATATCGGTGGTTCGACCGACAACTCCGTCTGGGACCTGGTCATCGGGTACAACGGCCTCGGGCGCATCTTCGGTCAGGGTGGCGGCGGGCCGGGTGGCGGCGGTGGCGGTGCGGGCGGGTTCGGCGGCGGGGGTGGGGCCTCGTTCGGCGGTGCCGCCGGGGCCGATCGGCTGTTCAACGAGACGATGGCGGGTCAGATCTCCTGGCTGCTGCCGTTCTGCGGGCTGGCCCTGGTGTTCGCGCTGACCGCGCGGTGGCGACGCGCCAAGCTCCTTGCGCCGCAAGGGGCCAACACCGCCCAGTGGCGACGCGCCAAGCTCACTGCGCCGCAGGGGGCTGACACGGACACGAGCGCCGGCGCAGTCGCCGTCGCTGAGCCTGGGGCCGCTGCGGGCGCGAGCACTGCCGCCAAGCCTGAGGCGACCACGCCTTGGGTCGGCCTGGTCACGCCCGAGGGTGGCACCGCGTCGGAGGGTGGCACCGCGGTTGGCGCCGGTTACAAGGTCGGCACTGCGCCCAAGGCCACTGCACCGCCCATAGCCGTTGGTGCTTCGGGGGCCGTCGGCACTTCGGGGGTCGCCGGTCAGCCCGGGGCAAACCTCGCCGCGTGGCTGGTCTGGGGTGGCTGGCTGGTCGTGCACTTCATGGTGTTCAGCTTCGCCAGCGGCACCTTCCACCCCTACTACACGACCGCCATGGCGCCGGCCGTCGCCGCCATCACCGCTTTCGGCGGGCTGGCCATGTGGGACGCCTACCGGCGCTCCTCCCAGGTGTGGGCCTGGGCGCTGCCGCTGGGGGTCGCCGTTACGGGCGTGTGGTCGTTCGTGGTGCTCCGCCGTACCCCCGACTTTGTGCCGTGGCTGGCCTGGGCGGTGCTCGCCGCGACCGTGGTCGCGGTGGCGGGACTGGTGCTCGCGAAGTTCCGCAAGGAGATCGCGGTGAAGGCGGCCGCGGTCGCGCTGGTGGCGACGGCGATCGCCGGGCTCGCCGGACCAGCCGCGTTCGCGGTGTCGCCCCTCGGCTCGCAGGTCAACGGCAGCAACCCGACCGCAGGACCGTCCAGCGGCGGGATGGGTTTCGGCCCGGGCGGCGGCGGCTTCCGCGGCCAAATGCCCTCGGGTGAGATGCCGCAGGGCCAGTTCCCGCAGGGCCAGATGCCGCAGGGTCAGATGCCGCAGGGTCAGGACGGGCAGGGCCAGGACGGGCAGGGCCAGGACGGGCAGGGGACGGAGCGGCGGTTCGGGCGGATGGGCGGCGGCGGTCCCGGCGGCGGGATCAGCAGCTCCATGGTCTCCTACCTGGTGGCCAACCAGGGCAAGGCCGAGTGGCTCGTCGCCGTGAGCAGCGCCATGCAGGCGTCCTCGACCATCCTGTCCACGGGCAAGCCGGTCCTAGCCATGGGCGGCTTCACCGGCAGCGACCCCGCCATGACCGTCACCAAGCTCAAGGAACTCGTCTCGTCCGGCAAGCTCCGCTACGTGATGGCCGGTGGCGACGACCGCGGCGGGCCCGGCAGAGGCAACAGCGAGGTCACCACCTGGGTCCAGGCCAACTGTAAGGCCGTGACCGGCCAGGACGGGTTGTACGACTGCTCTTCATGATCCAGCCAGGGGGTCGCGATCTTGTAGCTACGCGGCCCCCAGGACGGGTCTTCACGAGGGTGGAGAGGGCTTCCAAGGGACCGAAGCTCTGGCTTACTCGGGAGAGCGATCCGCGGGCTTCAACGTTCAGCAGTTCGATGATCGGCTCCTTTGAGACGAGATGCACCTGACCGGTGTCTATCCAGAGCATCGAACAGGGCGAAGGGAGGCCCCGGCAAAGGCTTCCCAGCGTCACCCACCTCGAACAGCGATATGGCGTCGCACGCCAAACGATCCTGTAAGCGCTCGGCCTGCTACGAGATCGCGGCCTTGTCTACACGGTAAAGAACCGCGGGAGTTTCGTACGGGCCGGAGCGGACTTCATCACGCATATGGTCGTGGACTCGAAGACACGCATCATCAACCGCAGGGCCAGCGAATCCGAGCGTGGGGAACTCGACCTTGCCGACGACGGCTGGGTAACCGTGGTCGAACGGGGAGGCGACGTGAAGGTCCTGCCCGCGGACAAGGTTGAGATCCGTGGCGCCACGGACTGAGTCAGAAGGACCGAGCGTCCGCTGGAGAGTATGCGCAGCATGAGGGACCCTCATGCGCCTGTATGTGTAACCCATCGCATCAGAGCAATCCTCGGCTGGCACCCGAATACGGGTCCTGGATAGGCGGCTCATCGGCCCGAACTGCAAATCGGCCTGTCCTGAGCGTCCTCCCTGCCCAGCGAACCTGCGGGATGCATCGCCCCTTGGCCATGCATGCGCATAAATGTCGCCATATGGAACTGATCATGCGGTAAGTCGCGTTCCGTGAATCTTGATCGCAAAAATAGATCTTGTGTCCGTTTTATGTGCAGCTTACGCTCAGTCCGTTTGGGATCATGCTCCGAGCCGCACGTGTCGGGAGCCTTCGGGTTCGTGCTGGGTGGGTGGAGCTTCGTCCGGCGTCGCGAGGCGCCCCGCGTGGTTCGGAGTGTGACGGCGTATGCGCCGCAGCCTGTTTGGCGTGCTTTCGGTTGTTCGTAGATGGTTGGTAGCGGTTCTTGCTGTGACCCTGTTGCCAGGGCTGTTGTTGCTTCCCGTTGGGCCGGGTGGCTCGGCAGTGGCATCGGTAGCTGAGACTGTGGCTCAGCGGCCGTTGCTCACTCCCCAGCAGCAGTACGGCGCGGGCTTCGGCACGGCGGCGCAGGTGCCCTCCCGGGTGGTCGAGAGGTCGGCCGAGAGGCGGAAGCGTGATTCGAAGCCGCCTAAGGGTGCCCTTCCGTTGGAGAAGCGTCATGTGCTGTCAGCCGGCCCGGCTGAGAAGGGTTTGAGGACTCCGCCGCCGCTTCCTGACCGTGAAGGCAGGGCGGACAAGCGGGTGTTGGAGGGGATGCTGCCTGGTCAGGAGTCGCATGCGGCAGTGACCTTCGCTCCCAATGCGTCCACGCCGGTGGCATCGTCACTGTGGGTGACTCCGGGGACGTTGTCGGCGAACGGTTGGGTGACGTCGTCGCTGCAGCCGTCGCTGTCGGCGGTTGTGACGGATCCGGGCGGTAGCACGGTCGGTCTGTTGGTGGAGGTTCAGCACGATCCGGCTGTGCCGTCGCAGGGGTCGGGGCTCATCTGGTCGACTGACACCGGGTCCTTCTCCTCTTCGGGCTCGCAAGTATCGGTGGATGTCCCCCAGGGGAAACTGTCCGACGGCTGGTCGGTGCAGTGGCGCGTTCGCCCGAGGGCGTCGGGCACGTATGGTGTTTGGTCGGCATGGCAGTCACTGCGGGTTGACCGGTCGAAACCGTCGGTGTCGTCATTGTCCCCGTCCCCGGGAAGGCTGGCGGCGAAGACGTGGATCACGTCGTCGTTGAGGCCGCTGCTGACGGCGGTGGTTACGGATCCGGATAAGCGTAATGTTGGCGTCAATCTGGAAGTGCGGCATGATCCGGGCGCCCCATCCCAGGGGACGGGATTGATCTACTCCGAGGGCACTGCCGCCACGACTTCCTCTGGCTCGCCTATCTCGATCCTCATGCCTGACGGCAAGCTGTCCAATGGCTGGTCGGTGCAGTGGCGTATGCAGGGATGGGCGGCGTCGACGGATTCCGTGGCCGGACCGTGGTCGGAGTGGCAATCCTTGAAGGTCGCGCCGGTGACAGTGGACTGGGCCTCGCCGGTCGACAACTCACAGGCCGGCTCTTTGACGCCGACGTTGTCCGCTTCTGCCACGCCCGGCGATGAGTCGGCGCAGGTCACGTACTGGTTCCAGGTTTGTGAAGGGACGCCGGGCAACTGGAAGTGGTGCGAGAGCTCGGACCAGTGGGGAGCGTCCAACGGCTGGAAGGTACCCGCCGGGAAGCTGAAGTGGGGCGGCACCTACTGGTGGCAGGTGCAAGCTGCCGCCAGCGGTGAGAAGGAGATCTCGCCGTGGCGGACCTTCACGGTCACCCCGGGACAGGGGACGATTAACGCGCTGCTGGCTTCCGGCACCGACGGACGCGAGTTCAACCACGTGAACGGCAACTACACCCAGACGGTCACCGACGCTTCGGTGGCCACCGCAGGGCCGCCGCTGTCGATCACCCGGACCTACAACAGCCTTGACCCGCGCGCCGACGCCCCGTTCGGTGCGGGATGGACGACGCAATGGGACACGCGGATCCAGGACGAACCGCAAACCAAGACGGTCCTGGTCACCTATCCCAATGGACGCCAGCACCGGTTCGCCGCCAAGGGAGATGGCAGTTACGCGGCTCCACTGGGTGTGCTGGCCAAGCTGGCCACCGTCGCGGGCGGCGGCTGGCGGCTGATGGATCAGGCGTCCACCTCTTTCTGGTTCGATGCCCAGGGCCGCCTGACCAAGATCAGTGATGCCCGCAACCGGGGGCAGCAGTTGGCCTACGGCACCGATGGAAAACTCGCGAAGATCACTGCGACGGCGGGCGGCCGGTCGCTGACGTTGGTCTGGACGGGCAACCATGTCACCAGCGTGTCCACCGACCCGGTCGACGGGAAGACGCTGACGTGGACCTACAGCTACGAGGGCGACACGCTCACCGCGGTGTGCCCGCCAAACGCCGGGACGCAGTGCACCACCTACGCCTACACCGCAGGCTCGCGTTATCGCACCGTAGCGGTGGACACCAAGCCGACCGGCTACTGGCGTCTGGGCGATACACAAGTAGCATTGGGCTCCAAGATCGCAGACTCTGCCGAATGGGACGTCGACCCGAACGAAGCCATACTCGACGGCGATACCTTTGATGCCACCATCGGCGTCGCTGGCGCCCTTGCCGGGACCAGTAATAAGGCGATGCGCTTCAAGGGCGCCTCGAACTCCGCCTACGTGCGTTTACCGCATGCTGCGATCAGCCGCAACGGCGGTTTTCTCGCACTCGAGGCTTGGTTCAAGACCACGGCCTCCGGCACCGTGATCGGCTACGACACTTTCCCGGCTGGCGCTGCCATCCCCGCCATCTATGTGGGCAAGGACGGAAAACTCCGCGGCCAGTTCAACACTGGCACAGCCAACCCGATCACCTCTGCCACCATCGTCAACGACGACACGTGGCATCACGTCGTGCTGTCGGGAGCGGAGAACACCCAGACCCTCTACCTCGACGGGCAAACCGTTGGCACCCTCGACGGCACCATCACCAATCTCGACCGAACCGATGCGCAAATCGGCTACGGATACGCCTCCACCTCCTGGCCATCGACCGTCACCACCAGCGGAGCCTTCCCATTCGCGGGTGACATCGACGAGGTCGCGATCTACGGCAAGCCACTCGGCCTGGCCGAGGTCCGAACCCACTTCGCGGCCCGGCTGGCGCAGCCGCAACTGACCAAGGCCACCCTGCCGTCCGGGCGAGTCTGGTCGATCAACACCTACGACGCCGACGGCGGCCGCCTGCAGACGCACACCGACCACCACGGCGGCACCTGGAAGCTGGGCAGCCTGCAGTACAGCGCGACCGCCAGAGGCGACGAGGACATCGTGGCGACAACCGCCGCCGTCACCGACCCGCGAAACGGCACCTTGACCTATGTCAACGAGGGTGACCGTGACTACCGTCCCATCTCGGTGACCGACCAACTCGGCAAGGTCACCACGTACCAATACGACACCGGCGGCTTCCTGGCCAAGACCACTGATCGTAACGGGAACGACTTCCGGCTCTACAACGACGAACGCGGCAACCCGATCAGCAGCGAATCCTGCCGCAAGGCGGATGACTGTCAGCGGGACTATGCCACGTATTACCTGAACAAGAACGACGAGTTCGACCCGCGCAACGGCCGCCAACTCACCTATCGTGACGCGCGCACGTTGCGCGCAACCGACGACACCTACACCACCGCCGCGGAGTACAACCAGTACGGCGAACAGGTCAAAGAGACGACCCCGAAGACGCCCGACTTCCCTGACGGCCGCTCGACCAGTGTCTCCTACACCGACGGCAGCGAGCCGGCGGTCGGCGGCGGCAGCACTCCGGCGGGCCTGATCGCATCACAGACTGACGGTCGCGGCAGCACCTGGACCTACCGCTACAGCGCAGCCGGAGATCTGGCCGAGCAGACGGATCCGGCGGGGTTACTGGTCAAGCTGAGTTATGACGCGCTGGGCCGCTTACGTGAAAAGTCGGAGATATCGCAGGCTTATCCCGATGGCGTGAAGACCACTTTCACCTACGACGAGGCCGGCCGGCCGAAGACACAGACCGAGCCTGGCGTGAAGAACGAGGTCTCCGGGGTCACGCACACCAAGCGCGTCACGTACGCCTACGATCCGGACGGCAACAAGCTGAGCGAGACGATCGCCGACCTGACCGGCGGGGATGCCGAACGCTTGACCGTCTACACCTACGACAACCAAGGGCAAGTTGAGACGGTCACCGACCCTGGGGGCGGTGTCGTCCGGCAGAGCTGGAACACCTTGGGCCACTTGGCCACGGTGACTGATGCCCGGGGTGCGGTGGTCGACTACGGTTACAGTGAGCGCGGCCAGTTGGCCTCGCGCACGTTGAAGGGCTGGACCGGCAGCCCGGTCAACCCGCAGGCGGCCAAGGACGTGGTGCTGGAGTCGTTCCACTACGACGCGGGCGGACGGATGGACTGGCGAATCGACGCCATGGGTCGCAAGACCACGTTCACGTACTTCAAGGACAACCTGCTGGACCAGAAGATCGCCGACGACGTCAAGCTGAACGACTCCACGAGTACTACGCAGGATGTGGTGCTGGAGGATCACACCTACGACGCGGCGGGCAATGAGATCAAGCTGGTCACCGGCGGGGACAAGGCCATTACCACCGACTATGTCTATGACGCCGCCGGTCGGCTGACCTCGAAGATCTTCGATCCCACCGCCCTGGCCCGCAAGACGGCCTTCGTCTACGACGCCAACGGCAACGTGCTCAAGACGACTCGCACTGGTGCCGGTTCCAGCCGCGCTGAGATCACCGAGTACGCCTACAACAAGGTCAACCAGGTCACCAAGACCACGGTGGAGAACGGTGATCAGGACCTGGTCTCCACCACCACCTACGACGATCGCGGCCTGGCCGTCGCCGGCACCGACCCGCGCGGTAATGCCTCCGGCGCGAATGCGGCTGACTTCACCACCACCATGCGCTACGACCCGCTCGGCCGCCTCATCGAGGCAAGCGGCCCGCAGATCAAGGTGGACAAGGCCGGCACCTCCAGCGACGCCCACCCCACCGCCCACTACGGCTACAACACGCTCGGCGCCAAGACCCACGAGGCGGATGCCGAGGGCCGGACGGTCACTTCGGTCTTCGACAAGGCCGGCCGACTGACCAGCCAGAGAGCCCCCAGCTACACCCCGCCCGGCGGCACCGCCCTCACCCCCACGACCGCATATGGCTACGACACGGCCGGTCAGCTGATCACCACCACCGACCCGCGCGGCTACGTCACGATGTCTGAGTACGACAAGCTCGGCCGCCAGGTCCGCATCACCGACCCTGCCCCGGACGGCCAGACCCCAGGCCGCTCGATCATCGAGTACGACATGGCCGGGGAGAAGCTGGCCACCGTCGACCCGACCGGCGCCCGCAGTGAGGCCACCTACGACGACCTGGGTCGCCAGGTCACCCAGACGCAGATCGAACGCAAGCCTGCCGCGGCCGCTTACACCACCAACCTGTTCTACAGCCAGGCTGGCTTCCTCACCAAGACGGTCGCCCCCGGCAACAAGACCATCGACTACTCGCCGAACGCCGCCGGGGAGGTCGAGACGCAGATCGTCGCGCAGGGCACGGCCACGGCGATCACCACCACGATGAAGTACGACCTGGCCGGCCGCCTGATCAAGAGCGCCGATGGGCGAGGCAACTCCACCACCGCCGAGTACGACCTGGCCGGCCGCAAGATCGGCACCCAGGACCTGGAAGGCTCGACCATCCGGCGCACCACCGGCGTCGGCTACGACCCGGCCGGTAACCAGACCAGCGTCACCTCCGGCGAGGGCCACACCACCCGGCAGACCTTCGACGCGCTCAACCACCTCACCTCACTGATCGAGCCGATCTCGGCCACCGACTCGATCACCACCAGCTTCGGCTACGACGCCACCGGCGCCCGCACCCGCCTCACCGACGGCCGCGGCAACGCCACCTGGACCACCTACAACAGCCTCGCATTAGCCGAAACGGTCACCGAACCGGCCAGCACCGCCCACCCGGCCGCCGCCGACCGCACCTGGACCACCGGCTATGACGCGGCCGGCAACCCCACCACCGTCATCCAGCCCGGCGGGGTGCGCGTCGACCGCACCTTCGACCACCTCGGACGGCTCACCAAGGAAACCGGCGCGGGCGGCGGTGCCGCCACTGCGGAGCGCACCTTCGGCTACGACTTGGCCGACCGGCCCACCACCATCGGCGACCTGACCGTCGACTACAACGACCGCACCCTGCCCTTGTCGATCAAGCGCGGCACGACCCAGCTGACCGGCTACGCCTACGACGGCCTCGGCAACCCCACCCAGCGCATGGACGCCGCCGGCACCGCCACCTTCACCTGGGACGCCAACAACCGGCCCGCAACCGCCACCGACCCGGTCACCGGCCGCAAACTCACCTACGGCTACGACGCGGCCGACAACCTGTCCTCGCTGACCGCCACCACCGGGACCACCACGGTCGACACCCAGATCTTCACCTACGACTACCTGAACCGCCCCGAATCCCAGACCCTGCGCAAGGGCACCAGCACCGGCACCCAACTCGCCAAGATCACCTACGGCTGGGACAAGGACGACAACCTCACCACCAAGACCACCGCAGGCCTGGCCGGAGCCGGCACCAACACCTACGGCTACGACCACGCCGGCAGGCTGACGTCCTGGACCGCCTCGGGTGGCGCCACCACAGCCTACGAGTGGGACAAGTCCGGAAACCGCACCAAGGCCGGCACCAAGACCTACACCTACGACGAACGCAACCGCCTCACCACCGGCGACGGCACCACCTACACCTACACCCCACGCGGCACCCTGGCCACGGAAACCAAAGCCGGCGCCACCACCAACTACACCTTCGACGCCTTCGACCGCCTCATCGCCGACGGCGACTCGCTGTACAGCTACGACGCCCTCGACCGCGTCACCTCCCGCATCAAAGGCGCGGCCAAGCAGAATTTCGCCTACGCCGGACTGAGCAACGACCTGGCCGCCCTCACCGACAGCAGCGGCGCCATCCAGGCCAAGTACGGCCGCGACGCAGGAGGCACGCTCCTCGGCCAGCAAGAAGGCACCAACCCCGCCCTGGCCACACTGACCGACCTGCACGGCGACCTAGTTGCCACCTACAACACCACCGCGCTGGCCACTACCACCGCATACGACCCGTTCGGCACCGTCACTGCCCAAACCGGCGTCAAGACCACCATCGGCTACCAGGGCGAATACACCGATCCGGACACCGGCAAGGTCAACATGCACGCTCGCTGGTACCAACCCGGCACCGGAGCCTTCCCCAGCCGCGACACCGCCACCCTCAACCCCAGCCCCTCCGTTCAGGCCAACCGCTACACCTACGCCAATGCCTCACCAATGACCGGCATCGACCCCACCGGCCACGAAAGCATCATCATCTCCGGCGACGCGGTCGGCGGCACCTGGAACTCCCCCTACACGCCAGGCATCGACTACCAAACAGCCGTCGACTACTACGCCCAGCACGGCATGATGATTGGAGGAGGCGGCACAGGAAGCGGACTGTGCATCGGCAGCTGCGGCTCCATCGGCAACTACTCAGGAGGAGCCATCGCCTGCGACATCTGGGGATGCGCAGGTGCCGAGGTCGATCCGAGCTGGGCCCGGATGATCGAACTGGAGAAGGAGAAGAAATTCTGGTTCGGTGACGACGAACTTGCGAGGCTGGGCTGGAAGGTCATGCATAACGGCAGGCCAGTCGAGAAGGGCGTGCCTTATTGGAAGATGTCGAAGGAAGCACAAGACTACTTCCTGGAGCTCTACGTGCCTTACTTCGAGTCCGCTCATGAATATCAAACCCTTGCAGGACTGGCAATGCTGGCAGCTGGCGACCTCGACCAATACATAGTGTCCGGCCCGGCTGCGGGGGATTTGACGGCGAAAAGGGCAGGAATCCCCGAATGGCTCAAGGGCGTATTCAACAGCATGCAGAACGGAGTAGGGGCTGCCGTCCAATTCATCAAAGATCTCGGTGCCAAGGCGATCGAGATCGGAGTAAAAGCCTTCCGTAAGCTCTACCCTTACATACCCAATAACATCGTCGCCGCTATGTTCGCCAATAGCAACCTCAGGGAAGTGGAACGCGACGTCATAGCCTGGGCTGATTCGGTAAAGGGAAATTGCGGCACACATCGGGGGATGTTGATGTGTACTGGGATGCCGGATAAGTATATCCCGAACGGGCGTAGCGGTTATACGATCGCCGGTGTATTCGTCACCAGGCTATGGTCAAAGGACATCGATGCGGACCTTGCCAAACACGAGAAGATTCATCGCGACCAGTGGTACTACTATGCCAATCAAACCGGATACTGGTTCGCCTTTCCCATTCTCTATGCGGCCGCCGGATTCGACGCATGCAAGAACCGCTTTGAAATAGAAGCGGGCCTGGGTGACGGCCAGTACCGCTGTTGACATACCGTAACGCTGTCGCGAGGATCCATAGCATGAAGAGGACCATAACCTTTCTGGCGCTCAGCTTCCTGGTGGTGGCCTGTGGCTACGGAAGCCCGGCGCAGATGGGCGCGACCGGGGTCACCGTGACTGCCAACGGGCAGCTCGTGATGGTGACGTCCTGGTGTGCTGGGAGCGCCCCGGACGGCGTGCAGGTCTACCGTTACGACACTGCTGGCGAACTGCAGGACCAGGCAGACATCAAGGCGCCGTCGCTGACCGGCGGCAGCGCCTCCCTGAACTTGGAGGAGATACCCGCCGGGTGGTCTCTCCGGGAAGGAAACCTGAAGTTCGAGGACGGGGTGAAGTATAGGGTTGCCGCCTATTCCTCGAAAACTAATGCCATGTTCAGATCTGTTGATTTCACGACCAAGGTGAAGAAGGATGTTCCGCTCGACAGAATTTTGATCCAGGATTATCTGCCCGACCGTGACAAGAATGTCCTTCTGACTGACGGCGAGTTCAAGGCGCGGGCGCGACTCTATTGCTGAGCAAAGTGTGCTCACGAAAAGAGGCTACAGGGGTCTCGCATCGCGTCACCTTGGTGGCGACCTCAATGCCGTGCCGGCGGGTCATAACAGCTTGGGCCTTCTTCTCCACTCTTGCGGCGCCTGCGCCTGCCACGCTTGATGCGCTTCTAGCGCTTTCGCTCGTTCGTCAGTAAGAGGGCTCTTCCTCGTTTCTTCCGAGGGTAGGGCTGGCTGGTGTGCCGCGATTGAGGAGCGCCGTAGCCTGGCATCATCTGTCTTGCCCTTTTGGACCAAAAGGAAGGGCGCACGCAGTGATCGATGTTGGGCCGGACATCCCGCTCTGGTTGAGCGGGATCCTCGCCGTCACGGTTCTCCTTGGGTGGCTGAGCGTCGCCGCCGCCAAGGTGATCAAGGAGTTCATGCCGAGCGGCAGCAGGGATCGCAAGGAGCTTTGGTACACGTTTCTTGAGCACCGCCGAGCTCAGGGCCCCGGCGTTGATTCGATTTGTCGAGTTCCGGCACGTTGATCAGATGTTGTAGACGGCGGAGGCGGCATTGTGATCGAGCAGGTCACGGCGGACATGGGCGATGTTGGCGCGGTCTGCCAGGCGCATGGTGCTGATGACCAGGTTGCGGAAGCTGGCCAGGACTCGGGGTACGGCACCGGTCCTGACCTGGGGAATGGTCCTCGCGGAAGGTGACGTCGCGGACCCAGTGGAGACGATTTTCCACGGTCCAGTGCGCGCGTTCGTAGTGGTTGAGGTGAGCGTACGGCAGGTAACTGATCGCCGACTTCATCATTGGTGCCACCTGCCTGGACGGGACCGTGGTGCCCCGCAGGCAGGCAAGCCCCAAGAGTGATCTTCAAGCTCCATCCCTCTGACCGCACGCGAATTGGGGCGGAGCCGGCGGTCGAGGAACCTGGAGTCCAGGTTCCCCGTCGCCTGCAGCGTTCGATCAGGCGATGTCGAATTCGCCGTCGTTGACGCCTGAGAGGAAGGCGGTCCACTCCGAGAGGGTGAAGATCAACGGTTGGTCGGAGCGGTGCCGGGAGTTGCGGACGGCGATCACTCCGGGCAGGTTGGTAGCGACTTCTACGCAGTTGCCGCCGTCCCCGCCGCTGTGGCTGCTCTTTCGCCATTCGGCGTGCTGAAGGTCCGGGGTGTCACTGTGGGCCATGCGTCATCACGTCCTTGATGATGTTCAACGATAGATGGTGCGGATAGGCCTCTGAGCGGACGCAATCGTAACGCCGCAGAACGCCGGAGATAATGGCCCGATCCTCATACGCTCGGCCGTGTGGTTGCGACTCCACGTACACCGTCGATGGTGTCCCGTGTCGCTCGGCGATGATCAGCCCGCCGAGCAGCCCCGCGTATGCTCCGGCGTTGTACGGCACGACCTGTACGGAGATCTGGCGATGTTGAGCCAGTTTCAGGATGTGGGCTAGCTGGTCTCGCATCACCTCCGTGCCTCCGACGGGCCTGCGCAGGACTCCTTCGTCCATGATGGCGGTGACTGTCGGCGGCTTGTCCCTGGTCAAGACTCTCTGGCGTTGCATGCGGGCTTCGGTGCGTTCGTCCACCTCCTTGGGGGTGATTCCGGGTTCGGCGGCGAACAGTGCGCGGGCGTATGCCTCGGTTTGCAGGAGTCCGGTTACCAGCATCGGCTCCCAGCTGCGTAGCGCTGTGGCCTCCTGCTCCTCATCGAGCCAGGCGCGGAAATGCTCGGGGCTGCCGGCCCAGGTCGTACGGACGTACAGCTGGCCGAATTCCTCTACGCCGAACTCGGTATCGAGGAGGTCCGCGAGATGCTGCGTCGGGCGGCGCCGACCCTGCTCGACCATGCCGATCTGGCTTTCGGAGTAGCCGAGCCGGTCGGCCAGATCGCGTTGGGTCAGCCCGCCCGAGGTGCGGAGCCGCCGAAGTAGGTAGGCGAACGCGGCCCGCGGGCTCTCGTCCGGGTCAATCTCCCCTGATCTGGACATAGACCTCCGATCGTGACTCTCCGCGATCGATCCGCTACGCAGCAAGCCTACAAAGAGTGTGATGTGACTGTGGGGTGATTCTGATGTCACTCTCCGTTCGCAATCGTCATTCTGGTGAGAGCCAACCCACCCGGAGAGCGAGGTGAGAACGTGAACACCCACAAGCCCACCGTCCAATCTGTGGGCGCGCAGCCGACTTCCTCGCTCGCGGAGGAATGCGCCGCCGAGCTCATCCAGCCCCTTGCTCGGCAGCACAACATCCCTTCGTTCGCTCTGCCACTACAAGGCGACGAGGTCATCATCTCGATCTACATCGGCCTGCTGGTCCACACCGACGGGGCCCGGCTCTGGTGGCTCGTCCCCAACGCCCGTGAGCGCCCGGCGCCGCTATGGACGTACGCCGTTACTGTGCAGGCCGCGGCGGAACGGCTCGCCGCCCACTACCACGAACTGGGCAGTCGCCCTTTGGCCGAGTTGCTACCCGCAACCGGCAGGGAGATATGGCGCGGAGCCGCCTACCTCGCCCGCAACCCGCGCCCATAAACGCTGGCAAGCCCCGTTGGGCACGCGGATGTCCCCGTGGTGCCCGCATGCCTGACGGGGGCTACCAGCGCCCCATTCACAGTCACCGATACTGAACGGTACGTGCTCATGGCGTTCACGCTCAGCTTCCTCAAGCGCTTCCGTAGGTCTTTCCGCACGTCAGATGCCGCACCCAAGCACCTCCACCAACCGCCGATGTGGTCTCCGGGCGGCCTGATGGCGAGCCCCGTGCATGTCGAGCAGGTCCTGCACTGGGACCTGCCTGATGATCCAGCCATCATCGGGCAGGCTCGCGATCTGGTCCGCGACACCCTCACTTCGTGGAATCAGCACGACCTGATCGACGACATCACCCTGGTCATCAGCGAGTTGGTCACCAATGCGCTGATCCACGGAGCCCCTCCGATCAGGCTGTGCTTGGGCCTAACCCCCGAGGCGGTGACCGGGCACGTCTACGACCAGGGCGCCGGACGACCTCGATGTCTCACGGTCCGGCACGACTCAGACCATGGCCGGGGTCTGTCGATCGTGGCTGCTCTCACGGACGAATGGCGGTACGAATCGGCCCTCTGCGGTATGGGGAAGACCATCTGGTTCAGCCGCAGTCTGGAACCCGCATCCCCGCCACCAGATTCCACGTAAGAGTCCGGCGGCAGAAGAGGACATGCCCCGAGCCGGTCGTGTTCGGGTCCGACGAGAAGGCCAGGAGCGCCGGAATCTAGACCGTCTATCAGGACCTCGCGCCCTGCTTGCCGATCACGCGCCGATCAGCCAGTGATCGGCGCGTTCATGGTCAGCGTCTCCTCGCCCCCGGGCCCGTTCAGCCGGATCGAGAGCTCCCAGACGCCGGTCATCGGGAACAGCTCGCCCTCGGCGACGAAGTGGCCGGGCTCCGGTTCGCGGGCGGGTGTTTCAGGCATAGCGTGGCCCATCGCGGGCATCACCGCGGACACGGCCACGCCGTCCGGGTCGCCCGAAGTCAGCCGTACGTCCACCGTGACGCGCCCCGTGGTCGGCCGGTCAATCGAGACGGTGCCGGTGTAGCGCGTTCCCGTGATGGTCTGACGGAGCGGGTCGGGGGCCGAGCTTCCGCCCACGATGAGGAACGCCGCCACCGCCACCGCGAGGACCGCGACGGCCACGGCTGCCCGCCTCACGACGGGCTCTCCGATGCCGTGACGTCGACAGTGAAGGGCACGGTCACGATGCGGTCGCCCGTTGCGTACTGGGCCCAGGCGAAGTACCGGCCCGCGGCCGGAAAGCTGAAGGTGAAGTGCAGACGGGGGCCGGGGGAGCCCATCTCGTGTACATGGCCGAGGAAGGCGCCGTCCTGGCTGCGAACGATCAGATGGCCGGTCATGCCCAGCCAGGGACGCACGGTGCCCGACGTGCCGAGTTCGATCGTCGTCGGGCGGCCCGCGACGGGAGCGGCGGGTCGTAGGAGCGGCGGGGCAGCATCAGCGGGCGCCTCGGCCACAACAGACGCGACAGGGTCGCCGCCGACGCGGAACTCTCCGGTGACGAGCTGTCCGCCGGAATCCTCACGCTCCAGCTCGGCATATGCCAGATACCGGCCGGGCCGGTCGGCTTGCATCTTTACCTCCAACCGCCCTGGCGCCGTGCGCAGCGGATGTACGTGGCGGAAGTAGCGCCCGTCCTCGCTGGTCACGATCACGTGGGCGAGGCCCTCGTGGTGGAGGACGAGATCGTCCACGGGCCGCCCGGTGGATCCGTCGATGAGGTCGAACCGCAGCGTGAACTCCGCTCCGGAGGCTGGGCGAGCCGGAGCCGTCACCACCCGGCCCTGCGCGAACGGGCGCCCGCCGGTCAGCGCCCCGGCCGCCGTCCCCGCACTCGTTGCCACAGTCGGCGCCACCGTGGGCGCGGCGCCGTCGGGTGGGGCGGAGGGGAGCATCGGCTCGAAGATGACGGCCATGGCGGCTACTGTCAACCCGATCGCGGTGCCGCCGGCCAGCAGCATCGCCGGACCAGGTCGGGTCAGTGCCCCGGTGAGCAGGCCGCCCACCATCAGCAGGGCCGCCACGAGCAGGCCACCGTAGATCAGCAGCTCTCCCGCCGACCCGCGGTCCACCAGGACGCGGAACGGCAGTACGGCGACCTCGTTCCCGGCCCGCAGCGTGAGCTCGTGCGGACCGGTTGTGTCTACTTTGAGCTGGATGTACTGAGGGTCCCGCGCCGCCCGCGCGATGCCCGTCACCGTACGGCCGTCCGCGACCGAGCGGACCTCCAGGTCGACCGGCAGGTCGGTCACCGGTTGGAAGGCGATGACACCGATCTGCAACGGCCCGGGCACCCGCTTGGTCCCCTTGATCACGATCGTGAGCTCCGTGCCCGCGATCGTCTGGGCGATCCGCAGATCCGCTCCGGCTGAGACATTGTGCGCGGCGGCCGGAGCGGCGCCCGCCAGCATCAGGACGGCGGCGAGACAGAGGACCCGGAGGACTCGGATCATGCCCGCTCGGCGTCGGCCGCGCTGGTCGGAACCGGCTCGGCGGTGACCGCGTTCGGCAGGAACAGCGCTCCCAGCGCCAGGCCGATCAGCCCAGCCACAATCGGCGCCCCGGTCCACAACTCGGGGACAGTGGGCAGCCTACCGGCCGCCACCGACGCGGCCCCCATGTACATCGACCACGTGAGGAACCCCGACAACCCAGCGAACCCCCAGTAAGCCCCCCGCCGCCCACCCGAGGGCCGCAGCCACCGGATCAGCAGGTCACTCACAAGCCCCGCCGCCACGAACGTCAGTAGAATCGACAGGTTCCCGAACGCGGTCTGCGCGCCCGACATCAGAATGCCCACCGCATGCAGAATGGTCACGCTGCCGAACGGCAGACTCCACCGACGCGCCAGCAGCAGCACAGGAGCGAGCGTGACAACGTTGCTGATGACCATGGCACTGGCGATCCGATCGGCACGCGTGCCCTCCACGGAGGAGAAAGCGTCGACGATGCCCGGCCCGCTCCACTGCAGCGCGTCGGCGTACCCCAGGAACAGCGACACCAACGTGGTCGCGAACGCCAGCCCGACCAGCGCCGGGAGCAGCCGGCCGAGCGTGGGCCGCGGGCCCAGGTCGGGGGCGTTCCACGCGGAGCGGAGCGGAGTGGTGATGATAAGCATCATCGTCACGATCAGCCCGAGGTGCGAGGGGCTGAACAGGATGTCGATGGTGGTCTCGATGCCGAGGAAGGTGTGCCACATCAGGTCGAAGAGACCGAAGACGGCGAACGCGGGTATCGCGAGCAGCCCGGCCAGATAGCCCATGGGCACCGCCGCCACTCCCTGGCGGCCGGTCCGGGTGTTACGCCACACCTGCCAGATGATCCAGCCGGCGACCGCGGCGAACCCCGAATAGAACGCCGCGTGCCACGGCGTGAAGAACGTCTCCAGCTGCGTCAGGTTCGTGTGCGCCCAGGCGTCGATCATCAAACCGATGCCGAACCAGACCCCCAGCAGGGCGGTGACCAGGTCCGTTCTGGGTGACACCCACCCGCGCTGCTCCCCCGAGTCCGCGAGTAATCGCCGTATTCCGGCGTTGGCCATAGCCATGTCGAGGCTCCTCTCTTCTAGATCAAATCTTGGCAGACATCGCTGGGAGTCGCGAAGATCGGGGATTGACAACGATGTCAACCCAAGCGCTTGATAGTCCTATGTCGTCGGCACCACTGCTCGAAGCCCGGGAGATCGTCAAGAGCTACGGCCAGGTCGAGGCGCTGCGCGGCGCGGACTTCACTCTGTCACCCGGCGAGGTCGTGGCGCTGATCGGTGACAACGGAGCGGGCAAGTCCACGCTGGCGAAGATCCTCTCAGGCACTGAACGGCCGGACTCGGGGGAGATCGCCTTGGACGGCGAGCCGGTCGCGTTCGGGTCCGTCGAGGAGGCCAGGAGTGCCGGGATCGAGACCGTCTACCAGGACCTCGCGCTCTGCCCGGACCTGAGCCCGGCGGGCAACTTCTTCCTCGGCAGGGAACTGCTCAAACCGGGCCTGCTCGGCCGGCTCGGCTGGCTCGACAACGCCGCCATGCGCGGCCGTACCAAGGAGGCCTGTGAACGGCTCGGTGTCCAGCTCAAGTCACAGGTCGCGCCCGTCTCCACGCTGTCGGGCGGGCAACGGCAGGGTGTGGCGGTGGCGCGCGCGGTGACCTGGGCCCGGCGGGTGGTGTTCATGGACGAGCCGACCGCCGCGCTGGGCGTCCTGCAGACCCAGCGGGTGCTCGACCTCATCCGTGGCGTCCGCGACTCGGGCGTGGCCGTTGTGCTGATCAGCCACAACATGCAGGACGTGAAGGCCGTCTCGGACCGGGTAGAGGTGTTGCGGCTGGGGCGCCGGGTGGCCAGGTTCGACACGGCAAGGGTGTCCATGGAGGACCTGGTCGGCGCCATGACCGGCGCGATCGAGCACGAGAACGGCAGGTGAGCGCCGTGGAGCGGGTAGAGGCGGGCGACCAGGCGCGGCTGGGGACCAGCAGGTGAGCGCCATGGACCGGGTACGGCTGCGGGACCGGCAGGTGGTGTGGATCGCCGCCGTGCTGGCCGTGCTGCTGGTGACCTTCTCGGTGCTGCGGCCGGGCAGCTTCGCCACCTCCTTCAACCTGCTGAACCTGGTCAGCGACGCCGCCATCCTGCTGCTCCTGGCCACCGGCATGACGTACGTGATCATCACGGCGGGCATCGACCTGTCGGTCGGCGGGGTGCTGGTGTTCTCGGCCGTGGCCGCGACGAAGATCATGGAGGCCACCGGCTCGCTCCTGCTTGGCGCGGCGACCGCCGTACTGACCGGTCTGGTCTGGGGCCTGCTGAACGGCGTCCTGGTCGCCAAGGGCCGCATCCCGGCGCTGATCGTGACGCTCGGCACGCTGGGCATGTCGCTCGGCGGCGCGCTGCTGCTGACGGGCGGCGTGGACCTGCGCGCACCCGGCGATCTCAACCTCGGCCTGGGGCTGGCGCGCTGGCTCGGCGTGCCGCAGATCGCGTGGATCTGCGCCGCGATCACCGCCGTGCTCGCCGTCGCGCTGGCGCGCACCCGCTTCGGCCGCCACACGTACGCGATCGGCTCCAACGCCGAGGCTGCCCGCCGCGGCGGCGTGGCCGTGAACAGGCATCTGATCAGGGTGTACGGCCTGGCGGGGCTGCTGGCGGGCCTGGCCGGATACCTGTCGCTCGCCAAGTACGGGATCACCGGCGTCTCCGCCCACTCCACCGACAACCTGCAGGCCATCGCGGCCGTGGTGATCGGCGGCACCTCGCTGTTCGGCGGCGTCGGGACCGTGGTCGGAACCGTCATCGGGGTGTTCATCCCGGTGGTGCTGCAGAACGGGTTCCAGATTCTCGGGGTGCGGCCGTTCTGGCAGCAGGTGGTGGTGGGCGCCGTGCTCGTCGCCGCCGTCTATGTCGACCAGTGGCAGCGCGGCAGGCGCGACCAGTAAGGAGACGACCATGCGCAAGGCTTTGGCACTCGCGACGCTGTTGTTCACCGTCGCGGCCTGTGGTGGTGGGACGACAACCCAGAGTGAGCCCATCAAGATAACGCTCATCCAGGGCCTGGCGGGGGAGGAGTTCTACGAGACCATGGCGTGCGGGGCCAAGGCCAAGGCCAAGGAGCTGGGCGTGCAGCTCGACGTACAGGGGCCGCAGAAGTTCGACCCGACGCTGCAGACGCCGATCGTCAACTCGGTCATCGCCGGCAAGCCCAGCGCCATACTGATCGCGCCGACCGACGTGAAGGCTCTCATCGCGCCGCTCACCCAGGCCAAGCAGCAGGACATCAAGATCATTCTGGTGGACACGGTGGTCGAGGACCCGAGCATCGGCCTGTCCAGGATCAGCAGCGACAACGTCAAGGGCGGCGCCGCCGCCGCGAAGGCGCTGGCCGAGCAGATCGGCGACAAGGGCAAGGCGCTGGTCATCTCCACCGACCCGGGCGTCAGCTCGGTGGACGCCCGGATCAAGGGCTTCGAGGAGGAGATCAAGGCGAACCACCCGGGGATCTCCTACCTGGGCGTCCAGTACTCGCACAACGACGTCAGCGAAGCCTCCAAGATCGTCAACGCGGCGCTGGCCAAGGACCCGGACCTGGCCGGGATCTTCGCCACCAACCTCAACTCGGCCACCGGCGCCGGCTCCGCGCTCCAGCAGGCGGGCAAGCTGGACAAGGTGAAGATGGTCGGCTTCGACGCCGGCCCCGCACAGGTCAAGCAGCTCCAGGACGGGGTCGTGTCGGCCCTCATCGCCCAACTGCCTGGCGAGATCGGCGCGAAGGGCGTCGAGCAGGCCGTCGCCGCGGTGAAGGGCCAGCAGGTCACCGCCTCGATCCCGACCGACTCCACGATCGTCACCAAGCAGAACCTGAACAGCCCCGAGATCCAGAAGGTGCTCTACAAGGCAGGCTGCTGAAGGCCGATAGGCTGGCCCGGTGCGGAGTACGAGCCGGGCCGAGCAGGCTGACCAGCGCAGGGCGGAGCTCCTGGAGGCCACCCGCAAGGTGGTCCTGGAGCGCGGCCTGGCCAACACCCGGATCGCCGACATCGCCAAGTCCATCAACGTCAGCGGCGGCCTGATCCACTATCACTTCGCCACCAAGGAAGAGCTGATCACCGCCATGCTGCGGGCCACCCTCGACATCGAGGGCGCCCGCCTGGCGGAGCTGGCGGCCGGCCCCGGCACCGCGATCGACCGTCTGGACCGGGTCCTGCGCTACTACATCCCCGAGTCCCGCTCCGACCAGAGCTGGCTCCTGTGGATCGACGCCTGGAACACCGCCCTGCGCGAGCCGACGGTCAGCGAGATCATGCTGGACCTCGAATCGGCCTGGCTGGCGGCCCTGACCCAGGTTCTCGCCGAGGGCACGGAGTCGGGCGAGTTCAGCTGCGCGGACCCGGCGGCCTCGGCCGAACGCATCGACGCCATGCTGGACGGCCTGATCATCCGCTACACCCTCCATCCGGAGGTGCTGACCCGCGCGCGCCTGCTGGACCACGCGCGTACGGCGGCGGCCAGAGAAGCCGGCATCGAGCCGACGGCCTTCGCATAGGGAAGGCGCTTTCCCGGGTGGCCTAAAAAAAGCGCCTAGGCCGGCAGCGCGGCCAGGAGGAAGGCAAGGCGCGCGGCGGCGCCTTCGACGTCGTCCGTCGTGCCGAGCCGGTAGCCCCACGAGGTGATGAAACTTCCACTCTCGGAGAGGGTGACGGTCTCGGCCAGGGTCGCGGAGAAGCGGTTGCGCACCGACACATAGGCGGGGTCGCTGGAAAGAGCGAGATTCTGTACCGCCAGGTCGGCGTGACGTCCCGCGTACCAAGCGAACTGCTCAAGGTTGAGCGCGGTATCAAGCATCATCCGTCACCTCCGCAACGTCTCCGCGACAGAATTGCACGATCTTGTGGCGGGAGGCAAGCAATTGCGGCGGTTAATGTGAGGATTGTTTTCGATAATCGTCAAGAATGCTGATGATGACGTCCCGGCCGCCCTCGTCGAACTCCGCGCACTTGGCGTAGTCCTCGAAAGCCCGCACGTAGAAGGCGATGTCGTCGGGGTCCCGCAGCACCAGGTCCTTCGTCATGGTGGCCAGGCCGATCATGGCCTCGTTGTAGATCCAGAACCCGTTGATCGGCGACGAGGGGATCTCGGTGGTGAACGGGATCACCCCGAACTCCACGTTCGGCAGCGTGCTGACCGCCAGCAGCCGGTCGAGCTGGCCGTGCATGACGTCGAGCGGGGCGATCCGGGTGCGCAGCGCCGACTCCGTCACCACGAACCTGAACGTGCGGCTGCGGTCATAGAGGATCTCCTGGCGCTGCATCCGTACCCGGACCGCCGCGTCGATCTGGTCGGCGGCGCTGTAGAGGCGCTTGACCTTGCGGAACACGTGCCGGGCGTACTCGGAGGTCTGTAGCAGCCCGATCACGATCGACGGCTCGAACACCCGGAAGAGCTTGGTGCGCGCCTCCAGGTCCCGGATGTCCTCCTGGAGCGCGGCCAGGCCGCTGCGGTGCCGCTGCTTCCAGTCGTCGTGCCGCTCCAGCAGCGCGATGGACTGCCTGATCAGGTCGTCCGCCGTGTCCGGAGGCGCGTTCACGGCGGCCGCCCAGACGACCACGTCGTCCTCTGTGGCGGTCTGCCGGGCGTTCTCCAGGCGCGACACCTTCGACGGCTGCCATCGCAGCCTTTCGGCCAGCTCTTTGCCCGAAAGGTGAGCGGTCTCGCGCAGCTGGCGTAGCTGGCTGCCGAGGTCGATGCGCGCCTGCTGAAACGACGTCACCGCATGAGGCTAGACGGGGTTGCGTGGATCATGCCAGACCCGGTTTGCAATTGTGATCAATCGATCGCGAAGGGTTTGCTGTCGCTGCTGGGGAAATCGGTTGCCGGAGTTTCGGACAGGACCCGGCGGGCGATTTCGGTGATGAGTTCGCGGGGGACCTCCACCGCCGTCTCGCCGTCGAGCACGTCACGGAGATCCGCGAGCGCTTCTTTGTCGGTGAGTTCAAGACCCTGGATGACGATCGTGCCCCGATCCGTCTCGTACAGGGTGGGGCAGGCGCCCGCCTCCGATGTGGAGCCGAGGAACCGCATGCGCATGACTATCCTTCCCCGAGTATTGCAATTGCGCGCAATTGTACGACTCAGGAGGATATATGTGATCGTTTTGGGAAAAATAGGTATTTAGGGACGGTCGAGAAGTCCTCCCATGAACTCCTGAGCCCTCGCGAACAGGGCCAGCGTGGTGGCGTGCAGCAGGTCGCCGATGTCCCTGGGCGCCTGCCCGGCGCAGGCCCTGGCGTGGCTGCCCTCCAGCACGATGCCCAGCTTGAAGCAGGCCAGCACGGCGTACCAGTCGATGGCCGACAGGTCGCGCTCGGACAGCGCCGTGTAGTAGGCGACGAGTTCGCCCGGTTGCGGCAGCCCCGGGACGTGGTCGTTGTTCGACGGCCAGGTGGCCAGCAGCCAGCCCAGGTCGAGCAGCGGGTCGCCGATCGTGCACATCTCCCAGTCGACGATCGCCGCCACGCGCGGGCCGTCGTGGGCGAACATCAGGTTCGCGAAGTGGTAGTCGCCGTGCATGACCCCTGGCGTGAACGTCGCGGGCCGATGTTGCTCCAGCCACTCGGCCGTCTCGGCGAGATGCGGGATGTCGGGTCCGGGGTAGCCGTCGAGCCGGCCGTAGGAGTCGAGTTCCTTGAGCCAGCGCGGCACCTGCCGTTCCAGGAACCCGTCGGGCCGGCCGAAGCCGGGCAGCGCGGCGGGATCGACCCGACCCAGCTCGGCCAGCGCGGCCGCCGCCTCCAGCCCCATCCGGTGCCGGATCGCCGGATCGGCGGCGTGCGGCTCGGGCAGCCCGGTCGACGGGTTGAACCCGTCGACCGGCTCCATCAGATAGAAGACCGGCTCGTCCGCCGTCTGCGCGGCCACCAGCCTCGGCGCGGGCACCGGCGTGTCACGCAGCACCGCGAGCACCCGCGCCTCCCGGCGCAGCACCTCGTTGCTCTTCTGCCGGGCGTGCAGGGGAGGTCTGCGCAGGATGTACGGGGTGCCGCCGCGCTCGAAGCGGACCATGACGTTCTGTGTGCCGCCGAGGACAGGGACGGCGCCGCTGATGACACCGCCCGTCAGGCCCTGGGCGTCCATCCAGGCGCCGAGCGCGCCGAAGTCGATGACACCGACGTCGATGTGGGTGGAGGTCATCGCCGCCCTCTTGTAGAATGATGTTCTAGTACCCTATGAGACCCCCGTTCGAGCGGTCAACCGAGCGCCTGCATGAACGGCAGGAACTGACGGCTCCTGTCGCCAGGCAGGTCCCCGCCCAGCACCATGAGCGAGACCTGCCACGGGTCGCCGATGCCGTGCTCGCCAGCCCACCTGACCAGGCCGTCCTTGGCCAGGTCGAGATCCAGTCGCACGACGCCGCCCACGTGCAGGGCCAGATCGCCGATCAGCGCCTCGGCGGTCTCCTGGTCCCGCGCCACGACCGGGCCGATGACGACGTTGTCGTCGTTGCGCCACGCGTGGCCGAAACCGCCTTCGGCGATCCGCACCTGCTCCCCGAAGCCGAACATCCGGCCCAGCAGCGCCGACCTGTCCGTGCCGAACACCTCCGCGTCCAGCGCCAGAATCTCGTCGAGGTCCGCCGCCGTGGCGGGCCGGGTTCTTCCGGAACGCTCGCCCCGGAAGACGCCGGTGCACTTGGCGACCCTGCCGACGGTACGGAAGCCGAGCCGCTCGTACAGCGGGCGCCCGTTCTCGGTCGCGTGCAGCGACACGACGCGGTCTCCCGCCTCCCGCAGCGCGTGCTCCATCAGCTTGCCCGCCAGCCCCTGCCTGCCGTACCTGGAGGCGGTGAGGACCATGCTGATCACGGCGTGGTCTTGGCCGTAGCGGGTCAGGATGGTCGTCGCGGCCAGGCCGTCCCCGTCGGGCGCGTCGATCCCGTACACCTCGCCGACCTCGAACAGCAGCCCCCACTTGTGCCGCTCGGGCGGCCAGTCGCGGTCCTGGGCCAGCCGGGTGCAGTCGTCCAGGTCGGTGGGGGAGAGCAGACGCGGGTTCATGCGGGACATCTTCCTGGTCCCCGGCCGGTCGTTCAAAACGATTTACTGAGCGTGTGGATTGTGTTGTGGCGGTGGATGTGGGCGGGACGACGATGAAGGGCGGACTCGTCGGCCGTGACGGGGCGCTGTTGTACGTGGAGCGCCGGGCCACGCCGCGTGCCGAGGGCCCGGAACGGGTGGTCGCCGCCGTCTCGGCCTTCGTCACGGACTTGTCCCGTCCGCGCCCAGTCGGCTCGGACGGTGCGGTTCTGGAGCCTGTCGCAGTGGGGCTGGCCGTGCCGGGGCTGGTGACGGCGACGCGCGCGGTGTTCTCCGCCGCGCTCGGCTGGCGTGACGTCCCCGTGGAGGCGTTCACCCAGGTGAGCCTGCCGGTCGCACTCGGCCACGACGTGCGCTCGGCGGGGGAGGCCGAACTGGCGTACGGCTCCGGAACGGGCACGATCGCCGATGCCCGCACGGGCTCGACCAGCGGCACCGACACCGGCACCGGAGCGGGCGTCGATGCCGGTGCCGACGCCCGCTCCGGTGCCGGTGATGTGCTGTACCTCCCCATCGGCACAGGTATCGCGGGCGCGGTGGTCCTTTCCGGGCGTCTGTACGGCGGGGCCGCCGGCTGGGCGGGCCAGATCGGCCACATCCCGGTATGGCCCGACGGCGTCCTCTGCGCCTGTGGCCAGCGCGGCTGCCTGGCGGCGTACGCCTCGGCCTCGGCCATCGCGGCCCGCTGTGGCGAGGACTCCGCCGCCGACGTGGTCGCCCGCGTGGCGACGGGAGACGCCCAGGCGACAGAGGTGTGGAACGAGGCAGTGGAGGCGCTGTCCCTGGCCCTGGCGACGTACACCCTGCTGCTCGACCCCGCCCTGGTCGTCATCGGCGGCGGCCTCTCGCTGGCGGGCGACACCCTGATCGCACCCCTGCGCACCCGCCTGTCGGCCCGGCTCACGTTCCGCCATCCGCCCGCCCTGCGCGTCTCCACTCTCGGCGTCCACGCGGGCCTCATGGGCGCGGGCCTCCTGGGCTGGCGCGCCCACGAAGACCACGTATGAACTGCTGAGTGCGGTCGGCGAACGCCGCGCTACCGGTCACCGTGAGCGTCCGGGAAACGTGCTTGATCACGGTTTGGTGTCGCGCGACCGGCCGATCTTGACGTGGGAGCACCCATGAGACGTTATTAGAACGTATGTTCCCATTTATCTAGGAGGTCCTCGTGCGCCACCGACTGGCTCGCCGATTAGCCGCTTACTGCGGCGCCGCCGGCCTGATCACCGGCCTGCTCACTGTCGCGGCCCCCGCCGCCTCGGCGGCCGACACCACGACCGACCTCGGGGTGACCTTCGACTCCTACACCGCCGACCTGGCCGTCGGCGGCGGCCAGGTGTTCGTCCCCGCCGACGACCGGATCATCGTGGCCGGCACCGAAGGAAACCTCACCGGCGGCGTCGTCACCGGCCTGTCCGGCGTCCGCGAGCTGGCCATGAACGCGGACGACACCCGCCTGTACGCGGCGCTCACCGGCTCGAACGAGGTGGCCGAGATCGACACCGCGAGCCTCGCCGTCATCCGGCGGATCGACCTGTCGGCCCACCCATGCCCGTCCACCCTGGCATTGCTGGGCGAGCGGCTGTGGGTGGGGCACGGGTGCGACAACGGCCCTGGCGGCGTCGTCAGCCTGGATCTGAGCGCGGCCACACCGGCGCCCGTGGCGGTCGGGGGCGAGCACCTGCGCGCTCCCGTGCTCGCGGCCGCCGGCGACACGCTCGTGGCCGGCCGAACCAGGCTGCACCACGCCGACATGCTGGTCTACGACGTCGGCGGCGGCACCCCGGAGCTGCGCGGCACGATCGACGGCAAGCAGTGGCGCATGGACTACCTGCGCGACCTCGCCCTGACCTCCGACGGCACCACCCTGTTCGCCGCGGCCGACACCCCCGGTCACTTCACCAGGTACGACACCAGGACCCTGGCGGCGACCGGCACCTACGGCGACGGCTGGGACGGGTACCCGTCCGCCGTGGCGCTCGGCTCGGACGGCGCGTACGTCGCGGCCGGACGCCAGTGGGGCAGCACCGACCTCACCCTCTACGACGCCGCGACGGGCGCGGAGCTGTTCGCGGCCGACCAGCCGGACGCCGAACTGCTCCCGGACGGCGTCGCGTTCTCCGGCACGGACGTCTTCGCGCTGCTGCGCAGCTCCACGGATCGGCTGCTGCTGTGGCGGGTGACGGGCGTCGCGCTACCGGCCACCAAGCTCACGGTGACGGCCCCCGCGGATGCGTACGCTGGCTCGCCGATCACCGTCGAGGGGCGGCTCACCCGCGCCGACGGCGAGGCGCTCGGGCTCAAGTCGCTCACGGTGATCCAGTACCTGCCCGGCTGGACGAAACTGCCGATCACCGGCGTGACGACGCGGCAGGACGGCACGTTCACCTTCCAGGACACGCCCGTCTTCGAGCTGCCGCCGTACGTCGGCGAGGTGATCTACTGGGTGTTTTGGGACGGCGACGACGGCCACCGCCGCAGCAGCGCCTCCGTCACCGTGACGGTCAAGCGCGAAGCCACGCTCACCCTGACAGGGCCGCAGTCCGGCGTCGCCGGCACGGCCGTGGAGCTGAGCGGCGTCCTGACGGCGGGCGGCAGGCCGCCCTCTCCGGGGTCCACGCTCACCGTGCAGCGCACCCTGTACGTCAAGGGCACCAGCGGTAAGGCCGTCAAGCTCCCGCTGGTAAGGGTGAACGCCGACGGCACGTACACATTCACCGACACGCCCGCCATCGCCGGCAGGTACAGCTACCTCGCGTTGTGGTCAGGGGACGCCGCGGCCGGCCCGGCCAAGGCCACCCATCAGATCATGGTCGAGTGAGCTGACGGCCATGCCCGGCCATCGGGCCGGGCACAGGGAATCCGTCACGGAAACTGGGATCCTACGGGTCAGCCCACGACACGCTCTGGTGTGTCCAGCCAGATGCGCTGGCCCTCGGGGGTGACCGTCATCCCGAAGCGGTCACGACCGGGCTCACCCCAGCTCACCCACTGGAAATAGGCGTCCACGGCCTCCTGCCATACGGCCCGGTCGCCGATCTGGAAGGCCTCGTACTCCTCACGCTTCGGTTCCCAGGTCGCCGCCGCCCACTGGTCGCTGCCGCCGATCACCCACATGCGGAAGAAGTCATCACGCCGGTAGGTGGCGGAGCGGAGCCCGGTCAGCGCCGAGATCGCCAAGTCGGCTCCGGCAGGGGCGTGAGCGATGGCGCGCGGATCGATCCTGGTCTGGAACTCGCGAGCGGTCGCGGGGTCGACGTCGCTGAGTTCGGCTGGGCGCTGAGAGCGCATCATCATGTACGAGGCGAACCCCGGGAAGCGGCCGGTCGCCGTACCGTCCGGACCGACCACCAGCCGAAGCGCGTGGTCGGTGCCGAAGCCGGGGCAGTACGGAGCCACGATCACCGCACTGGGCCGGGACTGCTCGACCCAGGCGTAGGGCACGGTGTGGATGCCGCAGGTGACATGCACCCGGTCATAGGGGCCGCCGTCAGGCAGGCCGTCGGCCCCGTCGCCGGTGATCAGGCGCGGCTGCACCCCGGCGGCGGCGAGGTTCTTGGCGGCTCGCTCGGCGACGGCGGCATCCACCTCGATCGACGTCACGCTGCCCTGCTCGCCGACCAGGTGAGACAGCAGGGCGGCTGTCCAGCCGGTGCCGGTGCCGATTTCCAGGATCCGATTGCCAGGGTCGGGGTCCAGGAGCTCCAGCAGGTGCGCGACTGTGCTGGGAGCCGAGGACGACGACGTGTACTGCCTGGACGCGGCCCTGATGTCGGTCTTGCCGTCGTCGAGCTGGGTGACGATCGAGTGCTTGGAGTAGACGGTCTCCCACCACCGGCCGGGATCGGCATCACGGTCGATGATGAACGGCTCGTCTTCGTCTGCGGCGGCCAGCGCCACGGCTGGGATGAACAGGTGGCGGGGCACCGCGCGGATCGCCGCCTTGACGGGCTGCCCGATGTCCCCGCACACGTCGGCGTGATCGATCAGTCGCTCGATCCGCTGAATGGTGTCGTCGTCCATTACTTCTGGCCGTCTTCAGGGTCCTCGGCATGTGAGCCGCCGGGCTTGCGCAGCTGGTCGAAGTTGCCTCCGGGATCGGGCTTGAACGGCTCGTCCTTGGGGCTCTTAGGGTCTTCGTGCTTGCCCACGTTGATCTCCTTCTCCGGACTGGCCATCCCGTCGTAACCGTACGACTACAGACTGAGACCAGACAAGCGGATTCCGCCATCAGGGCAGCAGCGTCGCCGGTACGTCGATCGGCTGGACGCGTAGCTGCTCGCCGAGGGCCTTGGCCTGGGGATCCATGCGGGGGCTCGCCGCCACACCCCTGCCCAGCAGGCCGTGGACGACGAAGTTGAGCGCGTGGAGGTTCGGCAGCTCGTAGCGGGTGATCCGGTAGGCGGCCAGGCCGGGGAGGAGCTCCTTGAGGCGGTCCGTCGTCAGGTGCGCCGCCAGCCAGTCGTACCGCTCCGCCGTGTCGACCCAGACGCCCAGGTTGGCGTTGCCGCCTTTGTCTCCCGAGCGGGCGCCCGCGATGCGGCCCAGCGGGGTGCGAACAGTGAGCGGAACGTCCGAGGCCCCCATGTTGGTGGCCCGCTGTGCTTGCGCGGGTGGGGGTATCTCCTCGCGGTCCGCGAACGATGGCGCCTGCTCGTCGTCCACGGGCAGCGGCACCTCCTCTCCGTCCAGAAAGACGCGGGGACGCACCTCCGAGGCCGGTACCAGGACCGGCCAATACACCCCGTACGGCGACGCGTTGCCCGGCGGGGTGAGGCCGTAGAAGCCGGGGTAGCTGGCCAGCCCCGTCTCCACCACGGCCGAGGAGAAGGCCCGGCCGGCGCGGCGCTGGTCGGCGTCCATCACCGTGATCCGCAGCAGCCCCCCGTCCTCCAGCGTGACGTCCACCGAGTCGAACGACTCCCGGGGGATCCTGGCCCAGAGTGCCTCCTCCGCCAGGCGGGCCTTGGCCTCGAGGTCCAGGCCCGTCAGCACCAGCGTCATCGTGTTGCGGTATCCGGCCAGGTAGTTCACCGCGACCTTGAGCGTGCCGGGCGGCGGCTCACCGCGTACGTTCGAGACGCGGACCCGGTCGGGGCCGTCGTCCGACAGCGTGATGGTGTCGAAGCGGGCCACCACGTCCGGCCCGAGGTAGCGGGGCCCGGCGATCTCGTAGACGAGCTGGGCCGTCACCGTGCCGATCGAGACCAGGCCGCCCGTCCCCGGGTGCTTGGTGATCACTGAGGAGCCGTCGGCGTGCAGTTCGGCGATGGGGAAGCCGCAGTGCGCCAGATCCGGTACGTCCTGGAAGAACGCGTAGTTGCCGCCCGTGGCCTGGCAGCCGCACTCGATGATGTGGCCCGCGACCACCGAGCCCGCCAGGGGATCGAGGTCGCCGGGCCCCCAGCCGTACCGCCAGATGCCGGGGCCCGTCACCAGGGCGGCGTCCGTGACGCGGCCCGTCACCACGACGTCGGCGCCCGCCGACAGGGCCGCCGCGATCGGGCGCCCGCCCAGGTATGCGTTCGCGGTCAGGGGTGGGGCAGGCGCCTTCTCGCCGGTGTCGGCGTTGGTCAGGTCCAGGTCGCGGCCGATGAGGTCGTCGCCGGTGACGTGGGCGACCCTGGGGGACAGGCCGAGGCGGCCGGCGAGCTCGTGTACGGCGGCGGCGCAACCGGCCGGATCCAGCCCGCCGGCATTTGTCACGATTTTTATGCCTTTATCGAGACAAGTGGCCAGGACCTCTTCGAGCTGCGCCAGGAACGTCGGCGCGTAGCCGGGGCGGCCCTTGAGGCGGTTCCCGGCCAGGATGAGCATGGTCAGCTCCGCCAGCCAGTCGCCCGTGAGGACGTCGATCGGCCCGCCCTCGACCATCTCTCGCGCGGCCGACAGCCGGTCACCGTAGAAGCCACTGCAGTTGGCGATGCGCAATGTCATGTGCCGGGAACCCACTTGGCCGGGCGCTTCTCCATGAAGGCCGCGATGCCCTCCTGGCCCTCCTCGGAGGTGAAGCGCTGGGCGGAGAGCGCGCTCATCTGCCGCAGCCCCTCCTCGAACGACACGCCCGGCAGGTCCCTGACCAGCCGTTTCGTGATGGCCAGCGCCTCCGGACCGCCCTTGAGCAGCATTCCGGCGTAGTGCCGCACCGCCGCGTCGAGCTCCTCAGCGGGTACGGCCCGCGTCAGCAGCCCGATCTCGACCGCCCTGGCCGCGTCGAACACCTCGCCGGTCAGGAAGTATTCGGCGGCGGCCCGGGGATCGAGCCGGCGCAGGACCGGCACGGAGATCATGGCGGGCACGACGCCGAGCCGTACCTCCGAGAACGCGAAGGAGGCCGTCACCGGCGCGATCGCGAAGTCGCACGCGGCCACCAGGCCGAGCCCGCCCGCGCGTGCCGTGCCGTTGAGGCGGCAGATGACCGGTTTCGGGCTCTCCCAGATCAGCGCGAGGATCTCCGGGAACGACGCCGTCACCGGTGCGTCGCCGACGCCCGAAGCCGGCTCGACGCGCTGCTCCTTCAGGTCGGCGCCCGAGCAGAACACCGGGCCCGCGCCGGTCAGCACGATCACCCGCACGTCCGGCTCGGTCAGCGCCCAGTTCAGCCGCCGTTCGAGGTCGCCGAGCAGCCGTACGGACAGTGCGTTCCTGTTGGGCGGCGAGTCCAGCGTGATCGTCGCGATGCCGCCGGCCAGCTCCTTGTGGACCAGGCTCGTCATGGGTTCCCCTCCTGGATGATCGCCAGCACGGCTCCCGCCTCGACCTGCTGCCCCTTCTCGACGTGTACGCCGGAGACGACCCCGTCGGCGGGCGCGGCGATCTGATGCTCCATCTTCATCGCCTCCAGCACCAGCACCGCCTGGCCCTTCACCACGCGGTCACCCGGCTCGACCTCGACCCGCAGCACGCTACCCGGCATGGGGGCGAGGAGGGAGCCGGGCGCGACCTGCTCGACGGGCTCAGGCAGCCGGGGCGCGGGCGTCAGCTCGACGGAGCCGCTGGGGGAGTCGACGCAGACCTTCCCGTCGTAGTGGGCGATCTCGAACGCATGCCGTACGCCGCCACGTTCCAGGACGATCCTGGACGGCTCTGCGGTGATCAACTCGATGCCGTCGGGGAGCGGCTGGTAAACGGCCTCGGCCTCGTGGAAGACGGCCCGCAGGGGCTGCGATCGGACATTCCGCCAGCCGGAGGGCAGGCTGCGCAGGACCGGCGCGGCGGCCCGGTTGGCGGCGGCCTGCGCCAGGGCGGCGGCCAGCACGGCCAGCTCGTCGACGGGGCCGGTGCCGCTCAGGTCGTGCTCGTCGAGGAATCCGGTATGCGTGTCGCCTGCCCTGAAATCCCGATTTTTCAGTACCTTCAGCAACAAATCGCGGTTGGTGGTGAGGCCGTGGATCTGTGCGTGTCGCAGCGCTGTCGTCAGCTTCCGTACCGCCTCCTCCCGAGACGAGCCATGAGCGACCACCTTGGCGAGCATCGCGTCGTAGTGAGGGGAGACGACCGACCCGGCCTCCACCCCCGAATCAACCCGTACGTCCCCGGGCACTTCGAAGCGGCGCAACGTCCCTGTTTGAGGAAGATAGTCCCCGTCCTCCGCGTACAACCGCACCTCGACCGCATGCCCCTTGGGCACGGGCGCGGAGCCGGACAGAGCCTTCCCCTCAGCCACCTCGATCTGCAGCCGCACCAGATCGACCCCGTAGACCAGCTCGGTGACCGGATGCTCGACCTGGAGCCGGGTGTTCATCTCCAGGAACGCCACCTGATCCCCCTTGACCAGGAACTCCACGGTGCCGGCGCCGACGTACCCGATCTTCCTGGCCGCTCTGACCGCCGCCGCGCAGAGCTCGTCCCTGATCCGCTGGGTGATGCCCGGCGAGGGGCACTCCTCCACGACCTTCTGGTGCCGCCGCTGGATGCTGCACTCCCGCTCGCCGAGCGCCCACACGGTCCCGTGGCGGTCGGCCAGGACCTGCACCTCGACGTGCCTGGCCCCTTCGAGCAGCGGCTCGACGAACACGGTCCCGTCACCGAACGCCGCCTCGGACTCGCGCCGCGCCGACGCGATCTCCCGATCGAGCTCGCCGGCGTCGCGCACCACCCGCATGCCCCGCCCACCGCCACCGGCGGACGCCTTCACCAGTACGGGAAACTCCGTGACGGCCGCCGACAACGATGGCAGCACCGGCACTCCGGCCTCGCTCATCAGCCGCTTGGCCTCGATCTTCGACCCCATGGCCGCGATGGACTCGGGCGGCGGGCCGACCCACACCAACCCGGCGTCCAGCACGGCCTGGGCGAAGTCCGCGTTCTCGGACAGGAACCCATATCCCGGGTGCACGGCGTCGGCGCCCGCCGCCTGGCAGGCCGCCACGATCAGCTCGATGTCCAGGTAGGTATCCGCGGGTTTGGCACCGCGCAGCCGTACCGCGAAATCGGCCTCGGCCACGTGCGGTGACCCGGCGTCGGCGTCGGAGAAGACGGCCACGGTCTCGATGCCGAGCGACCGGCAGGTGCGGAAGACGCGCCGGGCGATCTCGCCCCGGTTCGCGACGAGCAGACGGGTGATCACGGGCGGAACACCCCGAATCCCGCCGCCTCGGGCACCGCGGCACTGTTGATCGCCGACAGGCACAGCCCCAGCACGGTCCTGGTGTCGCGCGGATCGATCACCCCGTCGTCGTAGAGCCGCCCCGACAGGAAGAACGGCAGCGACTCTGCCTCGATCTGTGCCTCTACCATGGCCCGCATGGCCGCGTCGCCCTCCTCGTCGTACACCTGGCCCCGGGCCTCGGCGGACGCCCGCCCGACGATCGACAGCACCCCGGCGAGCTGCGCGGGCCCCATCACCGCGGACTTGGCGCTCGGCCACGCGAACAGGAACCGCGGATCGTAGGCCCGGCCGCACATCCCGTAGTTGCCGGCTCCGTAGGAGGCGCCCATCACCACGGTGAGGTGCGGCACGGTCGAGTTCGACACCGCGTTGATCATCATCGCGCCGTGCTTGATGATGCCGCCCTGCTCGTAGTCCTTGCCGACCATGTAACCGGTGGTGTTCTGGAGGAACAGCAGCGGAGTACGCGACTGGTTCGCGAGCTGGATGAACTGGGTCGCCTTCTGCGATTCCTCACTGAACAGCACCCCTCGCGCGTTGGCCAGGATCCCGACCGGATAGCCGTGCAGCCGCGCCCACCCCGTCACCAGCGAGGCCCCGTACAGCGGCTTGAACTCCTCGAAGTCGCTCCCGTCCACGATCCGCGCGATCACCTCGCGCGGGTCGAACGGCACCTTCAGATCCTGCGGCACGATCCCGAGGAGCTCCTCCGCCGGATATCCGGGCTCTTGTACGGTCAGCGGGGCGGTGCCGAGCTTGCGCCAGTTCAGCGACCGGACGATCTGCCGCCCGATCCGCAGCGCGTCGTGCTCGTCGAGGGCCAGGTAGTCGGCCAGGCCGCTGGTGCGGGCATGCATACCGGCCCCGCCGAGCGACTCGTCGTCGGACTCCTCGCCGGTCGCCATCTTGACCAGCGGCGGTCCGCCGAGGAACACCTTGGCCCGCTCCTTCACCATCACCACGTAGTCGCTCATCCCGGGCACATAGGCCCCGCCGGCCGTGGAGTTGCCGAACACGAGCGCGATCGTCGGCACCCCCGCTGCCGACATTCGCGTCAGGTCACGAAATATCCGCCCGCCCGGGATGAAGATCTCCTTCTGCGTCGGCAGGTCCGCGCCACCGCTCTCCACCAGATTGACGTACGGCAGGCGGTTGCTCAGCGCGATGTCGGCGGCCCTGAGCGACTTCTTGAGCGTCCACGGGTTCGACGCGCCGCCCCTGACCGTGGGATCGTTCGCGGTGATCACGCACTCGACGCCCTCGATCACCCCGATCCCGGTGACCACGCTGGCGCCCACCGGGAAATCGCTGCCCCACGCGGCCAGCGGCGACAGCTCCAGGAACGGCGAGTCGGGATCGACGAGCAGCTCGATCCGCTCGCGGGCCAGCAGCTTGCCTCGTCTCCGGTGCCGCTGCACGTACTTGTCGCCGCCGCCCGCGACCGCCTTGGCCTGCTCGGCGTCGAGCTCTTCCAGCTTGCCCAGCATCGCCGCGCGCCGCTCCCGATAGTCGGCGCCGCTGGGATCGAGCCTGCTCCGGATCACACGCCCTCCTGTTGCCAACCTGACGCCGACGTCAACCCGATGGCCCTGGCCCAGAGCTTGGTGAGCAGCTCCACGGCCGTCCGCTCGTCCGCGCGTTCGCCCAGGTCAAGCCAGACGTGGGCGAAGTGCTCCACCATCCCGCCCAGCATGACGGCCGTCAGCCGGGGATCGAGCGCAGGGTCGGCCAGACCCTGCTCCTGCAGCCGCCTGAGCCCCTCGGCGCCGCGCCGTACGAACACCTCGCGCAGTTCCAGAAGCAGCCCGCGCAGGCTCTCCTCGGCCGTGGCGGCCTGTTCGAGCATCCGGACCAGCCGCGAGTTGGCCGCCCAGGCACGCAGGTAGAGCCGGTTGGCCGCCTCGATCCGCGCGTACGGGTCGCCGGGCACGCCGGGACCCACGACGCTGGCCGTGAACATCTCCCCGACCACCGCCGCCGCCACCTCGCCGAACAGCGCTTCCTTGGAGTCGAAGTAGGTGTAGAACGTGCCGTGCGAGACCCCGGCCCGCGCGCAGACGTCGTCGATGCGCACGGATTCGTAGCCGTGCTCGTCGAACGCGTCCCGGCCCGCCCGCACGAGCGCGTCCCTCGTACGCCGGCCTCGCGCGGTGAGCTCGGACTTGACGATCACGTCAACTAGCGTAACCCGCCGCCTTGGCACGCGAAAAGCCCTCCACGACGATCCTTTCCGTCGTGGAGGGCTTGATTCGGCTATGTCAGGTGCAGTGGCTCCAGCCGGACTTCCAGGACGCGGTTCCCCAGGATCCGCCCCAGATCACGCACTTCTTGACGGCCGCGACCCTGACCGGGCCCGCGTAGGCGGTGAACTTGCCCGGGTTGCCGCCGCTGCCACCGTTCTGGACCTGGAGCGTGGCGTTCATCGAGACCTTGCCGGGATACACCAGCTTGGACATCGTCACCACGCAGTTCTTGCCGTTGCCGTACAGCAGGTAGATCGTCGCGTTTCCGCCCAGCGCGTGGCTGTCGATCACCTTGTAGCCGGCGCCGCACACCGACGCCGCGCTGTAGGGGTTCGGCTTGGGCTGGACGGTCGGCTTCACCGTCGGCTTGGGGGTGGTCTTCGTCTTGGTGGCGGTCGGCTGGGGGAGGCTCTCGGTCGGACCCTCGGTGGGCTTGGTCGTGGGATCGGGGTCCGGGTCCACCATGTCGGTGGGCTTGGCCTTGGTGGGCTTGGTCGTGGGCTTCGGCTCCGGCTTGTGGGTCGTGGGCCTCGACGTCTGCGGGACCGTGGGGACGGTGACCGGGACCTGGTTGCTCGGGTCCTGGATCACCTGCTCCTTGGTCTTGGTCTTCGTGGGCTCCGGCTCTTCCAGGGTCGGGACCGGCTGGGAGACGACCGGGCTGTCCTCCGTCAGGGGCGGCTCGACCGGCTGGCCGGCGCCTGAGCCGTCGGTGGGGGTGGCTTCGGAGGCGGCTTCCACGTTGATGACCTTTTGCGCGGGGTTGCTGTTGGCCTGCACCACGACCGCGCCACCCACGACCAGCAGGGCCGCCGCGGCCGCGCCGGTCAGGGCGAAGGTCAGGGTACGGCGCTGCTTCGCCGAACCGGCGTCAGCCGCCTGCGGCCCCTGCCCCGGACCGCCTGGACCACCCGCGTTTGGCCCGCGACCGCCGGGGCCGTATGCCGGGCCGCCCGCGCCGAACCCCGGAGCGCCGCCCTGCGTCGGCATGCCGCCTATGGGCTGCCCCGGAGCGCCCGCTCCCTGGGGCATGGAGCCTTGCCGCATCGTCGGACCGCCGGCCGCTCCCTGACCTCCGGCAGGCAGGCCCTGGCCGCTCGGCCCGCTGCCCTGCGGGCCGCCCGGCGCATTTCCGTACTGTCCGCCCGGAGCGCTGCCGTGCGGCCCACTCTGACCGCTCGGCGCAGACCCGTGCTGGCCGCTCGGCGCATTACCGTACGGCCCGCCCTGGCCGCCCGGCATGTTGCCGTGTGGCCCGCTCTGACCGCTCGGCGGGTTGCCGGGCATCCCAGCCGAACCGGCGGGCATGCCCTGGCCGCCGCCGGGCATCCCAGGGCCGGTCGGGCCGGTGCCGTGCGGCGTTCCAGGTGCGGCGGCTGGGCCGGTCGCCGACGGGCCGCCTGCCGCCGCCATGGGGGCCGGGGCGCCGCTCTTCGTCGCGCCGGGATGGCCGAAATGGCCGATCTGACCCGTCTGAACGGGCTGGGAGGCGGAGCTGGGCTGCATCCAGGGGCCGGGGTAGGAGTCCTGCGGGTTGGCTCCCGGCTGCGGCCCCGTACCCGCCTGGGCGCCCGCGACGGCGCTCATCCGGGCACCCGTGGTCAACGGGTCCACGGCCGCCGGAGGCGCCGGCTGCCCCGTCAGGCGCACGATCAGCTCGTCCGCGCTGGGCCGCTGCGACGGGTCCTTGGACAGGCACGCCGCCACCAGCTCGCCCAGCGCACCCTCCATCGCGCCCAGCTCCGGCTCCTCGTTCAGGATCCGGTTCATCACCACGGGAATCGAGTCGGCGCCGAAGGCGGGCTTGCCCGTCGCCGCGAACACCATCGTGACGCCCCAGGCGAACACGTCCGCCGCCTCGGACACAGCGGCTCCGCTGAGCTGCTCGGGCGCCAGGTACGACGGCGTCCCCATGGCCATGCCCGTCGCCGTCGCCCCAGGGGAGTCCAGCGCCCTGGCGATGCCGAAGTCGATCACGACGGGACCCTCGGGCCCCATGAGGACGTTCGCGGGCTTGAAGTCGCGGTGCAGGATGCCGGCCCGGTGGATGGCCGCCAGCGCGGTCGCCGTACTGATCGCGAGCCGCTCCAGCGCCGCTCCCCGGCGCGGGCCCTCGTTGATGACCATCTCCCGCAGGGACGGCCCCGGCACGTACTCGCTCACGATGTACGGCCGGCTGCCCTCAAGGTCGGCGTGCAGCACCGGAGCCGTGCAGAACCTGGCCACCCGCTGCGCGACCGAAACCTCGCGCAGGAACCTGGTCCTGGCCTCGGCGTCGGCCACCAGCGCGTTGTGCAGCAGTTTGACCGCCACCTGCTCGCCGGTGTCACTTTGGCCGAGGTACACGATTCCCTGGCCGCCCTCACCAAGCCGGGCGACGAGGTCATAGGCCCCCAGCCGCCGCGGGTCGTCCGCCGCCAACGGCTGGTGCTGATTCACGCTGTACCCCCAAGACCTCGCATAACAAAACGATAGATGGGGCAAAAGCTACCAGCGTGACCCTTGGGGCGTTGCCCAGACCTGTCAGATGTTTCCCCTTTTGACGCGACATGTCAGTGTTTTCGGGCAGGTCGTGTCCACATTGACCCTGCTAGGTCACGGCTTGGTGAACTCAGATCGCTTTGCCCGGGTTGAGCAGGCCGAGCGGATCGAACACCGCCTTGATGCCCTGCTGCATCTCCTGGGCCACCGGTCCGGTCTCCAGCGCGAGCCAGCGCCGCTTGAGCAGGCCGACCCCGTGTTCGCCGGTCAGCGTGCCGCCGAGCTGCAGAGCGTGCTTGAAAACGTCGTCCGCCGCGGCCCACACCTCGGGCGGCGGCTCGACCGTACCGTGCTCGAAGATGAAGACCGGGTGCAGGTTCCCGTCACCCGCGTGCGCGACTGTGGCGATCCTCACACCATGCCGTACGGCGGCCGCCTCGATCGCCATGATCATGTCGGGCAGCACCGAACGCGGCACGCAGACATCCTCCACCAGGCACGCGCCGAGGCGCTCCTTGGCGTCGTAGGCCATCCTGCGCAGCCCGATCAGCTCCTCGGTCTCCTGCGGGCTGGAGGAGACCGCCACGAACGACGAGCCGTTGTCGACGCACAGCTGCTCCATGCGCTTGACGACGGCCTCGCTGTCCGACGCGTCGGACTGGCCGATCAGCATGGCCATCGTCCCCGGCTCCAGGCCGATGTTGCGCCAGTCGTCGATCGCCTCCAGTGTCGCCCGGTCGAGCAGCTCCATCAGCGACGGCTGGCATCCGGCGGCCATGATCGCCGACACGGCCGCACCCGCCTCACGCAGCGAGCCGAACTCCGCCGCGAACGTGGCCGGCGGCGCCGCGGGCGCCCTGCGCAGCCGTACCGTCGCCGCGGTGATCACGCCGAGCGTGCCTTCCGAGCCGACGAACAGCCCGGTCAGGTCGTACCCGGTGACGCCCTTCATCGTGCGGCGGCCCGTCTGGAGTATCCGGCCGTCGGCCAGCACCACCTCCAGGCCGAGCGCGGAGTCGCGGGTGACGCCGTACTTCACGCAGCGCAGCCCGCCGGCGTTGGTCGCCAGGTTGCCGCCGATCGTGGAGATCTCGTACGACGACGGGTCGGGCGCGTACATCAGCCCGTGCTCCCTGGCCGCCCGGTCGAGGTCGGCGGTGATCACGCCGGGCTCGACCACGGCGATCTCGTCGGCGGGGGAGAGCTCCCTGATCGCCGTCATCCTGGCCAGCGAGAGGATCACCGACCCATCGCCGGCGGTGGCGGCGCCCGCCAGTCCCGTACCGCCGCCGCGCGGCACCACAGGGACCCGGTGCTCGGTCGCCCACCTGAGCGTCGTGACCACGTCGTCACGCGAGGTGGCGAGCACCGCGGCCAGCGGCTTACCGGGTTCGAGGAACGTCCGGTCGCGGGCGTAGGAGTCGATCACGTCGGAGTCGGTCAGGACACGGCCCTCAGGCAGGGCGTCCACCAAGGCATCAAGAGGTCTCACATGGGAAACCTTACGGTTTGCGCCTACCGCGGCTAAAGGCCAGACTGCCCAGGTGGAAGTGATGTGCCCGGTATGCAGCCAATCTGACCAGGTCTCCGCGGTCCCTGGAGTGGTGGCGGCGGGCACCACCTACCGGATCGGCCGCGTCCGGATGGCCGGCACGCGCGACATCGTGGACCTGCCGATGGCGGCCTCGCTCGGCGCCTCGAAACATCTCATGAGCCGTACGCAGCTGGCGGTCTGGCTGTCGTTCCCCAGCCGCCACTTCACGGCGTGGACCAGGAACCAGGGGTACATCCTGCTCGGCGTCGCCGCCCTGGTCCACCTCGTGGTCGCGCTGGTGATCGCGATGGGCAAGGACGCGAACTGGACCGAGGTGCTCCTCGCGCCGTTCTGCCTGACGGGGTTGTTCTGGGGGTTCGGGCTGCTGTTCGTGCTGGGGTCGTACGGGGCGCGCAAGCGCGACCTGGCCGAGGCCCCGGCCCGGGTCCAGGCGCTCGCGGTGTGGGAGAGCCTGCGTTACTGCGCGCGGGACAACGTGGCCTACGAGCCGGGGGTCGGGGTGTCGTTCCACCCCAGCGAGACCCGTGAGTACATCTTCGGCTTCCGCCAGAGCCGGACCGCCTCGCAGTGACTTCCGGTACGGCAGGTGGGCCGTACCGGAAGTCACTGGATGGGTGTCAGGCGCGCTCTTCGGCCACGGCGCGGACGCAGACGGCCAGGCCGGTGATGGCCTGCTCCAGCTCGTCCAGGTCGGGATAGGTGGGGGCGATCCGGATCGTCCGGTCGTCGGGGTCCTGGCCGTAGGGGTGGGTGGCGCCCGCCGGGGTCAGCGCGATCCCGGCCGCCTTGGCCCTGGCCACCACCTCGCCGGCATGCGACACCTCAAGGCTGATGAAGTAGCCGCCCTGCGGGCTCGTCCAGGTGCCGAGGTCGCCCAGCTCCTTGGCCAGCACCCGGTCGACGAGCTCGAACTTGGGCCACACCAGCTCGGCGTGCTTGCGCATGTGCGCGGCCACACCCTCGGCGTCGCGCAGGAACTCGACGTGCCGCAGCTGGTTGAGCTTGTCGGGCCCGATGGACTGCTTGGCGGTGTTGGCCAGGAACCACTTGACGTTCGCCGGCGAGGAGCCGAAGAACGACACCCCGCTGCCCGCCATCGTGACCTTGGACGTGGAGCCGAACACGAAGGTCCGGTCGGTGTTGCCGTGCTCAGCGCACAGGGACAGGAGGTCGGCGAGCTCGGCCTGCGTGTCGGTGAGGTGGTGGACCGCATAGGCGTTGTCCCAGAAAATCCTGAAATCAGGCGCCGCAGCGGACATGGCGGCCAGCCGCCGGACGGTCTCGTCGCTGTAGGTGACACCGGACGGGTTGCTGTACTTCGGCACACACCAGATGCCCTTGACACTCGCGTCCTCGGCGACCAGGCGCTCGACGACGTCCATGTCGGGTCCTTCGCCGTTCATCGGCACGGGCACCATCTTGATCCCGAACCGCTCACAGATCGTGAAATGCCGGTCATATCCCGGCACCGGGCACAGGAACGTGATCTCCGGCTCCTCCACCCACCGCCGCTCGGCCCCCGGGACCTTGGTGAGCAGCGCGTGCACGATCGTGTCGTGCATCACAGCCAGACTCGAGTTGCCACCCACGACCAGCTGATCGGCGGGCACCTGCAGCAGCGGCGCGAACAGCTCCCGCAGCTCCGCCAGCCCCTGCAGGTTGCCGTAGTTACGCCCGTCGGTGCCGTCCGCCGCCTTGTAGGACGTCGGCAGTTTGAGCAGGTCATTGGCGAGATCCAGCTGTCGCGGCGACGGCTTCCCCCGGGTCAGGTCGAGCGAAAGGCCACGCTGGACGAGGTCGGCGTAGTCGCGCTGAGCGTTCACTGGTATCTGCTCCTCCGATCGGGTCGGATACGAAGGATAGAAGACGTACGGCCCTGAGCAGGAATCGGTCCGCGATATGGATGCCCGGCGGCGCAGAAAGGACGTCCGTTATTTGGGGGAACGCCGGCAGGAGAGGATCTTGGACTATAGGTTCGCGGCATGCGTGCGCGATCAGCGATGTTGAGCAGCGAAGTGCCCTCCTCGTCCCGGATCATGAACTTCACGTTGGTCGAGACCGCGGCTGGGCCGCTCGTGGTCTGCGCCGACTCCAATTACGGAGGAGTGTGGACCTGGGATCCCCTGCGAGATGTGTGGCAGGAGCGGCCGCTGGCCTTCGCCTGCGGTGGGGACCCGCTGGCCGCCCAGTATCCCGATGCTGCGAACGACATTCATTCGGTAGCCGCGGTCATGTCCGGCGGCCGCGTGGTTCTGGCGGCGGGAGGCGACGAACAGGGCGTCGCCTTCTGGGACTTGGAGAGCGGCGAACTGATCCGGGGCGCACGTTTCGATGACCCCTATCTTGCGGCCATCACCGAGGTACGAGGCGAAGGGTCGCCGCTGTTCGTGAGCGCCACGCAGTACGCGGAAGAGATCCTGGTATGGGGGCCGTCCGCGGAGGCGCCCGTGGAACTGCTCAACGAGGTCGGTCGCATCGCCTGCCTCACTGCCTCACACGGCCTTGGCTTCTCGCTGGCGGCGGCGGGTGGGATGGACGAAGGGGCGGCGGTGTGGGATCTGCCGGCGGGTGGGGAAGTGCGGACGTTCGACACCGACGAGAAACGCGTACTGGCCGTCTCGTTGACGAAGCTGGCTGGTGACCCGCTCCTGGTGGCGGGGATCGAGGACGAGATCCACGTGTGGAGTCTGGCCGACGAGCACGGGGACGATCCCATCCATGACCCGCTGACCGGCCATGAGGACGCCGTCCTCGCTGTGGACACGGCCGTGATCGACGAGCGTGTCCTGGCAGTGAGCGGGGGCGACGACGCGACAGTGCGTCTCTGGGATCTGGCGACCGGCACGCAGCTCGGCGATACTCTGATCGGCCACGGGGGAAGCGTTGAAACGGTCCAGACCGCCATCCTCAATGGGCACCACGTCGCTTTGAGCGCGGGCCGGGACGGCCGAATCAATATCTGGGACCTACAAGCCATAGCGCGGTAGAGGACCCATGCGGATCTGCTCGAGTGCTCACGCCCAGGTGACGGACCGAGAGCAGTCCTGCGCCCTGGGCACAGCAGCGGCAGCGGCTCGGAGTTGATCGAACCGCTACCGGATGAAGCTGCCCGAGATGAGAAAGCAACTCTTTATGCGTGATCAGGGCGGTCCGCTCGAAGGCCTGTGGAGGGCGGTGATTGACGCCCGCCCACCTTACGACCTCGTGGCGACGCCAGGTGGTCGTTGAGTCAGCAGCCGCCGATGCTGCAGAGCTTGGCGGCCATCTTCGTGGCGTCCGCCTGGTGCTTGGTCAGGGTTCTGATAGCCGGGGCGTCGTTGTGCAGGTCCCAATAAATAGCCACAGCCGCACCCTTGCGTACCGCGACGAACTGCTGGGTCTGGGGTACGGGATTGGACTTCGTCTTCTTGGTGGCCCTTGAGGCGCCCACCGAGTCGTCACCGATTTTCGGGTCGATTACCTTGACCAGATTGCCGCACTTGGTCAGGCGGGTGCGGAACTCGGTCAGCAGTTTCTCGGCGGCGGCAGCCTTCGCGAAGAGGAAGACCTGCTCGCCGCGTTCGGTGCTGCGCTTCTCGTCACCGTCCATTCGCGGGTCATAGGTGAGGTCGCGGCGGGCGATCCAGTCCTTCTTCAGCTTGGCGTTCGAGCACTGGATGTTTTCCACCTCGATCAGATTGCTGCCCTCGTTGAGGAGCCAGTGCTCATGCTTGGTGTCCTTACGGGCCTCCTTTTCGTACAGGAGGAAGTTCTTCGGGATCGACGGCGCGGCCAGTGCCGCCGCCGGCGGAAACAGCAGGGCCGTAATCAGTGCGCCGCCGGTCAACAGGGTGATCTTCTTTGCGTTCATGCGGAGTTGGATGCCGGCGAGCGGGGAAAGGTTCGGGACTTAAGTGAGGAATTCGGCTGGGGCGTTTTGCTGGACGAAGGTTTCCAGCTCTGCTAAGGACAGGCCCGGAGGAGTGGCCACGATGAGCCGGTCCACGCCCAGGTCGGCGTACGCCTGGACGGTGGCGGCGTCGAGGCGGCGGGCCGGGGTCACCGAGATGTGCAGGGGTCTGGTCGACACGGCCCTGAGTGACTCCAACTGGGCGGCCGTGCCGCGCAGGCCCAGCATCCAGCCGTACCAGCCGTCGGCCAGTGCGGCGGCGCGGCGGTGGGCGGCCGGGGTGTGGCCGCCGATGACGACGGGGACCGGGCGCTGGAGGGGGCGCGGGTGGGCGTCCACGTCCTTGAAGGAGACGTGCCGGCCGTCGAAGGCGGGCTTGTCGTCCTGCCAGAGGGAGCGGATGGCCGCCAGGTGCTCCTCGACGCGGGAGCCCCGGTCGGGCATGGGGACGCCCAGGGCGCGCAGTTCGGGCTCCAGGTAGCCCGCGCCCACGCCGAAGATCAGCCGTCCGCCGCTGAGGACGTCCACGCTGGCGAGCTGCTTGGCGAGGACCAGCGGGTCGCGCTGGGGGAGGACGATGATGCCGGTGGCCAGCAGGATGCGCTCGGTGTGGGCGGCCAGGAAGGCCAGCGAGACCACGGCGTCCAGGAGTGGCGCGTCCGGCTCCAGAGGGGACCCGTCCACGCGGGGGCTGGGCAGGACGACGTGGTCGGCGGTCCACAACGACTCGTAGCCGAGGCTTTCGGCCAGCTTCGCCACGCGGGCGGCACCCTGGCGGTCGGCGGCGGCGAAGCCATTCGGCATGTGCAGGCCGATAGAGGGGGACATATTGCGAAAGGCTAGGGGAGTGGGGGTCGATCCACCACAGACGATCTCGCATGGGTTCCATGCGTGACATGCATGCCGTACGGACCGGAAAAGGCGCGCCAGGCAAAGACGTGTGCGACGAATGTTGAAGAATTGCTTCCCGTATGGCAATCGTTGGCGTGGAATTGGAGGATCGGGGGCAGGCCACACTCCGCATAGGAGGGAGCACTCGTGACGACTGTTCGCGAGACCTCGATCGAGCAGGTCAGGCGCCGGCGCATCGGGACCGTCATCGTGTCCTGGCTGTCGACGACCGACCACAAAGTCATCGGGTATCTCTATCTGATCACCTCGTTCGTGTTCTTCCTCGTCGCGGGTGTCATGGCCATGGTGATCAGGGCTGAATTGGCGCAGCCGGGGATGCAAGTCGTGAGCCAGCAGCTCTACAACCAGCTGTTCACCATGCACGGCACGATCATGCTGTTGTTGTTCGCCACGCCGCTGTTCGCGGGATTCGCCAATGTGGTGATGCCCTTGCAGATCGGCGCGCCTGACGTCGCGTTTCCCCGGCTGAATGCGGTCGCGTACTGGATGTTCCTGTTCGGCGGGCTGATCGTGCTGGCCGGATTCATCACGCCGGGTGGGGCCGCCGAGTTCGGGTGGTTCGCCTATACGCCGTTGTCCACCGCCACCTATACGCCGCACATGGGCGGCGATCTGTGGATCATGGGGCTCGCGCTGTCGGGGCTCGGGACCATTCTCGGCTCCGTCAACTTCATCACCACGATCATCGGGCTGCGCGCGCCCGGCATGACGATGTTCCGGATGCCGCTGTTCACCTGGAACACGCTGCTGACCAGCATGCTCGTGCTCATGGCGTTCCCCGTGCTGGCCGCCGCGCTGCTCGTGCTCGAATCGGATCGCAAGTTCGGCACGCACGTCTTCGACGCCGCCAACGGCGGGGCGTTGATCTGGCAGCACCTGTTCTGGTTCTTCGGGCATCCCGAGGTGTACATCATCGCGCTGCCGTTCTTCGGGATCATCACCGAGGTGATCCCGGTGTTCAGCCGCAAACCGATTTTCGGGTACGGAGGGCTGGTCGGGGCGACGATCGCGATCGCCGGACTGTCGATGACCGTGTGGGCGCACCACATGTTCCCCACGGGTCAGGTGCTGCTGCCGTTCTTCTCGTTCATGACGTTCCTCATCGCGGTGCCGACCGGGGTGAAGTTCTTCAACTGGATCGGCACGATGTGGCGGGGCCATCTCAGCTTCGAGACGCCGATGCTGTTCGCGATCGGGTTTCTCGTGACGTTCCTGCTGGGTGGCCTGACCGGGGTCATCCTGGCGTCGCCGCCGCTCGACTTCCACATCAGCGACACGTATTTCGTCGTCGCCCACTTCCACTACGTGGTGTTCGGGACCGTGGTGTTCGCCATGTTCTCCGGGTTCTACTTCTGGTGGCCGAAGATGACCGGGCGGATGCTCGACGACCGGCTGGGGAAGGTGCATTTCTGGACGCTGTTCATCGGGTTCCACACCACGTTCCTGATCCAGCACTGGCTGGGGGCGATCGGCATGCCCAGGCGGTACGCCGACTACAGCGTGGCCGACGGCTTCACGGGGCTGAACGAGATCTCGTCCGTCGGGGCGTTCCTGCTCGGCGCCTCCACGCTGCCGTTCCTCTACAACGTCTGGAAGACGGCCAGGCGGGCGCCCAAGGTGACGCTCGACGACCCGTGGGGCTTCTGCAACTCGCTGGAGTGGGCGACTTCCTGCCCGCCGCCCCGGCACAACTTCACCTTCCTGCCGCCCATCCGGTCGGAACGGCCCGCGTTCGATCTGCACTATCCCCACCTGCCTGCGGAAGAACTCGAAGAGAAGCCCGAGGAGGAACTCGAAGACCAGGAAACCGAGGAGAAGCCCGGCTGACCGGTACCTGCCACCAAGGCCGGCAAAGCCGGGCCTTCTCCGAAGCAGGTCGTGGTGCTTGTGTGGAGATGACGTTTCGCCCATCTAAGGAGATCGGCGATGACAGGCACGAAGACGCCCTTCACCCCTGAGACGGCCCCCTGCGGCAAGAAGTCCGCCGGTGAGCGCCTCATCGACGACGACGGTTACGGCCTGGTGATCCGCGACCAGCTCTTCGACTGCGGTTGCCGCAGGATCCGCCACGAGTACCACGACGGCAGCATCCATCTCTCCGCCATCCGCCATGACGGCAAGCGGGTGAAGGACCCGATACAACCCGACCACGGGAGCTGATCGCACATGATCGACGTGCTCATCGTCGGAGGAGGCGGAGCGGGTCTGCGCGCGGCCATCGCGGTCGCCGAGACGGACCCCGAGCTCACGGTGGCGGTCGTGTCGAAGGTCTACCCGATGCGCAGCCACACGGTCTCCGCCGAAGGCGGCGCCGCCGCGGTGATCGGCGTCGGCGACACGCTCGACGAGCACTGCTACGACACGATCTCCGGCGGCGACTGGCTCTGCGACCAGGACGCGGTCGAGGCGTTCGTCCAGGAGGCGCCCCGCGAGCTGATCCAGCTGGAGCACTGGGGCTGCCCGTGGAGCCGCGAGGACGACGGCCGGGTGGCCGTCCGTCCGTTCGGCGGCATGAAGCGGATGCGCACCTGGTACGCGGCCGACAAGACCGGTTTCCACCTTCTCCACACCTTGTTCCAAACAACACTGAAATATCAGGACATCGTGCGGTACGACGAGTGGTACGTCACCAAGCTCATCGTCGACGACGGCCGCGTCCACGGCGTCGTGGCCGTCGAGCTCAGGACCGGCCGCATCGAGACCATCGCCGCCAGGACCGTCATCCTGGCCACCGGCGGCTGCGGCCGGGTCTTCCCCTTCACCACGAACGCGGCGATCAAGACCGGCGACGGCATGGCCCTGGCCTACCGGGCGGGCGCGCCGCTGAAGGACATGGAGTTCGTCCAGTACCACCCGACCGGCCTGCCGTTCACCGGCATCCTCATCACCGAGGCGGCCAGGGCGGAGGGCGGCTGGCTGATCAACAAGGACGGCTACCGCTACCTCCAGGACTACGACCTGGGCAAGCCCACCCCGACGCCCAAGCTCCGCAGCATGGAGCTCGGCCCGCGCGACCGCCTCTCCCAGGCGTTCGTGCACGAGCAGGAGCTGGGCCGCACGGTCGACACCCCGTACGGCCCGGTCGTGTACCTGGACCTGCGCCACCTGGGCGAGGGCAGGATCGACGCCCGCATCCCGTTCGTCCGCGAGCTGTGCAAGAGCTACCAGAACCTCGACCCGGCCACCGACCTCATCCCGGTCCGCCCGGTCGTGCACTACATGATGGGCGGCGTCCACACCGACCTCGACGGCGCGACGCCGATCACCGGGCTGTTCGCCGCCGGAGAGACCGCGTGCGTCAGCATCAACGGGGCCAACCGGCTCGGCTCGAACTCGCTCCCGGAGATCCTCGTCTTCGGCCGGAGGGCGGGCCTGGCCGCCGCGAGCTTCGCGAAGGAGCATCAAGAGAAGAGCGAGCACCAGGCCGTACGTACACAGGGTGATGACGAGCGGCGGCGGCTGGAACGCGTGCGGGACGGATCGGGCAAGGGCGAGCGGATCGCCGACCTGCGCGAGGAGATGCAGCACACGCTGGAGGGCGCGGCCGGGATCTACCGTACGGGCGGTGTACTCGCCGCGGCCGTCGACACCCTCGCCGAGCTGCGCGAACGTGCGGCAGATGCGCTCGTCGACGACTCCAGCACGACGTTCAACACCGAGCTGATCAACCTGCAGGAACTGCACACCATGCTCGACGTCGCGCAGGCCATCGTCGCCTGCGCGCTCAACCGGAAGGAGTCGCGCGGCGCGCACCAGCGCACCGACTTCTCCGTCAGGGACGACTCGGCCTATCTCGCGCACTCGCTGGTGCACCGCGCGCCCGACGGCACGCCGTCGGTCGGCCTGCTGCCCGTGACGATCACCCGCTGGCCTCCGGGGGAAAGGGTCTATGGACGTGACTGACACCGAAGAGTCCGTACGGCAGGCGGCGGTCACCCGCACGATCCGGCTGGAGATCGCCCGCTACCGGCCGGGGCAGGACAGCGAGCCGGTGTTCCAGGGCTACGACGTGCCGCTGACGACCGACTGGGCCGTGCTCGACGGCCTGAACTACGTCAAGGACCGGCTCGACGGCAGCCTGTCGTTCCGCTGGTCGTGCCGGATGGGCGTCTGCGGCTCGTGCGGCATGACCGTCAACGGCGAGCCCCGGCTGACCTGCGGGACCTTCCTCACCGAGTACGGCGACGGCCCGATCAGGATCGAGCCGCTCAAGGGCTTCCCGGTGATCAGGGACCTGATCGTGGACATCGACGACTTCCTGGCCAAGCTGTCGTCGGTGCGGCCGTGGCTCATCAGGGAGGGCGAGGAACTGCCGCTGACCACGGAGTACGCGCAGACGCCCGAGCAGCTCGACGCCTACAAGCAGTACAGCATGTGCATCAACTGCATGCTCTGCTACTCGGCCTGCCCGGTCTACGTGCTCAACCCCGACTTCCTCGGCCCGGCCGCCATCGCGCTGGCCCAGCGCTACAACCTCGACTCCCGGGACATGGGCGACCGGTTCGACGTGCTCAACCTGGAGGACGCGGTCTGGGGCTGCACGTTCGTCGGGGAGTGCACGCGGGCCTGCCCCAAGCACGTGGACCCGGCCGAGGCGATCCAGCGCTACAAGCTGACCGCGGCCCTGCGCTCGGTGCTGCCCTGGAGCAAGCGATGACGAGACCACCGCCCTGGAGGAAGCGATGACGAGCACGTATCGCCCGCCGCGGGACGCGTTCTGGTTCGCCCGTACCCGCAACTACACCCTCTTCGTGCTGCGCGAGCTGACCAGCGTGCTGGTCGCGTGGACGATCGTCTTCCTGCTCCTGCTGGTCGGCGCGCTGCTGGGCGGCACCTTCCAGGACTTCACCGCCCTGGCCGCGCAGCCCTGGATGATCGCCGTCAACGTGGTCGCCCTGCTCGCGACCGCCTTCCACGCCGTCACGTTCCTGAACCTCGCCCCGAAGGCCACGGTGGTGCGGCTCGACGGCTGGCGGGTGCCCGCCTGGATGATCCAGGGCGGTAACCATTCGGCATGGCTGGCGCTGTCCGTCCTGATCGCCTACTTCATCATGAGGTCACCGTGAAGCGGACGATCGAGCCGTACCTGTGGCTGCTCTTCAGCGGCGGGGGAGTGGCCGCCGCGCTGGTGCTGCCCGTGCTGGTCCTGCTGTTCGGCGTGCTCATGCCGCTCGGCGTGATCGACTGGCCGACCGTCGGGCACCTGCGCGCGCTCCTGGACAGCGTCCTGGTACGGCTGGCGCTGCTGGTGGTCATCGTGCTCTGCCTGTTCCACGCGGCGCACCGGATCCGCTTCACCAGTGAGGAGCTGTTCGGCATCGCCAGGTACGACTTGCTCATCGCGGTGCTCTGCTATGGCGGGGCCATCGTGGGCGGCGTTACCGGCGCATTGCTTTTGTTCTAGTTTCATCACATTTCAACAGGGCTCTTTACGTTGGCTTTACTCACCCTCTAAATTCGCGCATTGCACCCTGTGGCAATGCGCCCGGCGATCCCGGGCAGAGAGGGTTATCAGTGCCCAGCAGAAAGCGCCTGTTAGCAGCATTCCCCGCGGTCGCCCTTCTCAGCGCCGCTCTGACCGGTCCCGCCGCCCCTGCCTCCGCCGCCAGGTACGAGCCGGGCGCGTCCGACTTCTACATCAACTACGCGCCGCCCAGCGTCGAGGAGACGCCCGACGAGCCCCTCCTGCCCAACCAGAAGGCCCGCTCGCTCAACCCCGCGCAGAAGGTCGACCGGAAGTTCGTCAGCGGCAACCCGGCCGCCGCCCGAGTGCTCGCGGCCCGCGAGAACGAGGCGATCAGGACCGGGCGCAACCCCGCCGACTTCATCTTCAAGAAGTCCAAGCAGACCCGCGTCGCCAAGCTGCTGACCGTCCTGGTCGAGTTCAACGAGCAGGCCAACGACGACTTCTCCGGCTACAACCGCCTGCGCACGGTCAACAGCGCCCCCGGCGACTGCGTGGTCGAGCCGGCGGGCACGGTCAAGAACGGCCCGCTGCACAACAACATCCCCAACCCCGCGACGTTGCCGCACAAGGACAACAACAGCTTCTGGGTCAAGGACTTCAGCACCTCGCACTTCAACACGATGCTCTACACCGACAAGGGCATCACCGAGCGCGTGCGTCCCGACCTGAAGGACCCGCGCGACGGCCGCGCCGGCATCGACATCTCCGGCTTCACGATGAAGAAGATGTACGAGGAGATGTCCAAGGGCGCCTACTCGGTCACCGGCTCCGCGGTCGGCTGGATCAAGGCGCCGCACTCCGAGGCCTGGTACGGAGCGGCGGCCTGCGGCGGCGCGCCCCAGGACATGACCGGCCACCCGGACAACCCGCTCGGCGCGGGCCAGCTCGCCATCGACACGGTGGACGCGCTCGCCAAGAGCCAGCCGAACTTCCCGTGGGCCGACTACGACGTCGAAGACGTCTCCGACGCCGACGGCGACGGCAACTTCAGCGAGCCCGACGGCGTCATCGACCACTTGGTCCTGGTGCACGGGGGTAAGGACAAGTCGTCCGGCGGCGGCGCCGAGGGCACGTACGCGATCTGGGCGCACTCCAGCGCCGTGGCCGGCGGCTACAAGATCCCCGGCAGCGACAAGAAGATCTCCAACTACATCGTGCAGCCGGAGGACTCCGGCGTCGGCGTCTTCGCCCACGAGTACGGCCACGACCTCGGCCTGCCCGACCTGTACGACACCTCGGGCGCGGCCAGCTCCGCCGTCGACTTCTGGGACCTGATGTCGAGTGGCTCGCACTCCGGGCCGATCTTCCAGTCCATGCCGACCCACATGGGTCTGTGGGACAAATGGGTGCTCGGCTGGGCGAACCCGAAGGTGTTCGAGCCCGGCGACGCCGCCAAGCTGGTCACGGTCGGCCAGTCGTCGCGGACGCCCAAGCTCACCCAGGACGGCGTCCGGGTGAACCTGGCCTCCACGCCCCTGAAGATGGTCGACCCGCACAGCGGCGCCAACGCCTGGTGGACCGGGCTGGACCAGGAATGGGCCAACGTCCACCTGGCCCGTGACGTGGCGGTGCCCGCCGGGACCGACCTGCGGTTCTGGATATGGAACAACTACGAGATCGAGCAGGACTGGGACTTCGGCTTCGTCGAGGTGTCGACCGACGGCGGCGAGACCTGGACCCAGCAGAAGGTCTACGACGAGGCCGGCAACGAGGTCACGACCCCCGACGGCTACCCGGACCCGAACAAGAACCTCAAGACGTTCGGCGACAAGAAGTACGGGCTCACCGGCAACACCGACGGCTGGCGGCACGACTACGTCAACCTGACCGCGTTCGCCGGTAAGACGATCAAGCTGCGGCTCACGTACAACACCGACGCGGCCTTCACCCCGCGCGGCTGGCACGCCGACGACTTCCAGCTCACCAACGGCGGCGCCGCCGTGTGGAGCGACGACGTCGAGGGCGGCGACAACGGCTGGAAGGCCACCGGCGGCACGTTCACCAACACGAGCGGCCAGGGCTGGACGATCAACAACGGCTCGCGCGAGGTGTCCCGGTTCTACCTGGCCGAGTGGCGTAACTTCGACGGCTTCGACAAGGGCCTGCAGTACGCCTACGACACCAACTACTCCCGTGACGGGGCGTGGAAGGTGGAGAAGGTCAAGTACAACGCCCCCGGCCTGCTGGTGTGGTACCGCGACTCGACGTTCACCAACAACTCGATCGCGAACAACCTCAGCCTCCCGCCGAGCATCGGCTCGAAGGGCAGCCTGCTGATCGTGGACTCGCACTTCGACCCGCTGCGCCGCACCGGCACCGCCGCGCAGAAGGACCCGTCGAGGCACAAGAACCTCGACGGCCGTACCCAGACGTCCAACGCGGCGTTCTCCTTCGGCAAGACCTATCCGCTCAAGGAGTGCCTGGAGGCGGCGGACGAGCCGTTCAGCGAGTACTGCACGGACATCCCGGCGCTGAAGGGCGTGCCGAACTTCACCGACGCCAAGACCTGGTACCCAGGTCTGGAGGTGCAGAACGGCAGCCTGTTCTACCGGGACTTCGACGCGTCGACGGTCGTGCCGTCCAAGGGCGACCAGTCCTACAGCACCCGCGTCGTGAACCTCGACGGCACCCCCGCCACCGAGCTCTACGGCACGGACCTGGGTGGCGGCCAGGTGGCCGGCTCCGGTAATCCAGGCGACGAGGGCAAGGCGCTCGGCGTCCAGTTCAAGCTGGTCTCCCCGCTGCCCGGCAATCTGGGCGCCATCGTCCAGGTGATCCCGCCGAAGAAGTGAACAAAAGGGGCCGCCGGTTCACCCGGCGGCCCCATTTGATCGACCACAGGTAGGGCCCTCTGCACCTAACATTGGTGACCATGAGCGAACTGCGTACCAAGGCCGCGCACACGGAGGCGATCCTCCAGGACCGCCGGGTGGCGGTGGTGGTCAACACTCGCTCACGCCGGGGCCGCCGGCACTACTTCGAGGTGATCGACCAGATCCACGCCCTCGGCTTCGAGCCGATGGCCGAGCTGTCGGTCTCCAACCCCAAGCGGCTGCGCAGCCTGCTCGACCAGGCCCTCGAAACCCAGCCCGATCTGCTGATCGTCGGCGGCGGCGACGGCACGTTGTCGTCGGCCGTCCGCCATGTGGCCCACCGTGACGTGGCGCTCGGCGTGCTGCCGCTCGGCACCACCAACAACTTCGCCCGCAGCCTCGGCCTCCCGCTCGACCTGGCCGGGGCGATCGGGGTGTTCGCCACCGGCAAGGTGGCCGACATCGACCTCGGCATGGCCGGTGACCGGCCGTTCGCCAACCTGGCCAGCTTCGGCGTGTCCGTCGAGGTGGCGGGCACGGTCAAGCCGTGGCTCAAGCGCATCCTCGGCCGCCCCGCCTACCCGCTGACCGCCCTCCGCGTTCTGCCCGGCCACCGGCCGTTCCGCGCCTACATCACGGTCGACGGCAAGCGCCACGAGCTGTTCACCCACCAGCTCAACATCGCCAACGGCCGCTTCCACGGCGGCTGGCAGCTGGCCAAGGACGTCAGCATCGACAACGGCATGCTGGTCGCCTACCAGCTCGGCTCGGGCAAGAAGCTGCGGCTGCTCGGCGAGACGCTCGTGCGCGCCACCACCGGCCGCTGGCGCAGCCTGGCGGGCGGGCCGTTCGTGATGGGCAGGGAGATGCTCCTGGAGACCGACCCGCCGATGGCGGCCGACGTCGACGGAGAGGTACGCCTGCTCACCCCGATCCAGCTCCGCGTGGTGCCGAACGGCGTACGCGTCATGGTCCCCGGCGACTTCGACGACCGCTGACCCCCAGCCGGCCGCATTTTCCACACCTACCGCTCCCTCACCGGCACCGCGAGCTCCCCCGGAAGGCCCCGAGCGATCGCGGCTCCCGTTCCCCGGAAGGCCCCATCGCGGCTCTCGTTTCCCAGAAGGACCCCAGCCGAAGTACGGCGGGGAGTGCGGAAACATGGGCCAGCGGCATCGCGACCGTCACTCGCCGAGGCGGCGGTACGCGGCGGCCAGCGGATCCCCCAGGTCACGCGGCGGCGGAAAGACGCGCGGCAAGAGGTCGGACGCCACCGCGGCGGAACGGCGTTCGGGCCGGTGGGCGGTGGCACCCGGGGCGTAGAAGTCGGCCAGCCGGTCAGCGAACGGCACATCCCGCACCAGAACCGGCTCCGGCTCCGGCGAGGCCAAGGATCCGAGCAGCTGGTCGCGGCTGCGCCCGCGCCAGGCCAGCACCAGGAACGGATCGTCGTCGAACGACTCCGCCAGCAGGTACAGCACCGCCGACAGATGCTTGCACGGCATCCCCCAGTCGGGGCACGAGCACGCCATGTCCAGGTCGCGAGGGAACAGGTCGATGCCCAGCGCGGCGAACAGCTCCTCGATCTCCGTCGGCATCTCCCCGGCCAGCAGCTTGGCCCGGTAGACGGCCTGCGCCGCGATCGCCTCCTCGATGGCGGTCCAGCGCTCCTCGTCGTACGCCTCGATCTCGATCGTGATCTCGTACGGCTTCCGCCGCGAGCCCTGCACCGCCGCCCTCACCACGCCGGAGGCGAGGTCGATCGACAGGACCTGGCCCGCGCGGGCGTAGGCGCGGCCCCGAGACAGGCGGCCCTTGTCGCAGACGCGCTCCAGGATGTCGATGAAACGCCGCGACCACCAGGTGGAGCCGATCGAGCCTCGCTGCGCGCGCGCCCGCAGGCCGCCCTCGACCCTGATCGGCTTACCGGCCTCGAACCACGCCATTCAGCTCACCGCCTCGGCGGTCAGGCGGAAGACCTCGCGCAACTCGCCGGTGGACAGGTCGGTCAGCCAGTCCTCGCCGGTGCCGACCACGCGTTCGGCCAGCGACTTCTTGCGTTCGATCATCTCGTCCACGCGTTCCTCCAGCGTGCCCGCGCAGATGAGCTTGCGCACCTGTACGTTCTTGCGCTGGCCGATGCGGAAGGCGCGGTCGGTGGCCTGGTCCTCGACCGCGGGGTTCCACCAGCGGTCCACGTGGATCACATGGTTGGCCGCCGTCAGGTTGAGCCCGACGCCCGCGGCCTTGAGCGACAGCAGGAACAGCATCGGCTCGTCATCATGCTGGAAGCGGTCGACCAGCCGGTCGCGCGTCTTCTTGGGCAGCCCGCCGTGCAGCCAGAGCACCGGCCGGTCGAGCCGCTGGGCGAGATAGGGCTGGAGCATCGTCCCGAACTCGGAGTACTGGGTGAACACCAGCGCCTTCTCACCCTCGGCCACGATCTCCTCCGCGAGCTGCTCCAGCCGGGCCAGCTTGCCCGACCTGCCCGACAGGAGCGAGCCGTCCTTGAGCAGGTGGGCGGGATGGTTGCAGACCTGCTTGAGCTTGGCCATGGCCGCCAGCACCAGGCCGCGGCGCTCGATGCCCTCACTGTCGTCGATCTTGCCCAGCATGTCGTCGACGACGGCCTGGTACAGGCTGGCCTGCTCGGGCGTGAGCAGACACCACTCCTTGACCTCCATCTTCTCCGGCAGATCGGAGATGATGGACTTGTCGGTCTTGACGCGCCGCAGCACGAACGGGCCGGTCGCCCGTTTGAGCGCCTGCATGGCCTGCTCGTCCTGGCGGGCCTCGATCGGCTCCTGGAACCGGGTCCTGAACCGCGATCGCGACCCGAGCAGCCCCGGATTCGCGAACTCCATGATCGACCAGAGTTCGGCGAGATGGTTCTCGACCGGCGTACCGGTCAGGGCCAGCCTCGTCCCCGTGGGGATCGCCCGGACGGCTTGGGACTGCAGGGTGCCGCTGTTCTTGATCGCCTGGGCCTCGTCGCAGACGACCCGCCGCCACTCGACCCCACGCAGCGTCTCCAGGTCCCGCTGGGCCGTGCCGTACGTGGTGATCACCAGGTCGGCGTCGCCGATCGCCTGGGCGTCGCGGCCACTGCCGTGGTGCACGTACACCCGCAGACCCGGCGCGAACCTGGCCGCCTCCCGCTGCCAGTTGCCCACCAGCGACATCGGGCAGACCAGCAGCGTCGGCGTCTCGGACCGCTCGTGGACCAGCAGCGCCAGCGTGGTGACCGTCTTGCCCAGCCCCATGTCGTCGGCCAGCACCCCGCCCAGCCCCAGCTCCGACAGGAAGCTCAGCCAGGCCAGCCCGCGTTCCTGGTACGGCCGGAGCGTCGCGTCCAGGCCGGTTGGCGTGGCCATCGGCTGGAGCCGCCGTTCGGCCTGCCCGGACAGCAGGTCGCCAAGCACGCCGTTGGCGTCGATCTCCAGCAGCGGCAGCTCGTCGTCACCCTGGACCACATGACGCAGCAGCTCGGCCGCAGGCAACTCACCGCTGCGCTCGCCCCCGACGGCCTTCAGCGCGGCTTTCAGTTGGCGGTCGTCGAGCTCCACCCACTGCCCGCGGACCCGCACCAGCGGCACCTTCAGCCGGGCCAGCTCGGCCAGCTCCTCCTCGCTGATCGTCTCCCCGCCGACCGCCAGATCGATCCGGAAATCCACCAGCTCGCGCAGCCCGAACCCCTGAGCGGTGGCCGCGCTCTGCGTCTTGGTACGGGTGGTCAGCTTCAGCCCCAGCCTGGTGCGGCCGGCCCAGCGCGGCAACTGCACCCCGAACCCGGCGGCCTGCAACAGCGGTGCCGCCTGCCGCAGGAACCCGAACGCGCCCGCCGTGTCGAGCTCCAGCCCGGTCGGCTCGGCGACCCGAAGAGCCCGGTCGAGCTCGGGATACAGGCGTACGGCACGGCCCAGCCCGGCCAGCAGCTCACGCTCCGGCCTCCTGGGCAGACCGGTCACCGGCTCACCGCTCCACACCCGGTCGGCGGTCACGTAGAGGCTCGGGTCGTCGGCGGCCTGCAACGCGAGCTCAACCCGCCAGCCCCGACCGCTGTTGACGCTCTCCGCGCGGCTGTCGCTCTCCGCGCGACCGGTGCGGTCAGCACCGTCCGTGTCGTCAGCGCGGCCCGTGCCGACGGGAAGGTCGGTCCCTGCAGGGGTGGTCTCGGCACGGTCGGTCTCGGCACGGTCCGTCCCAGTAAGGGCGGTCCCAGTTAGGGCGGTCCCGGCAAGAGTGGTCCCGGCAAGAGTGGTCCCCGCCAGGGCGGCGTCAGCAAGGGCGGTGCTGGCTGGGCGGTCGAGGTCGTCGATGGGCTCGAGCAGCCGGAAGCACACCCGGGCGGCTCCGTCCGCGGCGGTCACGGAAGCCCGCCACTCCTCCAGCTCGCGGCGCAGCTCCGGGTTGTCCGGGCAAGTGTCGTCGTCGCCGGTCAGCGCCGCCAGCCACCGATCCTGGCCCGTGCGGGGGCTGGTGACGAGCGGCTCGCCGAGCGCCGCCCTGACGAGCGCGTCGGTGAACGCGTCGAGCGCCGCCCCGAGAACCTCCACCGATGGGCGCTCGATCTCGGAAGTACGGCAGGCGGGCGGCATGGCGAGAGCGAGGTCCCGGAAGTAGGCGGCATCAGCCCCGCTCAGCACCGCCGGCCACACAGCGCGCCCACCGGCCGCAGCCTGTGCGGGGTCTTCGCCCCAGGGGATGAGCTGGGGGATGACACGACCCCGCCGTACCAGATCGCGGGCGAACTCGGCGACCACGGCCCAGTGCCGGACGGTGGCGGCCCCGGAGTGTTCGGCGAGCACCTGCAGCGCGTCACCGGTGGCAGGGACGACAGCCGGCACCTGCCACAGATGCAGACGCGGCCGGGCAACCCCGGACAGACGCCCAGCCTCAGGCGAGGCCAGCGGCTCCTTGACAGAACCGGGCAACAGCAACCGCAGGTCACGCACGATGTCCTTGGGGAAGGGCGCGAGGTCACCGGGCGTGACGGCGGAGGCGGGCGCGAGGTCGAGCAGGTCGATGAGCGCGGCAACGGAAGCCGCGAACGGGTGCGGGCGTGCGGCTCCATCACCCGTCCCAGCGGGCGGACGGGTGATCGGGGCTCCAGCACCCGTCCCGGCGGGCGGACGGCCGATCGGGAGTCCCGCAGGCTGTGGGCGTGCGGCGGCTCCAGCGGTTGCCTCGGCGGCGGCGGGTGTCGCCGAGGCTGAGGCAGAGTGCGGGAGGGCGCCGGCGGTTGTCCCGGTGGCCGCGTGGCTGGTTGGGGCGGCAGGGTGCGGGGTGCCGTCGGTGTCCTCCGCCCAGAAGGCGAGTGCGTCTTCTGCCCAGACCCCGTGAACGACCAGCATCTCGGCAGGGTACCTCGCCTAACGGAAGATCAGGTTGGTGTCGAGCGTCACCGCGAACGGCTCCGGTAGCGGTAGCGGCAGCCCGGCGGCGGCGACGATCGAGGCGCGGTATTCGCCCTCATCGAGCCCGTAGAGCAGCCTGACCGACGGAGGCGTGGAGAAGTCGTCGAGGACCAACATCATCGGGACGCCCGCCCGGGCGTACTCGGCCGGCTTGACGTCCAGATCGTCGTCCCGGCTGTCGGAGGACACCACTTCGACGACCATCAGCGTGCCGTATCCGTACGCCTGGTTGTCGTCGAACTCGGGGCTGTCCGGTGGTGTGATCAGCAGATCGGGCAGCCGTTTGTCGCCTCGATGGGGCGGGATGTGAACCGCCCAGGTCTGGTAGAACTCCCAGCCGTTCTTCCGCTTGACGTCGTAGAGCTGGTCCGACAGACGGTCGACCAACACGCAATGCCGCATCTTGGCCCGGGGACTCACATAGATCCGTCCACCGACGATCTCTGGTCTCAGACCCTGACCGACGAGCTTCTCCCACACCTGTTCGCGATGGAGCTCGTCTTCCGTGGGTCCTGATGCCCCCCATCCCGGCCCCCACGTGGGTGCGGCGGCCGCCGGGTGCTCCGGACCCAGGGCGGCGCCGTGCCCGGGCGTGATGCCGGTGGCCATGGCGGTCATCCTTTCGCTCGCGTCATCGAATGTGCCCAGACCCGGCAGCCCGGCGAGGGCGCCTGGCCTAGAGGAAGATCGGACCGGTGTCGAGGGCGATCCCGAACGGCTCCGGCAGCTTCAGCTGCTCGCCCTCATCCACCTTGGTCATGCTGCGATATTCGCCGTCGCGCGGATCCGACAGCAGGGTGACCGTGCGAGGCTCGGCGAATTCGTCGACGATCAGCATGAGGGGGACGCCCGCCCGGGCGTATTCGGCGGGCTTGACTTTCAGATCGTCGTCCCGGTTGTCGCAGGAAGTGATCTCGACGGCCAGGATCGTGCCGTCGCCGTAGGCCTGGTTGTCGTCGAACTCGGGGCTGTCCGGTGGTGCGATCAGCAGATCAGGGATCCGTTTGTCGCCTCGATGGGGTGGGATGTGAACGGCCCAGTTCTGATAGAACTCCCAGCCCTTGTCGATCGCGAACTCGAAGAGCTGCAGCTGAACGCGATGGACCAACTGCGCATGGCGCCTCTTCGTTGAAGGGCTCACTATGATCCTTCCACCGATGATCTCGGCTCTCCAGCCGTCTTCGATGAGGGACTGCCAGAGCCGTTCGCGCTTGAGCTCGGTCTGGGTCGGTCCTGACTGTCCCCAGCCTGGACCACGACCAGGCCAACGCTCAGGCGCGGGCGCGCGCCTACGTGACTTTCTGCGCGTCGTGCTGGTGGCCACAGCGGTCATCCTTTCGCTCGCGTCATCGAAAATACTACACTGCGTGACCGTTCATTGACTGTATGAAAGGGGCTCATGATGGGGTTCTCGGCAGGCGAGAAAAGGTGGCGCGAGCGGCTGGGCAGCCTGCGTGACGTGGTCAGGCAGGAGCTGGTGAGCCGTCAGCTGGCGGCCCATCTCCCGCCCGCCCCGGCCGGAGTGCTGGACGTGGGATGCGGGCAGAGCACCCAGGCGCTCAGGGCCGCCGCCCAGGGGCATCGCGTGACCGCGCTCGACGCCTCCGGCGATCTGCTCGGGCTGCTGAAAGAGCAGGTCGAGCCGAGGATGGCCATCGACGTCGTACAGGCGCCCGCCGAGCGGCTGGGTGAGCTGTTCGAGCCGGGGAGCTTCGACGTGGTCCTCTGTCACGGCGTGCTCATGTACTTCGACGACCCCGACCCGCTCCTGGCCGCCATGGCGGGCCTGCTCGCGCCCGGCGGGCTGCTGTCACTCCTTGTGCGCAACGGCGACGCGCTGGCCATGCGGGCCGGGCTGATGGGGGACTGGGCGGCGGCCCGGGAGGCGTTCGACGGGAGCGGCTACACCAACCGTCTGGGCGTGGTGGCGCGGGCGGACCGGCTCGACGACCTGACGCGGCGCCTGGCCGTACAGGAGCTGGGCGTTCTGGAGTGGTACGGCGTGCGGGTGTTCGCGGACCTCGCGGCCGACGACGCGCCCCTTCCCGATGACCTGGACCTGCTGCTGGAGTGTGAGGAGCGGGCCGGGGCGAGCGAGCCTTATCGGCGGGTCGCTCCGTTGGTCCACGTCATCGCGCGGGCCGGTCATGCCAAGTAGAGTAAAGGTATGAATCCTCCCGGATCATGGTGCGAGCGGCCTAAGCCGCAGGCTCCTTCGTGTGAGCTGCCCTCCCCGTGGAGCAAGCCGAAGAAGCCCGACAACTGGTGCGAGGTTCCTAAGTCCCCGGTCCTGTCGGTCGTCGACTTCCTGCTGCGGGCCGCCAAGCGGTGATAGAAAGCCAGTTCGCTGGGTAGTCGCCTCCTCGGCAGAGGAGGTGACGTGAACGACACCCACAAGCTGGTCAATGATCTCTCCGAGCAGGTCTCCCGGCTCGTGAGGGATGAATTGCGGCTGGCCCGGCTGGAGCTCACGCGGAAGGGCAAGCGGGCGGGATTCGGCGCGGGCCTGTTCGGGGCGGCGGGAATGGCCGCGTTCTTCGGTGGCGCGACCCTGGTGGCCACCGTCATTCTGCTTCTCGCTCTGGTGATGCCGGCATGGGCGGCTGCCGCGCTCGTGGCCGGAGTCCTGTTCATCGTTGCCGCGGTTCTGGGTCTCCTCGGCAAGAAACAGGTGAAACAGGCGGCGCCGCCGGTGCCGGAAGAGGCGATCGCCAGCATCAAGGCCGATATCGACATGGTCAAGGAGAGGGCTCGGCGATGAGCGAGACGGACCCTGAATACAGAGACCAGGGATATAGCGAGCAGCACGCGGGGGACGTGGGTGCTCGCCGGACGAGGGTCGGCATGCCGACGGACCACGAGTCCGTCAACGTGCCCCCCACCAGACCGGGCGCGGCGGAGAACGCGCTGAAGGCGGAGGCCGCCCGCCGGGAACACGAAACATTCATCCCCGAACCCCCCATGGCGGACGACCGGACCGAGGCGACGGAGGCCCGGGAAGGTGAGGCGGAGTCGCTGGGGGCGGGGTCGGACGACGATGACGACGAGGAAGAGGACGACGTGCGAAAAAACATCAAGGACACCCGCGAGGAGCTCGGCAACACCGTGGCGGCTCTGGCCGACAAGACGGACGTGAAGGGACGGGCGAACGACGCGGCCGAGGCGGCGAAGGGCAAGGCCGCCGAAGTGGCCGAGGTCGCCAAGGACAGAGCGGTAGAAATGGCCGAACTGGCGAAGGACAAGGCCGCCGTGGTGGCGGACGTCGCGAAGGACAAGGCCGCCGAAGTGGCCGACAAGGTACGAGACGTCACGCCCGACCAGGTCAAGGACGCCGCCGACAAGGTCGCCACCGAGGCCAGGAAGCGCCCCGTGCTGGCCATCGCCGCCGCGGCCGGCATCGTGGCCCTGCTCCTGCGCCGGATCATGAGGCGCGGCAGGGCCAAGTGAGCCCCAGAGCCCGATAGCGTCTGCGATTCTGTGTGTTTGCCTGAGGATTTCCGGCAAACCGGGCGGGCGTGGCGCGTGGCGGGCCGCCTCCGTAGGCTCCCAGGGGGAGTACGGGGGTGGCTGCGACGCGGTGGAAGCCGGTCCGGTGGTGAGGATCGCGTACAAGCCCTGTACGCCCCGCCGGTGGGCGGGATGCCTGGGGTGCCTGGCCCGCCGGACGCTGTCCCGCCCCGGGCGTGCCGGGGACGGGGGCGGGCACCGTGCGCCGGTCGGGCACACGGCTGGAGGTTGTGCGAGATGGTGTGGCAGGGCGGCTGATCTGCCGTCGTTTGGGGGTTGGCCGGGACTTGTTGCGGGGCCGGGCTTGCGGGCGCGGATGTACATCGGTGCGGGTGCGCCGGGCCCGACGCGCCGCCCGGGTGGGCTTTTTCGGGCGGCGCGCCCGGGTCACATTGCCCTCTGCCACCACCGCGATGCTGCGCACGCCGGTGCCCGGGGCGGTCCAGGTGTGGCGCTGGCCGAGCAGGCCGCGGGCGGCGATCCGCTCGGCCGCCGCATGATCGCGGTCGCACGACAGCCCGCACGCCGGACAATAGGCCCACTTCCAGCCACGCTCGCCCAGCCGGTCAGGCGCCGGAACATGCCGCAGCACACTGCCACCCTCACCGCAGCGCGGGCAGTAGCGGGAGGTGCCCCGGGCCGGCACCGTCACCACCGCGACGCCGTCCTTGGCGGCCAGATGCCGGATCGCCTCGATCACCATGCCACGCACCTGCCCCGACAGCGCGGCATTGCCCCGGCGGACCCCGCGCGCCTCCAGCGTGGCCAGATCCTCCAGGTAGATCACCCCGGCACCGAGCGCGACCGCCTGATCCACCGCCCACCGCGCCGCCGACCACGCCAGCGCATGATCAAGGTGGCGGATCCGGGCGCACACCCGCTCATGCTCGAGCGCCAGCACCCGGTGCCTGCGCTCCAACGCCACGCGGCGGCCATCACCGGCATCGCAGACATCACGGCCAAAATCGGTGGTATCGGTGGTATCCAGCCCGGACAGCAGCGCCGCGAAGTGGTCGCGTTTGGTGGCCAAGTGCTGGCGATGCGCCCGCAGCCGGTGCAGCTTGGCCGAGATCACGGTGGCGTCGTAGCGCAGCATCCGCCCATCGGTGCACACCCGGCCCTCGCACACCCGCTCGTCGCAGAGCCGGGCGATGGTGCCGGTCAGGAGCGTGTTGACGCCCCAGTCCAGGCCCAGCGCCACAGTGTGGCCGCACGCCGGGGCGGACGGGATCGGGGTCTGGAACGGCAGATCGATGCGCACCTTGCCGTCGGCGATGCGCACCGTGGGGGTGCACAGTTCGGCCTCGGTCGGCACGGTGGGCGGCAGCGTGATCGCGATGGCGTGCCACGCCCAATCCTTGCGGGAGGCGGGCGAGGCGTTCAGCGGCAACTGCACCCGCAACATTGCGCCGCTGTCGCCGGTGCGGGTCAGGGTGACCAACTGCTTGTCGGCCGCCGCCAGCACCGCCTGGGCGGCGACCCGGGGCGCTTCCTCCACCTGAGTGATGTCACCCGGCAACGCGCCTTCGCGCGCCAGGACGGCGCGAACCTGACGCGTACGGTTATGGATCTCCGCAGAGGCGACCCCCTGCGGCAGCGCCGCGCGCAACGCCTTCCACTCCACCTGGTCACGCCGCCGCGGATCCTGCGGCCAGGTGGCCAGGATCGCCGCCACAATGCCCCGGCGGTGCAGCGCCGCCCGCAACATGCGCCCCGCCTGCTCCTCAGCGCACCGCCGCACCCGATCCGAGACATACACCCCACCGCCGGTCCCGCCGCCGCTCACTCCGGGAGCACACCCCCAGCCCAGTCTGCGGATCGCCATCCACCCCTTGACCGGCAACACCCGCCCGTCCGCCCCGATGCCCGCGGCCAAAACGTCCAGATCCCGCGTATTCCACCGGTCCCCGACGATCCCGGCGGTCATGGCCTGCATCAGCGCGGTCAGCCAGGCCACCCGCTCGGCCAGCACCGGCCCGGCCACCACCTCCCCACTCGCCTCCAGCACGGCCCGATGCCCAGTACAGGTCGCGGTCGCCACCAACGCCGCCATGCGCACCCGACCTCTCCGCCGGCACCCGAACCCGTCACATCATTCCGCGCACGCGACGCTACACACCGCCACCGACAATTCCCGCTCACCCACATGTTCACGTGAAAACCTCAACGCCAAAAGCGCCTCACAGGCGATCCGAAACACACCCCCACCCAGGTTCGCTTAGCCAATGAGGACAACGGTCTATATCCTGCATCAGTGATTCGTCGAACGGCCGCCACCGCACTGCTCGCCCTGCTCGTGATGGGGATCGGCACGAGTTGCGGCGCGGGGTCGGCCGTCAGCGACTACGGCCAGATCTTCAAGGGCGCCAAGGGCTCGACCGTCAACGTGGAGGTCGGCACGGGCCAGCGGTTCTCGCTGGCCGTCGCCGACAACCCGTCCACCGGCGACCAGTGGCGCCTCCTGGCGGTGCCGGACGCCAAGGTGGCCTCGTTCATCAGCAAGGAGTACGTGAGCGAAGGCGGCGGGCCGGGCTCGGGCGGCACCAGCTACTTCGTGTTCAACGGCAAGCAGCCGGGCACCACCGAGATCAGGCTCCAGAACTGCTGGCGCTGTCCGAGTGCCACGCCGAGCCCCACTCCGGTCGACGCCCAGAGCAAGGAGCAGTCGGGCGAGGCGATATTCTCGGTGATCGTCAAGTAGGGCAACCGCTGGGGAGAGCTGTGGATTTCTTGCGAGTACGCGCCTCCACCGACGGCGCGGAGACGATCTCGTGGTGGACCGGCGACGTCTACGGCTGGCAGCAGGACGACGGTCCCCACCACCTGTTCGGCTTCGAGGGCGTCAACGTGGCCAGGGCGGTCGAGGTCGATGGCGGCTGGCAGCTGCTGACCAGGGAGGCGGCGGCCTACCTCGACCCGAAGTCCCGCGAGATCCTCACCACCTGGGACAACCCGTTCACCGAAGAGTCCGTCGAGGTCCAGCACGTCTTCAACGACCCGGTCAACCAGCGGTTCGGCGCCTACCCCGTGCCCACCACCAGGCTCGGCGACCAGGTCGTCTACAACGCCGACATCCGGCTGGCCTACCCGTCGCCGCTCAAGGTCGCCGACTATCCCGACAACTCGGCCAGTGACACCTACCGGGCGCTGGAGCTGTTCCAGTTCTTCGCCTCGGCCAAGGAGCTCGACTCCGGCGTGCCGAGCGTGCCGAGCGTGTTCTCGTGGTGCCGGGTCTCGCCGTGGCTGCCGTGGATGGCCATGGGGCAGCGCCAGGGCGGCCTGGTGTACCACTGCCGGGGCCACAAGACGACAGAGGTGCCCGACCGGCTCCGCGCGCACGTCGGTGAGCACTTCCTGCACGCGCCCGCGGAGTGGTCGGCGCCCAACGTGACCAGCTGGACCGCTTTCGCGGCCAAGGCCGCCCAGTAGAGCCGAGAAGCCGGCCCGATAGGTAGGGTCGGTCGGTGAGCAACGACCTGTTCTGCGAGATCGTCGCGGGCGAGCGGCCCGCCCACATCGTCCACTCCGACGAGGTCGTGGTCGCCTTCCTCGACGCCCGCCCGGTCTTCAAGGGCCACGTGCTGGTCGTACCGAGGCTCCATGTCGAGACGTTCGGCGACCTCGGCGATGTCGGCCCGTTCTTCGAGCGGGTCCAGTTGGTGACCCGCGCGGTCGAGGAGGGGCTGGAGGCGGCGGGCACGTTCGTCGCGATGAACAACCGGATCAGCCAGAGCGTCGCGCATCTGCACGTCCACGTTGTGCCGCGCAACCCGAAGGACGGGCTGCGCGGTTTCTTCTGGCCACGCACCAAGTACGCCTCGGAGGAGGAGGCCGGCTCCTACGCCGAGCTGATCGCTAAAGCGCTTCCTGCGGGATGACCTGCTCGGCCTTCGGCGGCCGGGTGACGAGCGGCAGCACGATGGCCACCAGCGCCATGATCCCGATCACGGTGAACGCCGTCGTGTAGTTGTCGCCCGAGATCAGCGCGGCCGCGAGCAGCGGCCCGACGATCCCGCCGACGCTCCACGCCACGATCATCAGCCCGTAGATGGCTCCCGCGTTGCGCAGGCCGAAGAAGTCGCCCGCGGTGGCGGGCATGGTGCCGAACCCGCCGCCGTAGCAGAGGTAGACCACCGCCGACAGGACCGCGAACACCGCCACCTGCGAGGCGTGGCCGAGCAGCAGGAAGCAGACGCCCTGCAGGCCGAGCATCCCGGCGAAGGCGAACATCCGCCCGGTCCGTTCCGAGAACCAGCCCCAGAAGATCCGCCCGGCGCCGTTGAACAGCCCCATGACGCCGGTCAGCGTGGCCGCGGCGGCCGCGGTGTAACCGGCGATGGACGTGGCGGCCGAGCTGATCACCGAGATGAGCGCGATGCCCGCCGTGACGTTGAGGCAGAGGATGGCGGCCAGCAGGTACCACTGCGGTGTACGCAGCGCCTCACCCTGCGTGTACTCGCGCCCGCTGGCGGCGATCCGCCCGGCCGCGGCGACCTGGTAGCCGGCCGGCGGGTTGCGGAAGAAGAACGAGCCGATCAGCGTCATCACCAGGTACGCGACACCCAGCGTGAGGAACGCCCTGGTCGGCACCGCCGCGTTGGCCTCGACCAGCCGCTGCGCGACGGGCGAGGTCACCACGGCGCCGAAGCCGAAGCCGCCCACCGCGATCCCTGTGATCAGGCCGCGCTTGTCCGGGAACCACTTCTGCAGCATGGCGATCGGCACGATGTAGCCGAGCCCGAGGCCGAAGCCCGCGATGACGCCGTAGCCGAGGATGAGCAGCCACAACTGCGCGTGGTCGGTGGCGAAGCCGGCCAGCAGGATGCCGATCGAATAGAGCACGCCACCCGCCATGGCGACCGGCCGCGGGCCGCGTACGTCCTGGATCCGGCCGCCGATGTAGGTGCCCAGGAAGATCATGCCGATCGTCACCGAGAACGGCAGCGCGGCCTCGGCCTTGGTGAGGTCGAAGTCGCTCACCTTGGCCTGGAGCGCCTTGGAGAACACGCTCCAGGAGTAGACGGCGCCGAGCGCGAGCTGGAAGAGCACCGCGGCGCCCGCGAGTAACCAGCGATTCATACGACTCTCACCACCGCGTTGTAGTCGGGGATGCCCGCCTGCGGCGAGCGCTTGTGCCGGTCGATGAGCACCTCGCCCTCCGGCCAGTGGACCTGCAGGTTGCCCGGTGCGACGGGGGCGTGCACGACCCGGCCGGTCAGCTCGCCGGTCTCGCTCCTCAGCCGTACCGGGTCGCCGTCCTTCAGGCCGAGCCGGTCGGCGTCGAGCGGGTTCATCAGCACGGCCTCGCGGGTGGCGCCGGTGAGGGAGTCGCGCTTCTCGTACACCATGGAGTTGAACTGCTTGCCCCTGCGGGTGGTGACCACGAACGAGCCGTCGGGGCGGTTCAGCGGCGGCACCTCGACCACCGAGAAGTGCGCCCGGCCGTCGGCGGTGGGGAACTTCCAGCCCACGCAGAGCAGTGGGCCGCCGTACTGGAGGTTGTCGCCCTTGGCCTTGAGGTCTTCGATGCCGGCGTAGGAGGGGACGGAGCGGGCGATGTCCTCGCGGATCTGCGGGGTGCCGGTATAGCGCACCTGTTCTGAAATTTCGGGACGTGTGCGGGCGGCCAGTTCGGTGGTGATCTTCCACTCCGGCCACGCCTCCGGCACGCGCGGGCCGGGGATCTCGGGGGAGAAGATGATCCGCCGCTCCGTGGAGGTGGCCGTGACCCCGCCGATCATCTCGTACCGGGTCTGGGCGGGCAGCAGGAGCACCGCGGCACCGGGCTCCACCAGCATCTGGCTCGACAGGCAGATGTCGATGTGCACCCGCAGCGGGATCCGGGCCAGCGCCTGGCGGCAGGAGGCCGGGTCGGGCAGGACCTCCAGGAAGTTGCCGCCGCTGGAGATCAGCACGTCCAGGTCGGCCGCCAGCATCTCGGGCGCGGTACGGCCGGGCGACGAGGGCACCTCGAAGCCCCACAGTGCCGCGAACGTCGCGGCGTTCTCCGGGGTGACGGCCAAGCCGCCCGGCAGTGCCGTGCTGTAGGCGCCCATCTCGGCGCCGCCCTGCACGCCGCTGTGACCGCGAATCGGCATCAGCCCGGACTTCTCGCGGCCCACGAAGCCCTTGCTGAGTCCCAGATTGATGATCGACCGGACGTTGTCCTCGCCGAACTCGTGCTGGGTGATGCCCATCGACCACACCAGCACGGCGGTCTTCGCCTCGAAGAGCATCCTGGCCAGCTCGCGCATGTCGTCTTCCGACGCCCCGGAGACCGCGCTCAGCTCCTCGAACGAGCGCTTGCTGAGGGACTCGGCCAGCTCCGGGTAGCCCGCGGTGTGCGAGTCGACGAACTCGTGGTCCACCCAGTTGTTCTCGATCATCATCTTGAGCACGCCGCTCAGGAACGCGATGTCGCCGCCCACGTTCACCAGGAAGAACCGGTCGGTGATCCTGGTGCCGAAGACGGCGCTCTCGATGTTCGACGGCACCCAGTACTTGTCCATGCCGGGCTCGCGGTAGGTGTTGACCACCGCGACCTTCGTGCCCTCCTTCTTGGCGTGGTAGAGGTACTTCATCGCGACCGGCTGGTTGTTGGCCACGTTCGAGCCGATGAAGACGATCAGGTCGCTGCCGATCCAGTCCGTGTAGGAGCAGGTGGTGGCCGCCACGCCGAGCGACCCCTTCAGCGCCACGGTCGACGGCGAGTGGCAGATCCTGGCCGCGTTGTCGATCGAGTTGCCGCCCAGGGCGCGCACGGCCTTCTGCGCGGCGAAGTAGTTCTCGTTGGGTTCGCCGCGGCTGGTCATGTAGAGGCCGAACTTGTCCGGGCCGGCCTGCCGGAGCCGGTCGGCGGCCAGGTCCAGCGCCTCGTCCCAGCTGATCCGCCGGAACCCGGCGTCGCCGCTCTCGCGTAGCATCGGGTACGGCAGCCGGCCCAGGTCGCGTAACTCGGCGCTGCTCATGGCCGACAGCTTCGACACGTCGGACAGCAGCCCGCCGTCCAGCGGCGGCATCGTGTTGAGCCGCAGCAGCCGCAGGCGGATGTTGCACAGATGGACCTCGTCCATCGTCCAGTCGCGCATGCCGGTGGTGCCGAGCGCGCAGCCGTCACAGGCGCCGTCACGCAGGATCCGCCAGGCATACCGCCGTTGACCGCGGTTCTCGCGGACGGCCTTCCAGATCTCGAGGTAGTTGTTGGGCTTCTGCTCGCCGAGCCCGAACGGTTTCAGGCCGGCCCAGTTCTTCGGATCGAGGCCCATGACAGAACTCCTTGCCGTTTGTCGGAACGTAGATCCGGACTGTCAAAGCGTCAAGGTGGCCAGTAAGCTCCGGCGGCGTGGAGTACCTGGTCGGATTCGCGGTGGTGACCGTGCTCGTCGGCGTGCCCGCGATCGTGCTGTGGCGGGTCCTGCGCGGCCGGCGTGAGCTGGGCACCAGCCCGGCGGAGCGGGCCACGTTCGAGACCCTGCACACCGCGTCCCTGGCGGGGCCGCCGCTGCGCGCCGGGCTGACCGAGGAGGGCGCGCAGAAGGCGTCGCGGCACCTGCGTACGCTGCTCGGCTCGTCGGCGCTGGCGATCACCGACGGCGAGCGGCTGCTCGTCTACGACGGCGCGGGCGAGCACCACGCGAGACAGGCGTTCGAGCACGCGGGAGCGACGCTGAAGGATGGCCGCATCCAGGTGCTCGCCATCGAGTGCGAGCTGCTCGAATGCCCGATCAGGCACGCCGTGGTCGTGCCGCTCAGCACCGACGACCGGGTCGTCGGCGCGCTGGCGGCCTACGGTCCGCACGCCTCGGCGGGGCTGGTCAAGGCCGCCCAGGAGGTGGCCGGGTGGGTGGACTCCCAGCTGGAGCTGGCCGAGCTGGACCGCTCCCGCACGCTCCTGATGGAGGCGGAGGTACGGGCGCTGCGGGCGCAGATCTCGCCGCACTTCATCTACAACTCGCTGACCACGATCGCGTCGTTCGTCCGCACCGATCCGGAACGCGCCCGCGAGCTGCTGCTGGAGTTCGCCGACTTCACCCGTTACTCCTTCCGCCGGCACGGCGAGTTCACCACGCTGGCCGAGGAGCTGCGCTCGATCGACCGCTACCTGATCCTGGAGCGCGCCCGCTTCGGCGACCAGCTCCAGGTGACGCTCCGTATCGCCCCCGAGGTGCTGCCCGTGGCGGTGCCGTTCCTCTGCCTGCAGCCGCTGGTGGAGAACGCCGTCCGCCACGGCCTGGAGAGCAAGAACGGCGTCGGCCGCATCACGATCGTCGCCGAGGACGCCGGAGCCGAGTGCCGCATCGGCGTCGAGGACGACGGCCTCGGCATGGAGCCCGACAGGCTGCGCCGCATCCTCGCAGGTGAGGTGGCCCCCGCGGGCGGGGTGGGGCTGGCCAACGTGGACGAGCGGCTCCGCCAGGTGTACGGAGACGAGTACGGACTGGTCGTCGAGACGGGCCCCGGCGCGGGCACGAAGGTCAACATCAGGTTGCCGAAGTATCACCCCGGCGTCTCAGCCCGTTGACCTCGATCTTTGTTGTCTGTTTTATCACTGTCTATGGCACAACTCCGGGTCCTCGCCGTTGACGACGAGCTACCCGCTCTGGAAGACCTGTCGTACCTACTCCGCGCCGACCCCCGCATCGGGGAGGTGGCCACCGCCAGGGACGGTGCCGCGGCGCTGCGGCTGCTCGACCGTGCCATCGCCGACGGCCGGCCCATCGACGCCGTCTTCCTCGACATCCGCATGCGCGGGCTGGACGGGGTGGTGCTCGGGCGGCTGCTGTCGCAGTTCGCCAATCCGCCGCGCGTCGTGTTCGTCACCGCGTACGAGGAGCACGCGGTCGACGCCTTCGAGATCAAGGCCGAGGACTACCTCCTCAAACCGGTGCGCCCGGAACGGCTGGCCGAGGCGATCAGGCGGGTGGCCGTCTCGGCCGACATGCCGGTCGAACTCGGCGAGTCCGACACGATCCCGGTCGAGCTGGGCGGCGTGACCAGGTTCGTGTCCAGCGCCGACGTCGTGTACGTCGAGGCGCACGGCGACTACGCCCGCCTGCACACCGCCACGGGCAACCACCTGGTCCGCATCCCGCTGGCCACGCTGGAGGAGCGCTGGGCCTCGGCCGGGTTCGTCCGGGTGCACCGCAGCCACCTGGTCGCGGTCAAGCACATCGAGGAGCTGCACATCGACTCGGGCAAGTGCACGGTCCGGGTGGGCGACACCGAGATCCCGGTCAGCCGCCGCCACACCCGCGAGCTGCGCGACCTGCTCGTCCGCAGAGCCAAGAGAGGACGGCTGGAGTGAGCCCGGAACCCCGCCCCGCCCGCCGGGTGCCGCTCGCCCGCCACGACACGGCCCGCCGGGTCACCGTGACCAGCCCCAGGACCGCCGCCGCGCGCCGCCCGCGCTACCCGGCCACCCGCGAGATCGACGAGCAGACCCATGTCGGCGAGGTGTACATGCGTTCGCTGCTGCGTACCCAGTTCCGCCTCGCCCTGTTCGTCTGCACCGTGCTGGGGTGCGTGGTGGGTGGCCTGCCGCTGCTGTTCCTGGCCATTCCGGAGCTGCGCGAGGTGGACCTGCTGGGCATCCCGCTCCCGTGGGCGGTGCTCGCCGGCCTCATCTATCCGGCCTTCGTCGTGGGCGCCTGGCTCTACGTACGCCAGGCCGAACGCAACGAGCGCCACTTCGCCGACCTGGTCGAACGCCCATGAGTCTGATCGCGGTCGTCGTCGTGGTGGTGGCGGCCGTGCTCATCGGGGCGTTCGGCATCCGGTTCTCCCGGACGACCTCCGATTTCTACGTCGCCTCCCGCTCGGTCACCCCGCTGTGGAACGCCTCGGCGATCGGCGGCGAGTACCTGTCGGCGGCGTCGTTCCTCGGGGTGGCGGGGCTGATCCTGTCGTACGGCGCCGACATGCTGTGGCTGCCCGTCGGCTGGACCGGTGGCTACCTCGTGCTGCTCGTGCTGGTGTCCGCGCCGCTGCGCCGGTCGGGGGCGTACACGCTGCCCGACTTCGCCGAGGCCCGGCTGGAGTCGATGACCGTACGCCGGACGGCCAGTGTGCTGGTGGTGCTCATCGGCTGGCTCTACCTGATGCCGCAGTTCCAGAGCGCGGGCCTGGTGCTGCGGACGGTCACCGGGGCGCCGGTGTGGGTGGGCGGGCTGCTGGTGGCGGTCGTGGTCGCGGTCAACGTGCTGTCGGGCGGCATGCGGTCGATCACGTTCGTGCAGGCGTTCCAGTACTGGCTCAAGCTGACCGCGCTGGCCGTGCCGCTGGTGTTCCTGGTCATGGCCTGGCACGCCGACGGGCGGCCCGCGGTGAGCGCGGCCGACGCGGTCACCTGGCAGGTGCCGCTCGCCGGCGGCAAGGAGTACGGCCTGTACTCGACGTACTCGCTGATCCTGGCCACGTTCCTGGGCACGATGGGCCTGCCGCACGTACTCGTCCGCTTCTACACCAACCCGGACGGCCGGGCCGCCCGCCGCACCACGCTCGTGGTGCTGACGCTGCTCGGCGCGTTCTACCTGCTGCCCGCGCTGTACGGCTGGCTGGGCCGGATGTACGCGCCCGACCTGGTGCGGACCGACGCGGTCGTGCTGACCCTGCCGGGACGGATGATCGGCGGCACCCTGGGCGACCTGCTGACCGCGCTGGTCACGGCGGGGGCGTTCGCGGCGTTCCTGTCCACCTCGTCGGGGCTGACCGTGTCGGTGGCCGGAGTGATCGCCCAGGACCTGCTGAAGGGCGGCGTCCGCTCGTTCCGGGCCGCGACGCTGATGGCGGTCGCGGTGCCGCTGGGCCTGGCGCTGTGGGCGCGGGCCCTGCCGGTGGCGGACGTGGTGGGGCTGGCGTTCGCGGTGGCGGCCTCGTCGTTCTGCCCGCTGCTCGTGCTCGGCATCTGGTGGCGCCGGCTCAGCACCACGGGCGCGCTGGCCGGGCTGTTCGTGGGCGGCGGCCTGGCCAGCGCGGCGGTGCTGGCCACGATCACCGGCGGCCCGTACGACGGGATCGCCGGCGCGCTGCTGGCCCAGCCGGCCGCCTGGACGGTGCCGATCGCGTTCGCGGTGATGGTGTCGGTGTCGTTCCTGACGCCGCATCGGGTCCCGGCGGGTGTGGCGCGGACCATGGTCCGGCTGCACACACCCGAGAACCTCGACCTGGACCGCGGCGACTGGCGGCCCCGTTCGTCCTAAGGGGGCAGTTCGCCGGACCCCCGGGCGACCAGTTCGACCGGGACCTCGACCCGCCGCGGGGTGTCCGAGCGGTCCAGGAGCAGGTCCACCGCGCTGCGCCCCAGCCGCGTCACGTCGTAGCGCACCACCGTCACCCCCGGGTTGAACACGTCCGCCAGGGCGAAGTCGTCGAACCCCACGTACGCCGGGCGTTCGGGCCGCTCGCGCAGCGCCTGGAGGATGCCGATCGCGGCCCGGTTGTTGGTGGCGAAGAACGCCGTCGGCGGGTCGGCCAGCTCCAGCAGCCGCGTCACCTCCTGCCCGGCCCGCCACGGATCGAACACCCCCCGCACCACCAGCGACTCGTCCACCGGCACCCCCGCCTCCCGCAGCGCCGCGCGGTAGCCCGAGGCACGGTCGTGGACCGAACTGAACGCCTCGTCGTCGGAGATCAGCCCGATGCGCCGGTGCCCGCGCGCCAGCAGGTGCTCTGTCGCGATCCGCCCGCCCCTGACGTCGTCCAGCAGCACCACGTCCGCCTGCTCCAGGCCGTGCGGCACCCGGTCCACGAACACCGTGGTGAGGCCGCCGTGCTCGCCGAGCCAGCCGTGGTCGGCGGCCGACGGCACGATGATCAGCGAGTCGACCCCCCGGGCGTACATGGACTCCACGAGCATCCGCTCCCGCTCCGGCCGCTCCTCGTACGAGCCGAAGACCACGAGCGCCTCGTGCTCGGCCGCCGCCGCCTCCACCGCCTTGGCGAGGCGGGAGTAGAACTCGTTGGAGATGTTCTCCATGATCAGGCCGAGCGTCAGCATGGTGGCGCGGCGGGCCAGGCGGCTGGCCGCCTCGTTGCGGCGGAAGCCGAGCGCGCTGATCGCCGCCTGCACCCGCTGCTGCACCGGGGCGCTCACATGCGGCTCCTGATTGACCACTCGCGAGACGGTCTTCAGGCTCACCCCCGCATGCCGAGCCACGTCAGCCATGGTCGGTTTGGCTGTCATATGGTGCCCCCATGGATGATGAATGGATCTGTGGCCGGCTGGGCGAGGACGAACCGTGGATGCTGGGCGCGGTCAACCCGCCGGTGTTCGAGAACTCCCTGTTCACCTTCGAGACGGCCGGTGAGCTGGGCGAGGCCATCAAGAACGAGGACGAGCGCTACGTCTACTGGCGGGGCACCAACCCGACAGTCGATCTGGCGCAGCGCAAGCTCGCCGCGCTGGAGCGGGGGGAGCGGGCCAAGTGCTTCGCCTCCGGCATGGGCGCGATCGCCGCGACCATCTCCTCGCTGGTCAAGGCCGGTGACCACGTGCTGGTGCTGGGCGCGGTCTATGGACCGACCACGCAGTTCCTGCGTTACCTGGAGAAGTTCGGCGTCACGCATACGCACGTCGACGATCTCGAAGGCTGTGACAGCGCTATCAGGGCGAGCACCCGCCTACTCTACTTCGAGTCTCCCTCCTACATGGCCTACGCGGTCGTGGACATCGCCGAAGTGACCGCGTGGGCGCGGGAGCGCGGGCTGGTGAGCGTGATGGACAACACCTGGTCCACGCCGATCTTCCAGAAGCCGCTGACGCTCGGCGTGGACCTGGTCGTGCACTCGCTGTCGAAGTACATCGGCGGCCACAGCGACCTGGTCGGCGGCGTGGTGGTCGGGCCGTCGCGGCTCATCAGGCCGCTGGCGCTGACCGAGTACCAGCTCTACGGGGCGGCCATGTCGCCGCACGACGCGGCCAAGGTGATCAAGGGGCTGCGTACGCTGCCGGTGCGGATGGCGGCGCACCAGGAGCGGGGGCTGGCGGTGGCCGGGTTCCTGGCGGAGCATCCGGCGGTGCGGACGGTCAACTATCCGGGGCTGCCCTCGCATCCCGGCCATGCGCTGGCACTGCGCCAGATGTCCGGCTTCTCCAGCCTGTTCAGCCTGGAACTGGCCACCGACTCCCGGCCAGCGGTCGCAGCATTCATCGATTTGTTGCGATATTTCAGGATCGGGGTGTCTTGGGGAGGGTTTGAGAGTCTGGTCAACGCGCCCGCGCTCTCGACCGAGGAGAGCGTACGCGCGACCATGGGCATCCCGATCGGGCTGGTCCGCCTGTCAGTCGGGCTGGAGCCCGCCGACACGTTGATCAAGGACCTCGGTCTAGCGCTGGAGGGTGTCGGTCCCCTAGCGTGATTGACAGCGCTGTCGTACCTCTCTGGAGGCTCAGATGAGAACCCCCCTGCTTGCGGCCTGCACCGCCGCGACCCTGATGCTCGCGGGCTGCGGCTCCGGGTCGTCCTCGGGAGAGGTACGGCTGCGCATGATCGAAAGCCTGACCAGTCCCGAGCGGACGAAGCTGATCAAGACCTTGATCGCGGACTTCGAGAAGGCGAACCCGAAGATCAAGGTGGAGCTGATCTCGCCGCCGCTCGACAGCGCCGACCAGAAGATCACCCAGATCCTGCAGACGAAGAAGGGTCTGGACGTGCTGGAGGTCCGTGACCACACGGTCAAGTCCTTCTCCAACAACGGCTGGCTGGCCGAACTGCCGACCACGGACTGGGCCGGCTGGTCGGACCTGACGGAGCTGGCCCAGAAGAAGGCGGTCGAGGTCGGCGGCAAGCCGTACCTCATCCCGTACGGCTTCTACGAGCGCACGCTGTTCTACCGGACCGACTGGGGCATGACCCAGCCGCCCACGACCTGGCAGGAGCTCTACGAGGCCGGCAAGAAGATGACCTCGGGCGACAGGTTCGGCTACTCCTTCCGGGGCGGCAAGGGCGGCGCCGACTACGTGGTCCAGATGATCAGCGCCTACAACGGCGAGGCCCTGAACCCCGAGAAGTCCTTCTTCCTCAAGGACAAGCGGACGATCTTCTCGACCCCCGAGGCCGTCCAGGCCGCGGACCTGTTCGTGAAGATCTTCAAGGAGACCTCGCCGCCCGACTCGGTGTCGTGGGGCTACCCGGAGATGGTCCAGGGCTTCACCTCGGGCGTCACCGGCATGCTCATCCAGGACCCCGAGGTGATCAAGACCGTCGAGGAGAGCGCGGTCAAGGCCTGGTCCACGGCCCCGATTCCCAAGGGCCCGTCGGGGTACGCCTTCCAGCCCGTCGGCTACGCGGGCTGGGGCGTGACGTCCTTCAGCGAGCACCCGAAGGAAGCGGTCAAGCTGGTGCAGTTCCTCTCGGAGGCCAAGCAGAGCATCGCCTTCGCCAAGGGCAACTCGCTCATCCCGATCTCCAAGCAGGCGCAGAGCGACCCGCAGTTCTCCCAGGGCGCCTGGAAGGCCTACCTCCAGGCGCAGCAGGACCCCAAGCAGGTGATCACGATCCGGCCGGTCGACTACCCGGGCTGGAGCCAGTTCCTGGTCGACTCCGACCGTGACGTGCAGGCGCTGCTCACCGGCAAGAAGACCACGGCCGAGGTGCTCAAGTCGTGGGACGCGTTCTGGACGGACCAGGCGAAGAAGGTCTCGTGAGCGTGGGATCGGCCAGACCCGCGTTCTCCGCCCGCAAGGCCAGGTTCATCGCGCTGTGCCTGCTGCCCGGCGTGGTCTTCGTGGCACTCTTCACGTACTACCCGGTGATCCGCGGCGCGGTGATCGCCTTCCAGCGCTACAACCTGTTCGACCTGACCTCGACGCCGTTCGTCGGCCTGGAGAACTTCCGGGCCGTGCTGGCCGAGGACCGGTTCTGGACGGCGCTCCGCAACACCGGCACGTGGGTGGTCGTGTCGCTGTTCTTCCAATTCGTCCTCGGCTTCGGGTTAGCGCTGTTGCTGCGGCGGCACTTCCGCGGCCGGGGGCTCTACCAGGCGTGGGTGTTCTTCCCCTGGGCGATGTCCGGCTTCCTCATCGGGCTGCTGTGGCGGTGGATGTTCAACGGGCAGTTCGGTGTGATCAACGACCTGCTGCTCAAGACCGGGATCATCGAGCACCGCATCGGCTTCCTCGCCTCGCCCGGCTGGGCGATGACCTCGGTGATCGTCGCCAACGTCTGGTACGGCGTGACGTTCTTCGCCATCATGATCATGGCGGCCCTGCAGTCGGTGCCCCGTGAGCTCTACGAGGCGGCGGACGTGGACGGGGCGTCACGGCTGCGGCAGTTCTGGCACGTGACGCTGCCGCACATCCGGCCGACGCTGGCGCTGATCGTGCTGCTGCGGATCATCTGGATCCTGAACTTCCCCGACCTGATCTACTCCATGACCGGCGGCGGGCCCGCGGGGAGCACCGACATCATCACCACGTTCCTCATCCAGCAGGTGATCGGCGGCGACTACGGCCGAGGAGGCGCGGTCGGCATGCTCATCCTCGGCCTGCTGCTCGCCTTCACCGTCTTCTACCTCAACGCCACCCGATTCGAGAAGGCCCGATGAGACGCCTGGCCAAAGCGATCGTGCTCGGTGTCTGGCTGCTGATCACGCTCTTCCCCCTCTACTGGATCGTCATCACCTCGCTCAAGCCCAAGGCCGAGATCTTCTCGTTGCCGATCAGGTACTGGCCGGGCACGGTGACGTTCGAGCACTACACGGAGCTGTTCTCCTTCGCCGACTTCGGCGTGTACCTGCTCAACAGCCTGCTCGTCTCGCTGGTGGCCGCCGGGGCGGTGACCATGATCGGCGTGCTCGGCGGCTACACGCTGGCCCGCTTCACCTTTCCCGGGCGCGGAGCGCTCATGCTGGCGTTCCTGGTCACCCAGATGCTCCCGCTGTTCATCGCGCTCGGCCCGCTCTATCTGCTGATGTCCGACCTCGACCTGCTCAACCGGCTCGCCGGGCTCATGCTCGTGTACGTCGCCATGCTGGTGCCGTTCGCCACGATCATCATGCGCGGCTTCTACGAGCGCATCCCCGTGGCGCTCGAGGAAGCCGCGCAGGTCGACGGAGCCTCCCGGCTGGTCGCCATGGTCCGGGTGGTGATCCCGGTCATGCTGCCGGGCATCGCCGCGACGTTCATCTTCGCGTTCGTGCAGTGCTGGAACGAGCTGTTCCTGGCGATCACGTTCATCGACAGCGAGGACGCCAAGACGATCCCGGTCGCCATGAACTCCTTCATCACCCAGTACGACATCGACTGGGGCTCGATGGCCGCCGCCACCGTGGTCTCGGTGCTGCCGACGCTCGTCCTGTTCGCCGCGATCCGCCGCTACATCGTCGAAGGGCTCACCGCGGGCGCCGTCAAGGGGTGACCTGCGGTTTCAGGCCGTGAGCGCGGCCATGAGCTCGTCGCGGCCGCTCGCGCCGGTCTTGCGGAAGACCGCCTTCAGGTGGTCGTTGACCGTGTGCACCGACAGGTCCAGGCGGCGGGCGATCTGCTTGGGGGCCGCGCCGTCGTGCAGGAGCTCGACGACACTGCGTTCGCGGGGCGTGATGCCGTACCACTCGCAGAACGACGGGAGCAGCAGCGGGCCGGTCGCCGCCTGGATGACGATGGCCACGTCGCCGTCGCCGTCGGGGGAGAGAGGCTGGCCCTCGATCACTGTCCAGCGGCCGAAGATGGCCGCCGGCGCGCAGATCCGTGGCCGCCAGGAATCCGGATCGCGGGCGTATGTCCGCGTGTCGAGTGACAGGCATTCCATCGACGTGTCGGCCAGCCAGTCGGGCAGGTCGCACCGGCCGGGCGTCCACATCTGCGCCAGCCACGCGCGCGCCTGCGGCGTGACCGCGCGGACTGCGTGGTCGGCGCCTATCACGATCAGGCCCGCGGGCAGCGCCGGGAACGACGGGGTCAGCGGCGCGACGGTCACATAGCGACGCAGCGCGGCCAGCAGCGCCGGGGCCAGCCGTACCGCTCTGTCCGCGTCCTCGGCGCCGAACGGCCGCCCGCCCTCCGAGCGGATCAGCCCGAGCAACCCCCACACACCGTGGGAGTCGCGCAGCAGCAGCCGGAGTTCGCAGCCCGCACCGTGCGCCAGCAGCACCTCCCGCGTCAGCCGGTCGCCGTGCAGGTCGCACGGCCCCTCGCCGTGCTGCTTGCAGCGGCTGCCGCCGCTGCCCGCGCCCACCAGGCCCACCGGCACGGGCAGCCGGGCCAGCGCGGCCGGGCGGCACGGATCGCCGTCGAGGTAGCGGCTCATCGCGAGCGCGCGGATGAGCGCCGGCTCGTAGCGGTGCCAGAAGCTGAAGGACCCGAGCCCCAGACCGGTCGCCGGGCTGGTGCCGACCAGTCGCAGCGCGTCATGACTCACCCACCGCGAGACGGCGCGCGAGATCGCCTCGCCCAGCTCGTCGGGGCTCGCACCCTGCCCCATCGCCGCGTAGAGCTCGCGGGCCAGCCGATCCTGCGATGGAATCACGCGGATCAGATCAGCATGCTGTTAGGTCTCACGACAATCGCCGCTCAGGGTAGTCATTTGAGTACGCAGAGTAAGGTCAGAATCTCCCGGTTCAGTGCGGGCCGGAACTGTCCCGAACCGTTCATCGCGTGGAAAGGACCTTTCATCGCATCCCCGCCCCAACTAGGCGCTGAGCTGCGGCGGCTCGTCGAACCACATGTCCCCGGGCCTCCACGCAGGGTAGGTTGCGCTCCTATCTTGTGCGTGATCCGCATCACAGTGGAGGGCTCGTGACGACTAAAGAACATGACGCATCCGTCTATGAAGACATCCAATCAAGCGCTGAGTTCCAGGACCTGAAGCGGCGCTTCCGGCGGTGGACGTTCCCGATGACCGCGGCCTTCCTGGGGTGGTACCTGCTCTACGTGGTGCTGTCCGGGTGGGCGCGTGACTTCATGGGGATCAAGCTGTTCGGCAACATCAACGTGGCGCTGGTCTTCGGCCTGCTGCAGTTCGTGTCGACGTTCGCGATCGCGTGGGCCTACTCCAGGCACGCCGAGAAGCGCTTCGACCCGATCGCCGACAAGCTCCGCCACGAGGTCGAGGAGAAGATCAAGTGAAGTCGGAGACCCTGGCCACCATCCTGTTCCTGTCCTTCGTCGCGCTGACGCTGGGCATCACGTTCTGGGCCAGCAGGCAGACCAAGACGGCCGCCGACTACTACGCGGGCGGCCGGTCGTTCAGCGGCGTGCAGAACGGCCTGGCGATCGGCGGCGACTACATGTCGGCCGCGTCCTTCCTCGGCATCGCCGGCATCATCGCCCTGTCCGGCTACGACGGGTTCCTCTACTCCATCGGCTTCCTGGTGGCGTGGCTGGTCGCGCTGCTGCTGGTCGCCGAGCTGATGCGTAACTCCGGCAAGTTCACCATGGCCGACGTGCTGGCCTTCCGGATGAGCCCGCGCCCGGTCAGGACCGCCGCGGGCGTGTCCACGATCACGGTCAGCATCTTCTACCTGCTGGCGCAGATGGTGGGCGCGGGCGCGCTGGTCGGCCTGCTGCTCGGCATCACCAGCCCCTCGGGCAAGGCATGGACGATCGTCGGGGTGGGCGCCCTGATGATCGTGTACGTGGTGTTCGGCGGCATGAAGGGCACCACCTGGGTGCAGATCGTCAAGGCCGTGCTGCTGATGACCGGCGCCGCCCTGATCACGATCCTGGTCCTGGCGCACTACGGCTTCAACCTGTCGTCCCTGCTGGGCGACGCGGCGACGCAGAGCGGCAAGAACGGCAGCTTCCTCATCCCCGGCCTCAAGTACGGCACGGCGGCGCAGGGCCTGGCCGGCAAGATCGACCTGATCAGCCTCGGCCTCGCCCTGGTCCTCGGCACGGCGGGCCTGCCGCATATCCTGATCCGCTTCTACACGGTCCCGACCGCCAAGGACGCCCGCAAGTCGGTGCTCTGGGGCATCGGCATCATCGGTGTGTTCTACCTGCTCACCCTGGTCCTCGGCTTCGGCGCGGCGGCCCTTGTCGGCAGCAAGGCGATCGCCACCTCGGACAAGGCGGGCAACACGGCCGCCCCGCTGCTGGCCAAGGCCATCGGTGAGACGTTCCTCGGCTCGGCGGGCGGCACGATCCTGCTGGCGCTGATCGGCGCGGTGGCCTTCGCCACGATCCTGGCCGTGGTGGCCGGGCTCACGCTGGCCTCTTCCTCCAGCTTCGCGCACGACCTGTACGCGCACGTCTTCCGGCGCGGCAACGCCACCGAGCGCGAAGAGGTGCTGGTGGCCCGCATCTCGGCGTTCGTCATCGGCGCGGTCGCGATCGGCCTCGGCATCCTGGCCCAGGGGCAGAACGTCGCGTTCCTGGTGGCACTGGCGTTCGCGGTGGCCGCCTCGGGCAACCTGCCGGCGATCCTCTACAGCCTGTTCTGGAAGAGGTTCAACACGGCGGGAGCGGTCAGCGCCATCTACGGTGGCCTGGTCTCCGCGCTCGTGCTGGTCATCTTCTCGCCGGTGGTGTCCGGGTCGGAGACGGCCCTGATCAAGGATGCCGCCTTCAACTGGTTCCCGCTGAGCAACCCGGGCATCATCTCGATCCCGCTGGGCTTCCTGTTCGGCTACCTCGGCACGATCATGAGCAAGGAGTACAACGCGGCCAAGTACGCCGAGATCGAGGTCCGTTCCCTGACCGGTGTCGGCGCCGAGCAGGCGACCAAGCACTGACGCTCGCTGTTGGAGGGCCCGGCTCAGGCCGGGCCCTTCTGCCTGGCGCCGAGCAGGTAGAGCAGGGCGCCCACCAGGAGCGAGGCCAGGGCGATGCCGCCCACCAGCCAGAACCACGTGCCGTAGGAGATCCGTGCCCCGAACAGGGCGAAGGAGCCGGCGTCGTTGGAGATCAGCGGCGTCCACGAGCCCGACAGCGTGGCGATCACCCCCACCAGCGAGGCCAGGGCGCCGACGATCGAGGCCACCCAGAAGACCGCGGGCGAGGCCAGCCGCCGCGCCTCGAACTGGGTCCGGTAGCGGCGCACGATGATGAGCACGTCGATGAACAGCACCACGATCGACAGGCACCAGATGACCGTGACCGCCGCCTGCAGCACGTTGTAGACCTCGGTCTGCGCGTCGGCCGGCGCGGCCGCCGCGAAGGGCACCACGACGAACGCCACCACGGTGAAGAGCGCGGCCAGCACCGTCTGGATCCACACCGCCACGTCCGGCACCTTCTGCGCGTTGACGTGCGAGACGGCCTGGGGCAGCCGCCGGTCGAGCCCCGAGACGAAGATCAGCCGGGCGAAGGAGTAGTTGTAGACGACGGTGATGATGAAGAACATCGCCGCCAGCAGGAGCGCCACCAGCTTGCCCGCCCACTCGCCCAGCCCGATGCCGACCGCGGCCGCCACCGAGGTGATCTGCGCCGACCGGTCCGCCGGGACCGAGACCATCACGCCCCAGGTGGCGGCGAGGTAGGCGATCATCACGGCGAGCGAGCCCCACAGCAGGTAGCGGGTGACCGCGCGGTCCTGCCGGATCTCCACACCCATGTTCAGCGGCACCTCGACGCCGAGCAGGGCCAGCACCGCCAGGCCGAAGAAGCTCCAGTTGGCGAAGTTGATCCCGTGCTCGGCCGACGGGCTCCAGGCCGCGAAGTCCCACGGGTTCGTCGCCGCCGCGTTCCCCTTCAGCAGGTGGGCGACTCCGGCCGCGAAGATCAGCAGGATGGCCAGGCCGTACGAGAGGAAGACGACGTTGACCACGTTCTGCGTCAGCCGGAACCGCAGCACGGCCAGCACGGCGGCCAGCACCAGGATCGCCACGATCAGCCCGCCCTGCGCCTGCACCGGAAGCCCGCCCACGGCGGGGAACACGAAGCCGAGGAACGAGATCGTCAGCGTGCCCGTGGCCACCATCACCAGCACGCCCGGCCACCACGCGCAGAACCCCGCGAAGAACCCCCAGAACGGCCCGAAAGCCTTGCTGGTCCACAAGTAGATCGAGCCCTCGCCGGGGAACATGGCGCCGAGCTGCCCGGTCACGATCGCGCACGGGATGAGGAACAGCGCGAACGCGATGATCCACCAGCCGAACGCGGCCGGACCGGCGCTCTGGATCACCGCGGCGTTCGTGATGAACAGCACGATCGCCACGAAGATGGCGACCATGTCGAACGTGGTGAGCACCTTCGGCAGGATCCCGCCCGCCACGCGCTCGGACAGCAGGTCGTCGCCGGACGTCGACATGAGCGCCCCCTCAGCAGCGTCTACCTGCCAAGATCCGCCGCGCCCCGACCGGCGTCAAGCAGCCACGTGGGCTCCACACGGAGTGTTTGACGCTTGGACCGCTTCGTGGGGGGCCGTCGTGATGGCGTCAGGGGCGAGAGGCCTCGTCCAGGAGGTGCAGTTCGTCGGTGGTCAGGGTGAGCGCGGCCGCCGTGAGGAGCGGCTGGAGCTGCCTGACGTCGCGGGCGCTGGCGATCGGCGCGGTAATCGTGGGCTGGGCGGCGAGCCACGCCAGCGCCACCGCCGCCGGTTCGACGCCCCGCTCGGCGGCCACCTTGGTGAGGGCGTCGATCACCCGCGGTCCGTGATCCGTCTCCAGGTACGAGGCCGCCTGTCCCGCCCGCGGGCTGTCGACCGTGGTCCCCGGCGTGTACTTGCCGGTCAGGAAGCCGCGGGCCAGCGAGAAGTATGGCGTGCTGGACAGCCCCTCCCTGGCCACCACGTCCCGCAGCTCACCCTCATAGCCGCGCTCAACCAGGTTGTACGGCTGCTGGAGCGCGACGTACCTCGGCAGGCCCTCGTCGCCGGCCACCCGCAACGCCTCCGCCAGCCGGTCGGCGCCGTAGTTGGAGGCGCCGATGTGGCGGATCTTGCCCTCCTCGATCAGCGCTCCGAACGTGGCCAGCGTGTCCGCGAGCGGGGTGTCGCGGTCGTCGACGTGCGCCCAGTAGAGGTCGATCCGGTCGGTACGCAGCCGGCGCAGAGAGTTCTCGACGGCGGTGCGGATGGTCGCGGGCGCCAGGCCCTCCAGACCCTTCAGCATGCCGACCTTGGTGGCCAGCACGATCGAGTCGCGGTTGCCGCGCTCCGCCAGCCAGTCACCGATGATCATCTCGGAGGTGGACTCGCCGGTGGCCCAGTAGGGATAGACGTCGGCAGTGTCGATGAAGTTGCCGCCGCCCTCGACGTACGCGTCGAGCACCGCGAAGGACGCCGCTCGGTCGGCGGTCCAGCCGAAGACGTTGGGGCCAAGACATATCGGGAACACGGACAGATCCGTGGTGGCGATTGATCTCATCCTCGCTATTATCCGCGCACCGAAAAAGGAGACTGCGGTGGCTTCCCGATTGCGCGGCTGCCTGGTCGGCGCGGTCTCCTGCTTCATCGTGAGGGCGAGCCCGCCACTCAGCCGGTTTCGGCCGAGGTGGTCGGGGAGAAGCGGCTCGACGAGCGCAGGGTGGAGCTGACGATCAGGTCACGGGCGCCGGCCGACACCACGAAGGTGCCCCGAGCAGCGCGCCGTGTGGTGCGCCCACAACCTCTACGACCAGGTCGGGAAGCTCAAGGGGGTCGAGCTCTACGTGGCTGCGGGTGCGGGTGACCTGGTCGAGGACCTCGCCAAGCGGGCCGCGCGGCTTGCGGGGCTGGGGATTCCCGTACGGACGCATTTCTACCGAGGCGGGCACGACCACGCCTCCTGGCGGCGGGAGCCGCACCGGGCCTACCCCATGCTCACCCGGGCCATCGGAGCCCCATGAGGTCCGCACGTACGAGGCTCTCGCCTTCACGGCATTACCGGGGGGTTATAGGTGGCGCTAGGGTGCGGCTGTGGAGGTCGGCGACGCGCGGACGCGCATCCTGGACGCGGCGGAGGAACTCTTCGCCGGTGGCGGTTACGAGGCCACGCCGACCGCGCTCATCGCCAGGCTGGCCGCGGTGCCCAAAGGGCTCATCTTCCACTACTTCCCGCGCAAGATCGATGTCCTGGTCGCGCTGATCGACGAGCGCACCCTGGTCGAAGAGGGGCATGACGTCGACGCCGTGCCCGGCGACCCGGCGGGCACGCTGTCGCGGCTGGCCCGCAGGCTGCCGCTGCACGCCTCACCGGCGATGCGGCGCATCCTGTTCCGTGAGGCCGACACGCACGGTTCGGTCAAGGAGCGGCTCGGCCGCCTCAACGGCGAGCTGATCAGCCGGGCCAGGTTCGCGCTCGAACTGGCGCTGCCGGGCGCGCGGGGCGGGGCGGCCCGGCTGGAGGTGGCGGCGGCCACGTTCGCGGCCGTACTGCTCTACCAGGAGAACCTCTGCCAGCTAACCGGCCACCAGATCGACCCCGACGCGGTCGCGGAACTCATCGCCCACTCGCTCATCTGACAGCTCGTCGAGGGCCGACTTCAGGTGGGCGAGCAGCCCCCAGACGTCGTCCATCCGCTCAGGGCAGGCCACCACGCCGAAGTCGAGCATGCCGTCGTAGGAGAAGCAGGTGATGTTCACGCCGCCGCTCAGGTCGGTCAGCACCGACAGCGGATAATACGACAGGATCCGTCCCCCGCACAGGTACAACGGGAACTGCGGCCCGGGCACGTTGCTGATGATCAGGTTGATCGGCGGGAACGTCACCGACGCCAGCCGGAAGATCATCGGGGTCGCCAGGCTGGTGATGGGCGCGGGCAGCAGCGAGCAGAGCTCGTTCAGCCAGGCGGGCGGCGCCAGCGCGAAGCGCCGCTTGGCCGCGCTCATCGTGGCGCCGACGGTCCGCAGCCGTCGCACCGGATCGGCGACGTTCGTGGGCATCGGGGTGACCATGGCGGCGATCTGGTTGCCCACCACCTCCCCGGCATCGGCCGTACGGACCGCGACGGGAACCGCGACGATCAGCGGCTCGTCGGGCAGCGCGTCACGCTCCTCCAGCCACGACCGCAGCGCCGACGTGCAGAGCGCCATGACGATGTCGTTGACGCTCATCCCGTTGGCCTTGGCCACGTTCTTGACGTCCTTGAGCGAGACCGAACCGAACGACAGGTGCCGGCGTCCGCTGATCGGCCCGTTGAACGGCGTGCGCGGGACGGTCAGGCCGGGGAGTTCGGGGCGGCGCTTCCCGTCGCGGGCGACGAACCTGGCCGCCTTGGCGATCAGCCGCGAGCCGGGGATGGTGGCGGCCAGGGGGATCGCGTCGAGGTCACCGGCCGCCTTGACGGCCGAGCGGAGGGCGCGTACGGGGTGGGTCGCGGTCTGAACGGCGGCGCCCGACAGCATGCTCACCAGGCTGGGGGCCTGGTCTTTCGCGGATCGGCGAGCCGCGTCCGGTGCCTTGTCCCAGACTTTGTCCACGACCTTGCCCGTCCCGCCCGTCCCGCCCGTCCCGCCCGTCCCGCCCGTCCCATGGGCCCCGCCGGTCCCGCCCGTTCGTCCTGTCGGGCTGATCTGGCCCGTCTGTTCCGTCCGGCTGATCTGGCTTGGCGGCTGGCCCGGCTTGCAGGTGAGTGGGAGTGCATGGCGGGCGTTGGGGGAGAGGTCGAGCAGCGTGGCGAGCGTTTCCGCGCCTGAGACGCCGTCGATGGCCGCGTGATGCACCTTGGTGTAGACACCGATCAGACCGCCGGCCAACCCGTTGATCAGGTGCATCTCCCACAGCGGATGGGCCCGGTCGAGCCGGCGGGCGTGGATGGCGGCCACCGCCTCGGCGAGCTGCCGCTCACCGCCGGGCGCGGGCAGCGTCATCTCGAACAGGTGGTTGCCGATCTCGAAATCGGGGTCGGGCACCCAGTAAGGCCGGTCGAGCCCGAGCGGCACCTCCGCCAGTCGCAGGCTGAGCGCGGGTGATAGGTGCAGCCGCTCCAGCAGCAAGGCCGCGAGGTTGTCGCGGGTCACGTAGCCGTCGGCTGGATCAAGGATCGCCAGGCCCGCCACGTGAGCGGCGGTGGTCGCGGACTCGACATTGAGGAACTGGGCGTCGAGGGCGGTGAGCTGGCGCATCTGCTCTCCCTTTCTCGGAATGTGGCTACCATCACACGCGAGGATTGCCGCGACGTTTCCGCGAGAGTCTTTCAGATGAATTCGGGTAGGCCGTACGACCCTTTAGTCAATGCGCAGCTCACACCGGATCGGTGACAATTATCTATCCGTGGACAACGGAAATAGGGTGTCGTACGACGGCGCCGAAGTGATATCCGAACGGGTGGTGCGGCGTGGTCAGCGGCTGCGTCACGCCTGTCTCGTCGGTCGCCCGCGCCATCAGCTCGTACGCCCCCGCCGGCTTGGGCGCCCACTCGATGTGCCACGGCAGCCAGGCGCTGACCAGGTGCCGGCCGTGGTGTTCGGCCTGGTGCCAGCTCCGCCCACCGTCGATGCTGACCTCGACCCGGACGATCCGTCCCTGTCCCGACCACGACCTGCCGTGCAGGATGTACGGTCGACCGGCCGTCAGCCGCGCATTCCACGCGAGTTCGAAAGCGCTCTTCACCGGCTGGGTCGTTACGTCGCGGTAAAAGACGGTGTTCCACGGTGAAGTGAGCTCGCGGGTCGCCACTTCGATGTCACCCAGCCATTTGATGGACGCTATTCCCACCCATCCCGGCACCACCAGGCGTACCGGAAATCCGTGGTCGGGCGGGAGCGGCTGACCGTTCATCTCGTAGGCGACCAGCACGTCGTCCATGGCCTTGCCGACGGGGAGCGGCCTGCGTACATGCCCGTGGTCCTCGAACAGCGCGTCGAGACCGCTCGGCAGCAGATCCACGGCGTCCCGCCGCAGGCCCGCGTGCTGGAGCAGGTAGCTGAGCGGCACCCCGCGCCACCGCGCCACCCCGATCCCGCCCAGTCCCCACTGGGTGCCCGGGGCCGGATTGTGCTGCTGCGTCCCGTACAGTCGGCGCCCGTTTCCGGCGCACTCGATCGCGGCGTCGACGGTCCGTGACGGCATGGCACGAAGCTGGTCGTAGGTGTACTCGCCAGGACATCGCAGCCCCGAGCCGTGGAGCCGGAGCCGCCAGGTCGTGGGGTTGATGTTGGGGGTGTACGTATGATTCCGCACGAAAAATCGGTCTATTGGGGTGTGGTATCCCTGCCCAGCCATGGCTTCCCACCGCATCTCGGCGCTGCCGTCGTGGACCCTGAACAGGTGGGCGGGCAACGGCTTGACGATCGTCGCGAGAGCTTGCTCCATGGGGCGTCACCTCCATAGTCCGTATTTCCTACTGGGAAACCATTTAATCGCGACTCGGAGCTTCTCTCCAGCTGGTCCGCATGAGAACATGCCCGCGATTCAGACGGTGGCACATGGCGCGGGGCCATGGAGGCATGCCAGCAAGGCCGCGAAAGGTGACCGGCAGCCGGCTGACGATGGGGCTATAGACGCCTGCTGGCGAGGCCGCAAGAGGTGACCATTCGGTGGGCGACTCCTTAGCGGTCGGCAAGAGGGGGCGGTGGGTGGTGTCTGGTCGCCATGGTCAAGGAGCGACAGCAAGTTTTGGACATGGCATGGGGCCCTGACATCTCGACCTTCACGGGCGGGCTCCTAGCGTGGATCTGAGGGACACAGCGAGGGGGCCGCGATGTTCATCCAGGTGATTCAGGGACAGATCACGGACACCGGCGAGATGCGTACGGCGTTGGATCGCTGGCATGCCGAGCTCGCGCCGGGAGCGGACGGCTGGCTCGGCACGACCGCCGGCGTTACCGACGACGGCATGTTCGTGAACACGGCGCGGTTCGAGTCGCAGGAGGTGGCACGGCGCAACAGCGAGCGGCCAGAGCAGGGTCAGTGGTGGGCCGAGACCGCCAAGCTCTTCAGCGGTGAGGTGGCCTTCCATGACTGCACCGAGGTGTACATGTACTTGGAGGGCGGGTCAGATACGGCGGGATTCGTTCAGGTGATGCAGGGACGGATCCGGGACCCGCAGCGCATGCACGAGATCATCGTTCGGGGCGAGCGGGGCTTGGCCGAGGTCCGGCCTGACCTCATCGGTGGGTTCGCCGCCCTGCATGGAGACGGCGGATACACAGAGGTCGCGTACTTCACCTCCGAGCAGGCGGCCAGAGAAGGCGAGGGCAAGCCGCTCCCGGCCGAGATGCGGGAGCTCTTCGAGGCGTGGAAGGGAATGTTCGAGGGCGAGCCCACGTACTTCGACCTGCGCGACCCGTGGCTGTACTCGCCGCCCCCTAAGACCGCCTAAGGCTTCCGCAGGGCGGGGCTGACGGGACTGCTTGCGCGGATCACGTTCGCTGTGAGGAGGGTGCGTGATGCCCTGCTTGCGCGGGTCGTGTCCGGTCTGAAGAGCGTGGTGGACGTCGTGATCGTGCGGGTCACGCTGCGCTCCAAAGAGCCGGGTTGACAGCCTGTTTGCGCGGGTCGCGTTCGCTGTGAGGAAGGTGGTTGATGGCCTGTTCGTGGGGGTCGCGTTTGCTGCGACGGTCTCACAGGGCATCGTCCTCCTCCCGGTCCGCTGGTCGGGGCGCTCGTGGGCGAGGTTGAGCTGCGGGTGAATGGGCGGGAGCTCAGTTGGGGACGAGTGAGTCGAAGGGCTTGCCGGCGTTGAGGTGCTGGATGAGGGACTCTAAGCCCTGCCGGTCCCCGTTGGTCCGGAGCCAGCGGTCAACTTGGCAGGCGGCCTTGGCATACGTGTTCGGCTCCTTGCTGGCCGTGCTCAGCCACTCGTCCAAGGAGACCGGTAGTGGCGCGGTCGGTGGGACCAGGCAGCGGTCGCCGGTCGTTCGCGGGGCGAGGTAGCGGGGGTCTTCGGAGACGACTACGGCGAGGCCCTCGTCGAACCATTGCGGGATCTCTGCCCCGGAGGTGAGGCGGGTGTGGAGCTCGACGTGGGACATCTCGTGGGACGCGATGACCGTGTCGAGGCCGCGGGGTGACAGCATCACCGAGCGGTCCAGGACGGCGATGCCGCGCTCCTGGTGGCCGCCGATGTGCTGGTAGCACTCCTCGGTGGTGCAGATGAGCAGGCTGGGTGAGCTCTTCCTGCCGCCGTAGAAGGTGTCGACTCTCTTCGTGGCGGCGTCGACCGTCTGGCTGACCTGTGATCGTTGCTGGGGCGATAGGTCGTGCTCGGTGTAGACGCCTGGGCGGAGCTCTGTCAGGCCATAGCAGCCGGGGCAGGTCGTGGCGGCCACGGACGGGTAGGCCACCGCCACGCCGGCGATGGCGGCGACGAGCAGCACGGCCAGCGCCGCGAGAGCCCGGGTCCAGATCTTGCGGGCCCTCGGCAGGGCTCTCGATCGTTTGGGCGCCGGTGGCATGATCGCCGTCCTTTCGTGGGGGTGATGGTGGGGATTACTTTCTCGTATTTGGCTGGGGAACCACATCAACCTGTGGGTGGTCATCCTTGGGGATGACATGGGGGATGACCGGTGGGCGGGTTGGGCCGTGGCGGCGTGTCGTTCGTGGGGACCGGCTTCGTGGGGATCGCCTTTGGGGGACCGGCTTCGGGGCATCGCCTTCGGGGGACCGGCTTCGTCGGGATCGCTTTCGGAGGACCAATTCCGTGGGGATCGCCTTTGTGGCGTAGCCGGATGGGCCTTCGTGTGATGAGTTTTGAGGCGCCGGGCGGTCTTCATCGGGACCGAAAGCGACCACGAGTGGCTGGAGGAGCTACATGGGTAAGGTCATCTTCTCGATTTCGATGTCCCTCGACGGTTTCATCGCCGCGCCGAACGACGAGCCTGGGCGGGGGCTCGGGGAGGGCGGGGAGGTTCTGCACGACTGGGTGCATGGTGGCGAGTGGGGCAGCTTCGGGCCGAAGGGGATCGATGCGGAGGTCCTGGGCGAGCTGGCCGCTGAGGTGGGGGCGATCATCGTCGGGCGGAGGACGTTCGATATGTCGGAGGCTTGGGGTGGTCATTCGCCGGGTGGACTGCCCTGTTTCGTGATGACTCATCGGCCGCCGGAGGAGTGGGTCAGAGAGGGCTCGCCGTTCACGTTCGTCACCGACGGCGTTGAGAGCGCGTTGGCGCAGGCGCGGGCGGTGGCGGGAGATCGGGGCATCGCGATCGGCGGCGGGGCCGATGTGGGGCGGCAGTTTCTCCGTGCCGGGCTCGTCGACGACCTGCAGATCCACCTGGCGCCCGTGCTGCTGGGGGAAGGGATCAGGTTGTTCGAGATCGGGGGCGAGCAGGTCCGGTTGCTGCGGACTCGGGTGTTGGAGTCGCCGTTCGCCACACACCTGAGGTTTGAGGTGGCGAAGAATTGACGCGCTCCCCGGGATGAGTCCCGGGGAGCCGGCGCGTTCCGCGCGGGGCGATCGGACGATGGCCGCGCCGCCCAGCCGGGAAACGCGGAGGGCTGCGCCTACCGGCCGAGGAATGCCAGCAGGCGCTCCAACGGCCAGGTGTTGATGACGTCCTCCGTGGTCAGCCACGCGCGCTGGGCGATCCCGATGCCGAACCGCTGGTTCGTCAGGTGGGGAATGGCGTGTGAATCGCTGTCGATCGAGAACTTCACCCCATGGTGCTTCGCCAGCCGTACCAGGTCGGCGGGCAGGTCGGATCTGTCCGGGAAGGAGTCGATCTCCATGGCCGTCCCGGTGCGGCCGGCCGCGCGGAAGACGGCTTCCCAGTCGGCGTCCACCTGCGGGCGTTTGCCGATCTTGCGGGTGGTCGGGTGGCCGATGATGTCGACATAGGGGTTTTCGCAGGCGGCGATGAAGCGGCGGGTCATCTCATCCCGGGACATGCTGAAGTGCGAATGGACCGAGGCCACGCACACGTCGAACTCGCGCAGGATCTCGCCGGGCCAGTCGACGGAGCCGTCGGGGGCGATGTTGAGTTCAGTGCCGTGCAGGAGTCGCATGTCGGGATATTTCTGTTGCAGGTCCGCCACCTGCTGCCGCTGCTCCAGCGCCTTGTCCAGGGTCATCCGCTGCATGGCCAGGTCAGGGGCGTGGTCGGTGACCGCGTAGTAGACGTAGCCGCGGGCGTGGCCCGCCGCCACCATGTCCTCCAGCGAGGCGATGCCGTCCGTCAGGTTGGTGTGCGTGTGCAGGTCGCCCTTGAGGTCGGCGAGTTGTACGAGGGCGGGCAGCTCGCCGCGGAGCGCCGCCTTCACCTCGCCGCCGTCCTCGCGCATGGGCGGAGGTACGAACTGCATGCCGAGCGCGGCGTAGATGTCCTCCTCGGTCTCCGAGGCGATCACCCTTTCACCCTCGAACAGCCCGTATTCCGAGAGCTTCCACCCCTTCTTCACCGCCATCTCCCGGATGGCGACGTTGTGCTCCTTGGAGCCGGTGAAGTACTGCATCGCCGCGCCCCACGACTCGGCGGGCACCACGCGCAGGTCCACCTGGAGGCCGGACGTGGTGCGTACCGACGTCTTCTTGTCGCCCGCCGCGATGACCTCCGCCACATAGGGCTGGGCGCGGAACTCCGTCATGATGGACTCTGGCGCCACGGCCAGGATGTCGATGTCGCCGATCGTGTCCTTCATCCGCCGCAGCGACCCGGCGTAGGCGATGCGCTCGGCCTTCAGCGACGTCATCACCTGCTCGGCCAGGGACATGGCGACGCCGATGTGCACCCTGCGGCCCGACTGTTCGAGCTGCTCGATGCCCTTGAGCAGGTTGGCGAGGGTTTTCGGGCCGAGCCCCTTGACGCCGTCGAGCCGCCCGGAGGTGATCGCCTCGCCGAGTGCCGCCGGGGAGTCGATGCCGTAGTCCTCGAACAGCATGATCGCGGTCTTCGGCCCCAGGGTCGGCACGCGGGTCAGCCGCCGCACCCCTTCGGGCACCCGGCCGCGCAGGTCGTCGAGCTGGCGGAAGCTCCCGCGCTGCAGGAACTCCTCCATCTTCTTGGCGATCGCCTCGCCCACACCCGGCACCCCGCGTACGTCGGCCACCGAGATGTCCTCGGGGAACCCGGCGATCGCCTTGGCGGCCTTCTGATAGCTCCGCACCCGGAACGCGTCGCCGCCGGTCAACGCGAACAGCTCCGCGTATTCGGTAAGCGCCGCCGCCGCATCATCGTTAGCCCTAGCCATGGAGCCAGCTTAGGGATCCACTCCGACAAACGGCGAGCGCGGGGCCAGGCACGGACGGAGCCGGCGTGAGGTCCCGGAGCCGTCCAGGAAGCCCAGGTGACATAAAGGTGATACGCGACAGTGACGGATCGGACGCGTACAGTGTCCAGGGAAGCCCATCGGGACCGGACGAGAGCCCGACCGTCCAGGCGGCCGCGGAACGACCACCCAGATGGGTCAAGAACACGCACGTAACGGCGCCCGACCACCTCCGCCGGAGGAGCGTTCCCCTGGAGAGACCCCAGCACAGCAGGGCGGGTGGGTCCTCCCGTGCTGGCCGTAAAGAAAGCCGTAAAGAAAGCCGCAAAAACAACTCACATACGCACCTCGCGGGGGCGGTACGGGTCGGCGAGGGAGGCCAGGTTCTTGTCGGACAGGGACACGGACAGCGCGGCGAGCGCGTCGTCCACGTGGCCCGGCTTGGTGGCCCCGACGATCGGAGCGGTGACGGTCGGCTGGCGCAGCACCCAGGCCAGCGCGATCTGGGCCGCCGGCAGCCCGTGCTCCCGCGCGACCTCCGCCACCCGGTCCAGGATGAGCCCGTCGTTCGCGGGATCGTAGAGGGCGTCGATGCGCGAGTCGGAGCCCGCCCTGGTCGTCGATTCCGACGCGCCCGCGCGGGCCAGGACGCCGCGCGCCAGCGGGCTCCAAGGGATCACGCCCACGCCCTGGTCCGCGCAGAGCGGGAGCATCTCCCGCTCCTCCTCGCGGTACAGCAGGTTGTAGTGGTTCTGCATGGACACGAACCTGGTCCACCCGTTGTCCTGCGCCACGTGCTGCGCCTTGGCGAACTGCCACGCCCACATGGTCGAGGCGCCGATGTAGCGGACCTTGCCGGACCTGACCACGTCGTGCAGCGCCTCCATGGTCTCCTCGATGGGCGTCTCGTCGTCCCACCGGTGGATCTGGTAAAGGTCCACATAGTCGGTGCCCAGCCGGCGCAGCGAGGCGTCGATCGAGTTGAGGATGTGCTTGCGCGACAGGCCCCGGTCGTTGACCCCCTTGCCCATCGGGAAATAGACCTTCGTGGCCAGCACATAGTCCTCGCGCCTGGGGAAGATCTTGCGCAGGATGTTCCCCGTCACGACCTCGCTCGCGCCGGCGCTGTAGACGTCGGCCGTGTCGAAGAACGTGACACCGCCGTCGGCGGCCCGGCGGACGAGCGGCTCGGCCTCGTCCTCGGGCAGCGCCCATTCCTGCCTGGCCGGATCGCCGTAGCTCATCATGCCCAGGCAGATGCGCGAGACCCGCAGGCCGGTGTCACCAAGTCGTCTGTAATCCATACCGGTAACCCTAGGACCACGTCGCACGGCGTAAGTCAGGCGGGGGCGGGCAGGGAGTGGTGCTCGATGTAGCCGAGAAGCTTTACAGAATCCACGTGGGAAAGACGGTTGGTTCGGTGCTCGCGACGCAGCGTATCGGGGGACGAGTGAATGGTTTGGAAAGCCAGCCGGTTCCCCGGCTGCGCTTACTCGGCATTGTTCCCGCGTCCCCCATGAACATGGCCTGGCTGGCCTTCACGGCCGGGCTCCTCGCCCTGACGGTGCCGGTGCAGTGGGGGTTGGCCGGTTCCGGATCCTCGCTGACGGCCTCGGTGACGTTGCTCGCCCTGCTGGCCGTCCACGCCCAGTTCGTGCTGGGGACTCTGGCGCGCGGGTCCGCGGCGTGGTGGCTGGTCGGCGTGCAGGCGTGGCTGACGTACCTGCCGCTGGCGCTGTTCGGCGCGGCGTGGACGCCGATGTGCGGGCTGCTGGCCGGCGCGCTGCTGCTGGTGGCCGAGCGGATCCGGTCGACGGCGCTGGTGGCGCTGGCCGTGTGCTGCGGGCCCGTCCTGCTCGCGGCTCCCCGCGAGGCGCTCACGGACCGGGGGTGGGCGCTGGCCGGCCCGGTGCTCGGCCTGATGGAGTTCGCCCTGGTGAGCCTGGCGGCGCGGGCGCAGCAACTGGCCGCCGCCAGGACCGACACCATCCGTACGACCGTGGCGCTGGAACGGCGCCGCTTCAGCAGGGACCTGCACGACCTGGTGGGCCACCGGCTCACCGCCCTGGTGCTGAAGACGCAGCTCATCGAGCGGCTGGTCGAGGAGGGCAACGACAAGGCGAAGCTGGAGGTGGGCGAGACGCTGGAACTGCTGCGCACCCTGGCCGGGGACGTGCGGGCCGTCGCCCACGGCGAGCGGCGCTCCTCGCTGGAAAGGGAGATGAGCTCGGCCCGCGCCCTGCTGGAGTCGGTCGGGGTGCGCTGCCAGATCCGGGTGAGCTGCCGGGAGCTGCCCGGGGACGTCGCCGACACGCTCACCCACGCCCTGCGCGAAGGCGTGACCAACGTGCTGCGTCACGCGGAGGCGCGGCACTGCGCCATCCAGTTGCTCGAAGGCGACCAGATGGTCCGGCTGTCGATCAAGAACGACGGCGTCCGCCCGGTACGCAGGGCGGGAGAGCCCGGCCAAGGGCTGATGAACCTCACCGAACGGGTGTCCGGACTGGGCGGCTGGCTGGAGATCACCGCGGTGCGCAGCGGCCAATTCACCTTTTCGGTTTATGTTCCTCAGATAAACAAACGTGTAAAACGCACAAATGCCTATGAGATAAGCACACCTTAGTAATGTTGTGTGTTACTAGACGCCTTCTTCGCGAGTTGTCATTCTCTAATTGACAACGCACGGGAGGTCGCGTCAGATGGACCAGTATGAGCTGTACTGCCTCGCGGACGGTCGTTTCTACGACACCCTCGAGCACAGCACCGCCGAGGACGCTGATTTCCCCATCGTGCGCCGGCCGGTTCCCGAAGGATGGCTGCACGAGGTGACCGAGACCTGGTGCTATTACGCGCCGGGCGGAGCGGCGCCCCTGCCTTCCCAGGGCTGGAAGATTCACGTGTCGGCCCGTGTGGACGACGCCGAACGGGCCGTGGAGACCGTCTGGGACTACTGCATGCCACGCGGGATCGCGTTCAAGTTCCTGCGCGGTGTCCCGGTCCACGTCATGCTCAACTCCAAGGCGGCCTCGCGGGCGTCGAGCGGCAAACTGATCACGATCTACCCCCGCGACGAGGGCCAGCTCGAACTCGTCCTCAAAGAGCTGGACGAACTGCTGCGCGACGTGCGCGGCCCGTACATCCTGAGCGACCTGCGCTACGGCGAGGGACCGCTGTTCGTCCGCTACGGCGGCTTCGCCGAGCGGCACTGCCTGTCCGGCGGCGGCGAGCGGGTGCTGGCCATCGAGGACGGCGGCGGGCAACTCGTGCCCGACGTGCGGGGCGCCACGTTCTCGGTGCCTGCCTGGGCGACGCTGCCCGAGTTCCTGGAACCCCATCTCGCCGCGCGCAACGCCGTGACCACGACCGGCCTGCCGTACGAGATCGAGAAGGTGCTGCACTTCTCCAACGGCGGCGGCGTCTACCTCGGCCGTGACCAGCGGACCGGCGACCGGGTCGTGCTGAAGGAGGCCAGGCCGCACGCCGGGCTCGACACGGCGGGACGCGACGCGGTGGCGCGGCTGACGCACGAGCGCGACATCCTGCGCCGCCTGGCCGGGCTGCCCGCGGCGCCGGACCTGCTCGGCTACTTCACCCTCGGCGAGCATCACTTCCTGGTGCAGGAGTTCGTCGACGGGACCACGCTGCAACGGCGCCTGGTGCACAGGTACCCCCTGACCCGGGCGACCTGCACCCCGGACGACCTCGCCGGCTACACGGACTGGGCCCTCGACACCCTGGACCGGGTGGAGCAGGCGCTCGGGACGCTGCACGAGCGCGGCGTGGTCTTCGGCGACCTGCACCCCGACAACATCCTGCTGACCGAGAGCGGCCGCGTCGTGCTCATCGACTACGAGGTCGCCACGCTCGCCGAGGAGGGCGGTCGCGCCGCGCTGGCCCACCCCGCGTACGTGGCGCCGGCCGACCGGCAGGGCGTCGACGTCGACAGGTACGCGATGGCCTGCCTGCGGCTCGGGCTGTTCGCCCCGCAGTGCACCATCATGCTGCCGTTACACCGGGCCAAGGTCCGGCACCTGGGCGAGATCGTGGGCGACACGTTCACCCCCGAGATCGCGCCGGCCGTGTCCACGATCGCGGGCGACGAGCGCGACGACGGTGAGATGCGCGCCCTGCCGATGCCCGGGAGCGCCCCCTGGCCCGAACTGCGTGCCGCCATGTGGCGGGCCGTCCGGGCCGCCGCGACACCCGAACGCGACGACCGGCTCTTCCCCGGTGACGTGGCCCAGTTCCAGCCGGGCGGCGGCCTCAACCTCGCGTACGGCGCCGCCGGCGTCCTGTACGCCCTGGAGGCGACCGGAGCCGGACGCTTCCCCGAGTACGAGAACTGGCTGCTCTCCCGGGCCAAGCGTCCGGCGCCAGGCTCCGGCCTCGGCTTCTACGACGGCCTGCACGGCATCGCCCACGTACTCAACCTGCTCGGCCACCGGCAGGACGCGCTCGACGTGATCGAGATCAGCCTGCGCGAGAAGTGGGACCGCCTGGAATCGGCGCTCTTCTCCGGCCTGTCCGGCATCGGACTGAACCTCTTCCACCTGGACGAACCCGAACTCGAACAGAGCGCGCTCCGGGCCGTCGACATCTGCGCGGACCGGCTCGGCGGCGCCGACGACGTCCCCGAGCTCAGCGGCGGCACGAATCCACGGGCCGGGCTCATGTACGGCTCCTCGGGACCGGCCCTGCTGTTCCTGCACGCCTACGAACGCACCGGTGACACGGCGCTGCTCGACCTGGCTGCCGTCGCGCTCCGGCAGGACCTGCGCCGCTGCCGCGCGGCCGAGGACGGCTCGCTCCAGGTGAACCAGGGGTGGCGGCTGCTGCCGTACCTGGACGAGGGGTCCGTCGGGATCGGCCTGGTGCTCGCCCGCTACCTGGCGCACCGGGAAGACGAGACGTTCGCGGCCGCACTACGAGATCTGCGGCTGGTCGCGCGTTCCGGGTTCTTCGTCCAGCCGGGGCTGTTCACCGGGCGCGCGGGCATCGTCGCCGCCCTCGGGTGCGGGCTTGGCGGGCCGGCCGACGCCCAGGTCAAGGGCATGCGCTGGCACGCGTTGCCGTACGGCGGCGGTCTGGCCTTCCCCGGCGACCAACTGCTGCGCTTCTCCATGGATTTCGCGACCGGAACGGCAGGCGTCCTGTTCGCCCTCGGCACAGTGATGGGCGAACAGCCGCGACGCCTGCCCTTCCTTGAGGCCGCCGCCGAACGGCGGCCTGACTCCCACCAGTCCCGGAAGGAGGTGTAGAACATGGTACTTCTCGACCTGCAGGGTCTCGAGACCCCGGCCAGCAGCGACGTCGCCAGCGGCGGCAGCACTCTGACCGCTCTGACGTGTCAGTCAGGCCACCCGAGCAACCTCAGTGTCGCACTTTGTCACTGATAAAAGGCGCCGATCCCCGCGCCGCTCATCGCGGCGCGGGGATCGCTCTCTTCTTATTCGTCGGTGTCTTTTTATGTGGAGGGAGACCGTCGTGCGGGCCGGAGACCGGCTGGTAATGGACGCGGTACGCAAAAGCGGCCCGTGGCCCGTCGTTCTGGCGGTCACGGCGATCGCGGGAGCGGCCGGAGAACTGGCACTGCCCTACGCGGCCGGCCGGACCGTCGACGGCTTCGTCTCCGCCCGGCCCGAGACCACTTCCTGGCTGACGGCCTGTGCGGTGATCGTCGCCGGGATCATCCTCTGCGAGAGCGCCGGGGTCTGGGCGCGCGGCGCGAGCAGCGCGTACGCGGCCGCCCGGCTGCGTCTGTCGGTCCTGCGCCACGTGCTGGGCGTCGGTCCGGCCGCGATCCGCCGCTTCCCCGAAGGGGAGCTGGTCACCCGGGCCGGCCTGAACGCCGAGGAGGCCGGCCGGGCCCCCGAGTCCGTGACCGGCGCGCTGGCGCTGCTCGTCCCCACGCTGGGCGCGCTGGTGGCACTCACGCTCATCGACCCCGCGCTGACCGCGACACTGGTCGCCGGGATCGCGCTCATCCTGCTCGTCCTGCGGGCCTTCCTGCGTGCCACGACCACGATCGCGGGCGGCTACCAGGAGGTTCAGGGCGAGATCGCCGCCCGGCTGGTGGACGCGCTCGGCGGCGCCCGTACGATCGCCGCCGCCGGGACCGCCGACCGCGAGACGCGCCGGGTCCTGGGACCTCTGGACCGGTTACGGGCTCACGGCATGGAGCTGTGGCGGGCGAACGCCTCCGCCGGCATCCAGGCGGGCCTCATCGTGCCGCTGGTGGAGGTGGCCGTACTCGCCGTGGGCGGGCTCCGGCTGGCCGCGGGCGAGCTCACGATCGGCGAACTGTACGCGGCGGCGAGGTACGCGGTGCTGGGCGCGGCGCTGAGTACCGCGCTCGGCCACATCGGCGGCCTGGCCCGGGCACGCGCGGCAGCCGGCCGCGTCGCCGAGCTCCTCGCCCTGCCCCCCACCCGATACGGCACTCGCCATCTCCCGGCCTCCCACGCGACCCCGGCCCCTCACACGGCTTCGGTCTCTCACGCAGCTTCGGTCCCCCAGGCGGCTTCGACCCTTCACGCAGCGGCCCTCCACCCATCGGCCCCCCATGCAGCGCCGGGCGCCGACGCGGGGCCCGGCGGGCTCGGCGTGGTGGAGCTTCGCGGGGTCACGGCGGCCGGACTGGCCGTGGACGAGCTGGTGATCGCCGGGGGCTCCGTCACCGCCGTGGTGGGGCGTTCCGGTTCCGGCAAGTCGCTGCTCGCCGCCCTCGTGGCGCGGCTGGCCGACCCCGCCGGGGGAACGGTGCTGCTGGACGGCGTACCGCTGCCTGAGCTGGACCGCGCCGAACTGCGGCGGGCCATCGGGTACGCCTTCGAACGGCCGGTCCTGGTCGGCGACACGGTCGGCGAGGCCATCGGACTCGGTACGGACGACCACGGGACCGTGCCCGCGGCGGCGACGGCGGCGTGCGCGGACGGGTTCATCCGCCGCCTGCCCGACGGATACGCGACCCCCATGGCGGACACCCCGCTCTCGGGCGGCGAACGGCAGCGGATCGGCCTGGCCAGGGCGTTCGCGCAAGGAGAACGCCTCCTGGTGCTCGACGACGCCACCTCCAGCCTCGACACCGTCACCGAACGCCAGGTCGGCAACGCCCTCACCGCCGAGTCCCGGGGACGTACCCGGCTCATCGTGGCCCACCGGCTGACCACGGCGTCCCGCGCCGACCGGGTCGTCTGGCTGGAGGACGGCACGGTGCTCGGCCACGCGCCGCATCACGAACTGTGGCGGGACCCGCGCTACCGGGCCGTGTTCCAGGGAGACGTCTCATGAGGCCGCTGCTGTGGCGGGCGCTGCGGCGCCGGCCGTACGCGCTGGTGCGCATCTGTCTGTGGTCGGTGCTGGAGGCGGGGCCGGCGTTCCTCATCGGGCACGCTGTCGCCCGCGCCATCGAGGACGGCTTCGCGGTGGCCCGCCCCTCCGTGGGGCTGGCCTGGCTGGCGGCGCTCGGCTGCACGTGGCTGGTCGCCGCGGTCGCCGCCCGGCAGGTCATCCTCGCCGTGGCGGCGGTCGCCGAGCCGTTCCGGGACGATCTGCTCGCTCACGTCGTCGGTGGGGCCATGCGCCGCGCCGCACACTCGATGTCCGCCCGCCCGGACACCGCCGCCGTCACCCGGGCCGGGCTCCAGGTCGAGCTGGCCAGGGACGCGTTCGCGGCGGTGGTCACCACCGTGCGCGGGTTCGCGTTCACCGTGGTGAGCGTGGTGCTGGGGCTGCTCACGCTGGCTCCGGCCGCGGCGCTGCTGGTGTTGCCGCCGTTCGCTGCCGGGCTGGGGCTGTTCCTGGTGTCGCTGCCCGCTCTGGCGCGGCGGCAACGGGCGTTCCTGATGGCCGACGAACGGCTCGCCGAGTCGATGACGGGGATGGCCGGCGGGCTGCGCGACATCGTGGCCTGCGGCGCCGAGGACCGCGTGGGCGCCGCGCTGGCCGACCGGGTCGAGGCACAGGCGTCGGCGGCGCGCGGCCTGGCCCGCCTGACCGCCGCGCGCACGATCGCGCTCGCCGTCGGCGCCTGGCTGCCCGTGGTGCTGGTCCTGGGCGGCACGCCCTGGCTGCTCAGCGGCGGCGCCGGCGCCGGGGTCGTGGTGGGTGCCCTGGCCTACGTCACGCAATCCCTGGCCCCCGCCCTGAACGGCCTCGTCCAGGGCCTCGGCGTCAGCGGCGTCAGCCTGGTGGCCACCCTCCGCCGCATCGCCACCTCCGGACCCCTGGTCCCGTCCGTGGCCCCCTCAGGGGGCTCAGGGCGCTCGCCTGAGGTCCAGGTCCGGGCGGCGGGAGCGAGGCAGGCGCCCGCAGCCCCCATGGCGGGTCCGGGGCAGGCGTCTGCGGGCCTTCTGGAAGCAGCCCCCTCGGCAGGCGTGGAGCGCTTGCCTGAGGTCCAGACCCGGACGGTGGGAGTGGGGTGGTCGTCGATGGGTGGTGTGCGGTTGAGGGGGGTTACGTTCGCCTATGGGCCGCACTCCGAGGCGGTGATCGATGGTCTCGATCTTGACATCCCCGAGGGTGATCATCTGGCGGTGGTCGGCCCGAGTGGTGCCGGTAAGTCCACCCTGGCAGCTCTGATCAGCGGCCTGCTCCAGCCGGACGCCGGTGACGTCCGGATCGGCGGGGTCCCCGCCGCCGACGTGTCTCCCGCCGCGCGGGTGCTGATCCCTCAGGAGGCGTACGTCTTCCGCGGCTCGCTGCACGAGAACCTCACCTACCTGAGCGACGCGCCACCCCACCAGGTCGAGGCCGCCATCACCGCGCTCGGCGCCACCGGCCTGACGGCGGGCCCGGCAGAAATCGACCCCGGCGCCCTGTCCGCCGGGCAGCGGCAGCTGATCGCCCTCGTGCGGGCCTACCTCGCCCCGGCGAGCCTGGTCATCCTGGACGAGGCCACCTGTCATCTCGACCCCGCGGCTGAGGCGCGGGTGGAGGCCGCGTTCGCGCGGCGGGGTGGCACGCTGATCGTCGTCGCCCACCGACTCACCTCGGCCACGCGCGCCCGCCGCATCCTGCTCATGGACGCCGGCCAGGCCGTGGTCGGCACGCACGACGAGCTCATCCGCAGCTCACTCACGTACGCCGACCTGTCCGGCCATTGGCAACCGGAGCCCGTGTCATGAAATATCCGGACGCAGCACGCCTGTCGTTCGTCGAGGACCTCCACGGCCACCTCGTCACCGACCCCTACCGGTGGCTGGAGGACGCCGCCGATCCCGCCACCCGTACCTGGCTGGCCGAACAGGACCGGCTCTGGCAGCACCACGCCACCCGCCTCCCCCTCCGCGAACACTTCCAGAAGCGCCTGACCGAGCTCAGCGTCACCGGCATGAGCACCCCGCCGGTGTGGCGCGGCGACCGGCGCTTCCACCTGTCCCAGTCCGCGGGGCAGGAGCACCCGGTGCTGTACTGCGACGACCGGCCCCTGCTCGATCCTATGGAGCTCGACGCCACCGGACTCACCACGCTGGACGACTGGCAGCCCGACTGGGAGGGGCGTCTGCTGGCGTACCAGCTGTCGAGGAGCGGGGACGAGCGGGCGGACCTGTACGTCATGGACGTCGCCACCCGCGAGATCGTCGACGGCCCGATCGGCGGCTGCCGCTACTCGCCGGTCGCCTGGCTGCCCGGTGGCCGGGAGTTCTTCTACGTCCGCTTCCACCAGGGCGTACACCTGCGCAGGCCCGGCGGCGACGTCCAGGTCTTCACCCGCGGAGCGGTCTCGTACGGCCTGCAGATCAGCGCCGACGGGCGCTGGCTGGTGATCTCGGCGGGCACCCCCGCCCGGAACGACCTCTACCTCGCCGACCTCTCCGCAGGCCCGCCCGAGCACCTCGAGCAGAAGGTGATCCAGGAAGGAGTGGCGGCGCGCAGCGCGGCGGCGGTGGGCCCGGACGACCGCCTGTACATCGTCACCGACCACGAGGCACCCCGGCGCCGGCTCTGCGTCGCCGACCCGGCCACGCCCGCCGCGTGGGAGGAGCTCGTGCCCGAGGATCCCGCGGCCGTGCTCGGGGCGTTCACGCTGCTCGACGGGGGCCGGCTCCTCGTCGCCAGGACCCGCCACGCCGTCGGTGAGATCGCGCTGCACGACGCCGCCACCGGCGAACGCCTGGGCACGGTCCCGCTGCCCGGCAGCGGCTCCATCGCCTCGCTGACCTCCCGCCCCGGCGGCGGCCACGAGGCGTGGTTCGCCTACACGGACGCGGCCACCCCGGTGGAGGTCTGGCGCTACGACGCCCGCGAGGGAACGACCACCCTCTGGTCATCGACCGCCGACGAGGCGCCGGCCGTGAGCGGTGTGGTGCGGAAGGGGTCTCGGGTGGAGAGTCACCAGCTCGAGTACGACTCCACCGACGGAACCCGGGTCCGCATGGTGGTCGTCGCGCGCCCGCACTCCGGCGGCCCCCGGCCCACGATCCTGACCGGTTACGGCGGATTCGGGATGTCGCTCACCCCCGGGTACGCGGCCGACTCCCTCGCCTGGGTCGAGTCCGGCGGCGTGCTGGCCGTCGCCAACCTGCGTGGCGGCGGGGAGGAAGGCGAGGCGTGGCACCGCGACGGCATGCTGGACCGCAAGCAGAACGTCTTCCAGGACTTCATCGCCGCCGCCGAGAAGCTGATCGACGACGGATGGACGACGCCCGACCGGCTCGCCGTCTGGGGCGAGTCGAACGGCGGGCTGCTCGTGGGAGCCGCCATGACGCAGCGGCCCGGGCTGTTCGCCGCCGTCGTGTGCTCCGCGGGGCTGCTGGACATGGTGCGGTACGAGAGGTCCGGGCTCGGGGCGACCTGGGCCGGTGAGTACGGCTCCGCGGACCATCCCGGGGAGCTGGGCTGGCTGCTCGGCTACTCGCCCTATCACCACGTCGGCCAGGGGGTCGACTACCCGGCGACGCTGTTCACCGTCTCCGGCGCCGACTCCCGGGTGGATCCGATGCACGCCCGCAAGATGTGCGCGGCCCTGCAGTGGGCGACGGCGGGAGAACGGCCGATCCTGCTGCGCCACGAGCGCGACGTCGGCCACGGCGCGAGAGCGGTCAGCAGGTCGATCAGCCTGGCCGCCGACGTGCTCGCCTTCGCCGCCGCCCACACAGGCCTGAAACCAACGCCATAAGCATTAGATCCAGCCGGACTCGCGGGCGATGCGGATCGCGTCGATCCGACTGCGCGCCCCCAGCTTCGCCGTACTGCGGTAGAGGTAGTTTCGGACCGTTCCTTCCGCGAGGAACAGCGAGGCGGCGATCTCGGACACCGTGGCCCCCTCGGCCGCGGCACCGATCACGTCCAGCTCGCGCTCCGTCAGCGGCGCCTCCGGCGGGCTCATCGCGGCGATCGCCAGCTCGGAGTCGATGACCCGCTCCCCGTCGGCCACCCTCCTGATGGCGTCGGCGAGCTGACCGGGCGGCGCGTCCTTGGCCATGAACCCCCGCACGTGCACGTCCAGGGCCCGCTTCAGCAGCCCGGGAGTGCCGACGCCGGTGAGGATGAGCACGCCGCACTCCGGCAGGTTGTCGTGCAGCTCGCCGGCGGCCTCCAGCCCGTCCTTGCCGGGTAGCGCGATGTCGAGCACCGCCACGTCGGGCCGGACCGTCTTGGCGGTGCGGAGGATGTGATCACCCCGGTCGACCTCCGCGACGATCTCGATATCCTCCTCATAGGCCAGCAATGCCACGATCGCTCCTCGCACCAGATGCATGTCTTCAGCGAGCAAGGTTCGGATCACTGTTGTCCTCACGGTCAGCCAGCAAGCCTGTGAGTCCCAAGTCTGACCTATCCGGCACCGGCTGCAAAGCGGCCGGCGACGTACCAAGCGGCCGGTCGGACACCTACAGGGGAAAGCGGGGCGTGATCATCGTCACGCCGGGCACGCTGCCGATCGAGGCCAGGGCCTTGCCCGCGTCGGCGAGCCCGATGGTCCTGGTGATGAGCTGGTCGGGGTGCAGGATCCCGGCCCTGATCATCTCCATCATCGGCGCGTAGGCGTGCGCGGCCATGCCGTGGCTGCCGAGCAGCCGCAACTCGTACCCGATCACCCGGTCCATCGGCACCGGCGTCGCCCCGCCGGGCAGCAGCCCGACCTGCACGTGCCGGCCGCGGCGGCGCAGGCTCTCGACGGAGGCCACGCAGGTCTGGGCGCTGCCCAGCGCGTCGAGCGACAGGTGCGCCCCGCCCCTGGTCAGCTCCCTGACCTGGGCGCCCGCGTCTCCGGCCGAGCCGTCGACGAAGTGCGTGGCGCCCGCCTGCTCGGCGAGTTGGAGCGCGTCGGTGCTGATGTCGACGGCCACCACGCGCGCTCCGGCCGCGGTGGCGATCATGATGGCGGACAGGCCGACGCCGCCGCAGCCGTGTACGGCCACCCATTCGCCCGGACGCACCGCGCCCACCTGCGCGATGGCGCGGAAGGCGGTGGCGAAGCGGCAGCCGAGACCGGCCGCGGTCACGTAGGCCATCTCCTCGGGGACCGGGATCAGGTTCACGTCGGCGTGGTCGATCGCCACGTATTCGGCGTAGGAGCCCCAGTGGGTGAAGCCGGGCTGGGTCTGCCGCTCGCATACCTGCTGCTCGCCGGCCGCGCAGGCGCTACAGGATCCGCAGGCGCAGACGAACGGGACGGTGATCCTGGCGCCGGGCAGCCAGTCGCGCACGTCGGCGCCGACCGCCTCCACGACGCCCGCGAGCTCGTGCCCGGGTACGTGGGGCAGGACGCGGATGTCGGGGTCGTGGCCCTGCCAGCCGTGCCAGTCGCTGCGGCACAGGCCCGTCGCCTCGACCCTGATCACCGCCCCGTGCGGCGCCGGCGACGGGTCGGGCAGCTCGCGCAGGTCGAGTTCCCCACCGAACAGGTCAAACGCAACGGCTCGCATCTCATGAGCTTAGGGTCAACTGCCGCAACTCGCGCAAGGCCTGGTGGGCGGCGGAACCGGGTTCGGTCGTGTAGAGGATGAGCCGCAGGTCCTCGCGCTCGGGGATGGACAGGACCTGGCAGGTCGTCTCGATGACGCCGACCGCGGGATGGGAGATGCGCTTGCGATGTTCCCTGCGGATCTGCACCTCGTGCCTGGCCCACAGTTCGGCGAACTCGGGGCTCAGCGCCAGCATCTCGGCGACCAACGCCTGGATGCCCGGGTCGTCCGGGTAGCGGCCCGCCGCGGCGCGCAGGTCGGCCACGGAGCCGCGGGCGAAGCGGCCCCTCTCCTCGTCGATGATGCGCTCGGCGATGTCGGGGTCGCGGAACAGCCAGCGGATGACGTTGAGGTCGTCGCGCGAGCGCGAGTCGAGGTCGCCCAGGAGCAGGCCCGCGAGCGGGTTCCAGACCAGGATGTCGTACTTGACGTCGACCACGTAGGCGGGCAGCTCCTCCAGGAAGGCGATCAGGTGCCGGACGCCGGCGGGCACGTCGCCCCTCATCCGCGGCGTCTCCAGCGCCTGGCCCGCCAGGTTGAACAGGTGAACGCGCTCGTCCTGGCCGAGCATGAGCGCCCTGGCCAGCGCGTTCAGCACCTGACGCGACGGGTGCGGGCCGCGGCCCTGCTCCAGCCGGATGTAGTAGTCGATCGACATGCCCGCGAGCTGCGCGACCTCCTGCCTGCGCAGGCCCGGCGTGCGGCGCTGACCGCCACTCGGCAGCGCGACGTCCTGCGGCGTGACGCGGGCGCGCCTGCTCCGGAGGAATTCGGCGAGTTCGGTGCGGTTCATACGTCCATCTTCCGTCAGGTTCCCGCCTGCTCGGGGAGCCGTGGGTGGTACCGCCGATCCCAGGTTAGGGAGGTCTCTCACGCTCCGGCCCGGCCCGCGTGAGGGTTGAGGCATGACGACAACAGCCCTCATCACAGGTGCCAACAAGGGAATCGGCTTCGAGATCGCGCGGCTGCTCGGTGAGCGCGGCGTCACCGCCATCGTGGGGGCGCGCGACGAAGAGCGTGGCAAGGCGGCGGCCCAAAAGCTCGGCCAGCCGTACGTGCGGATCGACGTGACCGACGCCGACAGCGTGCAGGCCGCGGCCAAGTGGATCGAGCAGGAGTACGGCAAGCTCGACATCCTGGTCAACAACGCGGGGATCGTGATCTGGCAGGAGGACGGGCGGCCCAGCGCCACCGGGGCGGAGACGCTCAGGGAGGTGTACGAGACCAACGTGTTCGGTGTGGTCACCGTGACCAACGCGATGCTGCCCCTGCTGCGCCGGGCCGAGGCGGCCAGGATCGTGAACATGTCGAGCGAGCTCGGCTCCCTGTCCATGGCGATGGACCCGGACGGGCCCATGTGGCCGCACAACTACATGCCCTACAACTCCTCCAAGAGCGCGCTCAACATGGTCACCGTGTCCTACGCCAAGGAGCTCTGGGACACGCCCATCAAGGTGAACGCCGCCAACCCCGGCTACTGCGCCACCGACCTCAACGGCCACTCCGGCCACCGTACGGCCGAGCAGGGCGCGGCCATCGCCGTCCAGTTGGCCACCCTCGACGCCGACGGCCCGACCGGCGCCTACCTCGACGATGCGGGTCCGCTCAGCTGGTGAGGTGTGGACGGGATGTCTCCGGACAGTAGGGAGGCATGGGACAAGATCTGGACAAAGAGCGATTCTCCGAGGCGGAGTACACCCGCTTCGGGGAACGTCTCCATGAGCAGCTCGCCGTGCTGCGCGAGCTGCTCGATAGACCGGGCTTCGGTGCGGGGCCGACGACGATCGGCGCGGAGCTGGAGCTGTTCCTCGTCGACGAGGCGGGCCGCCCGCTGCCGCGCAACGCGGAGACGCGCGACGCGCTCGGCGACCCCCGCGTGGTGCTGGAGCTCGGCCGCTTCAACCTGGAGGTCAACCTGACCCCGCTGCCGCTGGAGGGGCGCCCGTTCGAGCGGCTGGCGGCGGAGGTGCAGGAGACCCTGACCAGCGTGGACCGGGCGGTCGAAGGCGGCGGGGCGGTACCCATCGGCATCCTGCCCACGCTGAGCCCCGACGACTTCACCAAAGAGGCCATCAGCGACCAGAACCGCTACCGGGCGATGAGCCGGGGGCTCCGGCGGCTGCGGCTGGAGCCGTTCGTGGTCAAGATCGACGACCTGGAGCTGGCGGTCGAGGACGTCATCCTGGAGAGCGCCAACACCTCCTGGCAGGTGCACATCCGCACGCCGCCGGACCGGTTCGCCCGGCTGTTCAACGCGGCGCAGCTGGCCACCGGGCCCGTGCTGGCGGCCTGCGGCAACTCGCCGTTCTTCCTCGGCCGGGAGCTGCGGGAGGAGACCAGGATCGCGTTGATGGAGGAGGCGGCCGACGACCGGGACGTGGAACGGCGCTATCGGAAGGACGGCCGGGTCACCTTCGGGTCGGACTGGGTGCGCGAGGGGGCCTATGAGCTGTTCGAGCGGTACGTACGGGACTACGACCCGGTCCTGCCCGAGCTGACGGACAACACCGACCCGCTCGACGTGCCCGAGCTGCGGCTGCACCAGGGCACGGTCTGGCACTGGAACCGGCCCGTCTACGACCCGTCCGGCGGCGGCCACCTGCGGATCGAGATGCGCGCCCTGCCGGCCGGTCCGTCGTCCGCGGACATGGCGGCCAACACGGCGTTCCTCATCGGGTTGACGCTGGCGCAGTCGGAGCGGGATCTCACCGAATACCGGTTCGCCGAGGCGTACCAGAACTTCTACCGCGCCGCCATGCACGGGCTCGACGCCAAGCTGTCCTGGCCGGGCAGGGACGGCGAGTTCGCGGCCGCCGACCTGGTGCTCGACCTGCTGCCCGAGGCCAGGGAGGGGCTGCTCGCGGCCGGGGTGACGCCGTCCGACGCCGACAACGCGCTCGACATCATCCGGCAGCGAACCCGGCTGCGCCGTACCGGATCGGTCTGGCAACGTGAAACGCTGGCCACGTTCGGTGGAGATAGGGAGCAACTCGTACGGCGCTACCGCGAGCTCGCCCTATCGGGGCAACCCGTGCATACCTGGAGTTAGCCGAACTTTCTCGCCCCCCTGTCCGTCGAACACACCACGTGTTGGACGGAGAAGCGAGGAAGGCATGGCTGCAGCGGGGATGGTTCCGATCGACAAGACGCCCTTCACCTTGCGCAGGGCGACGGGCACCTTAGCCGAGGGGGCGGCCAAACTGGCCAGCGGCATCGGCGCCGTCTCCGTGGAGGCGGTGCTGGCCCAGGCCAACAGGACCGGGGTGCACAAGGGGGCGTCGGGGGCGCTGGGCTCGATGAGCCCCAAGCCGGTCGACTGGTACGCCTTCGACGCCAAGGACCAGGACACGACCGACTGGTATCCGCAGGGCCTGACCTGCGGCGAGGACTCCGGCTCGGCAGGGGTGCCGGTGTTCGTGGCCACCTGGTACTTCAAGCCGTCGCCACCCGTGGTCGAACGCGGGATCAGGGTGAGCTTCCTCAGCCCGCGGACGCTCAAGTACCAGCACGCGCTGCTCGTCGAGGCCAAGCCGGACGGGTCCTACGGAGCGATCGACATCCACGCGGGCGGCGTGGCCTGGCACGGCGACCTGCTCTACGTGGCCGACACCTCCAAGGGGCTGCGGGTCTTCGACCTCAAGCACCTGCTCGACCTGCGCACCGCCCAGAACGATCTGGGAGATCCGGCGCGGATCGGCCGCCAGGGCGGCAAATACCACGCGTTCGGCTACCGCTACGTCATCCCGCAGAGCGACTCGTGGCGCGTCGTCACCAGCGGCCCCACCTTCTCGTTCGTCTCCATCGACCGCGGCACCACCCCGCACACCCTCATCTCCGGCGAATACCGGGAGAACGACCCCAACGGCCGGGTCGCCAGATGGGACCTGGAGCTCGGCGACGGGGCGCCCAAGGACGCCTACGTCATGGGCCTGCCGAAGATCCAGGGCGCGGTCTCGGCCGGCGACAAGTGGTACCTGAGCCAGGCGGCCGACGGCAACACCAACGGCAAGCTGCACGTCAGCACCCCGGGAAAGCTCGTCACCCGGCCCTATCCCATCGGGCCGGAGGACCTGACCATCCAGGGCGGCAGGCTGTGGAGCGTCACCGAGTTCAGGAACAAGCGGATCATCTTCGCCGTCAGTCTGTGAGGTGCTGGTAGAGCAGCTCGCGGTAGCGGCGGTCGAAGTCGTCGTACCGGGCGCGGAGCCGGCCCCCCGGCCAGTCGCCGGGCAGCAGCTCCTCGGGCAGCAGCGGGTCGGCCAGCAGATGGCGCACCACCGCCGCCGACAGCAGGAACCCCTCTCTCAGGTCCCCGGCCCGGTCGAGCGCGCTCTCCAGCCGGCGCGCCTCGGCCGCCCAGCCGCCGAGGTCCCACAGCAGAGGCGTGGGGTCGTCGTGCGGGCGGCCGTCGATCAGCGTGCACTGCGCGGTGACGCTCTCCGGCCACTCCCGCAGCAGGTTGGCCGGGCGCAGCCAGGTGCCCTCGCGCAGCTCGGCCAGGCGCAACGCGGTCATCGTGTGCCGGAACGCGGCCCGGTCGGCGGGGGCGCGGCGCTCGGTGGTGACGATGGCGATCTCCCAGGTGCCGCCCCACGGCCTGGTGTGCGGGTCGCGGCTCTCGTCCTGCCTGCCTTGGCGCTCGATGAGGCGATGGGACAGCGTGTACCGGCCGCGGGACTGGACCAGGTCACCCGCCGCCACCATGCGCGACAGCGCCACCCGCACGGTGCCCTCGGCGATGCCGAACAGCGCGCCGATGCGCACCAGATGGCGGGCGGCCAGCTGCGGCGGATGGCTGCCGAGCAGCGCGCTCAGCACGGCCGACCGGGCACTGAGGTTGTTACGCTCTTCCATCGCGTGTCGAGTATATGTAATGTCCGAAGTATGGGGCGCTATCTCATCGAATCGTTCGACAGCAGCGACCGTTACGCGACCGAGCGCTATCAGGGCGCGGCGGGGCGTAACTGGTGGAGCTGCGATCCGACGCTGCAACTGCTCATGCGGCGCCACCTGGGCGACGGCTTCGCCTGGGCCACGCCGTACCTGGAGAAGCTGGGCGCGCTGATGGGCGGCACGGTGGCCGAATGCGCGGAGGCGACCGACCGCAACCCGCCGCGGCTGGAGAAGTACGACAAGTGGGGCAGAGACGTCAGTGAGGTCGTCATGCCGCCCTCCTTCCACACGGCCCGGAACGCGCTCATGGCGAACAACTTCACCTCCCCGGCCTTCGCCGACGAAGCCCGGGCGAACGGCGCGAACCCCGCCGCCCTCGCCGCGGCCTGGACGTACCTGCTCGACCAGGCCGACATCGGGATGGGCTGCGCGCTCGGCACCGGCGGTGACATGGTGGTCTCGCTGGCCGAGCGGCACGCGCCCGACGACGTGCGGGAACGGGTGCGGGCGATCTTCGCCGACGGGTTCTACTCCGGCGAGGCCGCGCAGATGTTCACCGAGCGGACCGGCGGTTCCGACCTGGCCGCGCTGGAGGCGACGGCCGTGCCCGACGGCGACTCCTGGGTGGTGTCCGGGTTCAAGTGGTTCGCCTCGAACGCCAACGGCTCCGCCTTCGTGGTGCTCGCCCGGCTCCCCGACGGCGCCGTCGCGCCGTTCCTGGTCCTGTGGGAGCGCCGGGACGGCTCACGCAACGGGGTGCGGATCAGGCGGCTGAAGGACAAGCTGGGCACCCGTTCTGTCGCGTCGGCCGAGGTGGAGTTCGCGGACGCGGAGGCGTTCCTGCTGGCCGGGAGCGGCTCCGGCTCGGGGCTCGGCACGATGATGAAGCTGACCAACGCCTCCCGGCTCGGCGTGGCGATGATGGGGGCCGGCGTGGCCAGGCGCGCGCTGGTCGAGTCGCTCTGCTACGCCAGGGCCCGCGAGGCGTTCGGCCGGCCGCTCATCGAGCAGCCGCTGATGCGCCGCAAGCTGGCCGAGCTCATCGTCGAGGTCGAGGCGGTCCAGGCACTCGTCTTCGACGGCCTCGTCGGCCCGCGCCTGCGCATCGCGCCCGCGCTGATCAAGCTACGGGCGGCCCGGCTCGGCGTGACGGCGGCCAGCGACGCGATCGAGGTGCACGGCGGCAACGGCTACATCGAGCAGTGGCCGGTGGCCAGGCTGCTCCGCGACGCCCAGGTCAACCCGATCTGGGAGGGCGGCGACAACATCCTCTGCCTCGACGTACGGCGGGCCATGGTGCGCGAGCGGGCCCATGAGCCGTTCCTTGACCGGCTGGCGGCCGCTGTCGATCACGGCCCGGCGGGCGATTCCGCGACCGTGGATCTGGTTCGCGGCGGGATCGATGACCTGCGGAAGGCGATCACCGCTTGGTCTTCCCTGGATGCCCCGGTGGCCGAGGCGCGGCTCTATCCGCTGGCCCAGCTCATGGCCGATGTGTACGCGGCGGCTGTGCTGCTGGAGCAGGCGGGGTGGGAGGAACGGGCCGGCTTCGGCGACCGGAAGGCTCTGGTGGCTCGGCAGTACGTCGAATCGCACCTTGTTGACAAGGGTCCGCTGCGCGGCATCGACCGGCCGACGGAGGATCTGGAGCGCTTCGACGATCTTCTTTCGGGGACGTTCATGGGCTGAGATCGGGTCGTCAAATAGCCTTCTTGCGGTGCGCCACATCCAGCGTAGGACCATCGGCGGGGTTGTGCTGCTGGCCGGGATCGCGGCCGTCGTCTCGTTCCGTCACATGCATGAATTGTGCTTGCGTCATGGTGAAGATCATTTCGCGGCGGTGCTCATCCCGCTCGCGGTGGATGGCGCCATCGTCGTCGCTTCGATGTCCATCCTGCTGGCCAACCGGTACGGCTCCCGCGGTGGCGTACTGGCCTGGAGCCTTCTCATGGTCGCCAGCCTGGCCAGCCTGGGTGCGAACATCGCGGTGGCCGAGCCCAGCGTGATCGGCCGGATCATCGCTGCCTGGCCGAGTGTCGCTCTGATCGGCAGTTATGAGCTGTTGATGTCCCAAGTCCGTCGGTTGTCAGCGACCTCGAGCCGTGTACAGGACCGCGAGGAGACGCTGTCGGCCGGAGGATCGGACGTCTCCGAGGCCGGAGACGAGGTCTGTGGTGATCTGGCCCTGCCTGTGTACCGAGCTGGGCGCCCTGACCTCGAGATCGTGAGTCTTCATCGCTCTGCTTGGCGCTGGGCGCAGGAGAACCGACGTCCGGATGGAGCTCTTCCGTCTGGGAGGGTCATCGCTACGCAGTTCTCGCGTAGTCCTCGTTGGGGACGCTGGATCAAGAACGCTGGTTTGGCAGGGGACCTGGGCTGAGGTTGCGTCGATCATGGGCTGTGCCAGCGGATCCGGCTCACCCCCCACAGGCGTGGGGAACGGTGCTCCAGCAGCGCGATGCGCGCCTCCAACGTCGGCTCACCCTCACGTGGGGGTGAACCGGCGTACTGCCTCAGCTGATCTTCGGCCGCTCCGTGCTCCCCACGCCCGTGGGGTGAACCATCAAGCACGGGGTGCGGAAGGATGGAGCTGTGGTCAGCCGTGACCCGTCCGGTGCCGAGCAGTCGATCACCGTGAACCGCATCGTGGCCGCGACGGGCTACCGCCCCGACCACTCCATCGCCTCCGAGCTGCGCCTGGACACCGACCCGATCCTCGGATCGACCCGGCAGCTGGCCCCGCTGATCGAGCCCAATCAGCACTCCTGCGGCACCGTACCGGCGCACGGCGTCGACGAACTGTCCCACCCTGAGCCCGGCTACTACGCCGTCGGCGTCAAGAGCTACGGCCGCGCCCCGACCTTCCTGATGGCCACCGGCTACGAGCAGGTCCGCTTGGTTGTCGCGGCCGTCGCGGGCGACTGGAGGCGGCCCACGACGTGCAGCTCGACCTGCCGGCGACCGGCGTGTGCTCGTCCAATCTGGCCGAAGCGCAGGAGCAGCGTGTCGGCCTGGCCACTGGAATCAGCGGAGGCCTGCTGGCCACCCCGCTGCCGCCGGCCACTGCCGGCGCCTCCGACGGTGGCGGCTGCTGCGGCTGAAAGCAGGGATCGATATGTCGGACGGATACCCCACCGCCGCCCAGAAGGAAGCTTTGCGCCTCATCTGCGACCACGGCCGGTTGCACACAGAAGAGCTGGGCCGCCGGTTGGTCAGCGCCCGGCGATCCAGCACCAACCCGGGATTCGCGCCGACCATCGCTCGCATGGCCGGCACTCTGGCCTGGCGGCTGCAGGCGCAGGGCTTCATCGCCGACGTCGGGGATGAGTGGACGACGACCGCGGACGGTCGCCGCCTGATCTCGTGCTCCACCGAGCCGGAGTGAGCTCCACCACCGACACCGCCGCCCCGCAGATCAGGGGCGGCGGTCAGCCGCGTCCCGGCCACGGATGGCGGATCGTCGCCGCGCTGGCCGTCACCCGGACCATCGGCTACGGCGTGCTCTACTACGCCTTCTCCGTCTTCCTCGCGCCGATGGCCCGCGACCTAAGCGCCACCAACGCCCAGATCGCCGCCGCGCTCACCCTGTCGATCCTGATTGCCGCGCTGTGCGCGCCACTGGTCGGCCGCCGACTGGATGCCCGCGGCGGTCGTGGCCTCATGACCGCCGGATCGATTCTTGGTACGACAGCCGTGCTGGCGTGGTCGCGGGTAGAGAGCCTGTGGCAGCTGTACGCGGTGTTCGCCGCGATGGGCATCGCCTGCGCCATGGTGCTCTACGAGTCCGCCTTCGCCGTCATCGTCAGCTGGTTCGACGGCCCCACTCGGGAACGCGGCCGGGCCAACGCCCTGCTCGCGCTCACGGTCGTGGCCGGCTTCGCCTCCTCGATCTTCCTGCCGCTCACCGGGCTGCTGGTGGTGTGGTACGGATGGCGCCAGGCCCTAATCGTCCTGGCGCTGATCTACGGCGTGGCCGATCTATACCTGCGTCAGCCAGTGGCGCGCCGCATGCTGAAGGGCCTCCCAAGAACGACGCAGGCACGAAAACAGAAATCGCGGGATACGCGACGCCGAAGACCAGGGTCCTCGTGCCGCCGTGACGAGGGCCGCACCACGTACTGCAGGCCCTTCGTGAGGAGTGCGGCCGGTAAGACGCTGGCGCGGTGCGCGCTGCCGTACATCACAGCCATCCCCACCGCTTGAACACCAGGAAGAGCACGGCGGACGCCAGCACCATCAGGACCAGCGCCGACGGGTAGCCGAAGGCCCACTGCAGCTCCGGCATGTGGGTGAAGTTCATGCCGTAGACGGTGCCGACGAGTGTGGGCGCGAAGAAGATCGCTGCCCACGCGGAGATCTTCTTGATTTCCTCGTTCTGGGCGTAGCTGGCTTCGGTCAGACGTTGAACTTCCGCGGTGTGCGCCTGGCCGACCAGCGTGGCTTTGATGGTGAGGGTGGTCTGGTAGAACTCGATCACCCCTTGGAGGTATTCCCTTTCCCCGTCGGCCACAGCGCGGACACGGTCGAACTGGTCGGCCATGTCGGCCACCAGCCGTTGCCCTTCAGCCGAGATGCGGGTGAGATTGGTCATCCTCCCGTAGATCGCGGCGCTCAGCGCGCCCATGGTGCGCACGGCGAGCAGCCCGTGGCGGGCACGGAACAGCTCATTGAGAAACTCCTCGGGATCGCCGACGTTTCCGCCCGTGACCCGCTGCTCCAGTTGCCACACGTCACTGGTCATCGTCTCCACGTAATTTTCCTGATTACGGGTCAGGGCGGAGACGATCGCATAGGACAGTTCGAACGGCGTGGCGGGGTGCAGGCGGCCCGCCTCGATCCGGGTGAGCACCTCGCGGGTCTCGCGCAGAGCGGCCACTGGGTCGACCGCCGGGTTGATCGGCCCGTGGACGGTGACCAAATAGTTCCGGCCGATGAACTGGTCGAGTTCGAGGTAGTGCACGTGGCCGCGCTTCCCTCGTTCGGGGGCGTGCAGGACGACGAACACGTGGTCTGGGTAGGCGTGCACCTTGGGCACGCGGTTGCGCTCGACGCAGTCGCGGACCGCCATCTGATGGAAGCCGAAAACCTCCGCCAGCACGCGCGCGGCTTCCTTGTCACAGCTGGAGATGTCGACCCACACCAGACTGTCTTCATCGTCGAGCAGCGCCTTCAGTTCTTCAACGGGACGATCTTCAACGCCCTCATCGTTGATCAGTCGAATGTCCATTTGGTTCACCCCTCGGGCGATTCCTGTGGGTAGCCGGTCTGTGGGTGGCCGGTCCACCGAAAGCCGCCCACTCGTACTCCCACCCTCCAATGATCTCGCAACGCCAGCCATGGCGAACATCGGCAGCAGCGCCCACCCCTGAAATCTGTGCACACACGCGACCTGGCCTCCCGGCCCCGGCCGAGACGGTGCGCCGTCAATGTCGCGTCAGTATTTCCGGGCCGCGCGTCGAGATTGCGTAGCGATCAAGGGATTTCTCCAGCGACGGATCTAGCGTCCGTCATGTGCGGCATTTCGCTGGAAGGAAGCAGATGTCAGAGCCCCGATTGTTCGTCCCCGTCCGGGTGGGTGCATGCGCCTCGGCCCTGCGGCTGTTTCGCACCGCTTCGGGCAAGCGGACGGTGGTCGCTTTCTCTTCGCCGCTCAGGCTGGCCAGGGTGCTCGGGACGGGTCAGCAGTGGGTGGTGCTCACGGCGCCGGCAATGCGCGGCATGATCGCCGAGCTGGACGTCATCGGCATTGTCATCGACCCGGCGGGCACGATGGCCAGGCCCGCGAAGCAGGTGGCGTGATATGCGTTCTGCGGCAGGACCGGGCGCGGCAGGAGCCGCAGCCCGTCGCGGGGCCTTGGTCGGCTCGCGTGCACCGGGGGCGTGCCGCTGCCTGCGGACATCAGGCCGGGTGACGTCATCGCGGTACCGGCCACCGGCGCTTACCGCTACTCGATGGCCTCCACCTACAACCTCACCGGTCGTCCACCTGTGATCGCGGCCGCTGACGGGGCGGCCAGGGCGGTCGCCGCCGATCTGTCCATCCCGGTCCGGCTCCTCGACGGCGATCTGGCACGGTTGCCGGTGCCCGACGCCTCCTGTGACGTCGTTGTCTGCTCCCTCATCCTGTGCTGTTCCTCCCGGGTCACCGGGACGTTCCGGGAAATCCGGAGTCTGCTGCGCCCGGGTGGTGAGCTGCGTTTCTACGAGCATCAGCGCTCGAACAGGTGGCCGGTCGCGTTGTTGAGCGGCCTGGTGACTCCCCTCTGGTCGCGCGCTGCCGATGGGTGCCATCCCGCTCGACATCCTGGCGGAGATGGAGCAGGCAGGGTTCGGAGTCGAGAGTTTGGACCGGTTCGCCTTTCGCGGCTTCGACCATGTCGTAGGAGTCGCCCGGCCCCGCTGACATCCCATCGAGACGCATCCATACGTTTTCTTGACGCCCTCACCAGGTCAAATAGCCCTTGACCGTCAGTAGGGTGCAATGCGTATTTATGCGGTCTTGACGGAGGGGTGACCGGGATGGTGCTGGCGAAACGGCCGGCCGAGACGGAAGGGACTCTGCGTTCTTGGCTGCTCCAGGGCCTGCAGACCGACCGCAAGCAGATCGAGCATGGTCCCCATGTGAAGCATCCGTGGTGGCGGGTGATGTGCCTCACGGGTGTGGACTACTTCTCCACGCTGGGCTACCAGCCGGGCATCGCCGCGCTGGCGGCCGGGCTGCTGTCGCCGATGGCGACCCTCCTGCTGGTCGGGCTGACGCTGTTCGGCGCGTTGCCGGTCTACCGGCGGGTGGCTGAGGAGAGCCCGTACGGGCAGGGCTCGATCGCGATGCTGGAGAAGCTGGCGCCGCAGTGGTGGGGCAAGTTCTTCGTGCTGGCGCTGCTCGGGTTCGCGGCCACCGACTTCGTGATCACGATGACGCTGTCAGCCGCCGACGCCACCGCGCACATCCTGGAGAACCCGTTCGTGCCCGACTTTCTGGCCGGACAACGGGTGATCGTCACGTTGGTGCTGCTGGCGCTGCTCGGCGGGGTGTTCCTGATGGGGTTCAGCGAGGCGATCGGCATCGCCGTCCTGCTCGTCTTCGCGTATCTGGCACTCAACGCGGTCGTGATCGCGATCGCGCTCGTGCACGTCCTGCAGGCGCCGCAAGTGGTCGTGGACTGGGAGCACGCACTGAGCGTGAACTTCAGCAGCCCGCTGGCGATGATCGGGTTGTCGCTGCTGGTGATGCCGAAGCTGGCGCTGGGCCTGTCCGGGTTCGAGACCGGTGTCGCCGTGATGCCGGTGGTCAAGGGGGACATCCCGCAGCGGATCAAGGGCACCAAACGGATGCTGACCGTCGCCGCACTCATCATGAGCGTGTTCCTGATCTTCTCCAGCTTCGTGACCACCGTGCTCATCCCGCATCAGGAGTTCGAGGAGGGCGGCAAGGCCGGCGGGCGCGCGCTGGCCTTCCTGGCTCACCAGTACCTCGGTGACTGGTTCGGCACCGCCTACGACGTCAGCACGATCGCGATCCTCTGGTTCGCCGGGGCCTCGGCGATGGCGGGCCTGATCAACCTGGTGCCGCGTTACCTGCCCCGGTACGGCATGGCGCCGGAGTGGACGGGCGCGGTCCGGCCGCTCGTGCTGGTCTTCTCGCTCATCGCGTTCGCCATCACGATCATCTTCGACGCCGACGTCGACGCCCAGGGCGGCGCGTACGCCACAGGCGTGCTGGTGCTCATGCTGTCCGCGGCCGTGGCAGTAATGCTGTCGGCCCACAAGAAGCGCCAGCACAAGGCGGCGGCTGGGTTTGCCGTGATCACGGCGGTGCTGGCCTACACGCTGGTGGACAATGTGATCGAGCGGCCGGACGGCGTGAAGATCGCCTCCTTCTTCATCGCGGCCATCATCGTCACCTCGTTGATCTCCCGCGCGACCCGCTCGACCGAGCTGCGGGTCACCGAGGTGCACCTGGACCCGCTGGCCGAGGAGTTCGTCAACGGGGCGAGCGGCGACATCCACCTGATCGCGAACGAGCCGCACCAGCGCGACCAGAACGAGTACAACGACAAGCTGCGCGAGCAGTGGATCAACCACCGGCTGCGCAGTGCCGAACCGGTCCTGTTCGTCGAGGTGACGGTGCCCGACGCCTCGGAGTTCGAGACCGAGCTGCACGTCAAAGGCGAGGAACGCTACGGCCATCAGATCCTGACCATCGACAGCTCGGCCGTGCCCAACTCGCTGGCCGCGCTCCTGCTCCACCTGCGCGATCGCACCGGTAGGGCCCCGCACATCTACTTCCACTGGACCGAGGGCAATCCAGTCGTGGCGATGCTGCGCTATCTCGTCTTCGGTGGCGGCGACGTGCCTCCGCTGACCCGCGAGGTCCTCCGCAAAGCCGAGCCGGACCTTGAACGCCGACCGCACGTCCACGTCGGCTGACCTTGGTGGCGTGCCGCGTACTAATCGCGTCAAGAATCGCGCCACGCCCGTATGGATGACGTCAAGAACGGCAAAACGGGCTTATTTCCGGGTTTTCCTTGGTCGTGAACCGCTCATCTCGGGCGGCAGGCAAGGTGTTCCGGACTGAGGAGTGGGGATGGCAGACGTCATCTTCGTCGCCCTGACGATCGCGATCTTCGTGGTCTTCGGGTTCGTCGTGAAGGCGGTGGAGCGCCTGTGAGCGCGATCAACGCCATTGGTCTCATGGTCGTCGTGGCTCTGGTGGTCTTCATGGTCGCGGCTCTGCTGTGCCCGGAGCGTTTTTGATGAGCGCGACCGCCGCAGGGATGATCTTCATCGTCTCCCTGATCGCCGCGCTGGCCTTGGTGCACAAGCCATTGGGCGACTACATGTACCGGGTCTACACGAGCACCAAGCACAACCTCGTGGAGCGTGGCATCTATCGGCTGCTCGGCGTGCGTGCCGATGCCGAGCAGAGCTGGAGCGTGTACGCGCGCAGCCTGCTGGCGTTCTCGGTGATCTCGATCCTGGTCGTGTACGGCATGCAGCGCCTTCAGGACAAGCTGCCGCTGAGCCTGGGCATGAAGCCGGTCACCGACCACATCGCCTGGAACACGGCCGTCAGCTTCGTCACCAACACCAACTGGCAGGCGTACTCGGGCGAGTCCACGATGGGCTACCTGGTGCAGATGTCGGCGCTGGCGGTGCAGAACTTCGTGTCCGCGGCCGTGGGCATGGCGGTGGCGATCGCGCTGGTGCGCGGCTTCGCCCGCCGCAAGTCGGAGACGATCGGCAACTTCTGGGTGGACCTGGTGCGCGGCTCGCTCCGCGTCCTGCTGCCCATCGCCTTCGTCGGCGCGCTGGTGCTGGTGGCCGGCGGGCTGATCCAGAACTTCTCCGGCCTGCACGAGGTGACCACGCTGACCGGCGGCACCCAGTCGATCACCGGTGGTCCGGTCGCCTCGCAGGAGGCCATCAAGGAGCTGGGCACGAACGGCGGCGGTTTCTACAACGCCAACTCCGCCCACCCCTTCGAGAACACCACCAACTGGACCAACTGGCTGGAGATCTTCCTGCTCCTGGTGATCCCGTTCGCGCTGCCGCGTACCTTCGGCAAGCTCGTCGGCCAGGTCAAGCAGGGCTACGCCATTCTCGCCGTGATGGGCGTCATCGCGCTGACCAGCGTGCTGCTCACCAATGTGTTCGAGTTGGGTGGCAACGCCACCGTGCCGCAGGCGGTCGGCGCGGCGATGGAGGGCAAGGAGGTCCGCTTCGGCGTCTCCGACTCGGCCACTTTCGCCGCCTCGACCACGCTCACGAGCACCGGTGCCGTGAACTCCTTCCACGACTCGTTCACGCCGTTCGGCGGCATGATGACGATGTTCAACATGATGCTCGGAGAGGTCGCGCCCGGCGGCGTCGGCTCCGGCCTGTACGGCATGCTGATCCTGGCCGTCATCACCGTGTTCGTGGCCGGGCTGATGGTCGGCCGGACCCCGGAGTACCTGGGCAAGAAGATCGGCGCCCGGGAGATCAAACTCGCCTCGCTGTACTTCCTGGTCACGCCGGTCCTCGTGCTGATCGGCACGGCGTTCGCGATGGGTTCGGCGGAGCAGCGCGCGAGCATGCTCAATTCGGGGCCGCACGGTTTGTCCGAGGTCCTGTACGCCTTCACCAGCGCCTCCAACAACAACGGCTCGGCGTTCGCCGGCATCACGGTCAACACGCCGTGGTATGACGTGGCGCTCGGCCTGTGCATGGTGTTCGGCCGGTTCCTGCCGATCGTGCTGGCGCTGGCGCTGGCCGGTTCGCTGGCCCGGCAGGCGCCTGTGCCTGAGGGTGCCGGCACGTTGCCGACGCACCGGCCGCTGTTCGTCGGCATGGTCGTCGGCGTGACGGTCATCCTGGTCGCCCTCACCTTCCTCCCGGCGCTCGCGCTCGGCCCCATCGCAGAAGGACTGTCCTGATATGTCAACCCCAGTGCTCGAAGCGCCGGGCAAGGCTCCCACACCCAAGCGGAACGGCCGGGTCGGCGGCGGCCTGCTCGACCCCAAGCAGCTCCTGACCTCGCTGCCGGACGCGGTGAAGAAGCTCAACCCGGTCACGCTGTGGCGCAACCCCGTCATGTTCATCGTCGAGATCGGCGCGGTGTTCACCACCCTCCTGGCGGTGCTCGACCCGTCGTTCTTCGCCTGGGCCATCGTGGTCTGGCTGTGGCTGACGGTGGTCTTCGCCAACCTGGCCGAAGCCGTGGCCGAAGGCCGGGGCAAGGCACAGGCCGCCACCTTGCGCGCGGCCAAGCGGGACACCACGGCCCGCCGCATGAAGAACCGGACCTCCTCGGAATGGGATGTGGTCGGCGCACCTGAGCTGAAGCAGGGTGACTTCGTGGTCGTCGAGGCCGGGGAGATCATCCCGGGCGACGGCGACGTGGTCGAGGGCATCGCGTCGGTGGACGAGTCGGCCATCACGGGTGAGTCCGCGCCGGTGATCCGCGAGTCGGGCGGGGACCGGTCCGCGGTCACGGGCGGCACGAAGGTGCTGTCGGACCGGATCGTCGTGGAGATCACCCAGAAGCCCGGGGAGAGCTTCATCGACCGCATGATCGCCCTCGTGGAGGGCGCGAACCGGCAGAAGACGCCGAACGAGATCGCGCTGAACATCCTGCTGGCCGCGCTGACGATCATTTTCCTGGTCGCCACCGCCACCATGCAGCCGCTGGCCATCTACTCCAAGGCGATCAACCCGGGGGTGCCGGACTCGCTCGCGCTGAACGCGAACGGGGTCACCGGTGTGGTGCTGGTGTCGCTGCTGGTGTGCCTGATCCCGACCACGATCGGCGCGCTGTTGTCGGCGATCGGCATCGCCGGGATGGACCGCCTCGTGCAGCGCAACGTGCTGGCGATGAGCGGGCGCGCGGTCGAGGCCGCGGGCGACGTCTCCACGCTGCTGCTGGACAAGACCGGCACGATCACGCTGGGCAACCGGCAGGCGTCGGAGTTCATGCCCGTGCCAGGGGTCAGCGAGCAGGAGCTGGCCGAGGCGGCGCAGCTGTCCAGCCTGGCCGACGAGACGCCCGAGGGCCGCTCGATCGTGGTGTTCGCCAAGCAGCGGTACGGCCTGCGCGAACGGCAGCCGGGCGAGCTGGCGCACGCCGAGTGGGTGCCGTTCACCGCTCAGACCCGGATGAGCGGCGTGAACCTGGACGGCCGCGAGGTGCGTAAGGGCGCGGCGACCGCGGTGATGAAGTGGGCGCGCGACCAGGGCGGGCACCCGACCGACGAGGTCGGCCACCTGGTGGACGGCATCTCCGGCTCCGGTGGCACGCCGCTGGTGGTGGCCGAGAAGGGCCGGGTATTGGGGGTCATCCATCTCAAGGATGTGGTCAAGCAGGGCATGCGGGAGCGGTTCGACGAGATGCGCCGGATGGGCATCCGGACCGTGATGATCACCGGGGACAACCCGCTGACCGCCAAGGCCATCGCGGACGAGGCCGGGGTGGACGACTTCCTGGCCGAGGCCACGCCCGAGGACAAGCTGACGCTGATCAGGAAGGAGCAGGAGGGCGGCCGGCTGGTCGCGATGACCGGCGACGGCACCAACGACGCCCCGGCGCTGGCCCAGGCCGACGTCGGCGTGGCGATGAACACCGGCACGTCGGCCGCCAAAGAGGCGGGCAACATGGTCGACCTCGACTCCAACCCGACCAAGCTCATCGAGATCGTCGAGATCGGCAAACAGCTGCTCATCACGCGCGGCGCGCTGACGACGTTCTCCATCGCCAACGACATCGCCAAGTATTTCGCGATCATCCCGGCGATGTTCGCGGCGGTCTACCCGGGCCTGGACGCGCTCAACATCATGCGCCTGGCCAGCCCGCAGTCGGCCATCCTGGCGGCGGTCATCTTCAACGCCCTGGTGATCATCGCGCTGATCCCGCTGTCGCTGCGCGGCGTGCGCTACAAGCCGGCCAGCGCGGCCAAGCTGCTGTCGCGCAACCTCTACCTGTACGGCCTGGGCGGCATCATCGCGCCGTTCATCGGCATCAAGCTCATCGACCTGCTGATCCAGTTCCTTCCGGGGATGTCGTAATGGAACGTCTACCTAGCTGGCTGCGCCAGCATCTCGCCGCGATCAGGGCGGTCGTCGTGCTGACCGTGCTGCTCGGCGTGATCTATCCGCTGGTCACCACCGGCGTCGCCCAGGCCCTGTTCAACGGCAAGGCCAACGGCTCGATCCTTCAGGCCGGCGGCAAGGACGTCGGCAGCGCGATCATCGGCCAGAACTTCACCGACAAAGACGGCAACCCGATCGGGAAGTACTTCCAGTCTCGCCCGTCCGCCGCCGGTGACGGCTACGACCCGACCTCGACCAGCGCCAGCAACCTGGGGCCCGAGGACATCGTGGACACGCTGCCGGTGCCCGGCGCCAAGGACGAGGAGGGCAACCCGGACGAGGGCAAGCAGTCACTGCTCACCCAGGTCTGCGCCCGCTCCAAGGCGATCGGCGAGCTGGAGGGCGTCAGCGGCGCCCGCCCGTACTGCACACCGGACGGCGTGGGCGCGGTGCTGAAGGTCTTCCCCGACCATGCCGTCAGCGTCAACCAGGCGTGCCCGGCGGCTCCGTTCGTGGCCACCTATCAGGGGCTGAAGGTGGAATGCGGCAAGCCCGGCGAGGACTACGCCGCAGGCCGAACCGTCCCGGTCAGGGGAGACGCGGGAACCCCCGCCGTACCGGCCGACGCGGTGACGGCCAGCGGCTCCGGGCTCGACCCGCACATCTCGCCCGCCTACGCCGAGCTCCAGGCGCCACGTGTGGCCAGGGAGCGCGGGATCGCGCTCGACAAGGTCAAGCAGCTCATCGAGGCGAACACCACCGGCCGGACGATCGGCTTCATGGGCCAGCCCGCGGTGAACGTGCTCGAACTCAACCTGGCCCTGGACAAGGTGTGACATGAGGGGGCGGCTGCGGGTCTACCTCGGGGCGGCCCCCGGGGTGGGCAAGACGTACGCGATGCTCTGCGAGGGCCGCAGGGGGCTGGAGCGCGGCCGGGACGTGGTCGTGGGTTTCGTCGAGACCCACGACCGCGCCCGCACCGCCGCCCTCCTGGAGGGCATGGAGGTGATCCCGCGCAAGACCATGACGCACAGGGGCGCGAGGTTCACTGAGCTGGACACCGAGGCGGTGATCGCCCGCGCGCCCGCCGTGGCGTTGATCGACGAGCTGGCGCACACCAACGTGCCGGGTTCGCGCAATGTGAAGCGCTGGCAGGACATCGACGACATCCTGGACGCCGGGATCGATGTGATCTCCACGGTGAACATCCAGCACCTGGAGTCGGTCAACGACGTGGTCCAGGAGATCACCGGCGTGCCGCAGCGCGAGACGGTGCCGGACGAGGTCGTACGCCGCGCCGATCAGATCGAGCTGGTCGACATGTCGCCCGAGGCGCTGCGCCGCAGGATGGCGCATGGCAACGTCTACGCCCCGGAGAAGGTCGACGCGGCCCTGTCGAACTACTTCCGCGTCGGCAACCTCACCGCGCTGCGCGAGCTGGCCCTGTTGTGGGTCGCGGGAAAAGTCGATGACCAGCTCGATCGCTACCGCGCCGAGCACGGCATCGCCAGCACCTGGGAGGCGCGCGAGCGCGTCGTGGTCGCCCTGACCGGCGGCCCCGAAGGCGACACGCTGGTACGCCGGGCTGCCCGCATCGCCGCCCGCACCAAGGGCGCCGACCTGCTGGCCGTACACGTGACCAGCGCCGACGGGCTGGCCGGAGCCGATCCGGCCAGCCTGGCCCGCCAAAGGTCGCTGGTCGAGGACATGGGCGGCACCTACCACCAGGTCGTCGGCGACGACATCCCGGGCGCGCTGCTCGACTTCGCCCGCGGCGTCAACGCCACCCAACTCGTGCTTGGCGCTTCCAGAAGGGGCCGGTTCGCCCAGCTCTTCTCCCGAGGTGTCGGGGTGGAGACCACCGCCCGATCGGGCTCTATCGACGTCCACATGATCACCCATGACGAGGCCAAGAAGGGCCGCCGGCCGCCGGCCCGCTCACGCGCCGCGCTTACCCGCACGCGCCGGTCTATCGGCTGGGTGATGGCGGTGGCCGGGATGCCCGTGTTGACGGCCGCGCTGTCGCCGTTCAGGGACGTGCTGTCGCTGCCCAGTGAGATCCTGTTCTTCCTCTGCCTGACCGTCGGGGTGGCGCTGGTAGGCGGTATGTGGCCGGCCATCACCGCGGCCGTCGGTGGATCGCTCCTGCTCAACTGGTTCTTCACGCCCCCGATCGGCCAGTTCACCATCAGCGACCCGGAGAACTTCTTCGCCCTGGTCGTGTTCGTCCTGGTGGCCGCTGCCGTCAGCACCATCGTGGACATCGCCGCCCGCCGCACCAGGCAGGCCGCCCGCGCCAGCGCGGACGCCGAGCTGCTGTCGACCCTGGCCGGGCACGTGCTGCGCGGCCAGGCCGCTGTGCCGTCCCTGCTGGAGCGGATGCGCGAGACGTTCGGCCTGACCTCGGTCACCCTGCTCGAACGACGGCCCGGGGCCGCCCGCACACCCGACTACCAGTCGGATCCGGACGCGTGGCGGATCGCGGCCACCTTCGGCGGCGCCCCGCCCACCTGCCCCGGACAATCCGACACCGACGTGGTCATCGACGACGACATGATCCTGGCCGCCCAGGGCGGACCGCTGGACGCCGCCGACCGCACCGTGCTGGAGGCGTTCGCCGCCGAGGTCGCCGTAGCGCTCCGCCAGGAACGCCTCCAGCACGAGGCTGAGCAGGCCCGACCGCTGGCCGAGGCCGACAAGATGCGCACCGCGCTGCTCGCCGCCGTCAGCCACGACCTGCGCACGCCGCTGGCCTCGGCCAAGGCAGCGGTGGAGAGCCTGCACAACACCGACGTCGCCTGGTCAGAAGAGGACCGGGCCGAGCTGTTCGCCACCGCCGAGGAGTCGCTGGACAAGCTGGATCGGTTGGTGGCGAACCTGCTCGACATGAGTCGCCTGCAGGCCGGGGTGCTCGGCGTGACCCCGCAACCGCTGGCCCTGGAGGAGATCGTTCCGCGCGCCATCGACGATCTCGGCCCGTTGCGCGACCGAGTCGAGGGCGACATCTCCATCGATCTGCCCGAGATCCTCGCCGACGCGGCCCTGCTGGAGCGGGTGCTGGTCAATCTCATGTCCAACGCGGTCCGCTACAGTCCGCCGGACAAGACGGTACTGATCACCGCGAGCTGGCACGGCGACCACGTGGAGGTCCGCGTGATGGACCGCGGTCCGGGCATCCCGCCCGAGGCGCACGACCACGTCTTCCAGCCGTTCCAGCGGCTCGGCGACCGCGACAACCACTCCGGCGTCGGCCTCGGCCTGGCCCTCTCGCGCGGCCTGACCGAGGCGATGGGCGGCACCCTCGTACCCGAGGAGACACCAGGAGGAGGTCTCACCATGACCCTCACACTGCCCATTTCCAGCAGGGCGGTGACGGAATGACCAGGATCCTCGTGGTCGATGACGAGCCGCAGATCCTGCGCGCGCTGCGCATCAATCTGGCCGCCCGCCACTACGAGGTGGACATCGCCGCCGACGGCGCCGCGGCCCTGCGCGTGGCCGTCGACAGCTCTCCGGACCTGGTCATCCTCGATTTGGGGCTGCCCGACCTGGACGGGATCGACGTCATCCACGGCCTGCGCGGCTGGACCACCATCCCGATCATCGTCCTGTCCGGCAGGGCCGGCAACCAGGACAAGATCGAGGCCCTGGACGCCGGCGCGGACGATTATGTGACCAAACCGTTCGGCATCGACGAACTGCTGGCCAGAGTGCGAGCCGTCACCCGCCGCACCTCCTTCCAGGAAGCCGAGCTGGCCCGCATCCAGATCGGCGACCACGTGATCGACCTGACCAACAAGACGATCTCCAGCGATGTGCGCCTCACCCCGACCGAGTGGCAGATCCTGGAGATGCTGCTCCGCCACCCCGGCAAGCTGATCAGCCAGCGGCACATTCTCACCGAGGTGTGGGGCGCCCGCTTCGTGAAGGAAACCCACTACCTGCGCCAGTACATGGCCCAGATCCGCCGCAAACTCGAACGCGACCCGGCCCACCCTGCCCACCTGATCACCGAACCCGGCATGGGCTACCGCTTCAAACCATGACCCCGCATCCGCCGTTGCCCGCACCTGACGGCCTGGCAGGCAGCACCACGGTCTTCAGCAGGTCGACGGCCTGGCGATAGCGTTCCAGCGCGGCCTGGGGCGGCTGGGCCGCGGCGGTCCGCGGATCGTCGCCCGCAAGTAGATCAAAGCCTGTTCCAGCGCCCAGGACCAGCGCGGGCGGGCAACAGGCAAGAGGCGAACAGGATTCCCAGCGGCAGGCCGCGGGCCCCGCCGCACCGAACTCTTTTCGGCGAAGTCATGGCGGCCAGCGGATCCGTGTGCCCGCCCGGCACCGCGCGTAAGCGGGAAGGCCTTTCTACGATCGATGACCCCACTCTGACCATTTCCCGACGTTCCAGGCAATGGCTTTGACGCGCTCACCGCGCGTAAATAACGCGTCAGTGGCCGTAGTGAACGCGTAGGAATGTCGTAAGGAACGGCGCTCCCCGTACGCCAGGTCGTGTTACATGAAATCGTTCCCGCCGGAAAGGATGGTCGATGCGCGGGCGTCCTCTGGAAGTGCTGATTCCGGCCGGATTCGTCTGCGCGGTCGGCGGCTGTGTGATGGCCGCGATGACCGTCTCCCAGACCACGGCACGCGTCATCCTGGTGGCGGTGGCCGTCGGCCTGTTCGCGATCTGGGCGAGGCACTACCTCGCCGCGCTCGCGACGGGAGCGATGGCCTGGTGTTTTGTGACCGGCTTCTTGGTACACGCCGAAGGGGAGCTGGCGTTCGGGCCCGACGACCTCGTCAGGCTGGCGGCGCTGGCTGCCGCAACGCTCGCGGGCTACACCTACGGGCATGTGCTTCATGTCCGGCGCTCGCGTCGCCGGCTTCGCCGTCTGATGCGGGCGCGGGCAGACGCCCGTCGTGTTCCCGTGCTGCGGGTACGGTTGCATGCGCGTGCCGAAGGTGTCCGGTATCAAGCACGTTAGAAAGAGCACGAAGAGCGTTCCGGACGACCCCCATGGCTCCGTAGAGTTTTTCGACCGTTCATTTCCTGATCATGAAGAGATTCAGGCACACCCCTTTGCAACTGCCTGTCCGCGGAACCGCCTTCGCGATTCCGAATTGGCGGGCACGCCGCGTCAGGCCGCTGCGCCGGGTGCCTACCGATCCGGTGCCGGCGGTCAAGCTCGGGGCGCTCGGGTTGTGGCGGCCGCTGGTCTACCGCAACCCGGTACTGCCTGAGGGGCAGATCGACAGAGCGGCGTTCGTGCTGTGCGCGCTCATGCATCTGGATCAGGCGCTGCGGCGGCCTCCGTCGGGAACAGGATCATGCTCAGAAGGTGAGGGCTGCGGCCGGACGCGGGTCTGTTGCCCGCTCTGGAGGCTAGGACGTCGCGCAGCTCGCCGATCATCTCGGCGAGTTCGCCCGGGGTGAGCCAGACGGTGCCCTGCCGGTAGCCCACGGAGTCGGCGGTCGGGTCGGCTCCGTCCCGGTCGAGGTAGGCGTTGAACTCGGCGTGCAGGGCAGCCATGGCTGCGGCGAACCCGTGACGGTGCTTGTCCAGGGACATCGACGCGGCCATGTCGGCGTCGATTCCCGCATGCTCGCGGCGCAGCCGGTAGTGGCGCTCGACGGCGCCGTGCACGCGCTGCTCGTCGACAACCTCCAGCACTCCCGCCTCGACCAGCAGGCCGACGTGCCGGTACACCGTGGTCTTGGGGACGTCGGGCAGGCCGGCGCACAGGTCGGACGTGGTGCGGGTGCGACCGCCGGACATGGCGTGCACGATGCGCAGCCGGACCGGGTGCAGGAGCAGATCAAGGGTGTCCACGGCCCTACGATCCCATATCTGGTACCGTTCTTAAAATTGGGAATGCAGGTGCCGGTGGCATAGCGATGGGTGGCGACCCCGAAAGGCGCACTCTCGTCTCCGCCAAGTCGGCCCGCCGACAGCCAAGGAGTCAGCGATGCAAGGTCAAACGGCCGAGACAACGCCGCCAGTAGGACGGCACTACCAGGTCAGGGATCGGAGACTGTTCCTCCACCGCTCGGGCAGCGGGAGCCCGGCGGTGGTGTTCCTGCCCGGGGCCGGCTCATCCGGCATGGACGGCTTCATCGTTCAACAACGGGCTGCTGAACTCACCACGAGCGTGCTCTACGACCGGGCCGGAACGGGGTGGAGCGACCGGGCCGAGCTGCCACGCACCTCCACCCAGGTCACCGATGAGCTGCGCGAGCTGCTGCGGGTCGTCGGCGTGCCCGCTCCCTACGTGCTGGTCGGTCATTCTCTCGGCGGCCTCTATGCACGCCACTATGCGCAGCGTTTCCCTGACGAGGTGGCGGGGTTGGTCCTGGTGGAGCCCGAGCACGAGGACTACGACTCCTACATGCCCAAGGAACTGAACGAGCTGTATCAGGCATGGGACCCCGGCGAGGCGGTGCCTGACGAGTTGCCCGACGAAATCATCCAGTTCTACCGCGCCCTGTTCGCCCGGGAGATGGCCGACTGGCCGGAAGAGATCCGCGAGTCGCTGATTGAACGTCACGTCAGCCCGGAATGGCTGAAGATCGGCGGCCAAGAGGCGGCCAACCGTTATCAACTCCATGACGAGGTGCGCAACGCGGGACCGATGCCCGACGTCCCGCTGATCGTGCTCACCGCCACGGCGATCGACCCCTTCAAAGAAGCGGTTACCCAGGGCATACCCCCATCGCTCCTCCACGAGGAGGCCGAAGCCAAGACGCGGCTCTACACCGCGCTGGCCAAATCGGTTGCGCATGGCGAAAACCGCGTTATCGACGACGCCGGACACGTCTCCGTCATATTCCGCCGTCCCGACGCCGTTCTCCAAGCGATCCAAGACCTCCTCGGCAACTGATCAGGACAGCGGCTCCACGGCAGCCTCGATTCCGGCCCGGAGCTGCCTGGAAATACGGCGTAGACCCTGGCTGTGTAAGTGAGGACTCCGTGTGGCGAGGAAGCCCGATGGCTGGCAAGGGCAAAGCTGAGCTGTTCGCGGCGATCCGCCGGGCCTCGCGGGGGCTGTGTTGGCCACGTGATCCTTTGCGCTTGGGCGGCGTCGGGCTGGGTCCGGTTGGGCTGGGTGGGGCCGCGTGAGTCGAGAGTCTGGTGGGCTTGATGGCAAGGCTGGGGTGTTGGGGTCGACTGCGTCGTGATTCGGCGGACGATCTCAGTCCGGCCGTGCACGTCAGCGGATTTACAGTTGGGGCGGTTGCTTCGCACCTGGTGTGGCTTGGGCGTCCTCTTCCTCCACCCGCACATAACCCACGGAATGAACGGCCACACCCAAGATCGTGCCAACCAGGATCGCGATCCCGGCGATCGTCATGATGTGCCAGAAACCGGCGACCACCCCGGCGAACCCGAGCCCGAGCGCAGCCTGCTGCGCCACCAGCACGACAACGGAACTCGTCATGCGCCGACGATAGGTTTCATGCCGGTTCAACATGATAAGAGCTGACAAGAGCGGGATGGCCAAGGAGAAAGCGACCACGCAGATCTGGGCGGACAGATCAAGAGAAGCGGCTCCCGGGGTCAGGAACGGCTGCACCAAGACGACTCCGATACCGATCAAGCCGGCGTACATCAGGTTGTTCTGCCGAAGGGTCTCCTCCTGCTGTCCTGCAGCCCGTTTCTTCCACCATTCCCCTTGTGCGGCGGCTTGCCGCCTCCACCACGCTTCGTCCGCGATGTTCCCGTCCATGGCGACCATTGTGCAGATGATGCGAGCCTGCCTCCACCGGCCATTGCCCTTGCTTGGTGATGAACCGGCCAGGTTGCGGGTGCGACAGCGGCCGGACGCAACCGGCTGACGGGCCACTTCCAGGTGGCGCTGGAGATCGCCGCTGCGGACGGTCGTCATCTTGAGCTGCCGGTCTCCTCTCGCAGGTCAGAGCGAGAGGATCTTGTCCGGCGCGTGAGGCATGTTGGCTGAGCTTCAAGACATGGCTGGCCAGGTCGAGGGTGGGGCGATCGGTGCCGTGCTCGGGAAGTCATGTGCACGGTCGCGACCACGCTGGCCGCGACCGTACACGAATGTCGATCTTGCTGCTACTTGATGGACGTGCCGGTGACCAGCGGCAGCGAAATCGACGTGCCGACCAGGTCGACGGTGACCCTCGCCCCGGTGCCGGGTTCGACGTCGGTCCCGGTGCCGTTGCCGGTTTCGTCGAGGTTGAAGTCGTCGTTGGTTCCGGTCAGCACCAGGCCCAGCCGGTGCCCGGCCTTGAACTCGTAATCCTGCGGCAGCATCTTCCAGGTGATCTGGTACGACTTGCCCGGCGTCAGCGGTGTCGAGCGGCTGAGCGACTTGTGGTTTTGCGCGTCCAGGATTCCTCGGGTGACCACGTTGAAGCCGGAGGTCGCCGTGTTGTCGCCGGCCTTGAAATAGCAGCCGTCGTCATCGGCTGTGCTCGGGCCGACGCAATCTTCGCCGCCGATGAACTTGAGGCCTTGCGAGGCCGTCGCGGTGGTCTCGCGGTAGTTGATGCGGGTGTCCTGGCCGTAGTCGACGAGCAGGACACCCAGGTTGGCGGTCGGCTTGTCCAGCTTGACCTTCAGGTTCACCGACGGTGTTCCGGACAGTCGCGTCGAGTTCTTCAGCGGCGGGGTCAGGAAGGCCAGCCGGTTGGGGTTGGTGGTGGCGGGGTCGGCGGCCATCGCGATCTCGGTCTGGGCGGTGTCGAGGTAACTGCCGGTGCCACTCGAGGGCGTGCGGCCCAGGGAGCCGTCCTGCTGCGGCCGCAGGGTCGTCGTTCGCGCCGCGCGTGCCGGCCAGTCGGTCTGGGTGATCCAGCGGTCCGGGCCGAGCTGCACATCGACGCGCGGCCGGCGCATGATGTCGTTGGAGATGCCCATCAGTTCGTGGTCGAACCACTTGTTGAGAGTGTTGAGCCACACCTCGCGGCGGGCCCAGAACGGGTCGAGATGCCCATACTGCGTCACCCACGCCTTGCGCTGCACACCGCGGGGCAGCTTGGCCCACCACTCGGAAAACTGGCTGCCCACCACGTTGCGGTCCTGCATGCCCATCACCGCGAAGACACTGGCGCGGACGTTGCGCGCCTTCGAGATCGGCCCGGTCCGGTAGTTGCGTTCGTCCCAGTAAGCGTTGTAGTTGCCGGTCTCATCGTCGGATTCGGTGTCCATCCGCTGGCGCATCGCCTCACACTTCTCCGCCGGATCCTTGTCGACATGCTCGGACTGCCACCTCGCCCCGCCCTTGAACCAGGTGAGGACGCCGTTGGCGTGCCCGTTCTCGTATCCGCTGGTGTAGGCCGCGAGCGGCACGATCGTCTCCAGCCCTTCCACGCCGGTGCCCGCGACGCCTACACCGAGCGCTCCCTCGTACGAGTGGCCGATCATCCCGGTACGCCCGGTGGTCCAGGAGGCTTTGACCGGATCGCCCTTGTCGTCGTAGGCGGTCGCCCGGCCGTTCAGCCAGTCGACGACCGCCTTGCCGCCCAGCACATCGGAGGCGCCATAGGAGGCCGGGCAGCCGTCGGACAACCTGGTGCCGATCATGTCGACGGACACGAACGCGTACCCGCGCGGCACGAAGTAGTTGTCGTAATACATCGGGAACTTCGTCACGTGGCCGTTCGCGTCGTACTTCTTGTGTTCAAGTTCGAAGCCGACGCCGGGGTTGTCGTAATACGGGCTTTCCTGCATGATCACCGGGACCTTGAGCCCGGAACCGCTCTCTTCCGGCCGGATGATGTCCACCCGGACCAGATCTTTCTTGCCATCGCCGTCGCTGTCGACCGACGACTGCACCCGGACGTGCTCACGGATGGCGTCCTGGTAGGAGAAGACCGGCTGCGTGAGCCCGCCGGAGACCTTGATCTCCGACTTCGCCGTCGCGGACGCGGCGGGAGCCCCGGCGATCACGAGTGGGGTTGCGAGTGCGACTGCGGCGACAAACCCTCGCCGTTTCAAATTGGACGTGGACATGGTGGCGTGCTCCTAAATCTGTTAGAAAGCTCAATTGAATGGACGGATGGTGGAATGCGGTCCTATTGGTGCCCGGCGTATCGAGATCGGGTGCCACCGGAATCCGGTAGAAATGGGCCGCGCGGTACCGGGCCCGGTCCGGTCAGCCTCGGTGGCGGGGGTCGCGGCGTTCTTGCCGGCGGGTAGGGGCGTCGGGTGAGACGCGGTGTAGCGGGCCAGGCTCTGTGTAGGCCGGGAGCAAGCCGGTGCTGGTGCCGTTCTCGGCATAGCGGGTGAGCGACGAACGGCGGCGGGAGACTATCGCCGCCATCGGCAGGGCACTGCGGCGTGGGATGGACGGGAGTCGTTCCGCCTGGTCGGCCCGCATGCCGCGGCCATGATCCGGTATGCCATCCTGCACGGCGTCGCGGACGCGTTCGCCGCAGGCGGGCAACCACAGTGGGGGCGGCCGTACGCGACCTTGTCCGTCGCCGGCTGGCGGTCACGCGTCCCAGGTGACCGGGAGGCTCTTGACGCCGTAGATGTCGGCGGCCTCGGGGCGCAGGGCGACCTCGTCGGCCGGTACGGCCAGGCGCAGGGTGGGGAAGCGGTTGAGCAGGGCGGGGAAGGCGACGCGCATCTCGACGCGGGCCAGTTGCTGGCCCAGGCACTGGTGGATGCCGTGGCTGAAGGCCAGGTGCCCGCCGTCCTGCCTGCGCAGGTTGAGCGCTTGGGGGTCGGTGAAGCGTTCGGGGTCGCGGTTGGCGGTGTTGAGAGACAGGATGACCGTCGTACCGGCCTTGATGGTGTGACCGCCCAGTTCGACGTCCTCCAGCGCGACCCTCTGGAACTGCTTGGCAACGCTCAGATAGCGCAGCAGCTCCTCGACGGCCCCTTCGGTGAGCGCGGGGTCGGCGCGCAGCGCGGCCAGCTGCTCCGGGTTCTGCAGCAGCGCGAAGGTGCCCAGCGCGAGCATGTTCGCGGTGGTGTCGAACCCGGCCGACAGCAGGATCAGGGCCATCCCTTTCAGTTCCTCGTCGGTGAGGTCGCTGTCGAGCAGGTCGCTGAGCACGTCGTCGGTGGGGTTGGCGCGTTTGGCGGCCACCAGTTCGGCGAGGTAGCTCTGGGTCGCGGTGTAGGCCGCGATCAGCTCCTCGTCGCTCACCTCCCCGCCGAGGAACTTGTCGATGTTGTCCTGGAAGGAGCCCCGGTCCTCGTACGGCACGCCCAGCAGCTCACAGATGATGATGGCGGGGATGGGCTTGGCGAACGCGGTCACCAGGTCCGCCGACGGCCCGGCCTTCTCCATCGCGTCCAGGTGCTCGGCGGTGACCTGCTCGACGCGCTCGGTGAGCAGCCGCATCCGCCGTACGGTGAACTTGCCCACCAGCGGTTTGCGGTAGCGGCCGTGCTGCGGCTCGTCCATGAGCAGGAACTCACCCGGCGGCGCCGGCGGGACCTCGAAGCCGCCGTAGTCGATGGTCGGGTGGTGGCCCATGAGCTCCTTGCGCGAGCTGAACCGCGAGTCGGCCAGGACCGACCGGACCAGGTCGAAGCCGGTGACCAGCCAGCCCTGATGTCCGTCGGGGAAGGGGAGGCGGCTGATCGGGCTCTGCTCGCGGGCCTGGATCAGCTCCTTCGGCGGGTCGAAGGGACAGCCGGACTGACGCGCCGTCGGCATCGTCTCGACGGTGTGAAGGGATTCGTTCATGACTTTCCTCATTTCGCTGGAGTACGTGCTCTCCTGAGGTTGCGGTGAATGGCGGCGCGGCCGCCGCGCCGCGATCTACCTGTCCGGCGCGCTGATCTGGGCCAGGACGGGCTCGTCCAGCAGAGGTCAGGAGATCTTACGGCGGTAGGTGATCATGGCGAAGACGTAGGCGACGACGAGGATGCCAACGCACCAGGCCAGCGCGATCCAGATGTCGGTGCCGACCGGCTGCTGGGTGAACAGGGCGCGGATGGCGTTGACGATGGAGGTCACCGGCTGATACTCGGCGAAGGCGCGTACCGGGCCGGGCATGGTGTCGGTGGGCACGAAGGCTGAACTGAGGAACGGCAGGAAGATGAGCGGGTAGGAGAACGCGCTCGCGCCTTCCATGGTCTTGGCCGACAGGCCGGGGATGACGGCGATCCACGTCAGTGCCAGGGTGAACAGGATCAGGATGCCGGCAACCGCGAGCCACGCCGGCACTCCCGCCGCCGAGCGGAAGCCCATCAGCAGGGCGACGAGCACGACCACCACGAGCGAGATCACATTGGCGACCAGCGAGGTCAGCACGTGCGCCCACAGCACGGACGAGCGGGCGATCGGCATGGACTGGAAGCGCTCGAAGATGCCGCCCTTCATGTCCATGAACAGCCGGAACGCGGTGTAGGCGATGCCCGAGGCGACGGTGATGAGCAGGATGCCGGGCAGCATGTAGTTCACATACGAGTCCGACCCTGTTTTGATCGCGCCGCCGAACACGTAGACGAACATCAGCATCATGGCGATCGGCATGATCGCGGTCGTGATGATGGTATCCGGGCTGCGTGCGATGTGACGCAGGGATCGTCCTAACAGGGTGGCGGTGTCGCCGAGGAAGTGCTTGGTCATCGTGATTCCTTATGCCTTCGTGCCGACGAGAGTGAGGAAGACGTCCTCGAGGGTGGGCTGTTTTTCGACATATTCGACCTTGGCGGGCGGCAGGAGTTGCTTGAGCTCGGCCAGGGTGCCATTGACGAGGATCCGGCCCTGGTGCAGGATCGCGATCCGGTCGGCGAGGTGTTCGGCCTCGTCCAGATACTGCGTGGTGAGCAGCACCGTCGTGCCCTGCCCGGCGAGTTCCTTGACGGTCTGCCACACCTCGATGCGCGCCTGGGGGTCGAGCCCGGTCGTCGGCTCATCGAGGAAAATGACCGGCGGATTGCCGATGAGGCTCATCGCGATGTCGAGGCGGCGGCGCATGCCGCCGGAATACGTGGACGCCTTTCGCGCGCCGGCGTCGGTCAGTGAGAAACGCTTGAGCAGGTCATCGGCGATCTTGCCGGGATCCTTGAGATGCCGCAGCCGGGCGACCAGCATGAGGTTCTCGCGCCCGCTGAGGATCTCGTCGACGGCGGCGAACTGCCCGGTGAGACTGATCGACTCGCGCACATTCGCCGCCTGCGTGGCGACGTCGAAGCCGTTGACGCCGGCCGTGCCCGCGTCGGCCTTGAGCAGCGTGGAAAGGATTCTCACGACCGTGGTCTTGCCCGCCCCGTTGGAGCCGAGCAGGGCGAAGATGCTGCCGCGCGCCACGGCGAAGTCCACACCGCGCAGCACCTGCAGTTCCTTGTACGACTTCTCCAGGCCCTGCACGTGGATCGCCGGGGTTTGCTGTGTCGTCATCAGAGTGTCCTGTCTTCTTTTCCGGTGTTCTCGCCGGCGGCGTGCGCGATGGCGCTGGCGAAGCGTTCTCGCTCCCGGCGGATGTAGCTCCCCACGGAGTAGTTCTGCATGAACGCCTCGACGAACTCCACGGGGTCTTCTCCGAAGATCTCGCGGATCGGGGTTCCGTCCGCCGCGCTCTGCTCGAACAGATCGGCGAGGTCCTCGAACATCGACGCCGCGTCGGCGCCGTCCCCCGGCCCGAAGTGCATGAGGTACCGCTCCAGCGCTTCGACCGCCGTGCGGTAGTTCTCGGGAAGCGCTTTGACGCGCGCCTTGTACTGCCGCCAGCGCCTCTTGTCCTCCAGCGATCCCGTGACCACCTCCAGGTACTGCCGGGCGCGGCTCTTCGGCTGGTTCGACCCTGTGTCCATTGCTACTTGCCTCCTTCGCGGAGCTGTTGGAGCCGTTCGGTGAGGAAGCTCCAGGTCCTCCAGAACTCGTCGAGGTACTCGTGTCCCTGAGCGTTCAGGGAGTAGACCTTGCGCGGCGGCCCCTTCTCGGACGGGACCTTCTCCACGTCGACGAGGCCGCGCTGCTCGATCCTGATGAGCAGCGCGTAGATGGTTCCCTCGGCGATGTCGGAGAAGCCCTGATCCCGCAGCCACGCCGTGATCTCGTAGCCGTACGCGGGCCGGCTGGACAGGATCGCCAGGACGATGCCCTCCAGTGTTCCCTTGAGCATCTCCGTCGCCTGCTTGCCCATGGAAGCACCCCCATTCGGCTACTCGGTGCTGCTGACTACTGGTATAAAGTAGCACTGACTACCGGTACATAGCAACACCGAATAGCTGAGGTACAAGCCGAGCCCACAAGCGTGTGGGTGCAGGCGACCGCGGACGCGGCGGGAGCACAGGCAACCACAAGCGCAGCCGCGAATGTTGCAATCGCTGAACACCCCATGGCCTCCACCATCGCCGACCACCCTGATACCGGGCCGTCGCCGTACTGACGCGGCCGCTGACACGACACGCAGCAGACCTGATCGCCAGCGTCAGCAAGTGCGGCGACGGGCGGTCGGATCGGCTTCGGCTGGTGATGCGGGCGGAGGACTTCTCCCCGAGTCGGACGTAGCGGCCGAGGCTCTCGAGGTGCTGGCGGCGGGATTTGGCCTGAAGCTCGGGAGCGGTTCGTCCGTCAGCGGCCAGGTGCTGCAGAGCGGAGTGGCGCAGCCGGTGGAAAGCGGCGGGCCAGGAGCCGGACGGTGCCGGTGGCCCCTCACCTGCGGATCAGGGAGGCGATGTCGCGGAACAGCCGGTCGTGGGCGGCGGCCGCCTCCGGGGAGGTCAGATCCATGTTCTGGATGAAGCCGTGCACCAGGCCAGGCTCTTGCCGGTGCGTCACTCGTACACCCGCCTGTGCCAGGCGATGGGCGTAGGCGTCGCCCTCGTCGCGCAGCGCGTCGTGCTCGGCGGTCACGATCAGGGTGTCGGACAGGCCGCGCAGGTCTGGCGTCATCAGCGGGCTGGCGAGGGCGCGGGTGGCGGGATCCGATGCCCATTGCGCGATGGCCCAGGAGAGGAAGTCGGCGTCCAGCGCGTGTCCGGTGCCCTTGTCGACGACGCTGGGTTGCGAGAGCGTCAGGTCGGTGTTGGGACAGATGAGGATCTGTACGGCGGGCAAGAGATCACCCGCGTCGCGCGTCCTGGTCGCCCGCTGCCACGGGCTGATCCACGATTCGGAGGAGCACTTCACCCGGGCACTGAACCTGCACCAGCTGGCGGACCAGCCATACGAGCAGGCCAGAACGCACCTCGCCTACGGCGAGTGGCTGCGCCGCCGTCGCCGCAAGGCCGAGGCGCGCCCGCACCTGCGCCACACCCGGGAGGCCTTCGAGCGCCTGGGCGCCCGGCCCTGGGTTGATCGGGCAGTCGCCGAACTGCGCGCTGCCAGTGAGGCGACGCCTACCCGCCGCCGCGTCGATCCCGGCGCCCAGCTGACCGCCCAGGAACTGCAGGTCGTGCGGCTGGCCGCGACGGGAGCCACCAACCGTGACATCGCCGCCCACCTGCTCCTCAGTCCGCGCACTGTTGGGCAGCACCTCTACAAGGCCTTCCCCAAGCCGGGCATCTCCTCCCGGACGGGGCCGGCCCGGCTGAGTCTCGACCAGCTCTAGCGTTTCGTTCTCTTTGAGCGAGTTTCCGCAGATCAAGCGCAGATGCGGGTCAAGCGGGCTACGTTGTCACCCTTCGCCATTCTCCAGCGCGGATGCGTGCGGATCGGCGGCCGCCGCCAGGGCGGCGGCGATCTTGTCGGCCATGCGTTCCATGACCGCTTCGACGAGGGCCCGCTTGGAGTAGAAGTAGTGTCATCGTTCGTCTTGCTCTGCGGGGTAAAGGCAGGAGGCCGGAGTTGGCGCTGGTGGCGGCACGGGATCTGCGGGTGGATTTCCGGGATTGCCAGTTCGGCTGCAATTCCGAGCGGATCAGGTGGACGTTGCGCCTCCGGATCCAGTCCCGGTCGGCACTTGGAGTGTCCGGAGGTCGGTCGCAGGGAAGGGAGCCGGCCACTTGGGGCTTGTTATCGCAGGGTCTAACGTTGGCCAGTCCACAGGTCCCTTCAGAGCGAGGTCGGAGAGGCGGATGAGCGGCACGGGTGAGCTGGCCGTCCCGGAAGTGCCAGTCGCGGCGAGCAGGGACTGACCGCTTCGGCGCATCACTCGCCGCCTCACAGCCCCGTCCGGCGCGGACCAAGTTCCGACTTCAGCGGCTACCCGACCCTACTGCTGCTCTATAGCGCAGCCCAGCGCCCGCCGGTGCCTTGGGCCGACGGGTGTTACTTCTCGGCCGTGCCGGGTTCCCCTCTGATGGACTCCTGATAGATGTCTGCGTAGGTGCGCGAGTCCTTGACGAGGTCGTCGCAGAAGGCAGCGACGTCGTTGCCGATGAGTTCCAGGACTCCCTTGCCGGCCGCGACGCCCTCCTCGAAGAAATCGACGATCCCTGAGAGCAGACGCCCGTCAAGCAAGTCGATCGGTCCAACCTTGAAGAAGTACCTCTGAATCTCCTTGTAGACGATCTGGTAGTCCGGCGGGAGCGCCTTGACCCGCGCCATGTGCGCCCGCCACTGCTTCTTGCCCTCGATGATGTCTTGGATGCCCATGTCAGCCTCCTAGCCGGCCCAATTTCCTTGCGACGTTCCTGTTCAACTGCTCGCGCCACCGGTCGCGATAGCTCCGAGCCCCTTCTCCGCCGGCCAGCGCCGCGCAGAAGCCCTCGATGTCGTCACCCAGCACCTCGTGAATGCTCTGCTCATCGGCCGCTGTCTCTTCGAGCAGCCCCAGAGCACCGTCGAGAATCGGCATCAGGTTTCGGCCTGTGAAGTCCGCGTAGAGAGAAAGATGACCCTTGATCTCTTCCCACGCCGCCCGGTAGTCGGCCGGCAATGCCTCGGCCCGCGCTTCGAACGTCTTCCATTCCCTGGTGAGATCGCTGCCTGTGATGGTCTCCCAGAAGTTCATCTCCCGCCCTCCTTGAGCTTGTCGATCCGTGATGTGATGTACTCCCATTTCGCCCAGAACGTCGCGAGTTCTTTGCGCCCCGCGTCGTTGAGCGCATAGAACTTGCGCGGCGGGCCCAGCCCGGACGGTCGTTTCGTCACCTGGACGAGCCCGTTCTTCTCCAGTCGCAGCAGGATGGTGTAAACCGTCCCCTCGACGACGTCGGCGAAGCCGAGTTCGTTCAGCCGACGCGTGATGGCGTAACCGTAGGTCTCCTCGCTGCCGATGATTTCAAGCACGCAGCCCTCAAGCGTGCCCTTCAGCATCTCCGTCAGGCCGTCCATCGTGTGTCCTCTTCGGTCTCCTGGTACTCCGTAGTAACGAGTACCACTATAAAGTATCACAGGGTAGTGGATAAATGTCCAGCAAGCGGCGAGCACAGACCATGGAAGCGATTCGAACGCGTCCAGCCGCGCCGCCGTCGACGATTCCGACCTGGTCCAGCTGTGGGAGGCCGCCCACGCCGGGGTGCGGCGCGACCTGGTGGCCTTTGCGCCTCAGGGACCCTGACCGTAGTCATGATGTCGAGGAGGCAGGCGCGACTCCAACCCGGCAAGGAGGGTTTGGAGTCCGAACTCGAAAGGGTCTCCAGGCGGGGAAGCGGTGGCGGAGCCGATGCGGGCTCGCAGCCGGGGGAAGGCCCGGGCGATCTCGAATACCTCGGCGGTGACCTCCCGGAGTTCCTTGTCCTGATCGGCGCCGCTCCGCCGCAGGCGGGCCCGCCAGGCCGCCTGCGCCGCCTCGCCCTGCGCGGCGCCGATCACGAACATGAGCACGGTCGCAGCCGCCTGATCGGCTTCGCCTTCGGTGAACCCGGCCGACTCGTAGACCGTCAGGGACTGCTCGTCGAAGCGAGCCTTGTTGGGTCCGTAGATGAGGTGCGTGCTCATCGCCGGGATCAGCCAGAAGTGCCGTACGACCATCGCATACGCTCCCCGTGCCAGCGCCGCGGCAGCTTCCCGCCACCCGACCCTAGCCGTGTCGGGCAGCGGGATCTCGCCGAACACGTAGTCGGCGGCGAGGATCACCAGCTTGTCCTTGCTCTTCACATAGTGATACATCGCCGATGCAGCCGATCCGAGGTGTGTGCCCAAACGGCGCATGTTCAGCCCGTTCACACCTTCGGCGTCGAGCACCTCGACGGCGGCGCGGACGATCTGCTCCTTGGTCAGCATGACGCTCAGCCTAGCCAGCGTTGAACTTAGTTCAAACCGTGAGCTATGGTGTTGAACTAAGTTCAAAATGTGTTGAGGAGGCCCGTGCTCATGGTTGTCGCCCTTCAGTTCCTGCTGGCCCTGACGTACCTGATCGTTCCGCTTGTCGGCCACCGCTACGGCACCGCCGCCCAGCAAGCAGCCGATGCCGAGATCCGGCGTCAGGGCCATGATCCCGCCGTGCTGGTCAAGCACGGCCTCGACTTCACCGCCAGCACCGCCAGCGTGGTGGTGTCCGTGGCGATTGCCGTGGGCCTGGCGACGCTTGCCGTGCTGAACCTCGGTGACCAGCCGCTGCTCACCTGGGTCCTCCAGCCCATCCTGCTGATCGCCGGCGGCTTCATCACCACCGCTCAGGTTTTCGTCGTCCGGTACGTGGAGGCCGCCCTCCGAAAGTCCGGCACCACGGACATCGACACCAAGGCGCTGATCGGGGCAGCTGAGGTGGTCTTTCCCGGCTGGTTCCGCCCCCTTGTCGTGACGCGCTTTCTCCTCACGACCGCGGGCTCACTGGCCATCCTCCTCTTGCTGGCTGTTTCCTGACCTGGCAAGCAAACAGGTCTTTGCACTGTCCCGGAGGTCGGGTGTTGGCGATGACTGCGGCGCCACGCTAGGCGTTCACGGTCCCGCGAGCGGTGTTGTGATCGGCGAGGAGGAATGCACGTATCTGGGCGGCGATGGCGGGATAGTCGGAGCTGAACCAGATCATGTGGCTGTCGGCGTGGCTTTCCACCAGTTCGGCGCGTGGTATCGCCGCGGCCAGGGATTGGGCGTGGGCGAAGGGCACCGAGCGGTCGTTGCGGGTGGCGATGACCAGGGCAGGCTGGCCGACGCGGGCGGTGCAGTCGGCCACCGGGAGCATGTCGGCGACGAAGCCGCGGCCCGAGCGCATCGAGGTGTACAGGTGGGTCAGCGTGGCGCGGTCGGCGGCGCTCAGGTGCGCCAGCACCTGGCCGACGGGAAGAAGCGACAGGTCGCGGGTGAGCAGCCGCAAGGCCGGCGCCGGCGCGAAGCGGATCGCCGTGCGCAAGAGTGCCCAGGTGACGGCTTCGACCCTGGGATGGAACACGATCCGTCCGCCGATGCGGGTGCGCCGGTCGGGCCAGGGCAGAAAACCGACCGAGCTTTCCAGGATCACCCGCTGCACGAGGTCTGGATGGAAGGATGCCATGGTCAGCGCGGTACGTCCGCCGGCGGAGATGCCGACCACCGCGGCGACCTGGTCGACTCCCAGATCCCGGCACAGGCGCGCAATGACATCGACGAAGTCCGCCACCGTGACTCCCGAGGTCAATGGTGTACGCCCGTAGCCGGGACGCGAGGGAATGAGCACCCTGAATCCCGCATCGGTGAAGACTTCCTCGCCCAAGGCCAGCTCCGCCCGCACATGACCGCCGTGGAACACCAGGACCGTGCCGGGGCCGTCGCCGTGCATCCGGTATTCCACCGTGTCCGCCCCTACGCGGGCCAGGATCAGATCCCGCTCTCCCGTAGGGCTGGTCCGATGTGAAGACCTGCCCGTTTCCGTCGCGAAAGCGTCTGTGGTCTCGTCTGCACGGTGCTGTCGCGGGAAACCGGTCATCTGCGCCTCCGGGGTCGATAGTCGTGTTAGACCTCTTGCCGACCAGACTTCCCGGCGCACCACGACCACCGTACAGCCGCTTCACCCATCGAAGGAATACGATGCACCACCCCCACCGTCACAGGTGCTCTATGTACCCGGCGGCGACGTCGTCCGGCGGGTTGGTATACAGGTGCCGATACGGTCGTTGGCGTGGCCGAGGCGGCGCCCCAGCTCGGCCCGGTATGGCCGGAGGCCCGCGACAGCTGGAAGGCGAAGGTGCGACGGGCGTCGTGCCCGCTTGAGTAGGCCCTGCTGTTCGAGGAAGGCGACGGTCTGCGAGATCGACGCGGGGCTGACGCGAAGCCGCTGGACCAGGTCAGCGACGGTGAGAGTGCCGGAGTCGGATAGCTCTGGAGATTCGCCACCGAGATCCAACGAGGAGACCTGGTGGTCATGCCGCTCAAATGACACCCAGGCCACATTGCCGTCGGCGAAGTCACAGGACCCTATGAACACCTTCCGCACGAGCCTGTTGAATTCCAGCAGGTGCGGAAGGTCGGTTGGCTCCGTCGGGATGCGCTGCTTGATGCGGTCAAGGACGACCTGCGCGCCAGCTTGAGCTCGATGCTCACGATATGCAGACTGGCTCAAAATGAGGCCGCGCGCCGGATCACCACGATGGCCGCAACCGGGACCGACCCCGGCATGACGGAGGAGGATGCTGTCAGCGTCGATAAGTTGCCGGAAGAGGTGGCCTTGGAGCCTGACGGCGATCCGCAGCCGCCCGGTGGCGGATGACAGGGAGCCGTCACTTCGGCGCCTGTTCGCTCCAGCCCTCGGAACCTTTTGGACCTCGGCGAGGGTGCCGCTGGAGGCGCGTACGGCTGCAAAGTGCGTTCAGGCAACCCGGATCGTTCGTGTGAACAACTACGTCCGGGGGACGGCCGCGAATCTGGAGCCGCAGGCCGAATCGGAGCGGTATACGGGCCTGCCCACTGGGGAGTGGTACTCCGCCCACATGCCGAGCCTGCCCTCCGGCGCCCTCCCTACGCGTGTGGAGCCCGCGGGTGATCAGTCGGCCTTCGACCTGAACGGGTTCTTCGAGAGCGGCCGGCAGCGACTACCGTAGGAACGCGCTTCGCGCGGCCGCCGCTGGTGCGCGGCACGATCGCGTCAGGCGCAGGTCTTCTCCTGCGGGCTGCAGAACGTGATCTCGGGATAGCTCGCTGAGGGCTTGTTCAACAGGGGCTGGGGCTTGCCGCGCAGGTGCTGGTCGAAGAAGGCCGTGACGTACCTGCGGGTGATGTTCATGGCGCGGGCGCCGGCGATGTCGGAGCCGATGTCGATGCCGACCTGGTCGACCAGCACGCCCAGGTCGGTGAAGGACAGGTGCACGGCTCCGGTCATCAGCAGCCAGCGCTTCCAGCCGGTCAGCCCCGTCCAGACGCGCTCCCACGAGGCGGCCTCCGTACTCTTGCCCGGCGTGTAGGTCGCGGGTTTGCCCAGGAAGAGGAACGGGCGGGACAACCCGGATGCGGGGAGGGTGCTCTCCACGGTTCCGTCCATGTCGATGCCGGCGCGCAGCCGGGAGTCCGCCAGCATGGCGGCGACGGCGCTCGCGCCGCCGACCGATTGACCGGCCATGGCGATCTTCGACGTATCGATCAGGCCGGCGGCTTTCCACTTCGGGTGCGCGCCGGTCAGCTGGTCGAGCACGAAGGACACATCAGCGGCCCGGCTCTTCTCCAGCTTCGCCCACCAGTCCTTGTCCTTGGTGATCTCGCACGTGACACAGGTGGTGACCCGTCCGTCCGGGAAGGTCGTGGCGACGTTCTCGTAGGTGTGGTCGATGGCGGCCACCACGTACCCCCGGCTCGCCAGTTCCTCAGCGAGGCCCGTGAGCTCGCTGCGGGGCTTGCTGTGCCCGGGAGAGAGCACCACGAGGGGCAGGCTGTGTCCGCGACCGGCGGGACGGGCGTCGGTGAAAGCGTTGGTGCGCGTCTTGCTCAGCGTGTCGGACGGGATGGTGGTGATCTTTCCGTCCTTGAGCAGCAGCTCGGACTCCTTCGCCGTCATGTACTGCGCTCGCTTGTGGCCTGGCGACTTGGCCGGGTACCACAGCGAGACCATGAGTTCGCGGTACTTGACGGTGGGAACCCAGGGGTCGGGACGCGAAGTGTCCTTCATGTACAGGGATGTGGTGCCCACTGGCTGGGAGCCGGTCGGGGCGGGCAGGAACGGCGTGACCGTCCGGGACGCTGAGGCCGGCAGGGCCTGGACGAGTCCGGCGGCGGCCAGGACGGTGACGAGTCCGGTGATGATGGCCAGTCGGCCACGCCTGCGGGGTACGCGCGGCTCGCCATGGCCGTCGTCCGGCGTGGCCAGGTTCGGGGATTCGATCATGCGGATGGACTATACACTGCGGATATATTCTCAGGGCATAAAAAGTGAATCCGCATGGAGCGCATGGATGTCAGGAGTTGCCGGGGGCCGCCGTACGCCGCAGGCGCTGGGGCGCTGGCGTGACCTCCGGTGCCGCCGTACGCTCACGTTCCGGCGACCACCCATCACGGAGGCAGCCATGACCGTACGCATGGAGCGAGCAGGCCAGGTCACGACCGTAGTGCTGAGCAGGCCGGAGGTCCGCAACGCGGTCGACCGCAAGACCGCCGACGCGCTGGTCGACGCGTTCAGGGCGTTCGAGGAGTCCGATGCGGCGGTGGCGGTGCTCTGGGGCGAGGGCGGCACGTTCTGCTCGGGCGCCGACCTCAAGACGCTCGACAACCACGTCGGCGAGGACGGCGACGGGCCGATGGGCCCGACCCGGCTGCGCCTGTCCAAGCCGGTCATCGCCGCCGTCGCCGGGCACGCCGTCGCGGGCGGGCTGGAGCTGGCGCTCTGGTGCGATCTGCGGGTGGCCGAGGAGGACGCGGTGTTCGGCGTGTTCTGCCGGCGCTGGGGCGTGCCGCTCATCGACGGCGGCACTGTGCGGCTGCCGCGGCTCATCGGCGCCTCCCGGGCGATGGACCTGATCCTCACCGGGCGTCCGGTCGGCGCTCGCGAGGCGTACGAGATGGGCCTGGCCAATCGCGTAGTCCCGGCCGGTACGGCCAGGCGGCAGGCCGAGGAACTGGCCCGCGACATCGCCCGCTTCCCGCAGACCTGTCTGCGCGGCGACCGGCTGTCGGCGCTGGAGCAGGACGGGCTGCCGGAGCGGGACGCGATCAGGAACGAGCTGCGCCACGGTCTGGTGTCGCTGCCCGACGCCGTCGGCGGCGCCGCCCGCTTCGCGGAGGGCGCGGGCCGGCACGGCGAGTTCTAGCGACCCGCCCCAACGCCGGTCCTCGCGCCCGTGCGGTCCTCGCGACAGCAGGGGTGCTCATGCCAGCACGGGGAAGTTCGCGCGGATCACGCCGTGCGGGTCACGGGTCCGCTTGAGGTCGCGTAGCCGGGCCAGCGTGCTCGCGGGGAAGGCCGACGCGGCCTGCTCTCCCTGGGCCAGCATGGTGTACGGCTTGCGCCCACTCGTGTACGGCACCAGCTCCTTCGTCAGGCCCGCGATGCGCTCGGTCGTCTCCCGCGACGGCAACCCGAACATATAGACGGAGTACGGCTCGGCCACCCGCCCCGCGGCCCCGCCACCCTCGGCGGGCCGGGCCAGCGTCCCGCCCAGATGCCTGACCTGGACGCTGATCAGCGGGTCGATCGGCGCGCCGAGCAGTACCTCCGCCACCCCGTCCAGCCCCGTGAGCAGCTCGAACCGCCCCGTCCCCGCACTGGGATCGGTGGGCTCGGCGCAGATTGAGCCCAGCTCGGCCACCGGCATCGGCCGCCGGGTGTCGCTGATCGTCCCGCCGATCCGGTCGAAGCGGCGCAGCAGGTCGCCGGGGTGCTCGCCGAGGAAGGTGGAGTCGATGGCCACATACCCCGGCCCGCCGGGGAACTTCAGCAGGTCGAACCAGATCGTCAACTCCTCCGGCGCCTCGGCGGTGGTCTCCGCGAAGGCCTCGAACACCTCCCGGGCCCGCTCGACCGGCCACATCATCCGCCCGCCGTACAGAAAGGGGGCCGGACGCAGGTCGAACTCCACCGAGGTGACCAGGGCGAAGTCGCCGCCACCGCCCCGCAGCCCCCAGAACAGCTCCGGATCCGACGCAGCCGTCACCCTGACCCGGTCACCGGTGGCGTCGACCGCCTCGAAGGCCCGCACGCTGTCGGCCGCGAAGCCGTACTTGCGACCGAACCAGCTCAGACCGCCACCGAGCGTGTAGCCGGTCACACCCACCACCGGCGAACTGCCCGCCAGGCCGGTGAGGCCGAGCGGACTCGCGGCGGCCAGCACCTCGCCCCACTTCACGCCCGCGCCGGCCCTGGCGATCCCGTCCTCGACGGTCAGGCCGTCCATGCGTGCGGTCTTGAGGAGGATCGTCCCGTCGGTGTCGCCGGAGGCGCCGTGCCCGGTCGGCTGGGCGGTGACCGCCAGCCCGTTGAGCCGGGCGTAGCTCACCGCGGCGGCCACGTCGTCGGCGTCGGCGGCCTCGATCACCGCTCGTACCGGCTGGTCCACGGCCAGGTTCCAGGGCTTGCGGGCCTCGTCGAAGCCCGCGTCGCCGGGGAGCAGGACCTTGCCGTTGATGTTGATGGTGTTCATGAGGTCAAGTGTGCGTTTTCCCATTTGAGGGGGACTTGGGGTTGACTTGGGGTTTGTGGATGTACGTCTGTTCGGCCCGCTTGAGGTTGACTCCGGTGATGGCGTTCGGCTCGATCTCGGCACGCGCAAGCAGCGGGCCGTGTTCGCCTTGCTGGCCCTGTCGCCGGGGCGCGTGGTGCCGCTCGACCGGCTGATCGAGGAGCTGTGGGCCGGGGAGGCGCCGGCCAAGGCGACGGCGACCCTCCAGGCGTACGTCTCCCACCTGCGCCGGGTGCTGGAACCCGGCAGGAAGCCGCGCACGCCGCCCCGGCTGCTGCTCACCCGCGAGCCCGGTTATCTGCTCGACATCGTGCCCGGACAGGTCGATACCGGCCGCTTCGCCGCGCTGGCCGAGGACGGGCGCCGCGTGCTGAAGGGCGGCAGGTACGCCGAGGCGCTGGAGGTGCTCGACCGAGGGCTCGGGCTGTGGCGGGGGGCGCTGCTGGGAGAGTTCGCCGACCTGGACTTCGCGCGGCGGGCCGTACACCGGCTGGAGGAGCTGCGGCTGGGGGCGGCCGAGGACCGGTTCGAGGCGCGGCTGGCGCTCGGCGAGGCCGGGCTGCCGGACCTGGAGGCGCTGGTCGAGGCGCATCCCTACCGGGAGCGGGCGTGGGGGCTGCTGGTGCTGGCGCTCTACCGGGCGGGGAGGCAGGCGGACGCGCTCGGGGCGCTGCGCCGCGTACGGTCGCTGCTGGACGGCGAGCTGGGCATCGAGCCGGGGCCGGAGCTGAAGCGGCTGGAACAGGCGGTGTTCGACCAGTCGCCCGACCTGATGACCCTCACCGCACCCGGCCTCACCGCCCCGACCGCCTTCACCACCCCGGCACCCGACTCATGGGGCGCCGCCGCTCGAACCGGTACATCAGCGGACGGCCCGTTCAACGGTGACGGAACAAAGGCGGCCGGTGAGTGGCTCGTCGCGCGGGACGATCAGTTGCGGCTGGTCGAGGAGCTGCTGGCCGACGCCCGCCGGGGGAGGGGCGGCCTGCTGCTGGTGACCGGCGAAGCGGGCATCGGCAAGACGAGCCTGGCGCGGGCCGCCGCCGAGGTGGCCACCGCGCGGGGCTTCCAGACGGCCTGGGGACGCTGCCTGGACGGCGAGACGGCCCCGTCCTTCTGGCCCTGGACCCAGGCGGGGCTGATCCCCGCGCAACCGCAAGCCGAGCTGTTCGACCTGTACGACGGCGTGGTGTCGCGGCTGCGTGGCGGCCCGCTCCTGCTGGTGCTGGAGGACGTGCACTGGGCCGACGTCTCGTCGCTGAAGCTGCTCGGCCACGTCGCCGGTGAGCTCGCCCGTACGTCCGCGCTCGTCCTCGTCACGCTCCGGCCCGAGCCGGGCGAACACCCCGAGCAACTGCGCGAGACGCTGGGCGCGCTGGCGCGGGAGAGCCACCGGGTGCCGCTGGCCCCGTTCGACGCCGCCGAGGTGCTCGACTACCTGCGCCTGCGTCGGGTGAACGCGGATCCGGTGGCGATGCTCGACCGCTCGGGCGGTAACCCGTTCTACCTGACGGAGCTGCTCCGCCTGCCGGAGAACGAGCGCGACCTGGTCCCGGCCGGGGCCCGCGACGTCATCGACCGGCGGCTCGCCCGGCTGCCCGCCGCCACGCAGGACATGCTCAGAGCCGCCGCGGTGGCGGGCAGAGAGGTGACGCTCGACCTGCTGGCCGCGCTGACCGAACGGCCGGTCGAGGAGGTCATGGCCCTCGCCGAGCCGGCCCTGGCCGTCGGCCTGCTGACCGAGACGGCCGAGCCCGCCCTGGCTCTCGGCCCGCTGAGAGAAACGACTGTGCCCGCCGCCCTGGCCGTGGGCGAACGGACCGGAAGCGCTCAGGCCGCCGACTACCGCTTCTCGCACGCCCTGGTACGGCAGGCGCTCGACGCCGGACTCACCCAGCTGGCCAGGGCCCGCCTGCACCTGCGGGCCGGCACGTACCTGGAGACCCTCCCCGGCACCGACCCCGCCCTGCTCGCCCGCCACTTCGCCGCGGCCGCGAAGCTGGGCGGCGCGGACCGTGCGGCGGCCTACGCCGTCGCCGCGGCTCGGGAGGCGGTCGCCCGTCACGGCTACACCGAGTCGGTCATGTTCTGGGAGCTGGCGGTCGCGCACCTGCCGCCCGGCGACTCGGCCGACCGCTGCCACCTGCTGACCGAGCTCGGCCAGGCCCGTCGTACCGTGGGCGACGCCGACGGCGCCCTGCATTACCTGACGGAGGCGATCGCGGCGGCCAAACGGCTCGGCGACCGCGACGCGCTGGTGACGGCGGTCTCTTCGTTCGGTGGGCTGTCGGTGTGGAACTGGCGGCCGTACGGCGTGGTGGATGAGGAGATGGTGTCCGTCCTGGAGGACCTGCTCGCGGGCCCGCTCGACGACCACGCCAGGGCGACGCTGCTGGGTACGCTCGGCGTCGAGCTCCACTATGGCCCCCGCCGCGCCGAGGGCGAACTGCTCGCCGCGGACGCCGTGGAGCTGGCCCGCGCGCTGGGAGACCCGGCGCTGCTGGCCAGGACGCTGAACAACTACCTGATCGCCGGGTTCGTCATGGGTAACAACCCCGCCCGGCTGCGCGCCGCCGACGAGATGCTGGCCATTCCGGGGCTGACCAGGGAGGCCCGGCTGGTGGCAGGGGGGCTGCGGATGTCCTGCCTGCTCCGCGCGGGAGATCTGGCCGAGTGGGAGCGCGAGCTCGCCCGCTGCGAGCGGGTCCTGGAGGAGGTACGCCGCCCCGAGCTGGAAGCCATGGTCCGGGTCGCGCAGACGGGCGGACACACCCTGCACGGCCGCTGGGCCGAGGCGGAGGCGCTGGTCGCCGACTTCCCCGACCTCAAGTACGGCGCCAGCCCGTGGGGCGCGGAGGCCCGCAGACTGGCCACGCTCTACACCTGCAGACGTGGCCAGGGCCGGGTGGCCGAGATCGTCGACGACCTCATCGCCGCGAGCGACCTCCCGCAGATGGTCCCGATGCGGCCGCTCGCCATCCTGGCCGCCCTCGACGTGGGCAAGGAGGAACTGGCCAGGGCGCTGATCGCACGGTGGGGCACGGAGCTGCGGGACGACTGGTCAGGGGGTTTCCTGTTCCCGATCTGGGGCCTCATCGCCGCCCGGCTCGGCACGCCGGACCCGGAAGAGCTGTACGAGCTGCTGCTGCCGGTGGCCGACCAGCTCATCGTCATGGGCATGGGCAGCGGCGCCTGGGGCTCGGTCCGCGACGTCCTCGCGGCGCTGGCCGCCCGGCTGGGCCGTACGGGCGAGGCGGACGAGCACCGGCGGGTGGCGATCGATACGCACCGGCGACTCGGCCTGGCCTTTTGGGAGGCCAGGAGCCTCGCGTGAAGTGTCGGAGGCCCCGCGTATCGTGACCTCATGCCTGACATCGAGGTCGCCGGGCGCGACGTGCGCATCACCAACCCTGACAAGGTGGTGTTCCCCGGCAGCGGGCACACCAAGCTCGACCTGATCCGCTACTACCAGGCGGTCGGTGAGGGCGCGCTGCGCGGCGTCCAGGGGCGGCCGATGGTGCTCAAGCGGTTCGTGCACGGCATCGAGGAGGAGGCGTTCTTCCAGAAGCGCGCCCCGGCCAAGCGACCCGACTGGGTCGAGGTGGCCGAGCTGCGCTACCGCTCCGGGCGCAGCGCCGAGGAGGTCGTCGCGACCGAGCTGGCCCACGTCGTGTGGGCGGTCAACCTGGGGTGCGTCGACCTCAACCCGCACCCGGTGCGGGCCGCCGACCTGGCCCACCCCGACGAGCTGCGCATCGACCTCGACCCGGTGCCGGGCGTGCGATGGGGCGACGTGCTGCGCACGGCGCAGGTCTCCCGCGAGGTGCTGGCCGACCACGGCCTGACCGCCTGGCCGAAGACGTCGGGATCACGGGGCTTCCATGTCTACGCCCGCATCGAGCCGCGCTGGACGTTCGCCGAGGTGCGCCGGGCGGCCGAGGCGGTGGCCCGCGAGGTCGAGCGGCGTGCCCCCGAGGTGGCCACCAGCCGGTGGTGGAAGGAGCAGCGGCACGGCGTGTTCGTCGACTACAACCAGAACGCCTACGACCGCACGGTCGCCTCCGCCTACTCGGTCAGGCCGGTCGCCGACGCCCGCGTCTCCACGCCGCTGACCTGGGACGAGGTGCCGGGCTGCCGGCCGGGCGACCATACGATCGACACGGTGCCCAAGCGGTTCGCCGAGCTCGGTGACCCGTGGGCGGACATGGATCTGCATGTGGGCGGCCTGGAGTCGCTGCTGGAGCTGGCCGAGTCGCAGGGGCCCGCCCCCGAGCGCGAAGACCTGCCCGTCGTCGAGATCGCCAGGGCGCAGCACAAGGAGGAGGCGCAGGCGGGGTTCGAGCGGTGGCAGGCCCGGCATCCAGAGGTGGCCGCCTGCCTCCAGCCCGCTGATGTGCTGGTCGACGGCATGCGCGGGCGCAGCAGTGTGTGGTATCGCATCCGGGTCAACCTCCAGCACGTCCCGGAGGATCAGCGGCCCGGTCAGGAGCCGTTGGAGGTCGACTACGACCCGTGGACCTAGCCGATCAGAGGCGGGTCGGGCGTTCGTAGCCCTCGTCGCCGCCGTACACGTGCGAGTTCGGGTCGAGGTCCGGCTGGGTGGCCGGGCTGGTCGGCGAGGCGGTGTGCTCGATGGCGAAGTCGTCCGACGGCTCGGGCGGGTCGGGGAAGAGGTGCTCGTGCCAGCTGATCCGCCCCAGCGGCGTGGCGTCCGTGATGTGCCAGCCGGCCCGCTGGGCGGCCCACCTGCCACCCGGATAGCGCATCGGCAGCAGCATGCGGTGCAGGTGCCTGGCTCGCAGCCAGAGCCTGATCACCTCGTCCATGCCGATCACCTCCGGCCCCCCATACTCGATCACCCCCCGCTCCGGACCCGCGGCGACCAGGTCGCTCAGGCACGCGGACACCTCGGAGGTGCAGACCGGCTGCCAGGGGATCGAGCGATCCACCGGGATCGCGGGGTAGGCGGCCAGCTCGTGAAGGAAGACCTCGAGGTGCTGGTGGAACGTCGTGGAGCGGAGGATCGTCCAGCCGATCCCGCTCTCCCTGACCAGCCGCTCGGCTTCGAGCTTGTCCTCCAGGTAGCCGGTCGCGGCCTGGTCGGCGCCGACGATCGAGACGTACACCAGGTGGGGCACGCCGGCGTCCCCGGCCGCGTCGAGCAGCCACCGGGTGCCCGCGAGGTCGACGGAATCGGCTCGGTGACCTTTGCGGGCGAGGGTGGCGAGGTGGATGATCGCATCGACGCCCCGCACGGCGCTGAGCACGCCTTTGCCCCAGGCCAGGTCGCCCCACACCCATTCGATGTCCTGGCCTGGGTGCGATGCGCGGCTGAACGCCCGCACCGAGTGCCCTGTCCTGACGAGTGTGGGCACCACGGCTCTGCCCAGCGTGCCGGTTGCCCCCGTGACCAGAATGTGCATTCCCCGCCCATACCCTCAGCCTGGGAATTCTCCCGAATTGACAACGAAATTCATCGCATGCTTGGTCAAAGGGTCTGTCTCCGCCGCCTTGTTCAGGGACCGGATTCTGCGGCTCGGCGACCGGCCAGGTGCTCCTCGATGCGCTCGGTGCCCCACCAGCCGGTCGCCAGCACGATCCGGTACCGGCGGGCGATCGTCTCGCCGCGCGCCAGCTCGAACTCCCGGTGGAACGCCCACGACGGGTTGACGGCGGCGAACGGGCCACTGCGCACGAACCAGTGCGACTCCGGCCCCGGCTCCGGCACGAACACCAGCGTGGAGGACCGGTCCACCTCGTCGTGCCGCCCCTGGAAGGCCAGCCAGCGGGCCCGCTGGCCCATCATCTCCTCGCCGCCGAGCCCGTCGGGGCCGAGCACCTCGCCGCCGGTGAACGAGCGCGGGCCGCGCCAGAACAGGCCGCTGTAGCCGGCCAGGGGCCGGCCATGCGTGGTGGGGCTGCCGAAACGCAGCGGCTCGTCGCGCAGGCCGGTGAGCGTCGTGTGCCAGACCAGCTCCCAGGAGCCGTTCGCCGGATCGACCGCCTCGATGGTGAGCTCGCGCCGCTCCTCCACCCAGGGCTCGCCCCGCGAGCTGCGCCAGGTCAGCCGCCCCGACAGGCCGTCCTGGCGGACGTCCAGGGTGTCGTGGCGCATCGTGCCGTTGTTGTCCAGGTCGATGTAGCGCCGCTCTTCGCGGACGTAGGTGCCGCCGCCCCAGAAGTTCTGGCCGGAGACGTGTGAGGCGGTCAGTTGCAGGCCCTTGTGCCAGCGGTGGTCGTGCGGCCGGTAGGAGGTCACCACGTCACCGGCCAGCGTACGCAGCGGGTGGATGTACGGCTTGGGCGCCTCGAACGGCTGCGGGTCGGGCTCGTGGACGTAGCGCATCAGCTCAACGCCGTGCGCCTCGAAGATGATCGCGCTCATGAGGGGCTCCAACCGGGGGTGTCGCCGTGCAGGCTGCGGTAGAAGGGATCGCCGGGGCCCACCTCGCCCGCGCGTACGGTGCCGCCGGTCAGCGCCGCCTTGTACATCGCGGTGATCAGCTCCAGTGATCGGCGCCCGTCCCGCCCGCTGGCCCGGGGCCGCCGGCCGGCCCGCCGGTCCGCGACCAGGTCGCGTAGCTGCTTCAGGTGCGAGGTGGGCACGTCCTCAGCCGGCGGCCAGTCGATCTCGCCGGCGTGCTCGGCCGGGGTGCAGGTCCAGTCGTCGTTGGCGTAGCCGTACAGGTGGGTCAGCTCCAGCGTGGCGTCGGCGAGGTCGATGCGCAGGTGGCTGACCTGCCGCGGCGACAGGACGCTGTTGACCACCGTGGCCAGCGCGCCCGACTCGAAGCGGACCAGCGCGGTCGTGACGTCGTCGGTCTCGACGTCACGCGCCAGCCTGGCCGCCATGGCGCGGACTTCGCTCCACTCGCCGAGCAGCTCCAGCAGCAGGTCGATCTGGTGGATGCCGTGGCCCATGGCGGGTCCGCCGCCCTCGGTCTCCCAGCGCCCGCGCCAGGGCACGGCGTAGTAGGCGTCGTCGCGGAACCAGGTGGTCTGGCAGTGCGCGACGTACGGGGCGCCGAGCGCGCCTTTGGCGATCAGCTGCCGCAGGTGCTGCGCGCCGGAGCCGAACCGCTGCTGGAACACGATCGCCGCGTACGGCCCGCCCTCCTGCTCGGCCGCGGTCATGGCGTCGTACTCGGCCAGCGACAGGCACGGCGGCTTCTCGCACCACACCCACGCGCCCGCGCGCAGCGCGGCCGCCACCTGGGCGGCGTGCAGCGAGGGCGGGCTGCAGACGGCGACCAGGTCGGGGCGCACCTCGGCGAGCATGCCTTCGAGATCGTCCGAGGCGTACGCCAGGCCGAACCGGTCGGCGAACGCCTGGGCCAGCTCGGCGGTCGCGTCCACGACGGCGACCACCTCGATCTCGTCAGGCAGCGCCTGGAACGCGGGCATGTGCGCGAAGCTCGCGATCGCGCCACCGCCGACGACGGCGACGCGGAGGGGGGACGGCACGGGCGGCCTCCTTTGGAAAGCGCTTACCGGAGCACGGTATGGTGCCGGGGCACGCTTGGGCAAGTGTTACGCCGCCGCGGCGCAGGCCCTGCCGATCCCGTTCGCGGCGTTCAGCAGGGGCTCGACCAGCCGGGGGAGCTCGCGGGCGCGCCTGGCGGCCAGCACGATGCCGAGCGCCGCGATGGGCCGGCCGCCGACCAGGATCGGGGCCGCGGCCGAGCAGGAGCCGAGCGTCATCTCCTCGTACGTCAGCGCGTACCCCTGAGCGCGCACCGTGGCCAGCTCGCGGGCCAGCCGTCCCGGCTCGGTGATCGTGTGCGGGGTCGGCCGTTCGAGCACGCGGTCCAGGTAGGAGCGGACGAACCAGTCGGGCTCGAAGGCGAGCAGGGCCTTGCCGACGCCCGTCGGATGCATGGGCAGCCGCCCGCCCGTCCTGGACACGATCGGCACGGCCCGCCGACCGGCCACCTTGTCCACGTACAGGACCTCCAGGCCGTCGCGGACGGCCAGGTGAACGTTCTCGCCGGTGCTCGCGAACAGCTCCTGCAACCAGGGATGGGCCAGGTCCTGGAGCTTGGCGGGCGCGAGCTGGCCGAGCTCCCACAGCCGCAGCCCGATGCGGAGCCGCCCGTCGGGCGCGCGGCTCAGCGCCTGCCACTCCTCCAGCTCGCCGACCAGCCGGTGCACTGTGCTCAGGGGCAGGCCGCTGCGCCTGGCCAGGTCGGTCAGCGTGAGCTGCGGGTGCCCGGCGTCGAACGCGCCCAGGATGGCGAGCACCTTGGACGTCACCGTGCGCCCCGCCTCGCGGGATCCGCCTGCCATGCCGCAATCTTGCATAATTCTTCCGCTGAGTGGAATGGGTTGCTCGGATAATCGGCCGCCTAAGCAGGATGCTTCCGTCATGCGCACTCAGGTAGGGATCATCGGGGCGGGCCCCGCAGGCTTGCTCCTGTCCCATCTGCTCCATCTGCGCGGCATCTCCTCGGTGGTGCTGGAGCGGCGCAGCCGCGCCTACGTGGAGCGCCGCGTGCGCGCCGGCGTGCTGGAGCAGGGGACGGTGGACACGCTGGTCGAGGCCGGCGTAGGTGCGCGGCTGCTGCGCGAGGGCCTGCCGCACCAGGGCATCGAGCTCAGGTACGACGGGCAGAGCCACCGCGTCGCCTTCGAGAAGCTGGTGCCCGGCCGGTCCATCACCGTGTACGGCCAGCAGGAGGTGGTCAAGGACCTGATCGCCGCCAGGCTGGAGGCCGGCGGCGACGTGCGGTTCGAGATCGAGGACGTGGCCGCGCACTCGCTGGAGGCCGAGCCGTACCTGACGTTCGGCGGCGAACGGCTCGACTGCGACGTGATCGCCGGTTGCGACGGCTTCCACGGCGTGTCCAGGCCGTCGATCCCGCCGGGCGTTCTGCAGGTGTTCGAGCGGGAGTATCCCTTCGCCTGGCTCGGCATCCTGGCCAGGGTGGCGCCCTCGTCCGAGGAGCTCATCTACGCCAGGACCGAGCGCGGCTTCGCGCTGCACAGCATGCGCTCGCCCACGGTCAGCCGCTTCTACCTGCAGGTCCCGCCCGACGCCGGTGTGGACGAGTGGCCCGACGAGCGGATCTGGGCCGAGCTGAAGGCGCGGCTGGAGACCGTCCCCGGCTTCACGCTGGAGACCGGCGAGATCTTCGAGAAGGGCGTCACGCCGATGCGGGCCTTCGTCGCCGAGCCCATGCAGTACGGCCGGCTCTACCTCGCCGGCGACGCCGCCCACATCGTCCCGCCCACCGGGGCCAAGGGCCTGAACCTGGCCGTGGCCGACGTGCGCGTCCTGACCGAGGCGCTGGACCGGTTCTTCGCCACCGGCTCGGCCGACCTGCTCGACTCCTACTCCGAGTCCTGCCTGAAGCGGGTCTGGCGGGCTCAGCACTTCTCCTGGTGGATGACGACCCTGCTGCACACGTTCGACTCCGACGACGCTTACGGCAGGCGGCTGCAGCTGTCCTACCTGGACTACGTGACCTCCTCCGAGGCGGCCGCGACAACACTGGCGGAGAACTACGTGGGACTGCCATGATCAACTTCGAAGGACGGCCATGACCCATCCTCCCTACCTGAGCCCCGGCTACCGCAGCACGGTCCTCCGGGCGCCCGCGCGGCCGCCGGTGGCCTTCAAGGACGATCCCGACGCGATCGAGCTGACCGGCCCGGTCTTCGGCCACCACGAGGTCGGCGCGCTCGACGCCGACCTGACCAGGCAGCACGCCGGGGAGCCGCTCGGCGAGCGCATCTCCGTCACGGGCCGCATCCTGGACTCCTCCGGCAGGCCGATCCGCGGCACGCTGGTGGAGCTCTGGCAGGCCAACGCCGCCGGCCGCTACGCCCACGAACGCGACCAGCACCCCGCCCCCCTCGACCCGAACTTCACCGGCGCCGGCCGCTGCCTCACCGACGAGGACGGCCGCTACCGGTTCGTCACGATCAAGCCCGGCGCCTACCCCTGGCGCAACCACCACAACGCGTGGCGGCCGGCGCACCTGCATTTCTCCGTGTTCGGGCGGGCGTTCACCGAGCGGCTCGTCACCCAGATGTACTTCCCCGGCGACCCGCTGATGCCCTTCGACCCGATCCTCCAGTCGGTCCCCGACGAGGCGGCCAGGCAACGGCTCGTCTCGGCCTTCTCCATGGAGCTGACCGAGCCCGAATGGGCGCTGGGCTACTCCTTCGACATCGTGCTCGGCAGCACCCCCATGGAGTCGTCATGAACCTCACCCCCTCGCAGACCGTGGGGCCGTTCTTCAGCCACGCGCTGCCGTACCCGCACGACTGGGAACTGGTCCCTCCCGGGCATCCGGGCGCGATCACGCTGACCGGGCGCGTCCTGGACGGCGCCGGCGAGCCGGTGCCGGACGCGCTGCTGGAGCTCTGGCTGGGGCGCGCCGGCGACCGCGGCGCGCTGCTGCGCGGTGACGGGCAGGTGTCCGGCTTCGGGCGCTGCGCCACGGCTCCGGATGGTTCGTTTAGGTTCCGTACGGTACGGCCTGAGGGGGCTTATCTGTCGTTGCAGGTGTTCGCCCGGGGGCTGCTGAGGTCGTTGCTGACCCGTGTGTACCTGGAGGATCGGCCTGATCCCCTGCTGGACGGCTTGGAGCCGGAACGACGGGGGACACTGATCGCGACGGCGTCGGGGGAGTCGGACCGGTACGAGTTCGACGTGCGGCTGCAGGGGGATGGGGAGACGGTGTTCCTTGACTTCTGACAGCGGGCTGCTGGCGCCGGTGCGGGCCGGTACCCGGGTAGAGGCGGCGACCTCGGACGCGGCCTGGCTGCGGGCCATGCTGGACGCCGAGGCGGCGCTGGCCCGCGCGCAGGGCCGCGCGGGGCTGATCCCCGGCGCGGCGGCCGCGCTGATCGACCGGGTGGCGACGGGGTTCACCCCCGACCTGCCGGACCTGGCTCAGCGCGCCCGGCAAGCCGCCAACCCCGTCGTCCCGCTGGTCGCCGACCTGCGAAAAGCCGTCACCGCCGCCGAAGCGACCGCCGCCGAAGCCACCGCCGAGTTCGTGCATCGGGGGGCCACCAGCCAGGACATCTTCGACACGGCGGCCATGCTGGTCGCCGCGCGTTCCGTCAGGCTGATCACGGCCGATCTGGACGCGGTCATGGGCGTGCTCGCCGGGCTGGCGGAACAGCACCGCGACACGCTGATGGCGGCTCGCACGCTGGGCCAGCAGGCGGTGCCGACGACGTTCGGGCTGAAGGCGGCCGGCTGGCTGTCCGGCCTCCTGCGCGCCCGCGACCGCCTGCGCGGCCTGCGACTCCCCGCCCAACTCGGCGGCGCGGCAGGCACCCTCGCCGCCCTCGTTGAAACCGCCCGCTCCACCGACGCCAAGCCCGTCGGATCGCCTGGTGGTGGCGTCGGCTCTGCGGGACCGCCCGGCGACAGCGCCGAGCCGACGAGATCACCTGAGGTCGGCGTTGAGCCTGCTGGGTCTTCCGGCGGTGGTGACGCGGCCGTCGGAGCGTTCGGGGGCGAGGTGGCTCGGGATGCCGAGGGTGCACAGGCGCGGGTGCTTCGGCTGGTCGAGTTGTACGCCGAGGAGCTCGGGCTGGCCGCCCCGCTAGCGCCGTGGCATGCCGAGCGGTCCGTGGTCGCCGAGCTGGGCGCGGCCCTGGCCGGTACGGCGGGTGCGCTCGGCAAGGTGGCGACCGACGTGATCCTCATGGCGCAGACCGAGGTCGGCGAGGTGGCCGAGTCCTCCCGAGGCAACTCCTCGGCCATGCCGCAGAAGCGCAACCCCGCCCTGTCGGTGCTGATCCGGTCGGCGGCGCTCCAGGTGCCCGCGTACGCCCAGCTCCTGGGAGCGGCGGGGGAGCACGAGCGGGCGGCGGGCGCCTGGCAGGCGGAGTGGCTGCCGCTGCGCGAATGCCTCCGGCTGACCGGTGGCGCGGCGGAGACGGCGGCCGAGCTGGTCGCCGGGCTCCAGGTGTTCCCCGAGCGGATGCGTGACAACGCCTGCCTGACCGGCGGGCGCATCGTGTCGGAACGGCTCGCGCTCCACCTCGGCCGCGCCGCCCTCGACGAGGCACTGAGCCGTCCTGGCCCGCTGGAGGGACCGGACGAGCTGCTCGACCCCGAGGGCTATCTGGGCGCCGCGCCGGAACTCGTCGACCGTATCCTCGCCGACTACCGGAAGCGATCATGAGCATGAAGCTGCATCACCGCGTCGACGGTCCCGCCGGAGCGCCGTTGCTGGTGCTCGGGCCGTCGCTCGGCACCACGCTCGACATCTGGGAGCCGCAGCTGAGCGCGCTCACCGAGGTGTGGCGGGTGCTGCGGTACGACCTGCCGGGCCATGGCGGCTCGGCCCCCGCAGCCTCCGGGCTGACGATCGACGACCTGGCGCGGGCCGTACTCGATCTGGTGGACGACGATCACGACGACGAGTTCGCGGTCGGCGGGATCTCGCTCGGCGGCGCCATCGCCACCGCGATCGCCGCAGGAGAGCAGGCAGCGGCACCACGACGCCGGGTGCGGAGTCTGGTGCTGTGCTGTACGTCGGCCCGGTTCGGTGAGCCGGGGCCGTGGCTGGAGCGGGCGGCGCTGGTGCGTGCCTCCGGTGTGGCCCAGCTCGCGCCGGCCCTGGCGGCCCGCTGGTTCACCGCCGGCTACGACGGCCGCTGGGTGACGGACATGCTGGACGGCGTGGACGCCGAGTCGTACGCCGCCTGCTGCGAGGCCATCGCGTCCTGCGACCTGACCGGACGCCTGCCCGCCATCACCGCCCCCACCCTGATCGTCGCCGGGGCCGACGACCCGGCCACCCCGCTCGGCCAGGCTCTCACGCTGGCCCAGGGCATCCCGGGGGCGCTGCTGCGCGTGGTGCCCGGCGCGGCGCACCTGGCCAGTGTGGAGCGGGCCGACGCCGTCACGCCCGCGATCGTCCAGCACCTGGGCGGCGATTCGAGTCACGCGGCCGGGATGCGTACCCGGCGTGAGGTGCTCGGAGACGCCCACGTCGACCGCGCCGTCGCCGCCACCACCGGCTTCACCCGCGACTTCCAGCACCTCATCACCCGCTACGCCTGGGACGAGATCTGGAACCGCCCCGGCCTCGACCGCCGTACCCGCAGCTGTGTCACCCTCACGGCGCTGGTCGCGCGTGGCCAGCTGGACGAGCTGGCCATGCACGTGCGCGCGGCCCTGCGCAACGGCCTGACGCCCGACGAGATCGGCGAGGTGCTGCTGCAGACGGCGATCTACTGCGGGGTTCCGGCCGCCAACGCCGCTTTCGCCGTCGCCCAGCGCGTCCTGTCCCAAGACTGATCCCCGGCTGCAACGAATCTGCAATGCCGCTTGGCAGCATCTTGAGCGAAATTGTCCGGCTCAAGAAAAGGATCGATCGCATGCCCAGACTGACCCAGGAACAGGCCGACCGGATCGTGGCCGGCTGGCGAAGCGGCACCGAGCTCGTCGAAGGCTGGGAGAACCCGGCGGGCCCGCTGTTCGCCAGCGGTGAGTACGCGGAAGCGGACATCACCCTCGAATCCATCCTCGCCGCGTCGGGCTGCAACCCGCCTCCTCCTCCCCCCGACCAGACCGTGGGCGGCTGCGGTACGGCGTGCACGGCCTCCGCCGGGCGCTTGTGCTGCTGACCTGACATGGGGGAGTACACCGTAAGCGACACCGTGCTGGACCGCCTGCTCGAACCATCACTGGAGCGGCTGGCGGCCCGGCTCGGGTCCGTCGCGGGCCTGGCGGAAACGGAACGCCGGGCCGTGCACGCGGGCGCCGCCAAGGCGCTGCTGGACACCGTCCGCCTGAGGACCAACCGGGTGCTGCTCCTGGAGCTGAACGCGGCCAGGCTCACCGGCAGGCTCACCGGCGACGACCCGGAGGCCAGGTGGCGGGACTGGGAGTCCCAGGCGGCGAACCAGGAGTTCTGGGAGTCGCTGGGCGGCCACTATCCGACCCTGCTCCCGCGCCTGCGCCGGCTGATCGCCAACAGGTGCGCGGCGGCGATGAGCCTGGCCCGCCGCTTCGCCGCGGACCGGCCCTTGGTCACCACGCTGCTCCGGCCGTTCGAGGGGGATGAGCCGGGGGAGCTGGTGAGCGTCGAGTTCGGCGCGGGGGACAGCCATCGCGGCGGGCAGAGTGTGGCGATCCTGAGCTGCGCCGCGGGCAAGGTCGTCTACAAGCCGCGGTCCGTCGCCGTGGATCTCGCCGTGACGCGGCTGCTGAACCGGCTGCTCGCCGACGAGCCCGCCGACACGCGGATCAGGGTCCCCGACGTGGTGAACGGCGACGGTTACGGCTGGGCCGAGCACGTCGCCCACCGCTACTGCGCCGACGAAGAGGAGCTGCGCCGCTTCTACCGCAACCTCGGGCACTGGCTGGCCGTGATGCGGTTGATCGGCGGCACCGACCTGCACGCCGAGAACCTGATCGCCGCGGGCCCGATCCCGGCCGTCGTGGACTGCGAGACGCTGTTCACGCCCCAGTCGCCGCCGCGCGAGTCCGGGTACGGGCTCGCGCCGGACCGGGCGGGGCGGCTGATCGGCGGCTCGGTGCTGGGCACCGGGCTGCTGCCGGGCCGGGGGCTGGCGCTCGGCTGGCGCGGCGTCGACATGTCGGCCATCGGCTCGCTGCCCGGCCAGCAACCGGTCACGGAGCTGCCCGTCATCCTCGGCGTCGGCACCGACGAGGCGCGGATCGGACTCGCGCCCGTACGCGTCCCGCTCTCGCTCAACCACCCGAGCCCGGAACCCGTGCTGATCAAGCACTGGGACCTGGTGGTGGACGGGTTCGCGCAGTTGACCAGGCGGCTCAGGAAGATCGACGAGGGCGGCGAGCTGCAGGGGTGGCTTGAGGAGTTCGCCGACCTGCCGATCCGGTTGGTGCTCAGGTCCACCGAGAGCTACGCCGAGCTGCAGCGGATGCTCTGGCACCCGCAGGCGCTGCACGACGAGCCCGTCGCCCGGCGGCGCGCGGCGGACCTGCTCGCCAAGCAGGCGGCCAACGCGCCCGGCCGGCCGGACGACCCCGTGGTGATCGAGGCGGAGGTCGAGGAGCTGCTGGACGGCGACGTGCCGTTCTTCGCCACCACGCCGCGCCGCGGCCGGCTCACCGGGCCGCGTGGCACCTTGTGGGGTCCCGCCCAGGACCTGATCGCCGGGACACTGAGCCGGTGGCGGTCGGCCGACCTCGGACTGGAGCGGCAGGTGATCCAGTCCGCCCTGGTCAGCGCGTACCTGAACGAGGGCGGCGTGCCCACCCAGCGGCGCCTGCTCCCGGCTCGCCTGGACACCGACGGCCTGGACCGCAGACGGCGGGCGCTGGCGGCCGGCATCGTGCGATCTCTGTCCGACGCCGCCGTACGCGCCGAGGACGGCACGGTCACGTGGATCGCGCCGGTGCTCAACCCGACCGGATGGGCGGTGCTGCCGCTCGGCCTCGACATGTACGGCGGGGCGGCGGGTATCGCCGCGCTGCTGGCCGGCTACCTGCGCGAGATGGAGGCGGGCCGGGCCGACTCGGTGCCGGACGTGGGGCCGCTGCTGGACGCCGTGCTGCGTACCGTGCGGATGGCGGAGGCGCAGTGGGAGAAGGACCGGGTCGAGATCAAGACGCGCCGGCCCGCGCCCGTCGGCGGCTACCTCGGCCTCGCGTCGCGGATCTGGGGCTGGCTGCTGCTGGTCCGGCTCGGCGTGATCGAGCCGGCCGAGGCGTTCTCGCGGTCGGCGGACATCGTCCGCGAACTGCCCGCGGCCCTGGACTCCGAGCCGTCACTCGACCTGGTGAGCGGTATGGCGGGAGCTGTGGTGCCGCTGCTGCGGCTCCACGAGAGCGCGGGCGACGCCGACGCGGGAAAGCTGGCCGGGGAGATCGGCCGCAAGCTGGTGTCGGCGGCACGTGTACGCGGCGACACCGCGTGCTGGACCGTCGACGGCTTCCCGGACGGGATCGGCGGCCTGGCGCACGGGGCGACCGGCATCGGCTGGGCGCTGGACCGGCTGGCGGCGGCCACCGGCGACACCGACTGCGCCGCCGTCGCCGAAGCCGCCTTCGCCTACGAGGAGACCCTGTACGTCCCGGAGACCGGAAGCTGGCGCGACCTGCGCGGGCCGGACCAGATCGGGGCGGCGTGGTGCCACGGCTCCGTCGGGATCGCGGCCGTCGCCGCCGACCGGCTCATGGCCGGCCGCGGCGACCCCGAGCGGCTGCGTGACCTGCTGCGGCGCGCGGCACAGTCCAGCCAGGCCGACGGCATCGGCTGGAACCACACCCTGTGCCACGGCGACTTCGGGGCCTGGGAGGTGCTGGACCTCGCCGTCACCGCCGGGCTCGGCGCGGGCGGGCTGGACCGGCCCCGGCTGGAGGCCCACCTGCTCGGCAGCGTCGAGGAGCACGGGCCGGTCAGCGGGTTCGCCCGGGACGCCTTCGTCCCGGGGATCATGCCGGGCCTCGGCGGGGTCGCGTACCAGTTGCTCCGCATGCATCCCGAATGCACGCTGCCGTCGGTGCTGCTGCCCGATCCCGGTCCGGTGAAGGCGTCTTGAGCGCCTCCGCCGACGCCTCCGCCGACGTCCAGATGGTGTCGCCGTACTGGCAGCTCGACGACGCCGGCGACATGGGCGTCTGGCGGATGTGCCGGCGGCTGCCGGCCACCAGCCGGGCGGTGCTCGCGATCGTGGCGCGGGCGGCGCCCCGGCAGGCCGTCACGGTCTTGCTGCTCCAGCTCGTGTCGGGCGCCGCCACGGCCTTCGGCCTGCTCGCCACCACGGGGGCGCTGGAACGGCTGCTCGCCGCCGGTCCCACCGTGGAGGTGGTGGCGGCCGCGCTGCCCATGCTCGTGCTCGTCGCGGGGGCGTACGTGCTGCGGGGCGCGGTCGAGACGGCCATCGCGGCCGCGTACGCCCGGCTGACGCCCGAGGTGCGCCGGATGGCGGAGGGTGAGCTGTTCGCGGCCGGGCTCCGCGTGGAGCTGGCCGCCTACGACGACGCCGGTTTCTACGACCGGATGCAGCGGGCGCGCGACCGCGGTCTGTTCCATCTCGCGCGGGCCGTGGACAACCTGGTCGACCTCATCGGCGCGGCGCTGGCATTCGCCGCCGCCGTCACCGGCCTGGCCGTCCTGCACGCCGCGCTGCTCCCGGTGCTGGTGCTGGGCGTGTTCCCGTCGGCCTGGACGGTGCAGCGCTCGGCCCGGCTGGCGTACGCCCACATGACCCGCACGGTCACCCTGAACCGCCGGGTCCAGATGATCACCGAGCTGGGCACGCAGCGCGAGCCCGCCCCGGAGATCCGCGCCTGCCAGGCCCAGGACTTCCTGCTGCGGGAGTACGCCGAGGTGGCCGACCCCCTGCGCGACCAGGAGGTACGCGTACAGGCCGCCCACATACGCGTGGGCACCGTCGGCCGGGCGCTCACCGGGCTCATGGCCGGCATCACGTTCACCGTGCTCGGCCTGCTGCTCCAGGCGGGCTGGATCCCGCTGGCGGTGGCCGGCGGGGCGGTGATAGCCGTGCGGACCGCGAACGCCGCGCTCAGCCGGCTGGTCCACTCGGCGCACCAACTGCTGGAGCAGGGCATGTACGTGGCCGACTACCAGGAGTTCGTCGACGACGCCGCCTCCAGGAGCCCCGCGGCGACCACCCGGCCGGCGCCCGCCGCACCGCAGGTGATCACGCTCAGCGGCGTCGAGTTCGGCTACCCGGGCGGCACCGGCGACGCGCTGCGCGGCATCGACCTCACCGTCCGCGCGGGCCAGACCATCGCCCTGGTCGGCGAGAACGGCTCCGGCAAGACCACCCTCGCCAAGATCATGGCAGGCCTCTACGAGCCGACGGGCGGCCAGGTGAGCTGGGACGGCGTGGACATCCGCGAGCTGGACCCGCACAGCGTCGGCGACCGGATCATGATGGTGCTCCAGGACCCGATCCGATGGCCGCACACCGCCCGCGCCAACGTCAGAGCCGGCCGTTACGACCGCGACGACCCTGGCGACCTGGCGCTGCGCGCCGCCGCCGAGCTGGCGGGGGCCGACACCGTGGTGGCGGACCTGCCCCACGGCTGGGAGACGCTGCTGTCGAAGTACTTCCGCGGCGGCCGCGAACTGTCGGGCGGGCAATGGCAGCGGCTGGCCGTCGCCCGCGGCGTCTTCCGCGACGCGCCCGTGCTGATCTGGGACGAGCCGACCGCGCCGCTGGACGCCAAGGCCGAGTTCGCGGTGTACGAGTCGCTGCGCCGCCTGGCCACCGGCCGGATCGTCATCCTGATCACGCACCGGCTGGCCAGCGTACGCAACTCCGACCGGATCTACCTCCTGCACGAGGGCGAGCTGGCGGAGCAGGGGACGCACGACGAGCTGATCGCCCGATCCGGCCGGTACGCGGAGCTGTACGAGTTGCAGGCCCGCATGTATGCCGACGAACTACCCCTCAGCGGCGGTTACAGCTCCGGCCATTGACCACCGGCCAGTCGCGGCGGCCGAGCAGCTCGGCCGCACGGCGGCGGTAGACCAGCCGGGTCGGGGCGGGTGTAACGGAGTAAAGAGCCTCCCGCGTCAGCTCGTTGGCGAACTCGTACCTGCTGCCCACCACCACCAGCAGCCCCACCCGCAGCGCGCGCTCGCACTGCTCGGCCGCCACCTGCGGCGAGAGGCCGAGCAGCTCGCCCAGCAGCGCCGGATCGAAGGGGCGGCGGAGCACGGAGGCGGCCCGCAGCAGCCGCTCCACCAGCGGGCCCATCCGGCGGACCCGCGCGAGCACCGCCGCGCGCAGCGCCTCCGGCACCCCGCGCTCGCCCGCCGCCAGGCCGCGCAGCAGCTCGACGACGAACAGCGGATGGCCACGCGTCCGGCGGAGGACCTCGTCGGCCCAGTGGCCCAAGCCTGCCGCCACGGCCAGCCGCGCGACCGCCTGCGCGGGCAGCGGCCCCAGCTCCAGCCGGACGGCCGCGCGCCCGAGCGCGTCCATCGCCGCAGAGCCGTCCACCGCGCCGTCCGCTGGGCCGTCCACCACGCCCTCCACCGGGCCCTCCGCCGGGCCCTCCGCCGGGCCCTCCGCCGGGCCCTCCGGCACGCCCTCCGCTATGCCCTCCGCCGGGCGGGCCGTCGCGACGACCAGCAGGCGGGCGCCGGAGACCCGGCGGGCCAGGTAGTGCACGAGCTCGACGGTCGCCGTCCCGGCGAGATGCAGGTCCTCCAGCACCAGCAGGACCGGCTTCCCGGCCGCCAGGGCCCGCAGGAACGCGACCACCGCCTCGTACACGGATCTGCGCCCGCCCGGCCCGTCGCGCCCCTGCCGCAGCGCCGGCGCCGCCTCCGGGATCAGCCTGGCCAGCGCCTCCGCCCCATCGCCCACCATGTCGCGGAGCACGGGCCCGGCGAGCCGGGTGACCTGCGGCGCCAACGCGTCGGCGAACGGCTGGAGGAAGAGCGAACGCTCGATCTCGTGGCACTGCGCCCGCAGGACGATCCCGCCGGTGGCCCGCGCGACCCGTACCGCCTCCTCGGCCAGCCGGGATTTGCCGATGCCCGCCTCGCCCGCGATCAGCAGCACGGCGGTCCGCCCCGCCACGGCCGCCGCCCAGGACCGGGAGATCCCGGCCACCTCCACCGCCCGCCCCGGCAGCACGGCGCCCCTTTCCCGCGCGACTCCGGCCAGGGGAGCGGCACCCCCTTCCCTCGCGGTTCCGGTCAGGCGAGCGGTCGACTGTTCGCGCAGGATCGCCAGGTGCACGGCCCGCGTCTCGGCAGCCGGGTCCGTGCCCAGCTCGGCCGCCAGGATGTCGCGCAGCCGCTCGTAGGCCAGCAACGCCCGCGCGGGCTCGCCCGCCGCGGCATGCGCCCGCATCAGCAGGCGCTGCGCGGCCTCGTCGAACGGGTCCGCGGCCACCGCCGCCTCGGCCGCCCGCCGCGCCCGCCCCGGCTCGGCGATCCGCAGCGCCGCCGTAGCCGCCACGTGGCGCGCCTGCCGGAGCAGCCCGGCCGCCTCGCCCCGCGCCGCCGCCGCCCAAGGGGCGTCGGATTCCCCATCCAGTACGGCACCGCCGTCGAGCAGTTCGATCGCCCGCGTCGCCGCGGCGACGGCCACGGCCGCCTCGTCCACCGCCAACCGCCCCTCCGCCTCCGCGATCAGCGCGGTCGCCTCGTCGAGGTCCACGCTCACCGCCGGCGGCTCGCCCAGCCGGTAGCTCCGCCTGCCGCCCGTCACGGCCTGCGGGCCGAGTGTCCTGCGCAGCCTGCTCACCAGCGTGGCGACGTTCTCCACCGGCCGCTTCGGCGGGCGGTCGCCCCACAGCGCCTCCACGACGCGGTCGGTGGGCACGGCGTGGCCGCGCTCGACCGCGAGCAGTTTCAGGAGCGTCCTGGCCCGGCCGCCGACCGTCCCGCGCAGGCCGTCCCGCTCGACCGTGAACGACCCCACCAGCCGGATCAGCACTCTGCTCTCGCGTCCACCAGTCCCATCGATCATGGTGTTCCCGCCGCCTCCCGTCTCCCCACCTAGGAGGCGTGACAGGATGTTCCACGGCGTGCGCACCTCGGTCGCCGTCAGCTGCCGGGGCTGTGCGCCGCCAGTCTCGCGTGCGCGATCGCGGTGGCGGCTTCGACCGTGGTGATGTGCTCGCCGTCCGCCCGCTCGAAGACGTCGGCGACGATCCCCCCACGCGCTTGACCCGCGCGGCCGCGCGGGCGTCGTCGTGACCGAGCAGCCGGCCCTCCAGATACACCAGCCCTCCGGCGTTGGCGAGGAAGTCCGGCGCGTACAGGATGCCTTTCCCGGCGAGCGCGTCGGCGAGACCGGGTTCGGCGAGCACGTTGTTCGCGCCCCCGGCGATGACGCGGCATCGCAGCCGGGGGAGCGTCTCCTCCGTCACCACCTCGCCGAGAGCACAGGGTGCGAACACGTCACAGGAGGCCGAGACGATGTCCTGTGGTGACATCCGCCGCGCGCCGTACCGTTCGGCCACGTCACGGTCGCGTTCGCCGACGAGGTCGGCGATCACCACGTCGGCGGACTCCGCGCGCAGGAGGCGGGTCAGGTGGGAGCCGACGTTGCCGGCTCCCGGAACGGCCACGGCCGTTCCGGCGAGCTCGCCGGAGCCTCGGGCGGCGCGCAGCCCGGCACGGATCGATTCCAGAACCCCCAGCGCCGTGTACGGAGAGGGATCGCCTTTGTCGCAGACGGGCGCGGTCTCGCGGCCGATGACCTCGATGTCCGCCTGCCCGGTTCCGACGTCGTTGACCGGGATGAACCGGCCGCCAGCGTGGCGATCAACCGGCCGCCAGCGTGGCGATCAACCGGCCGTGGGCGCGCAGCAGGGCTTCGGACTTGTCGCGTGCCGGATCGCCGACGACGATGGCGGCGCCGCCGCCGAGGCCGAGCCCCGCGGCCGCGGCCTTCAGCGTCATGGCCCGCGCCAGGCGCAGGCCGTCGGCGAGCGCCTCCGCCTCGCTCGCGTACGGCCACATCCGCACCCCGCCCAGTGCGGGGCCGAGCGTGGTGTCGTGGATGACGATGATCGAGCGCAGCCCGGTGGCCGGGTCGCTCCCGAACACCACCTGTTCCGCGCCTTACTCCTCGATGCGGTCGAACATCGCGGACGGAGAAGGGCGTGTTTTCGGCACACCGCGACCCTAGTCGGCGCTCCACGTATCCCAACCGGCGAACGGAGTTTCCACATCGGCCATCCAGGCGCACGGCTGCGCCTCGTCGCCGGGCACCACCTGGATCCCCGGCGACTGGCCGAGCACCCATGGATCACCTTTCCGCCGCGCCCCGGCGAGGCCCGCGGCGGCGGCGCGAATGCCCTCCTGAAGCGCGGTCAGAGAGCCAGCGGCACGGGGTGAATCTCGTCGGCGGGGTGGCCCGACCGCTGGTGGATCCGCTGTACGGCCTCCGCGCTCGGCGCGTCGGACAGGCAGTAGATGAGACCTTCGTCGGGATCCGCCCAGGCCTGCACGAAGGACACTCCCTCCTCTCCCTGGATCGCGAGGTCGGCCTCGTGCGCTTCACGGAACTGCTCGTCGGTGATGCCCACCATGTTGTGGTGGACGTCCATGAACCTCGACATGGGTTCCTCCTGCTGGAGACAGCTGGCGAAATCCCTCCAAGCCTAAATCCGACATACGCCATTAATCATCCCAAGATTCATCAAATGGCATGTCAGGAAATGGTCGCTTATCCGGGTTTAGGGGCCCGCTTACCCCCTCAAAACCGCGCCTCCCTCACCTTTCCGGCATATGATCATCAACACTGTTTCCGACCTCGCGAGGAGTCCACCGTGACCGACAAGTCGGACTTGTGGGCAAACGGCATCGACACAACGCGGCCCAGCATCGCCCGGGCCTATGACGTCGTGCTCAACGGCAAGGACAACTTCGAGGTCGACCGCGCCTTCGTCGCCGAGATCGTGAAGGTCGTCCCGGAGATCTACGATGTGGCCACGTACAACAGGCAGATTCTCGGCCGGGGCGTGCGCCTTCTCTCCGAGCGTGGCATCACGCAGTTCATCGATCTCGGCTCCGGCCTGCCGACAGTGGAGAACACGCATCACGTCGCGCAGCGCGCCAATCCGGAGTCGCACGTGGTCTACGTCGACAACGACCCGATGGTGCTGGCCCACGGCCGGGCGATCCTGGCCGAGAACGACCGGACCGGGGTGGTCACGTCCGACCTGCGCGACCCGGCGGCGATTCTGAGTGACGAGACGGTCAAGCGGCTCATCGACCTGGGCCGGCCGGTGGGCCTGATGCTGGTCGGCATCCTGCACCACCTGCATGACAGCGAGGACCCGAAGGGCATCGTCGATGCCTACATGGCGGCGATCCCCTCGGGCAGCTACCTGTTCATCACCCATTTCTGCTCCGCCACCCAGGACGCGCGCGACGCGGAGAAGAAGTTCCTCGCGCTGCTCGGCACCGGCCGCTTCCGGACCCCCGAGGAGATCACCGGGTTCTTCGACGGGTTCGAACTGCTAGAGCCGGGAGTCGTCCCGCTGCCTCTGTGGCGTCCCGAGGACACCGTCCCCGAGGTGCTCAGCGTCGGTCAGCGCCTCATGTACGGCGGCATCGCCAGGAAGCCCTGACCCGCTAACGCCCGGAGCTCCGCGGGCCGGTGATGAGGAAGACCGCGAGCGCGGCCAGGCAGAGGAACCCGGCGGCGCCGAGACTCGCCACGTTGAAGCCGTGAACGGCCGCCCGGGCGGCTGCCGTGGGATGCGTGCGGAGATAGCCGGCGGCGACCGTCCCGGCGATCGTGCTGAGCAGCGCCGTGCCGAGCGAGGCGCCGATCTGCTGCGAGGTCATGACCATGGCCCCGGCCACGGCGGTGTCGGCCCCCGCGCCGAGGGTCGCGGTGCTGTTGGCGGCGACCAGCACCCACCCGGTTCCGAGGCCGACCAGCGCGAACACCGGGAGCACGTGCGCCCAGTAGCCGCTGTCGACCTGTAGGAGACCGAGGAGCGCGAGCCCGGCGGCGATCGTCAGCAGCCCAGGGCACAGCAGCGATCGCACCGGCGCCCGCATGAGGAGCGGGCTCACCAGGCGTACGCCCAGCATGAGCCCGGCGGTGAGGGGCAGGAAGGCCAGACCCGCCCGGACCGGCGAATAGCCGAGCACGTTCTGCAGATAGAAGGTGAGGAAGAACAGCGCGGCGAACATGCCCACCGCCAGGCTGAGCACCGCCAGATAGGACCCGCTCCGACGCCGGTCGAGGACCACCCGCAGCGGCAGCAGCGGCCCGGCGACCCTGCTCTGCACCCAGACGAACGCGGCGAGCGCCAGGACGCCGACGGCCAGCGCCCCGAGGGTGCTCGCCCCGCCCCAGCCGTCCGGTTCGGCTCGGGCGAAACCCAGGACCAGGGCCATCAGGCCGATGGTCGCCAGCAGCGCCCCGGCGACGTCGACGCGTGCCCCCGCCGCGCGGGGCACGGGACGGACCGCGTAGAGCACACCGGCTCCGGCGACGAAGGCGATCGGCAGGTTCACGTACATGCACCAGCGCCAGTCGAGGTAGTCGGTGAGGACCCCGCCGAGCACGACGCCCACGCCGGAGGAACTGCCCATGACGGTGCCGTAGATCCCGAACGCCTTACCGCGCTCCGCGGGCGTGGGAAAGGTGGCGGCGAGCGTCGCCAGCACGGACGGAGTCACCAGCGCCCCGAAGACACCCTGCAGAGCCCGAGAGGTGAGCAGCATCGCCGGGCCGATCGCCGCACCGCCGATCGCGGAAGCCAGGGCGAACCCGGTCAACCCGATCATCAGGCTGCGCCTGCGGCCGAGGAGATCCGACAGACGGCCGCCCACAAGCAGCAGCCCGCCGTACCCCAGAGCGAAGATCGTGATCACCCACTGCCGGTCCGGATCCGACAGATCCAGTGATCTCTGTACGGACGGCAGCGCGATGTTCATGATCGTCAGGTCCAGTCCGATCATCAGCTGGGCGGTCGCGACCGCGGCCAGCGCCCACCAGCGCCGGGGGACCGGGGCGGCGGGGTCGGAAGGAAGCCGGGAGGAGCCGACTGCTGTGGACATGTCACACCTCGCGAAATTGATTGGCTCGGCCAATGTTTGTCGGGCAAACGGTAGCAGGGATCGTGGGGAGCGCCAACGGATTGGCTAGACTTTCCGCATGGAGACAGCCCCCAGCCGCCTGCGCGGGAAAGCAAGCTGGCTGATCAACAAGACCTCGCTGCACGCGCACCGGCTGCTCACCGAGGGGCTGAGCCCGATCGACGCCCGGGGCTACCACTTCGCGATACTCGCCGCGCTGGAGGAGTTCGGCCCCGCGAGCCAGGCGAGCCTCAGTCAGCGCTGCGGGATCGACCGCAGCGACACCGTCGCGATGGTCAACGAGCTCGCCGACCAGAAGCTGGTCGTACGCGCTCCCGATCCGGACGACCGGCGGCGCAACGTCATCACCATGACCCCGGAGGGCCGCCGGCGGCTCGATCAGCTCGACGTCGTACTGGGCGAGGTCCAGCGCGACCTGCTCGCCCCGCTGTCACCCGCCGACCGCGAGCGGCTGGTCGACCTGCTGGGCCGCGTCCTCGACCACCACACCCGCTCGGCGGACTGACAGGGTGGCGTGTCGGCCCATCGGCAGGGGTCACGTGCTATCCTGAACTCAGTTGCAGTTCTGGTACCCAATGAACTTTGTGTGCGCCTGACGGGACGTAGCCCCCTCAGGCGCATTTTGTTTGCCGGTCATTTCCGGATGGGTCATTTCGGCGACGTGGAGCCCGTGACGTGCGGGTTCTGACTACTGCGCCTATCCAAGAGGAGATCGACATGGCGACTGGCACCGTGAAGTGGTTCAACGCAGAAAAGGGCTTCGGCTTCATCGAGCAGGACGGCGGCGGCGCTGACGTCTTCGCCCACTACTCCAACATCGCTGCCCAGGGCTTCCGCGAGCTGCAGGAAGGCCAGAAGGTCAGCTTCGACATCACCCAGGGCCAGAAGGGCCCGCAGGCCGAGAACATCGTTCCCGCCTGACGTTACGCACAACGAGCCGGGGTTCGCACCTGAAGAGGTGCGGGCCCCGGCTCGTCGCGTTGCGGGGCCGAGTCGCGGGCGCGGCGCCCCGTGAGCGTTAATGTCGGCGAAACCGCACGTCACGTGGCCGCGAAACAGCCGGCTGCCATCCTGCCTCCATGAGCGATGCGAAAGATGTAGATCGGGCGCACACTCCTGAGCAGGCCACCGCCTCGTGGAAGCGTGAGGTCGTAGAGCTGGCGGTGCTGTTCGTCGCGGTCGGTCTGGCCCACCTGTTCGCCACTCTTATGGGGCACTCCGCCCCGGGCCCCGCGGTGCTGATCGCCCTCGGGGCGGGGCTGATCGTCTGTGCCTTCGTCCACAAACGGCTCGGCACGCGGCGCGGAACCCGGCGTCACGCCGCCGAGGTGATCGATATCGAGGGAGGCCGGCCCATGAAGCTGTGGCGTATCCGCACTCGGGTGGTCGACCGTCCGGGCCGGCTGGCGGAACTGGCCGCGGCGTTCGCCAGGCTGGACTGCAACGTCCTGGCCCTGCACATCGCCGCGACAGGCAGTAGCGCGATCTCCCCGTCCGGCTGCGACGCGCTGGACGAGTTCGTGGTCGAGACGCCCGCTCAGCTGAGTGAGAAGGACCTGCGGTCGGCGGTCGGAAAGGCCGGCGGGCTCGACATCGTCATCGTCCGCGCGTACGTCAAAGACCTGGTCGATCCCGGAGTCCAGGCCCTCGTCCTGGGCCACGCCGTCAGCGAGGATCCGGAGCAGTTGCCCCATGCGATGGCGGAGCTCCTGCGCGCCACGGACGTCCAATGGCGACTTCCCGGAGACACCGTCGCCGGCGGCGGCGAGTCCGGCACCACCATGGTGATCTCCGTCCATCCCGAACGGGCGCTCCTGGTCAGCCGCCCCGCGTTGCCGTTCACACCGACGGAGGCGGCCCGAGCCGCCGCGCTGGCCGCCAGCGTGAGACAGCGGCGCTACTCAGACTGAACGCCGCAGCCAATGATTACATATAGTCATCATATGATCACAAAGAGTTGATAGATGCTTGCTCGGGCCGTTTCAGGCGGGTGATCGCGGAGCAGGATGAGATCACCCGGGAGCGCATCCAGACAGGACGCCGGGTTCTACGGAAGGAATCGGCAATGTTCAAGAGCTGTCTGCGCCTCCCGCTGGTCGGTGCCGCCGGTGTGCTGGCCGCCACGATGGTGGCCCTTCCCTCGCAGGCCGAGGAGTGCCCGGACTCGACCACCTGTCCCACCACGGTGACCTTCACCGTGACCGCCGAGGACGGCCTGAAGGTCAGCGTGCCGGATTCCAAGCTCATCGGAGATGGCGCGGGGGGCCAGCAGATCACTGCAGTTCTTGGCCCGGTCACCGTGACCGACGAGCGGGCCGCGCTCGTCGCCACCTGGGTGTCGTCGGTGGACGCCTCGGCGGGTGGCTTCACGACGGGCGGTGGCACCCCCGCGGAGACCATTCCCAACACGGATGTTCTGTACTGGTCCGGCGCCGCGACCGCCACCACTGGTACCGGCACCTTCGTCCCCGGCCAGGTCAACGCGGCGGCCGCGCAATCGCTGAACGTATCGCGCACCGCCTACAGCAAGGTCACCGGCTCCGGTGACAACTCCTGCACATGGACCCCGTGGCTCGTCATCAACCTCCCCGCCCAAGCGGTGGCAGGCACCTATACCGGCACGGTGAACCACTCCATCGCCTAGCTCATATGCCTACCTCGCTGTTGCGCAGGCCCGTCTACACGACGCTGATGGCGCTCCTGCTGCACGTGGTGATCAGCGCTCCCGCGGTCGCGCACTCGGGGAGCCGGGACGGGACGGGTTCGGGCGGCAGGGACGGCATCGGCATCAAGCTGCTGGAGGTCCCCGCCAACCGGATGGACGACCCCCGTTCGCGCGTCTTCATCGTCGACCATGTCAATCCGGGCACCACCTTCACCCGGAGCCTTGAGGTCTACAGCACCTCACGCGAGCCTCAGCACGTGGAGTTGTACGCGGCCGCCGCCGGTATCAGGGGTGGCCGCTTCACCTTCGCGCCGGACCGCACCTCCAACGAGCTGAGCGAGTGGGTCAGGCTCAACCGTTCGTCCGTCGACCTGCCGGCGAACGGCAGGACGCGGGTGAAGGCCACTGTCGCCGTGCCGCAATGGGCCAGCAAGGGAGAGCGGTACGCCGTCGTATGGGCACAGGTCTCCTCCGACAAACCTGGAGCGAAGGGAAACGTGAAGCTCGTCCATCGCGTCGGGATCCGCTCCTATCTCGATGTGGGCTTGGGCGGGGAGCCGCCCTCGGACTTCGAGATCGGCGAGGTGGTGCCGGGGCGAACCGAGGACGGACAGCTGAAGATCGTGGTGGACGTCTCCAACACCGGCGAACGCGCGCTCGACTTCGGCGGAGAGCTGTCGCTGTCGGACGGGCCGAGCTTTCTGCGCGCCGGGCCCTTCCCGGTCAACCGCGACACCACCCTGGCGCCCGGCGACCAGGGAAACGTCGTCGCACTGATGGGCGACGACCTGCCCGCCGGGCCATGGAGGTTCCACCTCACCCTGCGCAGCGGCCGGATCAGCCATACGGCGACCGGAACGCTCACCTTCCCCGAAAAGCCCGGAACGTCGGGCCTGCCGGGGTCATTGGACTCCCCGTGGACGCTGGCCCTCGCGGGCGCCGGGCTGGTAGCCCTCATCGCCGGGGCGGTCCTCCTCGTCGCGTTCCGTCGCTTCCGCGCGCGCCGGTCGAGTCCGACGCGAGGTTCGGCATGACTTCCCGTAATTGATGAGTGCCATTGTTTGTTTTTAATTGCCGCGGCGTCCAGCCCGACTAATCACTTAGGTGGCTTATAGGAGAGATGTCCGATCACTGTGGTGTCGGATTGGTGATGATCCTCTGTCTATGAACATTCTTGTGGCTACAGCGCCTGGCTCACGTTATCTTGTCACGGCGGATACTTCTGTGGACCGGTAGCTCAAGATCGGCAAAGGACGTCGGCTGATGAAAAGCAAGCGCGCCTGGCAGGTCATGCGGAGTTTCGCCGACAAGGCGCTCCTCAACCTGCCCGTCACGGCAATTCTTGGAATGGCGGTCCCGGGCCTGGGAGTCGCGGTCACACTTGTCGATGATCAGGCTCACGATGCCGTTGTCCTGGCTTTATTGATTTGCGCGGCGCTCGGCGGACTTTCGATATGGCTGAGGCACACGAGCGATGGCGGCTACAAAGAGATCGCCGCGCGAATGGCTCGGACGCTGTCCGGCGGAGGCCTCCCGGTCATTGTCGCCCTCGGCCGGCTGTGCAGTAAGAACGACGCGCTCCAGGCGCAGGCCGCGGCCGATATTCTGATCCACCAGATCGTCGCCGCGGCCAGGCGTACCTGCAGCCATGCCAAGCAACCGAGCTTGACTCGGGCCGCTTACTATAAGTTCGGACAGGATGGGTATCTACAACTGGTAAGCGCGCTCTGGGGAGTCGGCTCGCCGCGGAGCAGGTTGGGTGTCGATGGTGATCACGATAAAGATCTCCTGCAATTCGCATCGAACCATCTGCGGGTGAAGCGCGTAGATGATATTAGCCGGGAAGATTGTTTCCTCGACGTCCTGGAGATGGGGAAGCCCCGGTATAAGAGCTGTATCGCCAGCTCTGTCGGCGTCAAGGAGGCCGGTCTCAAAGAAGGGCTGCTCGTGGTGGTCTCGCCCGAGGCGAAAGCGTTCGAAGATTCGGATGTAGAAGCGCTCAGACTGCTCGGCGGAGCGCTGGCCGCAGGTCTGGCGCATGTTCGTGCTCTGTGAGACTTTGATGGCAGCGCATCGAAGGGGCAGTCAATGCAGGGAGGGAGCCTAAATGGAAAACGGACCTACTGTGAGTGACGAAGTCATCGAAAGAGCCGAGCAGGTCGCGGACGAGCGGCTTGATGTGGACGAGTATTACACCGACGTCGAACGACGCGCCGTCCTGCTGGTGGAGAAGGAAGCCAAGAGGCGCCGCGCGAGACTTGGACTCCGCTGGCGGGCGACCGGAGCTTGATCGATGGAAGTTCCCCGGGCGGCGGCGCCTCCGTGGATTCAACGGGTATGACTACGCAGCGCAGCCAGTTGCGGACCGTACGTTTGAGGTTGGCTCACCTCGGGCCCGGTCAGCCGTTCTGCTCTTGGAACCCGTCGGTCACGGCGGCTCCGCGCCGGATTCGCGCTGACCGGCGTCCGCCGTGGCGGGTGCCTCTGGACTGCGCAGACCCGCGGCGGCGACGGCGATGAAGGCGCAGATCCCGAGCATGGTCGCCCAGACGCCGTGATAGGCGCCGATCACGCCGACGCGGTGCCCCGACAGGACCAGCACGAGCGCCGACACGCCGATGACCGCGCCACAGGCCCGCGAGGTGACGGACAAGGCGGTGCCGGTGGCGAGCCGCGCGGGCGGGATCTCGGCGACGGCGGCTCCACTGAGCGACGTGACCAGCACGGCGATGCCCACCCCGGTGACGACGACCGCGGGGAAGACCACCGTGAGGTAGGCCGGGCCGCCTCCGGTCGCGACCGCCAGGCAGGCCGTGGCGAGCGACAGCAGCACGACACCGCACAGCGCCAGCCTGCGATGCCCGGTTCTCGCCGCCAGCCGTCCGGCGATCGGTGCGGTGAGGACCTGCGCGACCGCTCCTGGAGTGACGGCGAGCCCCGCCTGGGTCTCGGAATATCCCCAGATCCTGGTCAGGAACAGGATGTTGGCCAGTGGCAGGGCGAACATCACCAGGCCGAGCAGGAACATCGCCAGGTTGGCCCGCTGCGTACTCCTCGCCCGGAGGATTCTCAGGTCCACGATGGGAGCGGGGTGCGAGCGGGCCCGCCGAACGAACAGCACGCCGAACACGACGCCCGCGACCAGGGCGGTGATCGTACCCGGGCTGCCCGGCCCCCACGCGTCACTCTGCACGATGGCCAGGGAGGGCAGGCCGATGGCCGCCACCAGCAGGATCAGGCCGACGATGTCCGGCAGCCGGGACGGGGTGGACGGGGGCGTGCGGGCCAGGGTCCGCCACGCGCCGGCCAGCACGACGAGCCCGACCGGCAGGTGCAGGAAGAACACCGTGCGCCAGTCCCAGACGCCGACCAGCAGCCCGCCGAGCGAGGGCCCGGAGGCGGTCGCCACCGACTGCGTCGCGCTCCACAGTCCGATCGCCGTGCCACGCCGCTCCGGCGGGTAGTACGGCAGGATCAGGGCCAGGGTCAGCGGGGTGATCACGCCGCCGCCCACGCCCTGCACGACCCTGGCGGCGATCAGGATGCCGGCCGAGGGGGCGACCGCGCACAGGGCGGCGCCGATCACGAACACTGTCAGACCGGCGAGGAAGACCCGGCGATAGCCGAACCGGTCGGCCAGGCCGCCCGCCGGCAGCAGCGCCGCCGTGAACGTGATCGCGTAGCCGTTGAACACCCACGACAGTTCGGGCAGCCCGCTGCTCGGAAAGCTCCGGAGCATGTCGGGGAACGCGATGTTCGCCAGCTGTACGTCGATCGCACCGAGGAAGGCGCTCCCGCACAGCACCGCCAGCGGGAGCGCGCGGGATCCGCGCATCTCAGCTGGACGCCGCGCCGAACCGCTCCCGGAGCTCGACCTTTCGGATCTTGCCGGTGAGGGTCCGTGGCATCGCCTCGACGAGTTCGAGGCGCTCGGGCCAGAACCAGCTGTTCACGCCGGCGTCCTCCAGGTGGGTCCGCAGGTCCTCCAGCGTGGGCGGCTCACCCGACGGCGTCACCACGGCGCACACCAGTTCGACCAGTTTGGGGTCCGGGATGCCGATGAGCGCGATGTCGCGGACGGCGGGGTGCCGGCCGAGCAGCGCCTCGATGTCGCTGACCGGCAGCTTGAGACACATGTTCGCGATGATGACGTCCTTGGTCCGGCCGGAGATGCGCACGCCGCCGTAGCCGTCGTCGCGGGCCAGGTCGCCGGTGTCGAACCAGCCGTCCGGCGTGACCGACTTGGCGTAGATGTCGTCGCGCCGGTAGTAGCCGAGGCATTGGGCCGCGCCGCGTACCTGCAACGCGCCGATCTCGCCGGCCTGGACCGGCTGGTTCTCCTCGTCGACGATGCGCGCCTCCATGCCGGCCACGACGGTGCCGTCGCTCTCGCCCGCCCGCTCCGGCGGGTCTTCTGGCCGGGTCATGGTGACGCCGCCGTTCTCGGTCATGCCCCACAGCGCGTACACCCGTACTCCGAGGATCTCGCTCACCTGCTCCACCAGGTGCGGCGGTACGGGCGCCGAGCCGGACACGAAGATCTGCAGAGTGGGGATCTTCCGCGGATTGGCCTTCTGCTCCTCGCTGATCTCCCGGGCGAAGGGCGGCGTGCCGTAATACATCGTGACGCCGTGCTCGGCCATGAGGTCGAGGTAGACGCCGGGGTTCCAGAGGTCGGCCGTGACCGCGGTGCCGCCCAGCATCAACGCCTGTAGGTACGTCATCACCAGGCCCACATAGTGCATGGAGGTCTGCGCCGTCATGATGACCAGGCTGTCGTCCAGGCCGTACGCGTCCCCGTAGCCGCGGATGGCGGCATGCAGGGTGTTCTGGCTGTGCAGCGCGCCTTTGGGCTCTCCGGTCGTCCCCGAGGTGAACAGGATGAGGAACGGATCGTCCGGGCCCAGCGCGCGCCCGGCCAGGTCCGCGGGGTCACCGGGTTCGGGGTCGAGCAGGTGCTCCTCGAATCCGAGTGACCCGGCTGGGCCGTCGCCGCCGAGGACGACGACGTGCTCCAGGGTCGGGATCTCGCTCGCGAGCGTCATCGCGGTCTCCGCGGTCGGCAGGTCACCGAGGCGGTTCACGGTGATGAAGACGCGCGCCTCGGTCAGCCGGATCATGAAGTCGAGCTCGCGATGCCGGTAGATGGGGAACTGCGGCGCGATACGCGCGCCCACTTTGATGCAGGCCAGCGTCAGAGGCAGCATCTCCCGGCGATTGGGTAATTGGATCGCGACATAATCCCCGGGCCGCACGCCCAGCCGGATCAGGCCGTGGGCGATTCGGTCGGTCAGCCGGTCCAGTTCCGCGTAGGTGACGACGTCGGTACGGCCGTCGGCGACCCGTCGGCTGATCAGCGCGGGCTTGCCGGGAAATGCCGCCACGTTATGCCGAAGGTCATCCAGGAAGGTCGCGTTTCGCCACCAGCCGTTGCGCCGATATTCCTCATGTGTGTCCGTCACGGCCGTCCGCCTTTCGTCAGGCGCCCCGCGGACGCCTTTGTCTCCTCATTGCCATGAAATTCAAAGTACGGCATATAGGGCGATTCATCGCCGGCCGTTTGATCAGTGTTTCTCCGCAGGGGTGACGAGGAAGAACAGCGTCGGGAGATGGACCGCGACTCCCTCCCACACCTCCGCGCAGACGGCCACGCCCGGCCGGGCGAACGTGCCGGGCGGAGGTTCGGCCACGCGGATCACCGAGCGACGTCCGTCGAGGAGCCTGGCCGCCACGGAGATGTCACCGACGAGGGCGGACCCCGGGCTGATCCACCGGTTGCGGCAGATCTTCATGCCGTTGCCCGTGGCCAGGTCCGTCAGCAGGCCGTTGCGGCCGACGAGCCAGTGGTAGTAGTCGTTCGGGTTGATGATCATCGCGTGCGGCGTGGCGCCTGACTGTTCGACCTCGTCACAGGCCGCCAGGACTCCGGCGACGTAGTCGGTGTCGTAGGGGAGCCGGGCGATCTCCGGGTGGTCGAGCAGGAGGTTGGTCAGCGCGAGGTTCTCCGCGGTGGCGAGCCGTACCAGGAGCCGGTAGTCGAGGAAGGTGGCCAGCGCGGCCGGGTCGTCGGCCAGCCCGTCGGGGATCTGGACCCATGCCCGGATCGGGTGCACCCCGGCCTCGGCCATGCCGAACCTGAACGCCGCCTCGCGGCGGACGTCGGAGTCGCGTACCGCCTTCCGCTCCTCCTCGCTGGGCCGGGACTCGGTCCAGAACCGGGCGACGTCGTCGGCCGGGCGGACCTTGAGCAGGTTGCGCACGGTCAGCCGGGGCCGGTCCTTGGTCGGCTCGTGTGCCTCGGTGATGGTGTAGTCGAAGGTCACCTCCGCGTGGCTGGGATCGGCCGCGAACGCCCGCGCGAATGCCTCGCCCGGGGACTGCTTCACGGTCGGCGCGCCGGCTGGGGCTGTGTCCGTTGACATGGGTGCTCCCGGTCAGAAGTCGTGCTGGATGAGCCGCTGGTAGAAGGGCAGATGGTGGTCGTAGAACGCCTTGAGGGCGGGGTGGTTGTCGACGGTGTCCGGGTAGGTGTTCCGGCGGTCCTCGAAGCCGGCGCTGCTGCTCGCGTCGAGATGCCATCGGCGGGTCCGCCGCCACTCGGGCCGATCCCCTGAGTCCCATGTGAGCGCCCGGGGGAGGAACGGCAGGCCGGCGTACTCGCAGAAGACCTCGGCCACCTTCGCCGGCTCCCGCACCAGCCGTTCCGTGCGGATGACGAGCGGCCTGCGCCCGGTGGCCGACCAGACCAGCTCGAACAGCCGGTGCAGGCGCTCGTAGCCGATCTCCGCGCAGGTCACCGCCGGTTTGATCGCGTAGTGCGAGCTGATGGTCGGCTTGGGGTCGCGGACGATGAAGGTGTGGACGATCCCGGCTAGCTCGCCGGGGTGGTCGAAGAGGTAGGGGTACTCGTAGTCGAGGACCTCCTTGACGAACACCGGCCGCACGCGGGCCAGCTCTTTGAGGCCCATGAGAAGGTCCTTCTCCGAGCGTGCCATCGCCTGGCCGCCGAGCGGGACCGCTCCTTCCTCGGTCAGGGCGAGGAACGGCTCGTGCAGGACGGTCACATCGCCGCGCTCGATCATCATGCGCAGGAACGCCGTCGAGGCGGAGCGGGAGTGCGCCCACATGATGATCACCGGGTTCACCCCGACCACCAGGCCGGGACGCGGTCCCAGCGGTGCCCGCGGAGCTCCTGGAGCAGCGCTTCATCGAGCGGCCGGCCGTCGCTGACCGCGAGGTTCGCCCGTACATGTGCGGGTCGGCGCATGCCCGGGATGACCGTGCTGACCGCCGGATGGTTGAGGATGAACCGCAGGGCGAGTTCGGGGAGCGACGTGCCCTCGGGGACGGCCGCCTTGAGGCGCTCGGCCCGTTCGACGCTCGGCTGGAGGTTCTCCGCGCAGAAGTAGGTGCTGCGCCAGTCCTCCTCCGGCCAGGTGCTGCCGGCGGTCAGCGTGCCGGTGAGCGTGCCCTCGTCGAACGGGACGCGGGCGATGATCCCGACGCCGTCGCGCAGCGCGCGGTCGAACAGCTCGTCCTCGGGCGCCTGGTCGAAGATGTTGTAGATCACCTGGATGACGTCGATGAGACCGGTGTCGAGGGCGGCGAAACAGTTGGCCGGTTCCCACCGGTTGACGCTGATGCCGACCGCGTCGATGACCCCTTCACGCTTGAGGTCGGTGACGGCCTCCTGCCAGCGCTCGTCGGCCGCCCACCGGTCCTCCCAGGTGTGGAACTGCATCAGGTCGATGCGCGCCACTCCGAGGTTCTCCAGGCTTCTGTACGTGTACTCCCTGATGTGGTCCGCCGGGTAGGCGTCGTCGAGGGTGTCGTCCGGTCCCGGCGGCCATTCGCGGTTCTTCGGGGGGATCTTCGTGGCGACGTACAGCCTCCGGTCGGGATGGCGGCGGAGCAGCGCGCCGAGCAACTGCTCGCTGATCCCTCGCCCGTACACCCAGGCCGTGTCGAAGAAGGTGCAGCCCAGCGCGACTGCCTCGTCGAGGCAGCGGGGGGCGACGTCGTAGTCCCAGCCGGTGAAGTTGCCGGGGCCGCCGCCGATGCCCCACATGCCGTATCCGACCTCGCTGACTTCCCAGCCGAGGTTTCCCATCTTGCGGTGTCGCATCCCTTGAACCCTCTTGTTCTCAGCCGGTGGGGACCTGTCGATGTCCTTTCACCGCGCGGCCGCTCGCCAGCCGGGCGTGGTACGCGGTGATCGAGCCGTCCAGGCTGCCGTCGTCGAGCTGCCACCGCTGTTCGAGCCGGCGGCACTCGTCCTTGCGGAACAGCGCGGGGTTGTCGGTCAGCAGGCCGGCGAACGCCTGCTTCAGTCCGTCCTCGTCCGCGCCCCGCGGGGTGGGCAGGAGCGAGGCGAGCGTGGTCAGCTCACGGTCAGCGGTCGTCCGGCCCGCCTCGCGGACCAGCGTCACGAAGTCCCCGCACGGGATCGGTGCGATGGCCGCGCCGGCGCGCGCCAGGACGTCGTCGAAGCAGACGCTCTCCGCGCGGAAGACGTGCAGGGTACGGCCCCAGACGGCGCGGTCGCACACCGCCGCCGCCACCCGGGCCGCCACATAGTCGACCGGGGTGTAGTCGGACCGCGTGGCGACGTCCGGCCGGACGCCCAGCCGCAGGAAGGCCGACAGCAGCAGATGGGTGAACGCCACCGGATTCGGATATCCGTTGTCCGCGCTCGGCATCACCTCGCCGAGCCTGAGCACGGTGACCAACGCGCCCCGGCGCCGGGCCTCGGCGAGGTACCGTTCGGCGATCCACTTGGACCGGCTGTACCCGCCGGCGGGCGTCCTGGCCAGGGACGGCTCGTAGTCCTCGGGGAGCCGGTCGTCGTGCCGGAGCGCCTCGTCCTGGAGCGCCGCGAGTGTCGACACATAGTGCACCGGTACGGCCCGGTAGGCCATCGCGAGCCGGACCAGCTCGATGGTGCCCCGGACGTTGACCTGACGATGGGCGCGGTAGTCGAACAGGAAGTTGACCAGGGCGCCGTTGTGCAGCACCAGGTCGCAGGTGCGTGCCAGGTGTTCCCAGGTACGGGCGGACAGCCCGAGGCCCGGTAACGCCAGGTCGCCCGCGTACCCCTCAAGCCGGTCGGCGAACCGCGGCTCCCACAGACCCCGCTCGATGAGCGCGCCGACGACCCGCGCGGTCGCGGCGGCGTCGTCGGCGGCCCGGGCGAGGCAGCGTACCCGCAGGTCGGTGCGGGCCAGCAGCTCATGGATCAGGCGGCTGCCGACGAAGCCGGTCGCCCCGGTGACCAGGACGGTCCGCAGCTTCCCCGACCGGTCGGCGGGCCGGACGGGCTCACTCTCGGGCACCGTCGCGTCGCGGGCCATGAGCACGGACTCGTCCTCGATGGCCACGCCGTCGCGCCGCCGCCGTTCGATCAGCGGCGTCAGCTCGTCCGCGGTGGGGTGGTCGTAGAGATCCTTGACGTCGACCCGTACGCCGCACTCCGCGGTGATCATGTGCACCACGGACAAGGCCTGGATGGAGTCGCCGCCGGCCTCCGCGAAGTGCGCGTCGGCGGTGAGGCCGGGCCGGCCGAGCGCCGACCGTAGCGTCCGCAGGACCTGGTCGGCCAGGGTCGCCGTCGGCGCGCTCTCGGCCAGCCGGGCGGTGTCCTCGGTGAGCCGGCCGTCGAGGACCGCCTGGAGCCGCCCTCGGTCGACCTTGCCGTTGTCGTTCAGCGGCATCTCCGGCAGCAGGAAGAAGTAGCGGGGCATGCTGGTCCTGGGCAGGGTGCGGCCCAAATGCTCGCGAAGTCCGGCCTCGGTGAGGCCGCCGCCGGAGGCGAACAAGGCCAGCGCTTTTGTCCCTGCCTGCTCGGCCACCAGGACCTCGGCCTGCCGGACGCCGGGGCACCTCTCGGCCGCAACCTCGATCTCGCCCAGCTCGATCCGGACACCGTGGATCTTGACCTGGAAGTCCTTGCGCCCGGAGAAGAATAACCGGCCTTCGTCATCCAGATGACCGAGATCGCCGGTGAGATAGAGCCGGTCTCCGGGGATGTCCTCTGGGAACGGATTGCGGACGAACGCCTTGGCGGTGGCGGCGGGGTCACCCAAGTACCCCTCGCCGAGGCAGTCGCCACCGATGACGATCTCCCCGGTGGCGCCCGGTGGCACCGGACGCAGGTCGTCGTCGACCACCACGGCATAGCAGTTGTCGATCGGGCGGCCCAGCGGAATCGTGTCCCCATCTGCGGCGGACACGCGGTGGAAGACCATCCCGATGGACGCCTCCGTCGGCCCGTAGCCATTGGTCACCTGAAGGCCCGGCAGCAGCGCCAGCAGCCGGTGCACCGCCTGCGAGTTGACCGCCTCGCTGCCGACGATGAGCCGCCGGAGCGATGAGAGCTTCCGCAGCGCCTGCTCGTCGCTGTCCACGATGGCCACCAGCGCGTTGAACACGCTGGAGACGAAGTCCGCGGTCGTGATGCCGTACTCGGCGATCAGGTCGATGGTGTGCTGCAGGTTGAGGAACTCACCCTGTACGGGCAGGACGGTGTGGCCGCCCGTGGTCAGCGGCCAGAACAACTGCCAGAGCGAGGAGTCGGAGGTGTGCCTGCTGTTCTGCAGGACCACGTCGTCACCGGTCGCGGCGAAGTACCGCGTCATGAAGCGAAACCGGTTGGTCAGCCCCGCGTGCCGGTTCATCGCGCACTTCGGCGTGCCCGTGGTGCCCGAGGTGAAGTAGCCGTAGATCAGGTCATCGGGGTCCACCGCCACCGGCGCGCGCCGGGGCGCCGGGTCGATCCGGCCGACCTCGACGGTGACCGCGCGATGCCGTAACTCCCGCGGCAGCGCATCGTCGGTGGCGCACAGGATCGGCCCAGCCGGCAGCACCCCGAAGGTGTTGCGGATCCGGTCCTCCGGCCACGAGGGGTCGAGCGGTACGAAGGCGGCGCCCAGCTTCATCAGTGCCAGGTAGGTGACGGGCAGTTCCAGCGAGTTGACCAGCAGGACCGCGATCACGTCGCCCTTGCCCACGTCGCGCTCGGCCAGTGTGCCCGCCAGGCCGTTCACCAGCCCGTCCAACTGCCGATAAGTGAGCATCCGGCCGTCGAATGTCACCGCCGGGCGCTCGGGATGGCGGTCGACCTGCTCCTCGATCAGCGCCCAGATCGGTTGGAACGTACCGAAGTCAACTGCTTGGCCGGCAAAGCTCTGGAGTCCGGTCATCTCCACCTCTCCCCAAGGAATGCCCCCATGCCGGCCGGGCCCCTTCTGAACCTGGGCCGGTGCCACGCCCCTGCCGCCTGACTCATAGGCGTTCCATGTCGTTCCATGTGCGCAGGTCAAGCAGTGGGCGTTCTGGTGAGAGGTGGGCGTACGCGGCATCCGGCGGTGCGCGCAGCGCCGCCGCGGCGGCGATCCGGCCGACGGCCGGTGCGGTCTGAACCCCGTAACCACTGAGCGCGGCCAGCCAGACGAAGCCCAGCGCGTCCGGTGTCTCGCCGACCACCGGCGTCTCGTCCGCCACCGCGCTACGCAGGCCGGCCCACGCGTGCCGGACACTGCGGATCTCCAACGTGGTGGCCTGGTGTAATCGCTCCACGGCGATCGCGATGTCAAGGTCATCGGGACGGACGTCACCGGGCGGCATCGGTGTCGCGTCGGCCGGCGAGATGAGCAGCCGTCCCGACTCGGGTTTGAAGTAGAAGGTGTCCGCCACGTCGGTGACCATCGGCCAGCGGGCCGCGTCGACTCCGCCGGGCGGATCGGCGAGGAAGGCGGTGCGGCGCAGCGGCCGCAGGCCGACGGGCCGCACCCCCGCGAGCTCGGCAACCTCGTCGGCCCACGCGCCGGCCGCGTTGACCACGGTCGGCGCGGCGAACTCGCCCGCGTCGGTGGCCGCCCGCCAGAGCCCGCCGCGCCGGGACAGCCCCCGCACCCGCGCCGAGGTGATCACCTGGCCGCCGCGCGCCCGGATGCCGCGGAGAAAGCCCTGGTGGAGCGCGTCCACGTCGATGTCCATCGCCGCGGGTTTCAGCATGGCGCGGCTGTACCAGCCGGACCGCACGATCGGGCAGCGCCGACGCACCTCGTCGGGGTCGATCTCACGGACCGGAGTGGGGGCCGACAGCCCGTCGGCCAGCATCTCGGCGAACCGCTCGGCCGCTTCCACCGCGCCGGCCGGGCACAACGTCAGCACGCCACGCGGGGTCAGCAGCGGACCGTCCGTGAAGCCGGGCGGTGGTGTGGTGAGAAACGGGCGGCTCGCGGCGGTGAGCGCTCGTACGGCCTGGTTGCCGAAATACTCGGAGAAGAGCGCGGCGGACCGTCCGGTCGAGTGATAGCCGGGGGCGTGCTCCATCTCGAGCAGCGTCACGCTGCCGGACTCGGCGAGGAAGTATCCGGCGCTGGCACCGGCGACCCCGCCGCCCACGATGAGAAAGTCTCTCACGGTGGTAATCGATCATACTTCCGGCTTGACTCGCAAATATTTTCTACATTCCTGACTATTCGTCGATTGTCTGGCGAGAGTCTGGGCGGCGCGGCGGGTATGCGATAAGCGCAGGTCGCGGTTATGGCGCATGACATTAAGCAAGGAACGATCTGTCCGAAATCTATTCCGGTAAATCGGATAAATAACGCGGATGACCACTATCCTCCCTGTTTCGGGATATGGACGTCTTTTAGTGGAGTTTAGCGATTGCTGAAAATTCTGGCGTTATGGAGCGTTCCTGGGAACCGTACATCTCGATGGTCGCCGGACTCCACGGGCTCCTGCAGACCGAAACCTCCGCGGGCGTGACCGCGGAGGTTTCGGCTGTGCGGAGGGTGGCTTGTGGCCGGGGCGGGGTTCCCGGCGTGGTGCGGGGCGGTGGTCAGGCGGAGGCGACCTCGCGGACCAGCCTCCAGGTCCAGGGGAGCAGGAAGGCGGACGGCGCGTTCTCGGGTGATGGTGCCGCGCGGGTGAGGGTGCGCATCGGCTTCCTTCCGGTCGGGCGAGGTCCTCTGCACCGATGCCCGACAGGAAAACTACATAACGTAACCATTTAACTACAGAATGCTATCGCGCTGCGCCAAGTAGGTAGTACCTACGTAGTCGGAAATAGGTAGTGGTATGGGGATTTATCACATCTTGTCGTCGCGGGATGTGAGCAAGGCTGGTGGCCAAAGCACCAGTTCAGCCCGGAAGTGAGGATCGAGGCTCCGCGCCATGTATAAGCATCAGCCCCCCAAAACCGCCCCCCTACGTTCCCGAACGCGAGGCGAGACGCTTCGCCGCCTACTGCTTGGAGCAGGCATGGGGTCTGCGCTGTCTGGGGATGGTGTGCATGGCCGGCACAGGTTCAAGGTCACGGCGGAGGATGACCGCCTCGCCGGAGCGCGGAGGGTGGCCTCATGGAGGCTCCCGCACAAGCCCAGCTCGGTGCCCAAGGCGCGTCATCTGACCCGTGAACTGCTGATCGACTGGGGATACTCCGGTCAGGGCGATGTCGCCGAACTGCTCGTCAGCGAGCTGGTCACCAACGCGCTGAAATACGTGAAGGGGACCGTCGAACTCAGCTTCACCGCTGAGGACGGGCTGCTGCGCATCGAGGTCGAGGACGCCAATCCCGAACTGCCGCAGGCGGGTGCGGCACCCCGCCCGGACGACGAGAGAGGCCACGGGCTCCGCCTGGTCGACATGCTGTCGTGCTGCTGGGGCAGCGTCCGCACCGGCAGGGGCAAGGTCGTCTGGTTCGAACTGCCGGCCTGTGCCATCGCCGAGAGCTGAGCCCGCGAGCCCGCATTCCCGAAAGGCTATGAGAGAGATTCCATGCGTCAGATCCGTGTCCGCAAGCGTCCCGTCCGCACCACCGACCATCGGCCAGATCTGCGGACGCCGTCAGGACGGCGGCTGCCGTACTGATCCATGAGCCATGGTGAAACCCCCTCAGAGGAACGCCGGAGCCGATCGGTCACCGCCGAGATCGGCCCGGCGTTCCCTCTAATCTTCGGGCACCGGTCATTCGGTGTCGGACTGCTTGATCGCGTAGGTGATCGCCCGCTCCACCCCGAGCCGCGACCCCTGGCGGAAGACCGCCGAGAACGCCCGTCCACCCAGTTCCGCACGTGCCCGCGCCATGCACTGCTCGTGCCCGCGTACGTGCGGGAACAGCCGGGACGGCGAGGCGCCCATCGCCCGCCACAGCGGGTGAGCGGTGCCGAGTATCCGGGCCGCGCGCTCATACAGACCCTGCGCGCAGGCGGTCCAGGCGAGGACCTCCAGGCATTGCGTGAGGCCCCACCGGTCGTTGATCAAGCTCCGCAACTCGGCCGCCTCCCTCATCAGGGACTCGGTTCTGCGCCAGTCACCCTGGTTCCACGCGGCGATGCCCAAGGCGAACAGCGCGTACCCGCGTGACACCTGGGCGTGCCGCGCCTCGCACAGCGCGAGGAACCGCTCGCTCAGGCTGATGCCGAGCTCCGGGACCTCGGCCGAGCCATAGACGGCGGCGTAGAAGAGATTGATGCTGGCGGCGTCGATGTCTCCGGCGGCCAGGTGTTCGGCGCGCGCTTTCTCCAGGAGTTCGAGGCCCTGCTTGGGGTCACCTGCCGAGAACGCGGCGATGCCCGACACCTGGGTGGCGAACGCGAGAGCCGACCGGTCGCCCAGCCGCCGGGCCAGGGCATGACATTCCGCGAGCCGCGGCATGGCCGCCTTCAGATCGCCCTGATGGAGGGCCAGCAGGCCGTCGACCCACAGGGCCTTGGCCCGCGTGCTGTTCGCTTCCGGCAGGAGTTGCAGGCCACGCTCCAGCCAGTGCCGGCCTTCGGTGATGGAACCGGCGATGATCCAGAAGACCCACAGCGCCGAGGCGATCTCCAGCCCCACGGCGGCCCGGGCCGCCCGGCCGAAGCACAGGTCGAGCGCCACGCGCACGTTGGGACTGTCCAACTGCAGTGTCCTGAAGCCTTCGAGCTGATGGGGAGAGAGCCGCTCCAGCCGGTGCCGATCGACCACCTGCCGGTAATACTCGACGTATCGGCTGCCCAGCTTCTGCGTCTCGGCGGCGGTCAGCCGCTCACGGCCGTACGCGCGGATGCTGTCGAGCATGTGGTAGCGCACCCCGACCTCTCGCTGCTGCGCGATGAGCACGGATTTGTCCACCAAACCGGCGGTCAGCTCCATGACATCCGGCTGGTCGATCTCCGCTCCCGAGCAGATCGCCTCCGCCGCCTCCAGGTCGACGCCACCGGCGAACATCGACAGCCGGCTCCACAACCGCCGCTCGGCCCCGGAGCACAGCCCGAAACTCCAGTCCAGGGTCCCGCGCAGCGACTGGTGCCGTGGCAGCGCGGAGCGGGCGTGCTCGGCCGGCACCTCGAAGTGCTGGTCCAGTTCCCGCATCAGCTGCTCCACCGGCGTCGTACGCAGCCGTACCGCGGCCAGCTCGATCGCCAGCGGGATGCCCTCAAGGCGCTGGGCCAGCCGGGCCACGGTCTCGGCGTTGCCCGCGTCGACGGCGAACTCGGGTTGTACCTGAGCCGCTCGCTCCACGAACAGGCGGACCGCGTCGCGGCGGAGGATGTCGCGTACCGCGGTGCCGGAATCAGGCACCGACAGCGGCGGCACGTTCAGCACCTGCTCGCCGTACACGCCGAGCGCCTGCCGGCTGGTCGCCAGGATCCGCAGTCGCGGGGCGCCGCGCAGGAGGCCGCTCGTCAGGCGGGCGCACGCCTCCAGGAGGTGCTCGCAGTTGTCCAGCACCAGCAGCATCCGTCTGTCGGCCAGATAGTTCACCAGCGTGGTCATGGAGGAGGGGGCCATCTCCCGCAGGCCGAGCGCGGCGGCGACGGTCGGCTCCAGCAGCTCGCCGTCCTCGAGGGAGGCCAGCTCGACCAGCTCCACCCCGTGCGCGAACGTCCGCCGCAGGGCCTTGGCCGCCTGCACGGCCAGCCGGGTCTTGCCGACTCCACCGGTGCCCGTCAGGGTCAGCAACCGCGTGCCGGTCAGCATGCGCCGCACAGCCGACAGCTCGTGCCTGCGCCCGATGAGGCTGGGTACGTCTACTGATGGACTCGACATGGTCGGCTCTTGGTGCCTGTCACCACCACATTCACCCCGTGTGGTAGGCGGGTCACCTCATGCTTCGGTAACCGCGCCATCACCACCAGGCTATGTCCACGCCTCCAGATGCACCACCGCGCTCCCGGCTCTGTGCGCAGGAATCGGCCTGGGCATAACCTGGAGAGTGAGAGGCCCGGATATCGCGCTGTGGTGACCTGCTGACGGGCCGACAAGAGGGCGTCGATGGCAACGGTGGTGGCAGGCAACTCCCGGCGGCAGCAGATCGGCTGGCTGCCGGCCGAGGTGACGAGTTTCGTCGGACGTCGGCACGAGGTGGCCGAGGTCAAACAGCTCCTGTCCACATCCCGCGCGGTGACCCTGCTCGGCGTCGGTGGGGTGGGCAAGACCCGGCTGGCCTTGCGCGTGGGGATCGAGGTGCGGCGGGCCTTCCGCGACGGCGTGTGGCTGGTCGAACTCGCCGCGCTGACGGATCCGGACCTGCTCGCCCAGGTCGTGGCCGAGGCCCTGGAGATTCGCGATCATACCGTCTGTTCGCCCATGCAGGTGCTCATCAGCCACCTGCGCGACAAGCAGGCGCTGGTGATCCTCGACAACTGCGAGCACCTGGTCTACGAGTGTGCCGTGGTGGCCGAGACGCTCCTTCGTGCCGCCCCTGAGCTGCGCATCCTGGCCACCAGCCGGCACGCGTTGGGGATCACCGGCGAGCAGACGCTGCCCGTGCCGACGCTTCCGCTGCCGGTCTCCGACAGCCCGGGGATGCCCATCGAGGCGCTCATGCAGTGCGACGCGCTGCAGCTGTTCACGGAGCGGGCCCGGGCGATCCTGCCGGCGTTCGCCATCACCGAGGACAACCGGGACGCCGTGCTGCGGATCTGCCGCCGGTTGGACGGTCTGCCACTCGCCATCGAACTGGCGGCCGTCCGGCTGCGGGCGCTGTCGGTCAAGCAGCTGCTCGACCGTCTGGACGACCGGTTCCGGCTGCTCACCGCGGGGTCGCGGGCGACGCTGCCCCGCCACCAGACGCTCCGCGCGATGATCGACTGGAGCTTCAGCCTGTGTTCGGAGCGGGAGCGGCTGCTGTGGGAGCGCGCGTCGGTGTTCGCCGGCAGCCTGGACCTGGAGGCGGCGGAGGCGGTCTGCGCCGGCGAGAGCATCAGCCGCGATGAGGTCATCGACCTGGTGATCGGCCTGGTCGACAAGTCCGTCTTCCTCCGGGAGGAGCAGCGTCCCGGCGTGAGGTACCGGCTCCTGGACACGATCCGTGAGTACGGCCGCGAACGGCTCATCGCCGCGGGCCAGGAGATGGCGCTGCAACAGCGACACCGTGACTATTACCGGGCACTGGCGGCGCGGGCGCGGGCGGAGTTGTTCGGGCCGTCGCAGGTGACCTGGTTCACCCGGCTGCAGCTCGAACACGCCAACCTGCGTACCGCGATCGAAAGCTACTACGGCGACCCGGCGGAGGCCGGGGCCGGCCTGGGCATGGCCGCCGACCTGCTCTATCACTGGATCACCAGTTACTACCTCGCCGAGGGCCGGCGGTGGCTGGACCGGGGGCTGGCCCTGGACACCGAACCGAGCGAGGTACGCGCCAGGGCGCTGTGGGCCAACAGCTGGCTGGCCATCATCCAGGCCGACATCACCTCCGCCACGACCATGCTGGACGAGAGCCGGGTCCTGGGGGAGCAACTGGGGGACGAGCTGGTCCGCGGCTACGTCGCGCTCTATTCGGGCATGATCGCCATGTACAGCGGTGACACCGAATCGGCGATCGGTCTCTACGAGGAGGCGGTGACGCGGCACGGCACCACCAAGGACCCCGTCGGTCTGGCCCTGGCCCTCATCCGGCTGTCCCTCGCGCACTCGTACCTGGGCGACTCGGCGCAGGCCATCTCGCTGGGCGAAGAATGCCTTGCCGTGTGCGACGCCCACGGGGAGGGCTGGCACAAGGCGTACACGATGATGGCGCTCGGCGTGGAGGTGTGGCGGCAGGGAGACCTCCAGCGCGCGACCGAACTCGAGAAGCAGAGCCTGATCTTCAACCGCTCGCTCGACGATCCGCTGGGCGTCGGGGTCAATCTCGAGGTGCTGGCCTGGATCGCCGCGACGGAGAAGCACTACCAGCGGGCCGCCCGGCTGCTGGGGATCCTGGAGACCGTCTGGCGGTCGATCGGCGCGCCGCTGTCTGGATTCGGGCACCTGGTGCGCTATCACGATGAATGCGAGAGTCGTACGCGCAATGCTCTTGGAGACTCGGCCTTCGACTCCGCGGTCAGGAAAGGGGGCCGGCTCTCCTACGACGAGGCGCTCGGCTACGCACTACAGGAGGACACTCCTCCCGACGAGAAGGCACAGACGGAGCCGGCGCGGCTCACCCGCCGTGAGCGGGAGATCGCCGCGCTGGTCGCCCAGGGGATGACCAACAAGCAGATCGCCGCGGCGCTGGTGATCGCCCAGCGCACCGCCGAGGCGCACATCGAGCACATCCTCAACAAACTCGGCTTCAACTCACGCGCCCAGATCGCCGTGTGGTTCGGGGATCAGGCCCGAGCCGCGGATGAAGAGTCCGGAGACGCACGCGGGTGACCGAATCTGGTGGTTCGTCGGCCCCTGGGGGGTTTCGGGTCACCTGTCCGCAGCGTAGCTTGCTGTCGTTGGGCATAATCAAAGAGCTAATCGACCGGTGGAGGATGCAACGCATGAGTGACGAGGCCCGGTGGTCCGCAGGTATCGATTCCAGCACACCAAACCTCGCCCGGATGCATGATTACTTCATCGGTGGCAAGGACAACTTCGCCGTTGACCGGGAGGCGGCGGAGGCGGTGCTGGCCACCGCGCCGGAAGTGCGCGTCATGGCGCAGGAGCATCAGGCGTTCCACGTACGCGTGATCCGGTTTCTCGTGGAGCAGGGCATCACCCAGTTCATCAACCTGGGCTCGGGGCTCCCCAGCGACCTCAACACGCACGAACTGGCCCGATCCCTCACCCCTGACGCCCGTGTGGTCTATGTCGACACCGACCCGGTGGTGCTCACTCACGGCAGGGCGATCCTCGCCAAGGGGCCCAGGACGGCCGTCGTCAAGGGCGGCATCACGCATCCCACCGAACTGCTCGCCGACCCCGATCTGCGAGCGGTGATCGACCTCGATCGGCCGGTGGCGGTGCTGCTGTTCGGCGTCCTGCAGTACATCCCGGACAGCAGCCACCCTTTCCAGCGCGTGGCCGAGCTGCGGGACGCGTTACCGGCCGGCAGTCACATCGTCATCACGCATGTCGTCTTCGACTCCCGCCCGGAGGCCGCGGAGCCGATCGTCAACGTCTACCGCAAGATGCTGGGCCACGCCGATGGCGGCGCCCGTACCCGCGAGACGGTGCTGCCCTTCTTCGACGGACTCGACCTGGTCGAGCCCGGTCTGGTGTACGTCCGTGAGTGGCGGCCCGACAGCCCCTTCCTGTCCGAGAGGTCGGACAAGGCGTGGGTGATCGTAGGCGTCGGCCGCAAGGCCGGGCCACCGCCTCGCCCCTAGTTCAGCGCCGGTCGAAGGTCAGGTGCAGCTCGGCCGGGCTGCCGAAGGGCACGCCGGCCTGACGCGGGATGTCGGCGCCCTCCTCAAGCCGGAAGTTCGTCGCCTGCTTGAGCAGTTCCTCGAAGGCGATCATCAGTTGAATCCGGGCGAAGTGCTGGCCGAGGCAGCGATGCACACCCGCCCCGAACGCCAGGTGCGGGTTGAGGTGCCGGTCGAAGACCAGTTCGTCGGGGCGGTCGAAGCGCGCGGCATCGCGATTGCCCGAGTAGAACTGCACGACGACCCGATCTCCCGGTTTCAGCGGGGTCCCGGCGAGTTCGGTGTCCTGAGTCACCGTACGGGCCATGAACGCCACGGTCGTCTCGAAGCGCAGGAACTCATCCAGCGGCCCGCGCCACCAGTCCGGAGTCCGCAGGATCGGCTCGACATCCTCGCGGGTGGCCAGATGGTAGGCGATGTTGACGATCGCGCCACGTGTCGTGTCCAGGCCGCCGAGCAGCAGCGTGGTGACGATCGCCACTTGCTCCCCGGCGGTCAGGGGGCGCCCGTCGATGCTCGCCCCGGCCAGGGCGCCGAGGACATTTCGGTCGTCCGCCGACCGGTCGCCTGCCTCGGCGACCGCCTCTATCGCGAGCAGGGCGACCGCTTCGAAGGTCTCGGGCGTGCTCTCTAACGCACACCGCTTGACCGCCGCCACCCCCCGCCTCATCAGCTCCAGGTTGTCGGTGGCGAAGACGACCCGCGCCAGTGACCCGGCGATGAAGGGCACCGCGTAGTCACGCGCCATCTCCACCCGGCCGTCGCCGATGAATCCCGCTATGGCGTCCCGGGCGATCTCGCGCAGCTGCTCCTCGTGGCGGAGCAGGAACGAGCGCGAGAAGTACCGGTCGAGGAACCTGCGGTACTGACGGTGATCCGGCGGGTCGACGTCCAGCGGGATCAGGCGGACCGGTACACCGCGCAGCCCCGGCTGCGCCGAACTGAAGATCGCCGGTCGCAGGCAGACTGTGCGGACATCCTCGTAGCGGGTGACCAGGTAGTAACCACCGTCACTGCGCGTGTGCACGACCGGGCATTCCTTGCGCGCGACGGCCAGCGCCTCAAGGAGATGCTCGCGCTGGTCATCGGCGAACAGATCGATGTTCGCCAGGACGTCCGCTGCCGATGCGGTCATCTTTCCTCCACAAGGCGCAGGCTCACACACCCGTCATTAGACCGCGTAGCGACCATTTGACCAAGTGCGTGAATCGACAACCATGTACGGCCCGGCGGCATCTAAAGCTTCGGACGATCTACCTAAACACCAACGAAAGGCTGCAACGTGCGCACTCTTTCCAGGACTCTCGCCACCGGAGCGCTCGTCACCGCACTGTCCGCCGCGGTCGTGGTACCCGCCTCCGCTGCCGCCGCTCCCGGCCGCCAGCTCAAGAACGCCGCTACCGGACTATGCCTGGCCGTCGGCAAGAGCGAGGTGAAGAAGGGGAAGCGGGTCATCCAGTGGTCGTGCAACGGGCTCAAGGACCAGCAGTGGATCTACTCGCACCACAAACTCGTGAACGCCAAGACGGGCATGTGCCTCGCGATCGCCCACGGTGACCGGCGGAAGGGCAAGTACGTGATCCAGTGGCCGTGCACCGACGGCGGAATCGAGCAGGAATGGGCCTACGACGACTACCAGCGCTTCCAGAACAGGGCCACCGGATTGTGCCTGGCCATCGGCAAGAGCGAGGCCAGGAAGGGCAAATGGGCGATCCAGTGGACCTGCAAGACCATCGCCGACCAGGCCTGGTACATGCAGTAGCCTGACCGGCCGCCCGGTTGTAGTGGGCTTAGGGACGCCCTAGGGGGGAAGACCGGACGCACGGGGCCCGACAATCAGTCAGCGGGGGCGTCATGGTCACTTCGCGAGGCGTCTTCAGACGCAAACCGGTGGAACAGATCGCCACCGAACACGAGGGCGAACTGTCCAGGTCACTCGGCCTGTGGCAGCTCACCGCCATCGGGGTCGGCGGCATCATCGGGGCGGGGATCTTCGCCCTGGCGGGCGCGGTCGCCAACCAGACCGCTGGACCGGCCGTGCTCGTGTCGTTCCTCATCGCCGGGGTCGCCAGCGCCGCCGCGGCGCTCTCGTACGCCGAGTTCGCGGGAATGATCCCGAAGGCGGGGTCCGCCTACACCTACGGCTACGCGGTCCTGGGGGAGATCGTCGGCTGGTTCATCGGCTGGGACCTGCTGCTGGAGTACACCGCGATCGTCGCGGTCGTGGCCATCGGCATCTCCGGCTACTTCGGCTTCCTCGTCCAGCAGTTCGGGTTCCAACTGCCCGCGTGGATGCTCGGTGCGCCCGGCACCGGTCAGGGGCACGTGGTGGACCTGTTCGCGGTGCTCTTGTGCCTGCTCATCGCCTGCCTGCTGAACCTCGGCATCAAAGCCGCGGCCAGGTTCGAGACGATCGTGGTGGGCATCAAGATCGCCGTCGTGCTGCTGGTGATCGTGGTCGGCGCCCTCCACATCAACCCCGCCAACTACCACCCCTTCTTCCCGTTCGGGGTAGGCGGGGCGATCACCGGGGCCGCCACCGTGTTCTTCGCGGTGTTCGGCTACGACGCGATGAGCACCGCGGCCGAGGAATCGCGGGACGCGCGGCGGCACATGCCGAAGGCGATCGTCTACTCGCTGATCATCTCCATGGTGCTGTACGTGCTGGCCACACTCGTGCTCACCGGCATGCAGAACTACCGGGACATCGACCCGGAGAGCGGCTTCTCCTCGGCGTTCGCCTCGGTCGGGCTGTCCGGGCTGGCGTCCCTGATCGCGGTGGGGGCGATCATCGGCATCCTCACGGTCATGTTCACCTTCATGCTCGGCGTCACCCGGGTCTGGTTCTCGATGAGCCGGGACGGGCTGCTGCCGCAGTGGTTCGCCAAGCTGCACCCGGTGCGGCGGGTGCCGTCGCGGGTCACCTGGATCGTGGGCTTCGCCTCGGCGGCGATCGCCGGGTTCCTGCCCATCCGGGAGGCGGCCGAGCTGACGAACATCGGGATCCTGCTGGCGTTCGTGGTCGTCTGCGTGGCGGTGATCGTGCTCCGCTACCGGCAGCCCGACCTGCCCCGCGCGTTCAGGACGCCGGGAATGCCGGTGACACCGGCCGTCGGGGTGATCTTCAGCATCTGGCTGATCACTTTCCTGGAGCCGGTCACGTGGCTGCGGTTCCTCGTCTGGTTCGTGATCGGGCTGATCGTGTACTTCGCTTACGGCCGCCGGCACTCTGTGCTGGAGTCGCACTAGATCACATCAAACAGCCCCGGACTCAGGTGAGTCCGGGGCTGTGAGAGCGTGGTGGACGATACTGGGATTGAACCAGTGACCTCTTCCGTGTCAGGGAAGCGCTCTCCCGCTGAGCTAATCGTCCATATCGAGTTAGAAAACTCCGAGCGGAAGACGGGATTCGAACCCGCGACCCTCACCTTGGCAAGGTGATGCTCTACCACTGAGCCACTTCCGCGTGGCGCCACACTTAACTTTAGCGGACCCGGGAGGGTCCGCTGTCCTGCGACCGAGGTGGAGACGGGATTTGAACCCGTGTAGACGGCTTTGCAGGCCGCTGCCTCGCCTCTCGGCCACTCCACCAGGAGATTGCACTCCGAGCGGAAGACGGGATTCGAACCCGCGACCCTCACCTTGGCAAGGTGATGCTCTACCACTGAGCCACTTCCGCGTGTTTCCGGCGATGACCGGCCACGGGAAAACCATATCGCCTTCGGAGAGTGCACGTGCGCGGTGCGCGGGCGCGCGGGTGAGATTCAGCGGGTCACTCGGACATCCTTGGCCATGACGTACATGACCCGGTGGCCGAACTGGATCTGGTGGTAGCGGATCTTGCCCTTGACCATGACGTGCCCGGCCGGGTTGAAGGATTTCGCCGCTTGGTAGGAGCCGTGCAGCGTGAGGCCGAGCGAATAGTACTGGCCGGGCTGGATGACGTAGGTGAGCGGGGTCGGGGCCTGGTAGGTGACGCCCCTGCGGCGATAGGCGGGTTCGCCGGGGTAGGCGAGGCCGTACACCTTGACGTGCTTCCTGAGGGGAGTGACCAGCGGGCCTCTCGCCGGGATGGCGTTGGGGGCGGAGTCGGGGTTGTAGAACCAGGCCTTGCCGCCCAGGTACCAGATGGCCGTCCAGTCGCCCGCCCGGCCGGCCACGGCGTAGCGCTGGCCGGTCGAGGCGCGGGCGCTGTGGTCGTAGACGCTGTACGTGCTGGGCTTGCCGACACGTTTGCCGATGTCGTCGACGAGCGGGGCGTCTTCGCGGGGCTCCGTGCGCAGCCATACCGAGGAGGCGCCGTGCGGGGGACAGGGCTTGCCGGCCTTGGCGGGCTTGGTGGCGCAGCCGGTGAACTGCGGCTGATTGGCGTCGTAGTTGGGGCGGATGATGACTGACGTGCCCTTCTTGGCTGCTTTGAGGGGGCTGCCCAGCAGGTCGAAGTAGTGCGCCCAGTCCCAGTACGGGCCCGGGTCCTCGTGCATGGACGAGAGTGTTGTCGGGTTCGAGCCCGGTACGTTGTCGTGACCGAGGATGTGTGCGCGGTCGAGTGGAATGTGGTGTTTGGCGGCCAGATATTTCACGAGTTTGGCCGACGCGATGTACATGGCCTCGGTGTACCAGGTGCCGCCTTTGGCCAAGTAGCCCTCGTGTTCGATGCCGATGGAGCGGGCGTTGACGTCCCAGTTGCCGGAGTGCCAGGCGATGTCCTTCGTGCGTACGTGCTGGGCGACATGTCCGTCGCTGGAGCGGATCGTGTAGTGCCAGCTCACGTACTTCGGGTCGTGCACCATCGACGGGACGCCCGCGTAGGTGCCCTCGGTGTCGTGGATCACGATGTAGTCGATGCGTCTGGGGTGGTTCAGGGTGTCGTGGTTGCCGTAGCCGCCCGTGTCGGTGCGTTTGTAGGCGGCAGGCATCCACTCACAGGCCAGTGAGGCGGGGCATTCGATGTTCGGGTTTCTGGGTGGGGTGGGGGAACTCGCGCGGCCCTCGCCTGCCGCCGGCTCGTCCGCGTCCGTTTCGGGCGGCGGGGTTGGGTCGCCCTGGGATGCGAACTGCGTCAGGCCGACGGGCCGCCCCGAGCCGGCCGGGGGGCGCGTCTGGTCGGTCGTGGATCGCCCCGGGCTGGTAGCGGGCCGGGGCTGGTCGGTGGTGGGCTGCGCTGGGTCGGCTGTGGGTTGCGTCTGGTCGGGAACGGGTTGCGCTGGGTCGTGTGCTTCGGGTTCGGGGGGAGCTGAGGGGTCTCTGTCGGTTGCGAGTGACGTTGAAGGGGCCAGGTCCGCTGTGCGGCGGGCTGCCGAGCGGCTCGTGACTGTGCCGAGAGTGCTGGGGTCGAGAGTGCTGGGGTCGAGAAGGTTGGGACCGAGCGGGCGGGGGTGGAGCGGGTGGGGGAGCGCGGGTGGGAAGAGGGCGGGGATGGCCGCCAGCCGTACCGGTTGCCCGTCGTCCGTGCGGCGGGTGGCTCCGGTGCGGATCACCGCGAACACCTCGTCGGCGAAGGCGCGAGCCGCCTGCGGGCCGGGCGCGCCCGAGTAGCGGGCGACCGCGTCGTACCAGTCGGCGGGGTTCGCGCTGGGCCGTCGCTGGTAGGAGGCGAGCACGGCGGCGCCGCCCCGGATGTTCGCGGCGGGATCGGTACGCAGTCGCGCGGCCGGCAGCCCGGTGAGCCGCTCCGCGAGCCGCAGCGGCGCGTCCACGAGATGCATCGGCCCGTAACCTCCGGCCACGCTGGGCGCCCCGGCGTTGGCGTCCCACCGGGACTCCAGGTACGACACGCCCAGCAGCACACTCTCCGGCACCCCGTACTCCCGCGCCGCCGCCGCGAAGTCACCTTGACGTCTCGCGCCGACCTGATGTCTCGCGTCGGTCTGACGTCTCGAGTCGGTCCGATGCCCTACGTCGGCCTGAAGCCCCAGACCGCCCTGGCTCGGCAGCCCAGGAACGGCGACGGTGGACGCGGTGAGACTCACGACGACCCACAGCAACATGGCGACCCCCACGGAACGGCACAGCGACGCTACTCACCGTAACCATTCCCTGTTAAGGGTGTGTCAGACGGGGCGGATGATACGGACGAGGTCGGCGAGGTCGGCGGCGAATTCGGCGTCCAGATCGGTCGGCGAGTCGAGATGGGCCATCAATCGCTGATGCGCGGGAAAGTCGCCCCGGGCCCGGCGTGACCGGATGCCGTCACCGGACGCCGAGAACCGCCCATTGGCCTCGGACGTCGCGAAACCGAGCACGAACGTGGTGATCAGGCGCTCGATCCTCGGTACGTCGGCGTCGGGCACACCCGCGTCGATCAGCGCCTGGTAGATCAAGTCCACCACCGCGACCGCGTCCGGCGTGATCGAGGGCCGGGCGAACAGCAGCGGGAAGACGCCGGGATGCTCGCGGGCCAGCCGCCTGGTCGCCCAGGCGAACGCTCCGAGCCGCTGATCCCACGTCTCGCCCGGCAGGCCCTGCGGGAGGCTCGTCAGCAGCCGTCCGACGAGCCCGTCCAGCAACTCATTCTTGTTGCGGAAATATCCGTAAATGGCCATGGGCGTCACGCCGATGCGCTCGGCGACCGCTCGCATGGTCAGGGCATCGAGCCCGCGCTCGTCGGCGATCGCGAGGGCGGCGTCGAGAATTTCCGGTTGCCGTTCGGTCTTGAGTTTCCGCACCGCGTCAGTCTACGTTGTAGAGCAGTCTACAACGTAGACCAATGGATCAGTCTACAAAGTAGACCAAGAGAGGCAGGGACATGCTCAAGGTGACGGCACTCGTCAAGCGCTTCCATGAGGTGACCGCGCTGGACGGCTTCTGCCTGGAGGTGGAGCCGGGGGAGATCGCGGGCCTGGTCGGCCACAACGGCGCGGGCAAGACGACCTTCTTCGAGATCGCCTCAGGCCTCCTCAGCCCCGAGTCCGGAAATATCGTGGTCAAGGGTCAGGTGGGGGTGGCGCCGCAGCAGCTCGCGCTCTACCCGAGCGTCACCGTCCGCGAGACGCTGCGCTTCTTCGGCGGCCTGGCCGGGCTCCGCCGTACGGCGCTCAAGCAGGCCATCGACCGGATCGCCGAGGAACTGCTGCTGACGGGCGAGCTCGACCGGCGGGTGGGCGTCCTGTCCGGCGGCCAGCAGCGCCGCACCCAGGCCGCCACCGCGCTGGTCGCCGACCCCGCCGTACTGCTGCTGGACGAACCGACGGTCGGCGCCGACCCTGAGACGCGAGCCGCCCTTCTGGCGGCCGTCCGACATCGGGCGAGCAACGGCGCCACGATCGTCTACGCCACCCACTACCTGCCCGAACTGGCCGAGCTCGGCGCCACGGTCGCGGTCGCCAAGAACGGCCGGGTGATCGCCAGAGGCACCGGCGAAGAGCTGCTCAAGGGCCTGCCGGGCGAGGTGCGGGTGACTCTCGACGGCGACGAGGAGCTCGCCGTCACCACGGTCGACCCCACGGCCGCGCTCGCCGAACTGCTGCGCGGCCTCGACCGGCCGATACGCGCCATCGACATCCGCCAGCCCTCGCTCGACGACCTCTACAAGGAGCTGTCCGATGTCGCGTGACTCGCTCCATCGCATCGCGGTGCTGGTCAGGCACAACGTGCTGCTCCGCAGGCGGGACCCGGCCCACCTGGTCAGCTACCTGGTGATGCCGATGGTGCTCATGCTGGTCTTCAAGTCGATGCTCGGCCGGCCCGTGCAGGTGGTCACCGGGATGCTGGTGATGTTCTCGGTGCTGTCGATGGCCGACGTGGCGACGGCGGTGCTGACCGAGCGCGTCTGGCACACCTGGGACCGGATCAGGGCGACCAGGGCGCGCGTGCCCGAGCTGATCATCGGCAAGACCCTGCCGGTCTTCGCGATCCTGGCCGCCCAGCAGGTCGTCCTGCTCGGCTACGGGATCCTCGCGGTGGGCATGCGGCCCGCGGGGCCGCTCTGGCCGCTCGGGCTGGCCGTCGCCGCGTGGTGCTTCGCCCTGCTCGGCGTGGGTACGGCACTCGCCGCGGTGGTCCGCAGCCACGGCGAGCTCAGCACACTCTGCAACATCGGCGCGTTGTCGGTCAGCGCGCTGGGCGGGGCGCTGGTGCCGTTCGCGCTGATGCCGTCATGGGCGCAGGCCATCGCGCCGTTCTCGCCGGGCTACTGGGCGACGACCATGCTGCAGGCCGCGGTACGCGGTGACGTGCCCGGCACGGCGGGCCCCGCAGCCGTCCTCATCGCCCTCGGCATGGCGGCCGGTGCCTTCGCCTGTCGGCGCCTGGGCCGAGGATGGGGCCGTTCGAGCGTGCGGTAGCGCATATCCTGCCCGATTTCGGGCAGGATATTGGCATGTCGCATCCCGGCTGCGTAGTGTCCTCGTCTGTGTCCCCCGCACGTCATCCCTACGAAGACCTCGTCGCCCATCTCGTCAGGACCAGCGGTCTCGGTCCCGGTGAGGCGGCGCGCGTGGTCGCCGACGTGCTGTCGTACTTCTCCGAGCCGGTCGAGGAGTTCGTCCGGCGGCGTCACGGCGAGCTGAAATCCCGCGGCCTCACCAACGACGAGATCTTCCCCCGGGTCGCCGCGGAGCTGCGCGGGCGCCGGGTGGCACCGCCGGAGCTGTCGCTCCGGCAACTGCGCCGGGTCGTGTACGGATAAAGGCGCACCGATAAAGACACACAGTAGCTTAAAAGCTACTAAAAGCGCGTAAAAGCGAACAAGAACGGACAGAGGAGAGCGTCGGATGTGCGGAATCGTGGCCTATGTCGGTTCGAAGGACGCGGCGCCTATCCTGCTGGAGGGCCTGCAACGGCTGGAATACCGAGGCTACGACTCGGCCGGCGTCGTCGTGTCCAACAAGGGACTCAAGGTACGCAAGGTCAAGGGCAGGGTCGCCGACCTGGCGAAGGTCGTACCCCCGAGATTCAAGGGCGGTCTCGGCATCGGCCACACGCGGTGGGCCACCCACGGCGTGCCCAGTGACGTCAACGCGCACCCGCACCTGTCGTCCGACGAGCGGATCGCGGTCGTGCACAACGGCATCATCGAGAACGCCAACGAGCTGCGCGCCAAGCTGACCGCCGACGGGGCGGTGTTCGTCTCCGAGACCGACACCGAGGTGCTCGCGCACCTGATCGCCCGTACCGCCGAGGAGACCGACACGCTGGAGGAGGCCGTCAGGAAGGCGCTCAAGAGCATCGTCGGCACGTACGGCATCGCGGTGGTCGACAGCGAGCGGCCCGGCGAGGTGGTGGTGGCCCGCAACGGCAGCCCGATCGTGCTCGGCATCGGCGAGAAGGAGATGTTCGCCGCCTCCGACGTGGCCGCGCTCGTCCGCTACACCCGCCAGGTCGTGCACCTGGAGGACGGCGAGCTGGCCGTGCTCAAGGCCGACGGGTTCCACACCTTCGCCAGCGACGCGCGCGAGACCGCCAAGGAGCCGCTGACCGTCGACTGGGACGCCGGGCACTACGACACCGGCGGCTACGAGCACTACCTGCTCAAGGAGATCTCCGAGCAGCCCGACACGGTCTCGCGCACCATGAGCGGCCGCCTCGACGAGCGCTTCCACATCGCCCACCTGGGCGGCCTGAACATGGACGCCCGCGAGACCCGCTCGTTCCGCCGAGTGAAGATCATCGGCTGCGGCTCCGCGTACTACTCCGGCCAGATCGGCGCCCAGCTCATCGAGGAGCTGGCCCGCATCCCGGCCGACGCCGAGCCGGCCAGCGAGTTCCGCTACCGCAACCCGGTCGTCGACCCCGACACGCTCTACGTCGCGATCAGCCAGTCGGGCGAGACGTACGACACGCTCGCGGCCGTGCAGGAGCTCAAGCGCAAGGGCGGCCGGGTCATCGGCATCGTCAACGCCGTCGGCAGCGCCATCGCCCGCGAGGTCGACGGCGGCGTCTACCTGCACGCCGGGCCCGAGGTCTCGGTCGCCTCGACCAAGGCGTTCACCTCGACGTCACTGGCGTTCGCACTGCTCGCGCTGCACTTCGGCCGGGTGCACGACCTCTCGCCCGCCGACGGCCGCCGCGTCTGCGAGGGCCTGCGCAGGCTGCCCGGCCAGATCGAGGAGATCCTGGCGCAGAGCGACAAGATCGCCGAGCTCGCGCAGAAGTACGCGAACTATCCGAGCATGATGTTCGTCGGCCGGGTCCGCGGTTATCCCGTGGCCCGCGAAGGCGCGCAGAAACTCAAGGAGATCTCGTACGTGCACGCCGAGGCCTATCCCGCCAGCGAGCTCAAGCACGGGCCGCTCGCCCTCATCGGGCCGGAGATGCCGACGGTGGCGATCGTCCCCGACGACGAACTGCTCGACAAGAACCTCACCACGCTCGGCGAGATTCGCGCCCGCGGCGGCAAGGTGCTCATGGTGGGCCACCGCGAACCCGACGCCAAGCTGGCCGACGACGTCATCGTGGTGCCGAAGAACGAGATCGAGCTCGACCCGATCCTGCTCACGATCCCGCTGCAACTGCTGGCGTATCACGCCGCTGTGGCCCTCGGCCGTGATGTGGATAAGCCACGCAATTTGGCTAAGAGCGTCACAGTCGAGTAACTGCTACGACACGGCGGCAACAATAGGCACATAGCCCGTGATAAGTGGACCGGCAGGACTTAAGATCGAAACTGTGCCTGAGTTCCATGCTCACACGCCAAATCTCGCACGAATGTACGATTACATGCTCGGTGGCACAGACAATTACGCCATCGACCGTGAGGCGATCGACCGGCTTGCGGCGCTGATCCCGCAAGCCGTACCCCTCGCGCGTGCCAATCGGGCCTTCCTCCAGCGCGCGGTCCGCTACCTGGTGGACACGGGCATCCGCCAGTTCCTCGACCTGGGCAGCGGGCTGCCCACCCAGGGCAACGTGCACGAGGTAGCGCCGGAGGCGAAAGTCGTCTACGTCGACCGTGACCCGGTCGTCGCCACGCACGCCAGGGCGCTGCTGGAGCAGGCGGGCCGGGCCGTCTTCGTCCAGGCCGACCTGCTCGACCCCGACGAGGTGCTGGCTCAGGCCGCCCGCTTCCTCGACCTGAACGAGCCGGTGGGCGTGCTGCTGGTCTCGATCCTGCACTTCCTCCCGGACGCCCGCGACCCGGGCAAGATGGTGACCAGGCTGCGCGAGGCGGTGGCGCCCGGCAGCCATCTGGTGCTCACCCACGCGACCTCGCGCGGGCGTTTCGACGAGGGCACGGCGGCGCTCTACCGGCCCACGTCGGCCGGGGCCGGCACCGACCGGACCCCAAGGGAGATCCGGGCGTTCTTCGGGGACTTCGAACTGGTCGAGCCGGGCCTGGTGCACGCCCCCGACTGGCGTCCCGACCGGCCCAGGCTGGTCAGCGAGCCCTCGCTGCCCTCGTACCTGCTCGTCGGCGTCGGCCAGAAGCACTCCTAGAAGCGCTCCCGAGCTTTTCGTGACTTTTCGTGATCTCCGGTAGTGAGTGCCCGATGTGTGACGATGGGTTAAGTGTCGGTGACGTGGGGTAGTTGCTGGGGTGCGAGGGGAGGGACCGCCATGCGCCGACGGGGGTTCTTCGCGCTCGGCCTTGGGATGATGGCCTGCGCGACAGGGTGTGGCACGGAGAGCAACCTCGGAAGCAGCGCCGTCAGCGCGGCCCGCATGCTGGGCCGGTTCGCGATCGTTCCCGGTGGCGGACGCTGGGCCCGCGTCGCCCGGGCCCTCGTCGAGGCCGCCCGCGGGGAGGGTTTCCCGGTCTCCGGCACCCCGCCCGCCACCAGGATCACCGTCACAGGGCTGCCCGCGCTGGCCGCGACCGAGCTCAACAACGGGCTGTCCCTGCTCGACACCGCCACGCCGCTGGCCAGGCTCACCGGCCAGATCGAGGTCGTGGTGGTGCCCGCCAACTCCAAGTTCGCCACCTTCGACCAGTTCGGCGCGCACCTGCTCGCCCACCCCGACCGTACGCCGCTGACGGGCGGGCCGCAGGGCGAGCCCGACCACCTGCTGTTCGGGCTGATCGCCAAGGGGCTCGGCGCCGACACCCGGCAGGTCGACTACACCGGCTTCCCCGGCAGCGCGGAGGCCACGTCGGCGCTTCTCGGCGGCAAGGCCGCGGCGGCGACCGGCACGCTCGCGGACTGGCGCAAGGCCATCGACAAGGGCTGGGTCCGGGTGCTCGCCGTCTCCAGCGCGCGCCGGGTGGACGGTGTCGAGGCGCCGAGCCTGCTGGAGTGCGGGGTGCGGCTCGACTTCGCCGACTGGTGCGCGGCGGTCGGGCCCGAGGGGATGACCGAGGACAGGAAGGACTTCGCCATCCGGCTCTGCGACGAGGTCACGGAGTCCGCCACCTGGCGGGCGGCCTGCCGCACGGAGGGCTGGACCTCGATCCCGCTCAGCGGCGACGACTTCGAACAGTGGCTCGCCTCGGAGATCGGCAGGACCAGGGCCGTGCTCCGCGATCTCGGCATGCTCGACACGGCTGACACAACATGCTGGGGTAGTTGCGAGAAGGGCCACTAGATGTAGGATCCTGGTCGTCGCTGGTTCGCCCCTCGGGGCGGAGCAAAAGGGAACCTGGTGCGATTCCGGGGCTGCCCCGCAGCGGTGAGCGGGAACGACCGCCGTCACGAGCACTGGAGAGATCCGGGAAGCGACGGCCAGTAGGAAGCCGGCCCAGTAGTGGGCAGGACCACGCCCGCGAGCCCGAAGACCTGCCGGTGACGTTGGGGGAGCCACCCGGCTCCGCCCATCGAAGTGTCCAGGGCCTCGAGGGAGGGCCGGGGGCGTCGCGGCCGAGAACTCCAGCGCCGCCGTGCTCTCGCGCGCCCTCACGAGGATGAGCTCGCGAGGAGAGAGCACGTGACGCAGACCATTGTCGATCCGCGGTCGGCCACCGCCGACCGGCGGCTGGCCATCGAGGAGGCCGCCGCCCGGGTGATCACCGACCCGGCGAACTCCCGGGTCGCCGCCCGGCTCCTGGCCGAGGAGATCGCCGACGAGGCGGCCGGGCACGGCGTGCGGACCTTCTCCGAGTCCATCGCCGCCACCCACGCCGCAGGGCTGATCCAGGACTCGCTCGCCGCGTTCGTCGGCGCCAACGCCGCCGAGCTCGACGCGCTCGTCTCCGGCGAGGCGGACGAGCGCTTCGAGTACTTCGGCCTGCGTACGGTCTACGACCGCTACCTGCTGCGTCACCCGGAGTCGCGGGCGGTGCTCGAACGGCCCCAGCACTTCCTGCTGCGCGTGGCCTGCGGGCTGTCGGAGACGGTCGCCGAGGCCGCCGAGCTCTACGCCCTCATGTCCACGCTGTCGTACCTGCCGAGCTCGCCGACGCTGTTCAACTCGGGTTCGCGCCGGCCGCAGCTGTCGTCGTGCTTCCTGCTCGACTCGCCGCGCGACGAGCTGGAGTCGATCTACGACCGCTACGGGCAGGTGGCCAGGTTGTCGAAGTACGCCGGAGGCATCGGCATCGCCTGGACCCGGGTGCGCTCGCGCGGATCCCTCATCAGGGGGACCAACGGGCATTCCAACGGCATCGTGCCCTGGCTGCGCACGCTCGACTCCTCCGTCGCCGCGGTCAACCAGGGCGGCCGTCGCAAGGGTGCGGCCTGCGTCTACCTGGAGACCTGGCACGCCGATGTCGAGGAGTTCCTGGAGCTCCGCGACAACACGGGCGAGGACGCCCGACGTACGCACAACCTGAACCTGGCCAACTGGGTGCCGGACGAGTTCATGCGCCGGGTGGAGGCCGACGAGGTCTGGTCGCTGTTCGACCCCAAGGAGGTCCCCGACCTCACCGACCTGTACGGCGAGGCGTTCACCCGCGCCTACCGCGCCTACGAGGCCGAGGGCCGCTACACCCGGCAGTTGCCCGCCCGGACCCTGTACGGGCGGATGATGCGTACCCTCGCCCAGACCGGCAACGGCTGGATGACGTTCAAGGACGCCGCCAACCGCACCTCCAACCAGACGGCCAGGCCCGAGAACGTCATCCACCTGTCCAACCTGTGCACCGAGATCCTCGAGGTCACCAGCGACGGCGAGACGGCGGTCTGCAACCTGGGCTCGATCAACCTCGCCGCCCACCTGGTCGACGGCGGCGTCGACTGGGACCGGCTGCGCCAGACCGTCCGTACGGCCGTGCGCTTCCTGGACCGGACCATCGACCTGGGCTTCTACCCGACGCCCGAGGCCGAGGCGGCCAACAAGCGCTGGCGGCCGATCGGGCTCGGCGTGATGGGCCTGGCCGACGTGTTCTTCGCGCTCAGGCTGCCGTTCGACTCGCCCGAGGCGCTGGGTCTGTCCACGCGCGTCGCCGAGGAGATCGCCCTGGCCGCCTACGACACCTCCGCCGACCTGGCCGTCGAGCGCGGCCGGCACCCGTCGTACGCCGACACCAGGGCGGCGGGCGGCGTCCTGCACCCCGACCACTACGCCGCCGCCGGGTCGCCGCGCTGGGACGCGCTGCGCGCGAAGATCGCCACGACCGGGCTGCGCAACTCGCTGATGGTCGCCATCGCGCCGACCGCGACGATCGCCTCCATCGCCGGTTGCTACGAGTGCATCGAGCCGCAGGTGTCCAACGTGTTCAAGCGCGAGACGCTGTCGGGTGAGTTCCTCCAGGTCAACCGCTATCTGGTGGCCGATCTGCAGGCCCGTGGGCTGTGGACGCAGCGGATGCGCGACGACCTCAAGCGGGCGGACGGCTCGATCCAGGACATCCCCGGAATCCCCGACGACCTCAAGGTTCTGTACCGCACGGCCTGGGAGCTGCCGCAGAAGGCGCTCATCGACCTGGCCGCGGCCCGGCAGCCGTACATCGACCAGTCGCAGTCGCTCAACCTGTTCATGGCCAGCCCGACGATCGGGAAGCTGTCCTCGATGTACGCCTATGCCTGGAAGCAGGGCCTGAAGACCACCTACTACCTGCGCTCGCGCCCGGCCACCCGGATCGCCCAGACGACGGTCGCGGTCAACGCCGACGCCGTCGCCTGCTCCTTGGAGAACCCGGAAACCTGCGAAGCCTGCCAGTAGCCCCCTCGAACGGAGACCTCCGCAATGCTGCTCGACCCCGGCATGGACCTGACCCTGCGGCCCATGCGCTACCCGGACTTCTATGAGCGCTACCGCGCCGCCATCCGCAACACCTGGACCGTCGAGGAGGTGGACCTGCACTCCGACCTCGCCGACCTGGCCAAGATGACGCCGCAGGAGCGCCACCTGATCCACCGGCTGGTCGCCTTCTTCGCCACCGGCGACTCCATCGTGGCCAACAACCTCGTGCTCAACCTCTACCAGCACGTCAACGCCCCCGAAGCCCGGCTGTACCTCAGCAGGCAGCTGTTCGAGGAGGCCGTGCACGTGCAGTTCTACCTGACGCTGCTCGACACGTACCTGCCCGACCCGGAGGAGCGGGTCAAGGCGTTCGGCGCCGTCGAGCACATCCCGTCCATCAGGGACAAGGCGGAGTTCTGCTTCCAGTGGATCGACTCGATCAACGGGCTCCGGCGGCTGGAGACCGCGGACGAGCGGCGGCAGTTCCTGCTCAACCTGATCTGCTTCGCCGCCTGCATCGAGGGGCTCTTCTTTTACGGCGCGTTCGCCTACGTATACTGGTTCCGCTCGCGAGGCCTGCTCGGCGGGCTGGCCACCGGCACCAACTGGGTCTTCCGCGACGAGTCCATGCACATGGAGTTCGCCTTCAGCGTGGTCGACACCGTGCGGGCCGAGGAGCCCGAGCTGTTCGATGACAAGCTGGGGGAGCAGGTCATCCGCATGATAGAAGAGGCGGTCGCCGCCGAACTGGCCTTCGCCCGCGACCTGTGCGGCGACGGCATGCCCGGCATGAGCGTCGAGCAGATGCGCGAATACCTCCAATACGTCGCCGACCAGCGGCTGGCCCGGCTCGGGCTGCCCCAGAGGTACGGCACGGCCAACCCGTTCGGTTTCATGGAACTGCAGGACGTACAGGAGCTGGCCAATTTCTTCGAACGGCGGGTGTCCGCATACCAAGTGGCTGTTGAGGGCAATGTGACCTTTGATGAGGCTTTTTAAGACATTGGGGGTATGAACGTGCAGTCGCCGACCGACTGGCTCATTCTCGCTATTTCGATGGCGGGCGCCATTCTCGTGGTGGAGGTGGTCAGGCGGCTGCTGGTCAGGGCGGGCCGGAAATGGCGGCTCGCCCGGCACCTGGTGGAGCACTGCACCTGGCCGGCGTACGCGGTGGGGGTCGTGGTGGCGGCCAACCTGGTGTTCTCGCCGGGGATGCTCGGCGAGACCGTGCGCCTGCGCGAGCTCGGCGGCACGATCGACCGGGTGCTCGGCCTGGTCACCATCGCCTGCGTCACCTGGCTGATCATCCAGGCCAACTACGCCCTCACCGACGTCATCCTGGACCGGCTGGTCCTCGTCCAAGGCGAGCGCAACCGCCGGGCACGGCGGATCATGACCCAGATCGGGCTGGTCCGCCGTGTCGCCGCGGTGACCATCTTCGTGCTGGCGGTCGGCGCCATGCTCTTCTCCTTTCCGCAGGTCCGGGCGCTGGGCGCCGGACTGCTCGCCTCGGCGGGCATCGCGGGCGCCATCGTCGGTATCGCCGCCCAGCCGACCATCGGCAACATGCTGGCCGGGCTCCAACTCGCCTTCAGCGACGCGCTCCGCCTCGACGACGTGGTCGTGGTCAACGAGGAGTGGGGCAGGATCGAGGAGCTCACGCTCACCTATGTCGTGGTGCGCCTGTGGGACGAGCGCCGCATGGTCCTGCCCGTCTCCTACTTCACCCAGAACCCGTTCGAGAACTGGACCAGGCACGGCAGCCGGGTCCTCGCCGTGGTGTTCCTGCGCGTCGACTGGTCGGTGCCGGTCGACAAGCTGCGCGAGGAGCTCTACCGCTACATCCAGGAAAACCCCTTGTGGGACCAGAAGGACTGGACGCTCCAGGTCACCGACGTGCTGCCGAACGGGCTGGTCGAGCTGCGGGCGCTGATGAGCGCCGCCGACTCGCCCTCCGCCTGGGACCTCAAGTGCGACGTACGCGAACATCTCGTGACGTACGTGAGAGAGAACTTCCCTGAGGCCCTGCCCCGCTTCCGTATCGACACGCCGGAGACCCGCGCCGGGGTGCCGTGGACCGGCGCCAAGCCGTTCTGAGGCGTCGAGCGGGCCTCAGCGCCGGTTCGCCAGCAGCACTCCGGCGCCGCCGACCACCAGGCCCGCGACGGCCAGCGGGTGCAGCGACTGCCCGACGAACAGCCACGCCATCACCGCGGTGACCGACGGGGTGAGGAAGAACATCGTGCTCACCCGGCTTGCGGGCGCGTTCTTCAGCATGGTGTTGAGCAGCAGGAACGCGCCGATCGAATTGACCAGCACCAGCCAGCCCACGGCGCCGGAGAACGCGCCCCAGTCCGTCACCCGCGGCGTCTCGAACACCAGCGAGGCCAGCCCCACCAGCGGCGCGCTGACGAGGAACTGCGTCGCGGTGCCCGTCCGCACGTCCATGTCCCCGGCGAACCGCTTCTGGTAGACCGTCCCCAAGCTCAACGCCAGCAGCCCGACCACACAGAACGCCACCCCGGCCGGTGAGAAGCTCAACCGATCCGCCACCGCCAGCCCCACTCCGGCCGCGCCGAGCCCGAAGCCCAGCCACTGGCGCCGGCTCACCCGCTCGCCCAGCAGCCGCCCCGCCACCAGCGCGATCAGCACCGGGTTCAGGCCCTGCACCAGCGCCACCACCGCGGCGGGCACGTGCAGGCCGATCGCCGAGTAGAACGCGCCGAACTGCACCGCCTGAACCAGGATCCCGGATCCTGCCACGTGCGCCAGCTCCCGCCCACGCGGCCACGGCGCCCGTACGGCCAGTGCGAACCCGCCCAGCAACAGCCCCGCCAGCGCGAACCTGGCGAACGTCAGCAACAGCGGCGGCGCCGACCCGACGCCGATCACCCCCGCGATGAAGGCACTGCTCCACATCACCACGAACAGAGGCGGCATCACCGCCGACGACGTCTTGTTCCTGGTCTCCATCACGCTGATCGCCACGGCGCAGCCTCCATAACCTCTTAAAGTGGTTATTTAACTGTTCCGTGCTTCGCATAACCTGTCAACGTGGTTACTATGGCAGTGTGACGGGTTTCACCTTCATCAGTGGCAATCTGGGCCTCGATCTGGCGGGCACCGTACAACACCGCCGGTCCGACCGGACCGACCTGCTGCGCGATCCGGCGGAGCTGGCGCGGTGGACGGTCGAGGCAGGCATCCTCGACGTGCCGCCCGCAGTCGGCGACGCCGAACTCACGGCGGGGAAGATGTTGCGGGAGGCCATCTACCGGCTGGCCGCGGCGGCCTTGCCGTCGGAGGAGGATCGCCGGTTGGTCAACCGGGTCGCCGCCGGGCCGCCCGCGTCCGTGCGGTTGAACGGCGCCGGGCGGGTCGAGCGTGACGGGGATCTCGACGCCGCCCTCTCGACGGTGGCCAGGGAGGCGGTCCAGCTGCTCGGCGGGCCGCGGGCCGTACAGATCAAGGAATGCGGGGGAGAGGTGTGCACCCGCCTGTACGTCGACGCCTCGCGCGGGTCGTCGCGGCGCTGGTGCGACATGCACGAGTGCGGCAACCGCGCCAAGGCGGCCGGCTTCCGCGCCCGGCAGCGCGCGCCGCTTTGAGGGGCCGGTCAGTCAATGGCGTCTGAGGCGCCACGCGGTGACGGCGGCCACCGCCAGGGCGACGATTCCGACGACGAGCAGGTCGGGCAGCACGTCCTGGACGGATGCCGCGAGCTCCTCCAACTGGGCTTCCCAGGAGTCGGGGATCGGCAGAGCCAGCCCGCGCGTGCCGTCGGAGAGCAGGAACAGCACCCCGAGCCCGCCGAAGACCAGCCCGGACAGCAGCGAAGTGGTGTGCAGCCGCAGCCGTCCCAGCCGTAACCCGCGACCGCGCAGCCAACGCCGGCCGCCCAGGTCGTAGCGCTGCCACAGGCCCGCGAGCAGCAGCAGCGGGGCCGCCATGCCCGCCGCGTAGACGGCCAGCAGCACCGCCCCGCGCAGGCCGTCACCGGAGGCCGCCGCGACCGTGAGCACCGCGCCGAGCACCGGCCCCGCACAGAACCCCGCCAGCCCGGACACCGCCCCCAGAACCAGTACGGCCCCCGCCGAATCCCCTCGAACATGTCCCTTCGGTCGCTCCAGCGGCCCGATCGTCCAGCCCTGACCGGCCACCTGCAGCACGCCCAGTCCGATCAGCGCCCAGCCCGCGACCGTGACCAGCAGCTCCTGCCGGCCGTAGAACAGGTGGCTGACCTGCGCCGACCCCATCCCCAGGGGCACCAGCACCGCGCACAGCCCCACATAGAACAGCAGCGTCCGCCCGAGCAGCCGGCGGCGGCCCGGGAAGGCGTAGGCGAAGAACGCCGGAACCAGCAGCGCCCCGCACGGGCTGACCAGCGAGAACAGGCCGCCCAGGAACGCGGCGGCATAGCCGATGCCGCTCATCCGGCGTGGCGGGCCTTCTCGATCGCCTTCTCGAACGCGGCCACCGGCTGGGCGCCGAACAGCAGCTCACCGTTGATCAGGAACGCCGGGGTGCCGGACAGGCCGAGTTCCAGCGCGAACTCGAGGTCGCCGTCCACGAGCCGCCGTACGGACGCGTCGCGACGGTCGGCGTCGAACTGGCCCAGGTCGAGCCCGATCCGGGCGGCCACGGCGCGCAGGTTCGCGTCGGTGAGGCGTGGCTGCCCGCTGGTGTAGAGGGCGTCGTGGAAGTCCCAGAACCGGCCCTGCCGGGACGCGGCGCGGGCTGCCACGGCGGCCCGTACCGAGTCGCGGCCCCTGATCGGGTAGTCGCGCCAGAACATCCGCACGATGCCGGTGTCGAGGTAGCGGCGCTTCAGCTCGGGCTCTATCCGCTGGGCGAAGCGGCGGCAGTTGGGACACTTGAAGTCGCCGAACTCGACGATGGTGACCGGCGCCTGCGCCGAGCCCCTCGACAGGTTCGCGTCGACGGGCGGCGCGGGCGGCCCCTCCCAGACCTTCACCGAACTCGTCGGCGTAGGCGAGCCGGCCGGGCCGGTCGTGGGGGAGCCTGCCGGAGTCGCCGGAGTGGGGTCGGCCACGATCGCGGTCGCGGCGGCTTGTTGAGAGGTGTTCTTGGGGGGTTCGCCCTGGTTCAGCGCGGCGATCGCCAGCACGGCCACCACCGCGGCCCCGGCCAGCGAGCCGAGCAGCACCCGGCGCCGCGCCACCGGAGATTCCTTGGTCACCTTCGGCATCCTCCCAGCCCGCAGCGGCCCCCGCCGGTCGTTCCCTTAGAGCTCCACCGCCCGCTCCATGCTCTCGCACTCGATCAGGTAGAACCCGGCCAGATGCTTTTTATCCCCCGCGGAAAACACGTGGCATTCGCCGCGATCATCCGGCTAACGTGGAGCACGTCCACCACGACAGGAAGGCAGTGCAGTGACCTACGCGAAGTCCCTCGAACTGCTTCCTGAGTTCCTCGGACTGGATTCCGGGTGATCCCTCGTAATGAGACGACGCCGCCCGGAAACCTGCCGAGGCGGCTTTTTTCATCTCACGGACGACGGCCCAGGGAACACGGGGCCGCGGGCCTCGGTCTGGCCGACGGGAATGGCGCCCCCCGGCCGGATACAGCCCCAGCCCCGGGCACGGCCCACGCCAGCCGAGCCCGGGGCTAACGAGCCGCTCTGGCCCAACTGGCAGAGGCGCCGCCTTCAGGAGGCGGAGGTTCAGGGTTCGACTCCCTGGGGCGGCACACAGAAGACGCTGAACTTTCAAGGGCCCCCTGCGCGGGCCCCAGAACTAGGTCCCTCCGCCCCGGACGGGCATCGGCCACCCGGCCGCAGCCGTTCATCGGCGCGAGCCCCATGATCACGCAGACGAGGTGGTGCCTCCTATGATGACCGGGACATGACCTGGGCGTGGCGGCCACGGTTGAGCCGGTCCGCCTCAGCCCGCACGACGCCGCGGCACCGGTGCGAGGGCGTTGCGCCCGGCCTGCCAGATGGCCGCGCCACCATTGGATCAGAGCGGCTTGGCAACGGTCAGCAGGACCGCGGAGTCCTCCAACGCCTCAAGACTGTGGCGGGCGTCGGCACAACGTATTCCCTGCTGAGAATCCGGCCCACGGCGGATCACAACCCCCGGAAACCCCTTTCGTCTCGGGGCTGGGGCGAACGACCTGTGCCACGGTACGGAGAGGCCAGATGGCGCAGTACCCAGCCGATCTGAGCGCGAGGCGGCAGTGGTCAGCCTGGATTCGTGCGGTGTTCCAAAAGAAGTAGCGCGATGTCGTCGGCGCGCTGGCTGGTATGTGGGGCGTGGTCGAGAAGCGTGCCGCTGAGTTGCTGGAGGTGTTCGTAGGAGGCGTGGGTCAAGTGGCCGGCGAGGTTGGTGATGGCGTGGTCCAGGTCGGTGCCGGGGGTTTCGACGAGGCCATCGGTGTAGAGGGCCAGGACGGCGCCGGGTGGGAACGGGGTTTGGAGGGTGGGGTATTGAGCATCGGGGTCGATGCCGAGCAGGAGACCGGCCGGGACCTCGATGATCTCGGCGGGCATGTTCGGCGGGCGCAGCAGCGGCGGAGGGTGTCCCGCACTGGCCGCGCAGAGGGTGCGTAGTTGCAGGTCGAGATGGATGAGCAGGCAACTGGTGAACAGATCAGTGTCCAGGTCGATGAGAAGGCGGTTGGTGTGCTTGAGCACGTCGCCCGGGCTGGCGCCGGCCGCCGCATGGGCGTGGATGGCGGTACGCACTTGTCCCATGAGCGCGGCGGCTGTCATGTTGTGCCCTTGGACATCCCCGATGACCGCTGCGGCCGAGGTGGCGTTCAAGCGGATCAGGTCGTAGAAGTCGCCGCCGATGTCTACGCCGCGGGTGGCGGGCAGATAGCGGGCGACCACCTCCAAGCCTGGGATCTCGGGCAGGCGGTGAGGGAGCAGAGTGGTCTGAAGGCTATGGGCGAGGCGTTCCTTGGCGTCATAGAGACGGGCGCGGTCAAGGGCTTGGGCCATCAACCCGGCCAGAGTGGTGAGGGTGGCACACTCCTGGGTGGTGAACGGGTGGGGCTGATCGAAGGCGAGCACACAGGTGCCGACAATGTCATCAGAGACCGCCAGCGGCAGGAACGCCCAGGCTGCCGTCTGGTCATAATGCACGGCTGCCGGATACATCTGGCGTAGTTCGCTCCAGTTGGCGAAGAACATGGGCTCGCCGGTTCGCAGGACGTGCTCGGCGGGAGTGGGCGAGGTCAGGGGCAGTCCATCGAACGGAGCAAGGACTTCGGGGTCGTAGCCGTGCGAGCCGATGATCCTCATCCTGCCGCCCTCGGCTACCAGTATCGCCATGGCTTGGGCCTTGAAGACGGGCATGACGTGGTCGGCGGCCAGATCGATGACCTCCCGCACGTTGAGCGCCCGGGTCAGAGCCGCCGCCATATGAAGAAAGTTGTAGAAGGCGTCTGCTCGCGGCAGCCCACCGAAGCCGGAGGCAGGCTCGTGGGTGGGTTGTTGTTGTGTGGCATGGTCCATCAAGACAGGCGTGATGCGTAGGCTGATGCCGGACGGGTCCGGATACAGCTGGAATTGCAAGGTGCGGCCATCAGGGCGTCGGGCTCTGCAGGACGTGATCTGCTGGCCGACCACCGCAGCTCGGCAGCGATCTTCGAATACCGGGTCCCGCAGCCATGCCGCCGCTTCCCACAGCGGCTTTCCCTGCAAGTCGGCCACGTTGGTGCCGAGAAGGTCGGCTGCCGTGGTGCTGACAAAAGTGATGAGGCCTTCCAGGTCCAGCGCGACGCAGCCTTCGCGGAGCCGGTTGACGTAGCCGAATGCGGCAGAGGCATGCTGCGGATCCGGCACCTGAGTCTGTGCCAGGGTCAGGACGCGCGGCTCACCTGCGGCTCGCAGCGGCTGTCCGCTGTCGGCTGCCTGCTGCAGCAGGCCGCTCAGCTCGTGGCAGGCGAGGTTGATGACGTCCAGCTCATAGGGGGAGAGCTCGTGCGCGTGCGATGCCGGCCACAGCAGCACCCACGAGCCCCATACGCGGGATCCGGTTTGAAGGGGAGCGGCAGCGGCGGCGAATGGGTACGGCAAAGCGAGCGCCGTCCCAGGAAAGCGGCAGGCCAGCTCCTGATGACTCTGTACCCATATCAGCTGGCGCTGGCGGACGGCAGCGGCCACCGGAACGCCGGCGTTCACCCTGACCCTGGTCCACGGCTTGACGATCTGGGCCGGAAGCCCGATCTCCGTGTCCATCAGCAGGAGGTCCCCCTCGTCGGCTAGGAGGTAAATCGCGCCGATGTGTGCTCCGGTGCTACGAGCGGCTTGGGTCAGCACCTCGTCCAACTCGGACGCATACCCGCAGCCAGCGTGACCGGGCACGATCTACTCCGCTCCGGCCTGCACCGACATCCGTACCGCACCTTCAGGCCCAGTCACGTCTCAACGGTAAGTGCCCACATCTGAGGCATTGGCCCGCATTGCTCAATTCTGATGACAAAGTTGCGGGAGCATGGGGATTTCCCGGCGACGTCCTCCTCACACGCGGCGGTGGCGGGCGCGCTGGGTAAGGCCTGCTCCGCGTCGGCCCGCTGCTCCTCCGAGATCGTCTTCCGGTACGACGGGGTTGCCAGTGGAGTTGCCACCTCCCGGCACCCACACCATGACCGGCAGCCCGCGACCTCCGGCGTCACGTGATCACCTCGCCCGCCCTGCGGGGGCGGCTGTCCACGGTGACGGTGCCCGAGGCGGTCGAGACGTCGACCGTCCGCCCCCGGTACGTCAGCCCCGCTCCAGCCCCCCGTCCGGCAGCGCCGGCGGCGCGACGACCAGGCTGCCGTCGAGCCGGAATCGCACGCCCGCCGCCCCCGTCAGGATCGCCTCCGCACCGGCCAGCCCGGCGACGATGTTGATCCGCCGCCCTTCGGGCGGCGCCGCTGGGCGGTCGCAGTAGTGCTCCTGGGGGAAGTACGGGAAATGCCGTCCCATCCTGGTTCGCGAGCCGGGGGGCACGTCTCACCCTCCCAACCCATCGGCCTGGCTCCGTGGTCTTTGCGTGGCGAGTCCGTGCCTCTTCCGTGGCGGTCAGGGGGGTCACACGGATGTCCCGGCCCGTCGCGGGAGGTCAAAGTAGCAGGCGGCGACAACACTGCCGCCCGTCAACAAAGAGCGGCCGGCTCCGACCTACCTATGACCGCACAGACAAGAGGGGTAACTCATGGGAAAGATCATTTACTGGGTGCATTCGTCGGTGGACGGGTTCATTGACGGGCCCGACGGGGAGTTCGACTGGCCGGTGATGGGCCCGGAGGTGTCCGCGTACTCCGAAGGCCTGGACAAGGGGGTCGACACTCTGCTGTTCGGACGTCCGGTGTGGCAGATGATGGTGGGATTCTGGCCGAACGCCGAGTCGATGTCGGACGACCCACACGTCGCCGCTTTCGCGCCGTTCTGGCGGGCCACGCCGAAAATTGTGTTCTCCCGCACGTACGCGGGCGACGAGTGGACCAGCCGCGTCATCAAGGACAACCTGGCCGAGGAGGTCTCCGCCCTCAAGGCGCGGCCCGAGGGTGGGGACCTGCTCCTCACCGGCGGCGCCGCGCTGTCGGCATCGCTGACCGAGCTGGGGCTCATCGACGAGTACCACATCGCCGTGCACCCGGTGGTGCTCGGCGGTGGCCGGCGACTGTTCGCCGCGCCGGAGCAGCGCCACAAGCTGCGGCTCGTCGACTCACACGTGCTCGACGGCCTGGTCGTGGTGTCGCACTACCAGCTCGCCTCCAAATAGGTGACCCCTTTTTCTCGGCCTACGTGACGGCCATGGAACCCGTGACGCCGATCAACGGCGCGCAGGCGACGAGGCGCCAACCTGCTCCCGGCCGGCCAGCAGGCGCAGCGTGCAGGCGCGCTCGAAGCGGGCGTCGATCGACGTCCACAGCTCGGCCGCCTCCGCCAGCGCGTCAGGGTCGTCGTGCAGGATGCCGCGGGTACGGGCCAGGCCCGCGGCGGCCCACGTGCTCTGCTCCGCGTACGGCAAGGCGGCGGCGACTCGTTCGGCGGCCCCGGGCAGGCCCGCGACGACGGCCAGCTCGGCGCCGGCGGCGCGGGCGTAAGACTCGTACCAGCGGCTGGAGAAGGAGGCGAAGGCGCCGCCCCCAGCCGGGTCTTGCCGACGCCGCCGGGCCCCACCAGGCAGACGGGCGCGGTGCGTGCGAGCGCCGCCAGCGTTTCCTGGCGTTCCTGACGGCGTCCGACGAAGGAGGCGTGGCTGACCGGGATCTGCGCGATGTTCCCCGGCTTGACCGAGGACGACGGTTGGTGCCGGTTGATGGCCGCCAGGGCCGTCCTGTTGGCCACGCCGTACTTGCGCAGCAGCGAGGAGACGTGACTTTCCACGGTACGGACCGAGACCTGCAGCCGGCGGGAGATCTGCGCGTTGGTCAGCTGCTCGGCCACTCCGGCCAGCACCTCGATCTCGCGAGGCGAGAGCCCGTGGGGCTCGCTGGGGACCATGCGCCTCATTGTGGCTCGGTGGTCTCTCCGTGGCGAATCACCGCCACAGTGTCGAGCAGCTGTCGCCTATCCGGTGATCCGCCAGCGGCCCGGAGCCGGCCTCGGCCACATGCATGCGGATCGCGCCCGCCTGAACGAAACGATGGGACCACGGATTATGGGCGGACCCGGGCAGGCCACCTCGCTGCCGTCGGTCTGGTGTGACCGAGGTCAGGTCGGCGCGGGTTCCGGCCGGGCCTCCGCCCGTGCGATGCGCGCCTTGACGTCGCGGAAGTGCAGCCGCATCGCCTCCCGGGCGGCCTCGGGGTCCCGAGCGCGCAGCGCCGCCACGATCCGGCGGTGGTTGCCGGCGATCTCGGCGGTCCGCTCCTCCGGCGGGCCGAGCGTCGGCTCAACCTCGTGGTAGACGTCCCAGAACAGGCCGATCAGCTGCAGGACCAGTTCGTTGCCGCACGAGTCGTACAGCAGCGCGTGGAAGGCCCGATCGGCTTCCCGGTCCCGATCCATGCCGTTGGCCAGGGCCTCCAACGCGGCGAGCCGGGGGGCGCTGGTGCCCTGAGCCACCTGGCCGATCAGCCCGGTCTCGAGCAGCTCGCGGACCTCGACCAGATCGTTCAGCGCGCGGATCCCGCCCGGCCCCGAACGCACCCGGAAGGCGAACGACGGGGTCAGCGCGTCGAGCGAGGCATGCCCGACGAACGTCCCATGACCGTGCCGGATCTCGACGATGCCCAACGCCTGCAGGGCCCGCACGGCCTCGCGGACGCTGTTGCGGCTCGTTTTGAGTAGCTCCATCAGTTGCACTTCGGTCGGCATCGGTGACCCGGCGGCCAGTCCGCGCTCGTGGATCAGGGCGACGATGCGCTCCTGAAGCGACGCGCCGTCACGTGTAGGCATGCCAGCTCCAAGCTCGTCGAAGACCTTACGCCAAACATCCCACCTCTTCGTCCCGGAAGGCCAGCGGGGGCAAGAAAGTTTACGCCGACGACACAGATTGCCCGTCGGACGGCCATGACGCGTTCGCGTACAGGCCTGGGACATAGGATGTTCTATGCCAACCATCCGGACGGTGGGCGTCGTGAAGACATTGACGCCGGGGGTGCTTGGCGGCACCTGGGGTACGGTCCTGCCGCTCGTTCCGGGACGACGAATCGATCGACCGGGCACGCCTTGAGGCGGCGCTGGACGTGCTCGTCACCGTGGGGCTTGACGGCTGTACGCGCACGGCACCGCGGGCAAGGACGCGTACGACCGCGTCGCGGCTGCCGCCGACCCGGTGCCGCTCGTGCCGGACAACCCGCCGCATGCCAAGACACAGGTGTCGGCCGCCCAGTATCCGGTGATCCGCCGCCCTCGGCTCAGCCGGCGCCGGTTCGTGGCCCACCTCGGCGACCGGGCCGACATCGGCGCCCGAGTCCGGGTGGCCGTACGACTCGGGGCGGCGCCTGGCTCGCCGTACGGCTCAGGCCACTGGCCCGAGATTCCCCGATCTATCCAGGACGTAGGACGTCCTTCGCCGCCCGGTGATCCAGGGCAGGCAGCAGATACCGTCAAGGCGATGACGCCCCCGAGACCCGAGAGCGTCATCGCCAAGCGGCTCGTGTCGCCTTAGCCGACGTGATCGAAAGGCAGCCGCAACCCGAGCCGACCGCCGATCGGGAGGTTCCGCTGCCGGATCAGGTCCAGCTCGGCGTCGGTGACGGCGCGCCGGTAGACGCGTACTTCGTCCAGCGTCCCGCGGAAGCGGTCCACACCGTCCAACCGCTGTCCGACGTGGATTCCCTCCAGCCCGAACTCCTTGCCGAGGGTCACCGAACCGGCCGGCGCCGCCGCCGACGAGACCTGCACGCCGTCCACCAGGAGCCGGAGCTCGCCGCGTACCCGCTGGAGCGCCACGAAGTGCCACTGCCCGTCGTTGTACGCGCTCGGCGACTGCACGGTCACGTTGAACCGGTCGACGGACAGGACCGCCCGGATGCGGTTGCTGGCCGGCTCGGCCCGCAGCCACAGCGCCGGCGGGTTGGTGCCCCGGTTCACCCGGTGGAACCAGAGGATCGTGTGCGCACCGGTCTGCTCCGAGTACCGGATCCAGGAGGTCAGTGTGAAGTCCTTCGCGCCGAGGTCGATGGAGTCGTTGAACGCCACCTCCACCCGGTCGTCCACCCGGTCCAGGGCCAGCCCGGTGCCGAACCGCCCGTCGGTGGTCTGCGCGCCACCGCGGACATAGGCCTTGTTGCGGTACGGCGACTGGTCCGGCGTCGTCGGGCCGGGCGCCGGGGGACCGGGGATGCCGGGTGGGGTGCCGTTCGGCGTGTCCAGGTACGCCTCGTTGAACCGCGCGAACCGGATCTGCTCGTACGGCGTGATGTTGCCGGCCTCGTACATCAGGGCCGCTTCGTCGCCGTCCAGCCGCACCATGTCCGAGTAAGCCGACGGCCCCCAGGAGAAGACCTTGCCCTCGTTCCAGGTCTCGAAGCGGCGCCCCTCGTCGTAGGACGACCGGATCCCCATCGCTTCCCGGGCGCCCGGGTGCATCGGCGAGGAGAACAGGATGCGCCCGTCGCTGAACCGTAGCAGCGACGCCTGGATGTCGGTCGTCGCCAGCGCCGGCTTGGTGCGGAACGGGGCGTCCCACGTCTGGCCGGCGTCGCTGCTGGTCGCGTACGCCCGGCTGCCCTCGTCGGTGCCGCGCTCGCGGGCCGAGGCGTAGATCCGCCCGTCGGTCAGCTCGATGACGGTGACCTCCTGGGCTATGACCGTGCCGTCGTCGCGGGACGTCTCGGCGCCGATGTTCCAGGTCACCCCGCTGTCGTCGCTGTAGAGCAGGTGCGTGCCGTAGACGTGCTTGCCGACCCGGTCCCAGCTTTCGAAGCTCGCCCCGACGACCAGCCGGCCGGCGTGCGGGCCGAGTTTGAGCTGGATGCCGTGCATCGGGCCGGTGGCGTACCAGAAGTTCCACTCTGGACGCTTGCCCTCGGTCATCTCCCTGGCGGCCGACCAGGTCGCCCCGTGGTCGTCACTGAACTGCACCCAGGGGTCGCGGTCACAGCCGTTCGGGCACGGCTCACCACCGTTGTGGGTGCTCACCAGGACGACCCGCCCGGTGCGCTCGTCGACGATCGGCACCGGGTTGCCGTGGGTCGTGCCGTTGCCCTCCGAGATCACCTGCAGCGGCCCCCAGGTCCGCCCGCCGTCGGCGGAACGGCGCACCACCAGGTCGATGTCCTCGTCGTCGCCGCAGTCCTTCACCCGTCCCTCGGCGAACGCCAGGAGCATGCCGTTCGTGGCCCGCACCACAGCGGGGATCCGGAAGCAGCCGTATCCGAAGTCACCTTGCTTGTAGAGCACCTGCTCGTCCACGAACGGTGCGGCGTCGGCGGTCGCGCCGGCCTCGAAGGTTTCCGCCGGCGCCGCGCTCGCCGGCGCGCCGAACATGCTGACGAGCAAGCCCGCAAGCACCACTACGGCGCCCGCCCGGCGGCGCCGGGAGCGGCGCCCGGTACGGCTCTCCGGAGGATGACCATCGTGCATGTCCTCGTCCTTCCTGGCAGGAGAAGATTACAGATGGGACATCCTACGTCCAACGTCCGATGTTAAATAGATGGTGAACGTAGAATGTTCACCAGAGGGCCAATGCGTTACCCGGCCGGTGCTCAGGAGACTCGCGACGCCTGGTTCTCGTAGAGGCGGTAGGTGGCCAGGATGTTGAGCCGGTGCAGGTCGCGGCAGAGGAAGAGCATGCCCTGCTGGGCGGCCCCCTGCCGCACCGGATAACGGGCGAGGGCGGCCGACAGCCCGGGGTCGAGGCGTTCGGCCCACGGGTCGGTGCAGGCGGCGAACGTCTCCTCCAGGCTGCGGCCCGCCACTACGCCTGCCCGCACCTCGTCGTGCAGCCGCTCGAGGTAGCCGATGAGATCGTCCACCGCCGCCGGCCCGGCTCCCATCGGGCCGTGCCCGGGAACGACGATCTCCAGTTCGGGCAGGGCCTCGCGCATCCGGCGCAGCGACCCCAGGTACGGTTCAGGTCCGCCCTGGAGCAGCATGGGGGCTATGCCCGCATGACTGAGGAAGTTGCCGGTCCAGGCGGTGCGGGCGTCGGGGACGTACACGACGGTGTCGCCCGGCCCGTTGCCCGGACCGAAGTGGTGAAGCTGGACGATCCGTCCTCCGAGGTCGATCTCGGCGTAGGAGTCGAACGTCAGGTTCGGTCTGCGCCAGGTGGTGACCTCGTCCAGCAGCGCGGCGTCGCCGTACATGTTGGCTGACCGGGTCTGCTTCTCATAGGCCAGATCGGTCATGTTCGCCTTGTTGACCCTGGACGAGACGATCACGACCTGGTCGGGGAAGGCGGCGTTGCCGAAGGTGTGGTCGCCGTGGTACGTCGTGTTGACCAGGTAGCGCAGCGGCTGGTCGGTGAAGCCTGCGGCGGTGGCCTGGATCTTGACCGACACGTCCGGGGTGATCCCGGCGTCGATCACCAGCGCCGCGTCCCGCCCCGCGACCACGCCGTTGTTGTCCTTGGGCGCGAGGTTGGCCATGAGCGCCCACACGCCCTGCGCGAGTTCGTGTGGCACCAGCTCCAGGCCGACCGGCGACAGGTTCGGCCCGCCGTAACCCTCGGGGCGCTCGGCGATCTCGCGCTCCGGGATGCGTGACGTCGACATCTCGATTTCCTTCCGTTCGGTTTCCAGCGAAAGTGTTCGGATCAGACGGGGACGGCTACTGGACGGGCCTCGGTCACCTGGGGGAGAGAGGCCGTCCAGAGGCGGTGTACGAGGATCGGGCCGATGACCCAGTAGCCGAGTGAGGTGACGATGCCGGGAAAGGCGAGGTCGCCCGCGACCAGGTCGTAGATCGGGTGGCCGATGGCGTTGCCCATCGCGCCCATGATCGCGAAGAACCAGGCGATGAGCAGCGGCACGCGCCAGCCGCGGTAGATCGCGAGCGCGCCCATGGCGAAGGCCGCGTAGGAGATCATGTTGATCCAGACGAACAGGGGGAGTGACATGGCCTGCGCGCCGAAGACCTCGGTCGGCCAGCGCCGGTTGAACCCGTTCATGAACTCCTCCCCGAAGTGCAGAAACTGCCAGGCCAGGCCGATGAGGTAGATCGGCAGCACCCGGGAGGGGTCGGGGAGCCTGCGGTTGGTGGTGGCCAGGTGGCAGCCGTAGGCGATCACCATGGCCGGGATGAAGGTCAGCCACAGCGCCAGTCCGGGCGACAGGTAGGCGAACACCACGATCAGGGCGGTGGCCACGACGCCGGCGGCGACAGTGGAACGGTGGCGGGTCATCGGGTGCTCCTTATGAGGTGGGTGGTGATGGTGTTGAGCTCGATCGGCGCGTCCTCACCGACCACGACGGTGCCGCCGATGCGGACCAGGCGGCGGCCGTGGACGCAGTTGGGGGCGAAGGCGAACGTCATGCCCGGCCTGAGCGGCAGGTCGGAGCCGATGGTGGGCTGCTCGGCGAGCAGCCCGTAGCGAGCGCTCCGCGGCAGCGCGCCGAACCCGGCGCCGGATCCGCCCGCCGCCCCGCACGGATTGACGGCGTGCACGAGGGGGTACGCGTGCCAGCCGCCCGCTTCCTGGAACGGGCCCTTCATCGCGGTCACGACCTCGCCGAACGTGTGCCCGGGACGCAGGACCGCCAGCCCCGCCTCGTAGGAGGCGCGGGCCGCCAAGGTCACCTGCGGGAGCCGCTGGAGCACCGACGACCACAGCGTGTACGGCACGAGCGGGTCGGCGTGGAAAGGCGGGCACGGTTCGAGACCGAGCACGCCGATCGCCGACCTGCCGAGCCCGTGCGCGCGCAGCACCTCCGCCACGCCGTGCGCGTGCTTGGCGACGAGCACGTTCTCCGGCCTGATCCACACCGCGTCGCCGCGCCTCCTCGCGTCGAGGTGCTCGCCGAGCTGCGCCGGCGAGCGGACCAGGGCGATCGGCTCGTCGGCGCGGGGGAAGACGACGATCGCTCCGGGACGGTCGTTGGTGAAGAACACATCCGGCGCCCACTCCGCCCCGCCGTGGACGACGAGCGCGTCGACGCCCTCGGCATCCATCAGCTCCCTGGCGAGATCCCAGCGCCGGTCCCGTTCGGCCGGCGAGTAGGTGGGAAGATCCATGCCGCCGACGCTAGGGCGGCGCCGCCCGTCCGGAATCTGTCAGGTGACCAGCCGTCCGGCGACGGGCATCGGTCACCGGCTCAATAAGATCGTCCCGTGCTGTACGGGCGTGGGGTGGAAACCGATCGAATAAACCATTTGCTGGCAGAGGCCAGGGACGGCCGAAGCGGCGTCCTGGTGCTGCGCGGCCCCGCGGGAATCGGCAAGTCGGCGCTGCTCGAACACGCGGCGGGGACGGCTGAGGCCTTGGGCATGCGAACCGTGCGCGGGGTGGGCATCGAGAGCGAGACCGAGATGGTGTTCGCCGCGCTCCACTTGCTGCTGCGGTCCGGGCTCGACCGTCTCGACCGCCTTCCGGCCCCGCAGGCGGACGCGCTCAGGGGGGCTTTCGGGCTGGCTCCTTCCCGTGAGGCCAACCGTTTCCTGGTCGGTCTCGGCGCCCTGACCCTGCTGTCCGAGCTCGCCGGCGACGGCCTGCTGTGCCTGGTCGACGACGCGCAGTGGCTGGACCGCTCCTCGGCCGACGCCCTGCTCTTCGCCGCACGGCGGCTGGAAGCGGAAGGGGTGGCGCTGATCCTTTCAGCGCGGGACGGCAGCCACGGTTTCCGGCCGGCGGGCCTGCCCGAGACACGGCTCGGCGGCCTCGGCCCGGAGGCCGCGGCCAGGCTGCTGGGCGAGACCGCCGGCCCGCTGGCACCGCACGTCAGGGACCGCATCCTCGCCGAGAGCGAGGGAAACCCGCTCGCGCTCATCGAGCTGCCCGCGGCGCTCACTCCTGATCAGCGGGCCGGGCACGTCACCCCGCTGGCCTACCACCTGGGCCCGCTTCCGCTCACCGGCCGGATGCAGGAGGCGTTCCAGACGCAGATCCACGCGCTGCCCGAGCCCGCCCAGACCCTGCTGCTGGTGGCGGCCGCGGAGAGCACCGGCGACCTCACCGTCATCCTCGGGGCCGCGCGGCGGCTGGGCATCCACGCCGACGCCGTCGAGCCGGGGGAGCGGAGCGGGCTCATCCGCGTCGTGGACGGGGAGCTCGCCTTCCGCCATCCGCTGATCAGGGCGGCCGCCTACCAGGGAGCGCCGTTCACCAGGCGCCTGGCCGCGCACCGGGCCCTGGCGGCCGCTCTCGACGGCGCCCCCGACGGCAGCCGGTACGACGATGCCCGGGCCTGGCATCTCGCCGCCGCCTGCACCGGACCCGACGAGATCGTCGCCGCCGAGCTGGAACAGGCGGCCGAACGGGCCAGGCGCAGAAGCGGTCACGCCGCCACGACCGCGGCCTACCGCCGCGCGGCACAGCTCTCCCCGGAACCACGCGACCAGGTGCGGCGCCTGATCAGCTCCGCCGAGGCGGCGATGGACGCCGGTCAGCTCCTGCAGGCCCGCGCGCTGGCCGACCGCGCGGCGCTGCTCACCGACGATCCGCGCGAGCACGCCAGACTGGCCGGGGTACGCGCGGCCATCGAGTTCGAACAGGGCTCGCCGAGTGTCGCGCACGGCATCCTCATGACCGCCGCCGCCCCCGTCTCGGCCGTGGACCCGACCATGGCCGCGTCCATGCTGCTCGAAGCCGTACGCGACGCCTGGTTCGCCGGTGCGCCGGAGCTGGCCAGGCAGGGCATCGACCGCGTCCACGCGCTGGCCCTGCCGTCCGGGCATCACCTCCAGCCGGTCATCTCGGCGATGACCGGTCTGGCCGCCCTGCTGGCGGGCGATGCCACCCGAGGGCTGGTGCCCATCCACGCGGCACTCGCCGACGCCCGGCGATCGCAGCCGGGCACGCCCGGAGACCGGCTCATCATCGCCTCGATGGCGTTCATGGTGGGCGACGACGAGACGTCCATGGACCTGGGCGCCCGCCTGGCCGACGACTGCCGGGCCCAGGGGATGATCGGCTGGCTGCCGCACGCGCTGCAGAACCTCGCCACCAGCCAGCTCTACCTCGGCCGCTTCCGGGACGCGCAGGCGTCGGCCACCGAAGCCGTGCGCATCGCCGACGACACCGGGCAGCATCACCGCGTCGATCACCTGCAAGGGATGCTCGCCTGGCTCGCCGCGGTCCACGGCGACGACCGCGCCTGCACAGAGCTCACCGGCCGCGTCCGAGCCCATGCCACCGACCACGGCAACGTGTCGAGCTTGGCCTGGGCGGTCTGGGCACAGGGCCTGCTCGCCCTCGGGCAGGGCAGGACGCGGGCAGCCCTGGAGCTGTTGGAGGCCGGCATCACCGGCACCGTCCGCTACCAGCTCACGACCACCCTGTTCGTGCCGGACCTGGTGGAGGCGGCGGTCCGATGCGAGCAGGCCGATCGGGCCAGGACGCCGCTCGCCAGATTCGACGAGTGGGCCACAGCCACCAGGCAACCCTGGGCGCGCGCGGTCGCCCTGCGCTGCAGAGCGCTGAGCGCCGTGTCCGAGGAGGAGGCGGAAGCTCACTACGCCGAGGCCGTCAGCCTGCATCTGAATGGAGGGCGGCCGTTCGAGGAAGCCCGCACCAAACTGCTGTTCGGCGAGTGGCTACGCAGAAACCGGCGCAAGGCCGAGGCCAGGGTCCATCTCAGGCAGGCGCTGGACACGTTCGACCGCGCCGGGGCCGTCCCCTGGGCGACCCGTGCCCGTGCCGAACTGCGCGCCACGGGAGAGGCGACCGCTGACGTGCGGGCGGCGGGCGCGGCGGGCCTGCTGACCCCGCAGGAACTGCAGATCGTACGGCTGGCCGCGCGGGGCGCCACGAACCGCGACATCGGCGCGCGGCTCTTCCTGAGCCCGCGCACTGTGGGCTACCACCTGCACAAGGCGTTCCCCAAGCTCGGCGTCGCCTCCAGAACCGAACTCGCCCGGCTTGACCTTGGCGATCGAATAAAGGGTTAAACAGCGGCATTTCCTGCCTGCCCCATAAAACCATCAAAGCTGCCCATGGCTATTTCACAAGAAATATCCCATTATGGCGCCGTATGATGCGGGGATGGAAAATATATCTATCAGGGCAGTCAGAATGACCCTATGCTCTCGATGAAGAGTCGAGGGTAAAATCCCGCTATTAATTAGCGACTGCGTAAATGCAGCCAGCCGACACAGGCGAACCACCTTCGGCGAGGGGGAGTGGGATGGCGCTGGGTGATCGCTTAATCGATGCCACAAGCGGAGAGCCATTAACGGATCTGGTTCTCAAGTGGGCCGAAGAGAGGCCGGACGCGCCGGCGTTCACTTTCGTGGACTACGGCAGCCACCGTGATGGTCGAAGGACCACGTTGACCTGGGCCGAGACGCATCTGCGCGCATGCGCGACGGCTGCCCGGCTGCGCCGGCTCGCCGAGCCGGGTGATCGGGTGGCGTTGCTGCTGCCCCAGGGGCTGGAGTATCTGATCACGATGCTCGGGTCCATGTATGCCCGGACCATCGCGGTGCCGTTGTTCTCCCCGGACCTGCCCGGTCGTTCCGCCCGCCTGGTCGGGGCTTACGCTGACGCCGATCCGGCGGTCGTCGTCAGTACGTCCGGCATCCTGCCGGAGGTACGGGTCTTCCTCGACGACAACGGCCTGCCGCAGCCGCGTGACCTCGTCGCGGCCGACGCCATCGAGCCCGCCGCTTGGGACTGGGAGCGGGTCGACCCCGAGGAGCTCGCCTATCTGCAGTACACCTCGGGTTCCACGCGTGAGCCGGCCGGGGTCGAGATCAGCCACCACAACCTGGCCGCCAACGCGCGGCAACTGTGGACGCGTTTCGGCGTCGACCGGCACCGGCGGGTGGCGATCGTCAGCTGGCTGCCGCTCTTCCACGACATGGGGCTGGTCGCCACGCTCGCGGCTCCGATCGTGCACGGCATCCAGGTGGACTTCACCGACCCGGCGTCGTACATCAGGCATCCGGCCCGGTGGCTGCGGATGATCTCCGATCGCCGGGACGACGAGGTCCTGACCGCCGCCCCGAACTTCGCCTACGAGTACTGCCTCACGCGTACGCGAGATACGAGCGGGTTCGATCTGCGGGGCCTGCGCTGGTGTCTCAACGGGGCCGAACCGGTCAGGCAGGGCACGCTGGATCGCTTCGCCGCCACGTTCAGCGCGACCGGCCTGCGACCCGGGGCTCTGACGCCGTGCTACGGACTCGCGGAGGCGACCGTGTTCGTCACCGCCGCCTGTGAGGACGTTCCGCCACAGATCCTCCGCGTCGATCCGATAGGCCTGCGCGAGGGGGTGGTGCGGCTCTCCGACACGGAACGCGCCGTCGGGATGGTCTCGTGCGGTAGCCCGGCCGGCCAGTACGTCGCCATCGTCGATCCCGAGACCTGCGCGGAACTACCCGACGACCGGATCGGAGAGATCTGGCTCCACGGTCCCAACGTGGCGCGAGGCTACTGGCGCAAGCCCGAGCGCAGCCGGGAGATCTTCGGCGGACGGCTCACCGAGCCCGCCGGCGGACTGCCCACGGGCCCCTGGATGCGCACCGGCGACCTCGGCATCATCCATGACGGCGACTTGTACATAGCCGGCCGGATCAAAGATCTGATCATCATCGACGGTCGCAACCACTTCCCCCAGGACGTCGAGGCAACGGTGCAGGACGCGCATCCGGCTGTTCGCTCCGACCATGTGGCCGCCTTCGCGATCGACGGGGCGGACACCGAGCACCTTGTCGTCGTCGCCGAACGCTCCCGCACGTTCCGGATCGGTGAGCTGGATCACGACGAGGTCCGCAGCGTCGTACGCGGCGCGGTCGGCGCGCTGCACGACGTGTGGGTGCATGATTTCGTGCTGGTCCGGCCGGGCGGGGTCCCGCGAACGTCCAGCGGCAAGATCGCCCGCAGCGCCTGCAGACAGCTCTACCTCGCCTCCCGGCTGCCCACCGTCCAGGAGTGACCGCGCAGAGGGAGCACCTCATGGGCCGTCCGGCCGACCGCGCATTCGTCCGGAGATATGGAAAGTCAGATCTCATCCACAGGCACATGACAACCATTGATCCGCAGCGAGGCCCGCCTTCAGGGGGCCGATATCCGAGAGGTAGAACAATGCCGAACGAGTCCTCGATCCGTGAATTCCTGATCGGCCGGGTGGCCGATCGCTGCAATCTGCGGAAAAAAGAAGTAGATCCAGACCGTCCACTGGCCGACATCGGGTTCGGATCGCGCGACGCGGTGGCCATCATCGGTGAAGTGGAAGAGTGGCTCGGCTGCTCATTGCCGCCCCTCCTGCTCTACGAGTATCCGACCATCACCCATCTGGCTCACATGCTGATGGGTCTCCAGCAGGACCGCCCCGCCCCGCCTCGCCCTTCAGCCGATCGATCCACGGATTCGATCGCCGTGGTGGGCCTTGGGTGCCGATTCCCCGGCGGAATAGCGAGCCCGGAAGCGTACTGGGGATTCCTGATCGAGGGAGGCGACGCGATCGGAGAGGTACCCGCGGGCCGATGGGAGCAGCCGGACGGCGCCCACCGGTTCGGGGGTTTCCTGGAGGACGTCGCCGGATTCGACTCGCGGTTCTTCGGCATCACACCGAGCGAGGCGGACGCCATGGACCCGCAGCAGCGCCTGCTGCTCGAGGTGGCCTACGAGGCCCTGGACCACGCGGGCATCGCTCCAAGGTCGCTGCACGGCACCCGTACGGGGGTCTTCGTCGGCATCTCCTCCCCGGAGTACGCGCTGCTGACGACCGCCGAATCGGCCGCGCTGTCGCCTTGGACGGCGACGGGAGTGGCATTGAGCATCGCCGCCAACCGGCTGTCCTACGTGCTGGATCTGCACGGAACGTCGTTGAGCGTCGACACGGCCTGTTCCTCGTCACTGGTGGCCGTCCATCTCGCCGTACAGGACCTGCGGGCCGGCCACAGCGACCTGGCGCTGGCCGCCGGCGTCAACGTCCTGCTCTCCCCGACGATCACCAAGACGTTCGATCTGGCGGGCGCCACCGCCCCCGACGGCCGCTGCAAGGCCTTCGACGCCTCGGCGAACGGGATGGTACGCGCGGAGGGGTGCGGCCTGGTGGTCCTGAAACGCCTCGCGGACGCCTACCGCGACGGCGACCGGGTGTTAGCGGTGATCCAGAACACCGCCGTGAACTCCGACGGCCGCTCCAACGGTCTGGCCGCCCCCAGCCCGGAGGCGCAGAAAGCCCTGCTGCGCGAGGCGTACACCGGACTGACTCCGCCGGACTACGTCGAGGCCCACGGCACCGGAACCCTGCTCGGCGACCCGATCGAAGCGCACGCCCTCGGCGCGGTGCTGGGCCAGGATCGCGCCGGCGCCCTGTTGATCGGCTCTGTCAAGACCAACCTCGGCCATCTGGAATCCGCTGCGGGGATCGCCGGGCTGATCAAGACCGTTCTCGCGCTGTGGCACCGGAGCATCCCGCCGAGCCTGCACTATCACCTGCCGAATCCGCACATCGACTTCGACCGGTGGCGCCTGAAGGTCGTCACCGAACCGACGCCCTGGCCGTCACAGGCGCCCCGGGCAGGCGTGTCGGCCTTCGGCTTCGGCGGCACGAACGCCCATGTCGTGCTGGCGGCGGCGCCCGAGAAACCCCAGCCGGTCGCCGCGTCCGGCCCGGTCCACACGCTTCTCCTCTCCGACGTCTCCGCCGAGCGCGTCGCCGAGTACGCGGGGCGGCTCGCCGAGCACGTCGTCGATCCGGCGAATGTCGTCCATACCCTCGCCCGCCGCTACGGCAGAGGCCGGTTCGGGGCCGCTGTCCTGGGGCGCGATCGCGAGGCGCTCACCACCGCGCTACGGGCGCTGGCTCGCGGGCGCCACGACCCGAGGGTGGTCACGGGTGTGGACGCCGACATGCCCGCGCCGGTCTGGGTCTTCTCGGGATACGGGGCGCAGCGACCGGGTATGGGGCGCACGCTGCTGGCCGAGGAGAGCGCGTTCGCCGCCACCATCGATCTCCTGGAACCCATGGTCCAGGCCGAGGCCGGGTTCTCGGTGCGTGAGGCGCTGCGGGTGAACCGGCCGGACCCCGCTGAGACGATGGTGGTGCTGTTCGCCGTACAGGTCGGGTTGGCGCGGCTCTGGCAGGCGTACGGCGTCAAGCCCGCCGCTGTGATCGGGCACTCGATGGGTGAGGTCGCCGCCGTGGTGGTGGCCGGGGCGCTGTCGTTGCGGGACGGGGTCACGGTCATCTGCCATCGAGCCCGCCTGCTCTCCGGGATCGCGGGCGGGGGAGCCATGTGCGTCCTCGGCGCCTCGGCCGAGGAGGCCGCCGAGTTGAGCAAGGACTGCCCCGACGTGCACCTCGCCGTGCGTACGGCACCGCGGCAGACGGTGCTGACGGGCGACGCCGGCCAGATCGCCACGGTGGTGAGCCGCGCCGAGCGACGCGGCCTGCTCGCCCGCCTGGTACGCGCCGAAGGAGCGGGCCACTCGCCTCAGGTCGAGCCCTTGCTGGCGCCCTTTCGGGAGCAACTGGCGGGGATCCGACCGGCGAAACTTCGCGTCCCGCTCTACTCCACGGTCCTGGACAACCCGCGGCGGATCCCGGCTTTCGACGGCGACTACTGGGCGGCGAACATGCGCGATCCCGTCCGGCTCGTCGACGCCGTCCAGGCCGCCGCTGAGGACGGCCACCGCGCCTTCATCGAGATCTCCGCACATCCGCTGCTGACCCACGCGCTGAGCGACACCGTACGGGACTCGCTCGTGCTGCCCACCCTGCGGGGCGGCCGGACGCGGGACGCCGAGACCGACGACACCCTCACCTTCCACGCTCAGCTCGCCGCGCTCAGGCTCAGCGGATCGCCGATCGCGCGGTCCGCTCCTGGCCGGGTCATCGACGTGCCAGGCCCGAGCTGGCGGTACGAACACCACTGGATGCCGGCGCGGCGGACCTCCGCCCGATCATCGTCTCACCCGCTGCTCGGCGCCCACGTCGAACTTCCCGGCGGACGGCACGCGTGGAGCGCGAACGTGGGCGAGGCCACGCTGCCGTGGCTTCCGCTGCACGGCGTCACCGTCCTGCCCGCGGCCGCGTACGCGGAGATCGTTCTGGCCGCCGGAGCCGCGGTACTCGACACGGACGACCTGACCGTGCGCGACCTGCGCGTCAGCAAGCTGCTGCCACTGGACGAACAGACGACGATCACCACCTCACTGACGATCCCGCCGCAGGAAGCAGGCGGGCCCCGCGCGAAGGTACGGGTGCAGACCCGTACACCCTCCGGGCACTGGACGCTCCTTGCTACCGCGTCCGTTGGCAGCGGACAGGTCACCCCGCGCGATATGGCGGGCCGGGTTCCGGTGGCCGCCGCCGAGCGGGCGGACCACCGTTTCCGGCTGCACCCCGTTGTCCTGGACCGATGCCTGGCCGCTTTCGGCGCGGAGTGGACCGCCATGGGCATCGGCTCGGTGCGCGTACTCGGGCCGACCTGGGAGGGCGGCAGCTGCGAGTTCGCCAGTCCCCGGCGGAGAAAGGACGGCACGGCGGTCGCCGCGCTGCGGCTCGTGGACGAAACAGGCAGAGTCCTGCTGGAGGCCGACGGCGTCCTCCTGCGCCGACTGCCGGCGGCCTCCGTACCCGTACCGTTGTCCGCCAAGCTGGTCGAGGCCGTGTGGAGTCCGACGGCGCCGCACCCTCCGGGCCAGGCAGCCGAGTCGGCCGGCTGGCTGGTGCTCGCCGATCCCGGGGACTCCTTCACCGAGGCGGTCACGGGGATGCTCACGCACGCGGGACACCGCATCACGGCACGTCACCGCGTCTCCCGGGACCACACGTGGCGAGACCTCCAGAACCGGACGGCCTCGCCGGACAACGTGGCGCTCGTCGTGCCGGCCTGGCTCGCCGACGAGGAGCTGGTGCTCAGCGTGTCCGCCCTGGTCCGCGCGCTGCCACCCGACGTGCGGCTGTGGTTCGTCACCCGGCGCTCGATCGCCGTCCGGCCCGGCGAGGCCGGTGAGCCAGGGCAGGCGTTCCTGCGCGCCCTGGTCAGAGTGCTCGCGTTCGAGCACCCCGCTCTGCGCGCGACTCTCGTCGACGTGGACGACCCCGTGGCGTCGGCCGCCGAGCTGCTGGGCGGCACCGCCGACACCGAAGTCGCCTGGCGCGACGGGGTTCGCTACGTGGCGCGGCTGCGGCGGGCCCGCCTCGGTACGGAGGCATGGCATCACCTCGTACGGCCGGGCGGCGCCTACGCGATCAGCGGCGGATACGGGGGCCTGGGCCTGGTCACCGCCCAGCGGCTGGTCGAACGTGGCGCACGACGCCTGGTGCTCTCCGGCCGATCCGGCCCGGGGCCCGAAGCCGAGAAGATCATCGGTAGATTGCGCAGGGCCGGTGCGGAGATCGAGATCGTGCAAGGTGACATCGCCGCGCCCGGCGTGGCCGAACGCATGGTCGCCGCCGGACAGCGCGACGGCGTGCCACTGCGTGGAGTGGTGCACGCCGCGGGCGGGCTGGCGGACCGGCTCTTCACGGAGGTCGGACCCGAGGATCTGCACCGGGTGTGGGCACCCAAGGTGACCGGCGCCCTGCGGCTGCACGAGGCCACCGAGGACCTCGACCTCGACTGGTGGGTGGTCTACTCCTCGGCCGCCGCGCTGCTCGGCTCACCGGGGCAGGCGGCTTACGCGGCGGCCAACGCGCGCGCCGACGCGCTCGTCGACTGGCGCCGGGCGCACGGCCTGCCGGCCACCACGATCAACTGGGGAACGTGGGCCGACGTGGGTGGCGCCGCCGGCCTGCGGGTCGACGTGCTGGACCCGCTCACCCCGGAAGAAGGCGCGGACGCGCTGGAGGCGCTGCTCGTTCACGACCAGAGGTCGGCCGGCGTGCTCCGCTTCAACTCGCGCCGGGCGCTGGCCGCCTTCCCCGAAATCCGCGAACAGCCCTACTTCTCGGAACTCGTCGACGCGACCTCCGACGACAGCGCGGGCGCCGACGACTGGCCCGGGGCGGAGCGGATTCGCACCCTCGATCCCGGCACCGCGCGGCGGCTCGTCCGCGAGCGGGTGAGCGACAGGGTGGCGACCGTACTCGGGTTCACTCCTGACCCCGCACGGCCACTGACCGAGCTCGGGCTCGACTCCCTCGTCGCCGTACGGATCAAGAGCGCGCTGGAGCACGACTTCGGCGTCTCCGTCGACGCTCCGACTCTGCTGCGGGGCGGCAACCTCGCGGACCTGCAGGCCGAGCTCTGGCGGAGCCTCGGCCTCGCCGGACAACCCGTTCCCATGGCGGCCGAGCTTGCGGCCGCGCGCGGCGTCGTGCGCTCGCTCGCCAATGGCACGAGACGAGCATCCGTGCCTGGCGCCCGGCCGTTCTTCTGCGCGCACCCGGCAGGCGGCAGCTCAAGCGTGTACCGGCCGCTGGCCGCCCTGCTCGGCGAGGACCAGGTGATCTATGGGCTGGAGCGGTTCGAGGACGATCTCGAGCTGGTGGCTCGCGCCGACCGCTACATCGACCTGATCCGCGCCACGCAGCCCGAAGGGCCCTACCGGCTGGGTGGCTGGTCGTTCGGCGGGGTGCTCGCGTACGAGATCGCCCGGCGGCTCGATCATGGCGAGGTCGAGCTGGTCGCGATGATCGACGCCGGACTGCCCAAGCAGGTGGAGAACCTGCTCGAGACCACCGCCCGCCGATACGCCGACTTCGGGAGATATCTCACGACGACGTATGGGATACCGGTGGCGCTGCCGTACGAGGAACTGATCACGCTGGATGAGGAGCGACAGCTCGCGCTGGTCATCGAGCGCACCACGCCGCTGATGGCGCACCTGCCGCCGGCCGTGGCGGTGCATCAGTTCACCTCGCACGAAGACACGCGATGCCTGGAACGGTACGTCCCCGGGCCCTACGACGGGCGGGTCGTGCTCTACCGCTCGACCGAGCCGACGCCCTGGACCGTGCACGATGCCCGGTACGACCTGGACGAGGCCAACGGCTTCGGGGACCTGTGCCCGCGGCTGGAGATCGTCTCGGTGCCGGGAACCCATCACCTCAACCTGCTCGACCCGCCCGGCGTCAACATCATCGCCGATCACCTGCGCGGCTTGCTCTCAGGCAGCCGAAGACCCCCCGGTCGTCGAGCCGACACAGCCACAAGCGACGTTCCTGGTGAGGCGAGCAATGTCTGATCTGATCCACGCGGTCCGCGCCGGGGCGAGCCCCGCTGAGCTCCTCGAATGTGACCTGCCCACCCGCTTCCGGGCCGCGTACACCCTCAAGGCAGAGATCGCCCTGTTCGACGGAAGCTCCGACAAAGATGTCCGCCGCTCCATACACGTGGGGGAGGTGGAGATGCCGGAGCTCGCCCCGGACGAGGTCGTGGTGGCGGTGATGGCCTCAGCGGTCAACTTCAACAGCGTCTGGAGCGCGATCTTCGAGCCGGTCCCGACCTTCACCTTTCTGCGGCGCCGGACGAGTGATGCCCGATGGTGGCCACGGCACGATCGGGAGTATCACGTCATCGGGTCGGACGCCTCAGGCGTGGTGGTACGCACGGGGGAGGCGGTGTGGAACTGCTCGGTCGGCGACCGGGTGGTCATCCACCCCGGAGTCGTCGATCCGGGCAACCCGTACTCCCAGGACGACGGCGTCATGGCGGCGCCGCTCGCCTGGGGCTACGAGACCAACTTCGGTGGCATGGCCGACTTCACCATCGTCAAGGCGAACCAGATCATCCCCAAGCCGGAGTGCCTGACCTGGGAGGAGGCCGCGGCCAACACCCTGTGCGCCGGGACGGCCTACCGCATGCTCATCGGCAGCCACGGAGCCCGGATGAAGCAGGGCGACATCGTCCTCATCTGGGGTGCCACGGGAGGCCTCGGCAGTTACGCGGTCCAGTTCGTCCTCAACGGCGGCGGCATCCCCGTGTGCGTCGTCAGTTCCGCGGCCAAAGCCGAGATCATCCACGCCATGGGCGGCCGGAACGTCATCGACCGTACGAGCCTGGAGCTCGGCGACAACGGATTGCGCGATCCGGCGTCATGGCGGCTGCTGGGCCGCCGCATTCGGCAACTGACCGGCCAAGACCCCCATATCGTCTTCGAGTACCTCGGTCAGGAGACGTTCGCGGCCTCCGTGGGCCTCGCCCGGACCGGTGGCTCCATCGTGACCTGCGGATCCAGCACTGGCTACTGGCACCAGTACGACAACCGCTATCTGTGGATGCGGATCAAGCGGATCATCGGCAGCCACGGCGCGAACTATCAGGAAGCCACCGAGGTCAATCGGCTGATCAGCCTGGGGACGATCACGCCGACCCTGTCGAGGACCTACTCACTGGATCATGCCGCGGAAGCCGTCCGGTCAGTACAGCAGGGCGATCACATCGGCAAGATCGGGATCCGCTGCCTCGCTCTCTCGGAAGGGCTGGGCGTGACTGACATGGCGCTCCGCGAACGCATCGGCGAAGACAGGCTCGGTCTCTTCCGCTCTCATTGAGGAGTGCCTGCTGTGAACAACGCCAGGGCATTCGGGGCCGAGCGGCGACGATGGGTGGGGCTGGCGGTGCTCCTGATCGCGGCCTTCATGGATCTGCTCAACGGCAGCATCGTCAACGTGGCGATTCCCTCCATCCGCCACGATCTGGGCGCGTCCTATGCCGCCATTCAGTGGATCATCGCCGGTTACACCCTCGCCTGCGCGGTGACCCTCATCACCGGTGGGCGGCTGGGCGACATCTTCGGCCGCAAGCGGATGTTCCTGGTGGGGACCGCCGGTTTCACCGTCGCCTCCGCGCTGTGCGCGCTGGCGCAGTCGCCCGGGATGCTGGTCAGCGCGCGCATCCTGCAAGGCCTGATGGCCGCGCTCATGCTGCCCCAGGTGCTGGCGATCATCCATTTCGGCTTCGGCCAGCGGGACCTGGGCAGGGTCGTGACGTTGTACGCCTTCATCGGAGGGCTGGCGATGGTGGGAGGGCCGGTCATCGGCGGCCTCCTGCTGGACCTGAATCCGCTCGACCTGGCATGGCGCGGCGTTTTCGCGCTGAACCTGCCCATAGGCGCGGTGGCGCTTCTCCTGGCCGCGTTCCTCATTGACGAGTCCAGAGCGCCCCACGCCTTGCGGCTTGATCCGATCGGCGTGCTCCTGGTCACCTTCGCCCTGCTGCTGCTGGTGTATCCCCTGGCCCAGGGCCGTGAGCTGGGGTGGCCTGACTGGAGCATCGTGTCGATGATCTGCTCGCCGCCGCTCTTCGCGGTGTTCATCCTCTACGAACGTCGCAAGACCCGTAGCGACGGCTCGCCGCTCATCGAGCTGGGACTGTTCGCCGCCCGCAGCTACACCACCGGCCTTGTCCTGCAGCTGCTGCTGTTGTGGGTGATCTCGGCGTTCTTTTTCGTCTGGACCCTGTACCTGCAACTCGGCCTGGACTGGTCACCGCTGCACACCGGGTTGACCACGATCCCGTTCTCCCTCGGAGCCTCGATCGCCGGTGGTGTCTCCATGCGGCTGTATCTGCGGTTCGGCCGAGCGTCCCTCATAGCGGGTGCGGCCATGATGATCTCGGGGGTGCTCGTCTATGGCTGGTACGGCCCGCAAGCCACCTCCCCGCAGATGATCGCGCCGCTGCTCTTCATCGGTGTCGGACTGGGAATGGTGATCGTGCCGCTGACCGCGCTCACCCTCGCCGATGTGCCACCTCAGGAGGCCGGTGGCGCGTCGGGGATGATCAACGCGATCACCCAGCTCGGTACGGTCCTGGGGATCGCGCTCATCGGGGTGGTGTTCTTCACCGCGGTCGGCCAGCAGGCGGCCAGAAGTGTGGACCAGATCATCCCGCGGATCCACCAGGAGCTGTTCATGGCCGCGGGACTGTCCGGGCCCGTCGGCGACGTGATCCTCGCCGATTTCCGCACCTGTGTGATCGGCCAGACCGCCGGGCATGATCAGCCCGGCCGGTCGGCCTCCTGCTCTCAGGGGTTCGGAGTCACCCGGACGGTTGACGACGCGCTGTCCCGCGCCGCCGCCGCGGTGCGCCGTGAGGCTTTCGCCCAATCCTTCCAGCGCTCTCTATGCTACGTCCTCGGCACCCTCGTCGCCATCTTGACTCTGCTGTTCGCGCTGCCTGAGCGGGCGATCATGCCTGCACCCGAAGCGTGGGCTGAGCCCCGATCGCCTTCATGATCAGTGGCCACGCTCGATGCATCTCCGGCTGCCACGTGGACCAGTTGTGCCAGCCGTTCTGGTAGATGTGCGTGGTGGCCGGGATGCCGAGCTTCTTGAGCCGGTTGACGAAGGAGACGGACGTGGACCCGCAGATCACCTCCTGAGGGTGAATCAAGTCGTCACCGACAGCCGGATGATCATTCGGACCCGGCAGCCCGGTAAGGCCGCTGGCGATGTAGAGCCCGGTGCCGCGCAGGTGGGAGGCGAGTTCATAGGGGTCGTTCGCCTCCCAGTTCTTTCGATTGGTGAGCGGATCGCCCCAGATGCGCAGCGCGTCGTAGCGTTCACTCGCCTGAAGCAGGGCGAAAGCGGGAACCCCGAGCTGGGTAAGGTGGAGCACGCCGCTGAAAGACGCGGCATAGGCGAACATGCCAGGGTGGCGGGCCGCGTATTTCACCGCCCCGTAGCCGGCCGAGGAAATGCCCATGGTCGCGCGGCTGGTGCCGGCGCGATAATTGCGCTCCATGAGTTCCAGCAGTTCGACGGTGTGGAACGTCTCCCACTTGGGGGCGCCGCCCTTCCCGTAGTTCCACCAGTCGGTGAACCATCCGGCCCATCCGGTATCGGGCATGACCACCATGACGTCGTAGTCCGCCGCCACCTGCTTGATGTCGGTGCTGCGGGTCCAGGAGACGTAGGTGTCACGACCCCCGTGAAAGGCGTAAACGACTGGCCAGGTCCGTGCTGCGGTCCGGGTCCATCTCTTCGGTACGAGTATGCGTACCGGGACCGACTCGCCCAAGGCCGGGGACGACACCGTCACATCCAGGGTGGTCTCATCGAGCCACCGTTCCGCGGTGATCTTGGCGCCGTCGTCGGACGCCGTTGGTGCGGCGGCGGCATTTGATTTGCCCGGAAGCAAGCCGACCGCAACGATTGTGACCGCTAGGACTCCGCGGGCGAACCTTACCAACAACGTCTGCCTCCACCAGTCGACGTAGCAGGGGACTGTACAACGACCGGCGTGCGGTCGGAGGCTATTGATCAGAAAGTCTGGCATCGAGATTTCGGCACCGGGACGAGGCTGGATAATTCCGCCCATGCCGGAGAAATCTGATTCTTGACATGCAAAAAACCCCGTCAGAGTCGGGTCTGACGGGATTTTCGTAGTGCGGCCCGGAGAGGAATCTTGCCGGGCCGCACCCGCGTCCGCCCCATTTTATCGGCATAACGACAACACCGTTAAAGCGGCTGATCGCCTAATCCTGAAATGTCCTCTTGTATGGTTGCGAAACGGGGCGCGTTCCCTGCGGTGGACATTGGATGCGCGGCCTTCGGATATGTCGCCGACCGGACGTGTGTGTTGGTTAGGTGGCTTCGCAGTGCACCGATGCGGCGCGAGGGATGAGTGCGCTGAGCAGCGCTTCTGCTGCCGTGGCGCTAGGGGCGCTCACCGTCACGCTGATCGGCGGAAGGCCGCGAACCGTGACAGTGCACTGGAACGTTGCCGCGTGGGCCGGAATGGCGTACAGGGTGGCGGCGATAACCGCACCACCTAGAACGCCGGCCGCTTTGGCCATAACTCCTTTGCCGGGCATGACTCCTCCTTAGAGCCTGTCTACCTGGGAAATGCCATAATCGGCATCGCGTGAAAAGTACGTCCGCCGCCCACTAAAGTCAATAACGTGCTGCAGTGATTCAAGACACACGGAACTTTAAAGAGTGATAAATGTCGCTATAAACGCTTGAATATCAATAGGTCGCTGGCTTGCGCGAGCCGCCGGCTGTCACCTTGGGACCTCCGAACAGTGGATCGGTTACCGTCTTGGTGTCACAAAACGGCGGTGGCCGGCATCTGGTGGGTGACACAGTCGAGAGTGAACAGGAGTCATCCATGGCCGGCACGTCGCAGACCGCGCCCGAAGATCGCGGTGGGGACCTGGGCCGGGACGATCGCCCGGATCCCGCCACGGAGGCGTTCGTCGCCCATCGCAACCTGTTGTTCACCGTGGCCTACGAGATGCTGGGCTCGGCCGCCGATGCCGAGGACGTCCTGCAGGAGACCTGGTTGCGGTGGGCGGGGGTCGACCTGGGTGAGGTGCGGGATCAGCGTGCGTATCTGGTCCGGATCGTCACGCGGCAGGCGCTCGGCCGGTTGCGTGCGCTGGGCCGGCGTAGGGAGTCCTATGTCGGGCCGTGGTTGCCCGAGCCGTTGCTGACCGCGCCCGATGTGGCCGAGGACGTCGAGTTGGCCGACAGTGTCTCGATGGCGATGCTGCTGGTGCTGGAGACGCTGCAGCCGACCGAGCGGGCGGTGTTCGTGCTGCGTGAGGTGTTCGATCTGGCCTATGACGAGATCGCCGAGGCTGTCGGGAAGAGCCCGGCGGCGGTGCGTCAGATCGCGCACCGGGCGCGGGCGCATGTGGCGGCGCGTCGTCCGCGGGGAGTCGTTTCCCCGGCCGAGACGCGGGACGCGCTGGAGGCGTTCCAGCGGGCGGTCGAGACAGGCGATCTGCAACGCCTGTTCGACCTGCTCGCGCCGGATGTCGTCCTCCTGGGTGACGGCGGCGGCGTCGTGCAGGCCGCACTGGAGCCCGTCGTGGGAGCCGGCCAGGTGGCCCACGTGCTGGGCAGGATCGCCGCCGCGGTGTCACTGGAGTCGGCCCAGGTCAATGGCCACCCGGCGCTGGTTCTCCGGCTCGACGGCGCTGTCGAGGGCGTCATGGCGGTGCGCTTCGACGACGGGCTCATCACCGGGCTCTACGCCGTACGCAATCCCGAGAAGCTGTCACGGATCGAAAGGGAGACCGCCCTGCGCCGCTGAGCCCCGGGCCCCTCGGAACGCGTTATGACGGCAATGTCCGCTGTAACCACAAAACGACACCTTCGCGGCTTAAAGCCCGGTCGGGGAGCTGTTCGGCATGGGTTCGGGTGGGAAAAATCCAGGTCACAAGCCCTTTCGAGGGGCAGCTTCGGAGGGCTGGTGGTGTTGTAGGCGTCGAGTGGGGTCAGTCTCCGTCCCCGCTGACGCCAGAATCCTAGGAGAGCACCATGTCAATCCTGTACTTCTTCGGAATGATGCGTCCACCGATCCCCAAGCCTCCGGGTTTGTCCGGGGATACGAGCGATAGTGCGGCGCTCGCGCGCCGCCGTCGGCGTCATCGCCGCTGAGGCAGACACCCGACCAAGAAAGACGCTCGGCTGGGAAACCCCAGCCGGGCGCATGGTTGTGCACTCGGTGCCGTGCATGGCGCTCATGCCAGGTTCTCGGCGCATGTGGTGAGGAGGGTGGCCAGCTGGCGTACGTCGCCGGCCACGACCATCACCCTGGGCGCGCCGGTTGCCACGCTGATCAACGTCTTCACCGTCCAGAGCGACCGGCAGCGCGAGATCGTCGAGCTTCTGACCACCGCCACCGAAGAGGTGATGCGGCATCGCCCGGGCCCAGGTGCGCATGAGGCAGGCCGCCGCGATCGCCGACCACTACGACCCGAACCTGTACACAGTGGAGTCGGTGCACCACGGGTGAAGCATTTCGGCTTGGCGCGGTAAGTACAGATGACCGCATACGCCAGGAAAGGCCGACATGCATGACAATCAGCCGCGAAGTTGTCGAGACCGATGACGCGACCCTCATCGAGCGGTCGCTGAACGAGCCGGAGATCTTCGCCGTCCTGTTCGACCGGCATGCGCCGCTTCTGCACCGCTACGTCATCAGACGCCTGGGACCCACCGAGGCGGAGGACGTGGTGGCCGACACCTTTCTGGCCGCCTTCCAGCGCCGGGGCGATTATGACCGGGGCCGCCCCGACGCCCGCCCGTGGCTGTACGGCATCGCCTCCAACGTGATCGGCAAACGGCGGCGCACCGAGATGAGCCTCTACCGCGCCTACATCCGCAGCGGGGTGCACCCGGCGGAGATACCAGGCACACAGGTTGAGGACGGGATCAACACCCTGGCCGTCAACCGGCCGCTGGCGCGGGCCCTGCTGAGGCTCAAACGGGCCGATCGCGACGTACTGCTGCTCGTCGCCTGGGCCGAACTGAGCTACCACGAGGTCGCCGACGCGCTCGCCATCCCGCTGGGCACCGTCGCTTCGCGACTCAATCGGGCCCGTACCCAGCTCCGTCAAGCCCTGGAACAGGGAGAACAAGGAGAATGACGATGGACGCGTTGAAGACCATGTGGGAGACCGTTCCGGCGGCCACCCCGGATGATCTCGCCGGGGCGAGGCGGCGGCTGCTGGCCGGGATGCACACCCGGCGGCGCGTCGTCACCGCCCCCCGGCTGCTGGTCGCGGCCGGTGTCGCGGCGGCGGCGGCCACCGCGCCGCTGATCATCGCCACCGGGCCTCCCGCGTACGCGGTGACCAAGAGTCCCGACGGCACGATCACGGTGACCGTCAACGAACTGCGTGACCCCGAGGGGTTGCAGGCGGAGTTGGGTGAGGCCGGCATCAAGGCCGACGTGACTTTCCTGGCCCCGCGCATGCGGTGCGCGAGCCCTCGATTCGCCAGTGTGGACGGGGCCTACGATGGTCCGCCCGCCGCTGGACCGGAGAACCTGAAAGCCATGACGAAGGGGTGGCGTTCGGTCAAGGCCACCCGAGTGATCTCCGTACGGGAGATCGGGATCCACCCGGAGCACATCAAGCCGGACGAGACGCTCGTGCTGGAGTTCCGTGACAACCACAACGCGAACCAGCCCTGGCAACTCGGCGCCTGGCTGGCCCAGGCGGGCACACCCGTGAAACCGTGCACGCCTCTTGAGGGCAACAACTGAGGGGGCAGTCGGCCTCATGTGCGTCTGGAGGCTGTGCAAGGTGCACAGCCTCCAGACGGGTGTCCGGCCTACCGTGGTCGCCATGACGTATCGGGTCGCGATGGACATTGGCGGCACCTTCACGGATGTGGTCTGCTACGACGAGCGGACCGGCGCGGTCGTCGCGTCGAAGGCGCCCAGCACGCCCGGGGATCTGGCCGAGGGGGTGTTCGCCGCGCTGGGATCGGTGGTGGCCGACCTCACCGAGATCTCCTTCTTCGTACACGGCACCACACAAGGGCTGAACGCGCTGCTGGAGCGCAAGGGCGCAAAGGTGCTGCTGCTGGCGAGCCAGGGGGCCGGGCACACGTACCACATCGCGCGCGGCAACCGCACGCGCATGTTCGACCTGCGGTATCGCAAGCCGGTGCCGCTGGTGCCGCGCGAGCACATCGTGGAGGTCGGCGGCCGGCTGGACTGGCGGGGCGGTGAGCTGGCCGCGCTGGATGAGCAGGCCGTACGGCGCGCCGCGCGGCGGGCGCTGGACGAGGGCTTCGACGCGGTGGCGGTGTGCCTGCTGTTCTCCTACGCCAACCCCGAGCACGAGCTGCGCGCGGCGGAGATCCTCCGCGAGGAGCTGGGTGACCGGGTGCTGGTGGTGCTCAGCCACGAGGCGGCCCGGGAATGGCGGGAGTACGAGCGGACCTCCAGCGCGGTGCTGGAGGCCTACACCGGTCCTGCGGTACGCCGGTATCTGGCGGGAATCGAACGACGGTTCGCCGAGCGGGGACTTGGCGTGCCGGTGCACGTCATGCAGTCTTCCGGTGGCCTGGTCAACGCCTCGCACGCAATGCGCCGGCCGTTGCAGACGCTGCTGTCGGGCCCGGTCGGCGGCACGATGGGCGGGGTGGCGCTGGCCCGGCTGCTGGGTGGCCGCCGCAATGCGATCTGCGTGGACATGGGCGGCACCTCCTTCGACGTCTCTTTGGTGATGGACGGCCGGCCCGACATCACCAGCGAGGCCTCGATCGAGGGCTTCCCGGTCCTGATGCCGCTGGTGAACCTGCACACCATCGGCGCGGGCGGCGGGTCCCTGGCCTATGCCGAGGCGGGGGCGTTGCGGGTGGGTCCGCAGTCGGCCGGCGCGGTGCCCGGCCCGGCCTGCTACGGGCGCGGGGGTACGCAGCCCACGGTGACCGACGCCAACGTGGTGCTGGGACGGGTGGATCCGGAGTGGTTCGCCGGCGGGCTGATGAGCCTGGACGTGGAGGCGGCGCACCAGGCCGTGGCCGCACTGGCCGGGCGGCTGGGAATGGAGCCGGTACGGCTGGCCGAGGGCATCTGCCAGGTGGCCAATGCCAAGATGGCGCAGGCGATCCGGACGATCACCGTGGACCATGGGATCGAGCCGCGCGAGTTCGCGCTGATGGCCTTCGGCGGAGCGGGTGCGATGCACGCGGTGTTCATCGCGCGGGAGCTGGGCATCGGCGAGGTGGTCGTCCCCCGCTTCCCCGGCGCGTTCTCCGCCTGGGGCATGCTGGAGGCCGATGTACGGCGAGATCTGACCGAGCCGCATTTCCGCGGCCAGGAGTCACTGGACGGGCCGTCGATGGCGGCGGCGCTCGCCTGCCTGGAGGCCTCCGCGCTGGCGGAACTGGCGGCCCAGGGGGTGCCGGCGGCGCGACGGCGCGTGGAACACGCGGTGGACATGCGGTACGAGGGGCAGGACTACACCCTCACCATCCCACTGGACGGCGCCGATGAGCCTGCGGCGCCGGACTTCCTGCCGCGTGTGGCCGAGCGGTTCGCCCAGGCGCACACCGCCCGGTACGGGCATGCCACGCCCGAGGCTCCGGTGGAGGTCGTGATGCTCCGCTCGACGGGGCTGGGTACCTTTCCCCGCCTGTCGGCCGCGCCACCAGAGGTGGAGGAGCGGGCGGCGGTGACGCGGCAGGTCGTGTTCGACGGGGTGACGCACCCTACGCCGGTGGTACGCCGGTCGGCGCTGGCCGGCGAGCTGGCGGGCCCGGCGATCGTGGTGGAGGAGACGGCCACCACGGTCATCCCACCGGGCTGTGTGGCCTCGGTGGACGAGTTCGGTTTCCTCATCATCAAGGTGGCGCCATGATCGACCCGGTCACGACAGAGATCATTCGCTGCGCGTTGCTGCAGGCGGCCGAGGACATGAACGCGACGTTGATCCGCTCGTCGTACACGCCGGTGATCTACGAGGCCAAGGACTGCGCGGTGGCGCTGCTGGACCGCGACCACAACGTGCTGGGCCAGTCGTCGGGGTTGCCGATCTTCCTGGGCAACCTGGAGGTGTGCACGCGCGAGACGGAGGCGCTGTACGGCAGGCAGGTGTGGCAGGAAGGAGACATTTGGGTGCTCAACGACTCCTATATCGGCGGCACCCATCTCAACGACGTCACGGTGTACGGGCCGATCTTCGTTGACGGCGCGCTGGTAGGTTTCGCGGCGTCGCGGGCGCACTGGCTGGATGTGGGGTCGAAGGATCCGGGCGGGTCGATGGACTCCACCTCCATCTTCCAGGAGGGGCTCAGACTGGGTCCGGTGAAGATCTACACCGGTGGCCGGCCGTGCCGTGACCTGCACGAGGTGATCGCGCGTAACACGCGTTTCCCGCACGCCACCCTGGGCGACATGCGGGCGCAGGTGGCGTGCGCGATGACCGGGCAGCGGCGGCTGGCCGAGATCGTGTCACGCTGGGGGCTGGAGACGGTCATGGCGGCGCGCGATGAGATCTTCGTGCAGACCGAACGGCTGGAGCGGGAGGCCATCGCCGCCATTCCCGACGGCGTCTACACCGCCGGAGGATTCCTCGACAACGACGGCATCTCGCTGGATGTGCCGTTGCCGGTGAACGTCACGGTGACCGTCGCTGGGTCGGAAATGTCGGTTGATCTGAGCGATTGTGCTGATCAGGCGGAGGGGCCGGTCAACTGCGGCGCCGCGCAGGCGGTGGCGGCCGCCCGCGTCGCCTTCAAGCTGCTGGTCTCCGGCGAGGTGCCGCTGAACGGCGGCTCCTTCCGCCCGCTGCGGGTGATCACCCGGCCGGGGTCGATGCTGGCCGCCCGGTCCCCGGCCGCCTGCCAGTACTACTACTCCCATCTGGGGCTGCTGATCGATCTGGTGGTCAAGGCCCTGGCCGGGGTGCTGCCGGGCAAGGCGGCCGCCGCCTCGTACGGCGACTCGATGATCGTGCAGTTCTCCGGCACCGACCCACGTACCGGCAAGCTGTACGTCTCCCAGGAGGCCACCGTCGGCGGGTGGGGTGCCTGGGACGGTGGCGACGGCGAGAGCGCGCTGATCAACAGTGTCAATGGCGACCTGCGTGACATGCCGATCGAGGTGCTGGAGACGCTGTTCCCGGTGCGGGTGCATCGGTATGAGATCCGCCCCGGCTCCGGTGGCGCCGGTCGCTGGCGCGGGGGCGACGGGGTGGTGCGCGAGTACGAGTTCCTCGGCCCGACCTCGTTGTCGTTGTGGTTCGAACGTTCGGTCACCCCGGCGTGGGGGCTGGCCGGTGGCGGTGCGGGAGTGCCGCCACGGGTGACGTTGAACCCGGGTACGGCGGGCGAGCGGGAGGTACTGAAGGTCAACGCCCTGCCGGTGCGGGCCGGAGACGTGTTGCGGTGTGAGTCGGGCGGTGGTGGCGGGTACGGCACGCCTGGTTGAGACCGGTTGCCGGGGTGGGACGGTCGCTCGATCGGGAGTGTGCGGGCCAGGTCTGGCGTGTGTCTGCTCCGGTGCAGGCCGACCGCTTGATCAGGCCTGGCGCAGGTGGACCGCCAGGTGCAATGCCAGGCGGGTGGCTGGGTCATCCAGGTCGTAGCCGGCGGCACGGATCCGGTCCAGGCGCGTGGTGACGGTGTTGCGGTGCACGCCCAGCGCCTCCGCGGCGCGCAGAGGTCCGCCCTCGCCCAAGACGGCGGCCAGGGTACGCACGAGCGTGCCGTCACGGTCGGCCGCCAGCAGGGGGCGGAGCACCACCTCGGCGGGCGGGCCGAGTGTCCCGGCGGGCAGGGCGGCCAGCAGTTCGGCCGGTCCCATCCGGTCGGCCCTGGCCACCGTGCCCGGCTGGGCGACCAGTGCGGCCGCGTGAGCGCCCAGCAGCGACTCGCCCAAACCCGCCAGGTCGCCGGCGGGGCTGCCGATCCCCGCCGAGCAGAGCTTGGGCAGAGCGGCCAGCGCATCGGCGAGGGCGTCGGCGAGGCGGTCGGGCGGCAGCGCCGTCCAGCCCGCCCAGCCTTGGCCGTGGCGCAGCACCGGCACGGGTCCCAGCGTGGCCGACAGCACCGCCAGGACGGTGGCGTCGTCGAAGGGGCGAGGCTGGATCACGAACGCGGCCAGCGGGCCCCGCGTGGCCCAGCCCAGCGCGGCGGCCCGGCGCAGAATGTCCGATCCCGCCTCGCCGTCCTCCTCGCCGCCCGCCCATGTCCCGCCGTCCCACAGGGCTGTGTCGCCGTTCCGCGCGGCTGTGCTGCTGTCCCGTACCGCTGTGTCGCTGTTCCGCACGACCCTTCCGGTCGGGGGCGGTTCCTGAGCGGGGGGCGTGGTTTCGGTCAGCAGGCGTTCGGCAAGGGACTGCTGCCAGGCGAACGAGTCGGCCGCGCGCAGCCGTTCGGTGGCCGCCCAGGCCGTCAGCGGCGCCACCGCCAGCTTCAGCACGGTGGTTACCACCGGCGCCCACCCCGGTGAACGTGACGGGCCGGCGGCCAGCAGCCTGCCCAGCACGGTCCCTGCCGGGCCCGGCACCTCCACCTCCGCCAGCGGCCGCTCCTGGGCGGCGCGGCGCCCGGCCAGCAGCCCGCCGTCCGGCCCCGCCAGCGCCACCGACGTGCCCGGCAGTTCGGCGTTGAGCACGCCCAGCACCCGCCGCGCCGACGTTCCGGCCTCGGCCAGCCGCGTGGCGCAGCGTGCGACCAACTGGGTGCGGGCCGCCTGCGGCCGTGCGGCCGCCGAGGCCACTCGTACGGCGGTGACCAGCGGATCCTCCTCCACGAAGATCAGTGTCACGCCGAGTCGTTCGGCCAGCACCTCGCCCGAGCCGGCGCCGACGGCGCTGGCCGGGGCGATCACGCACGCGGCCGCCTGCTCCCAGGCCCGGCGCATGGCCATCTCCACCGCCCAGCCGCCGCGGGCCGCCGCGCCGATGAGCACCACCGCGGTGTGCGGGCCGACACCCGACAGCATCGCCAGTTCCTCGACGATGCGAACCTGGTGCACCGGGTTGAGGCCGCTGCCGTACATGCGGGCCCCGGCCAGCGGGCCGGCGTTGACCAGTTCGGCCACGGTGACCGGCGCCTCCCACCCGGCCGCTCCGACGGCGCCCGGCCCGTTCACAGGGTGATCCCGAACGCCTGCAGGCCGCCCAGGGCCCGGCCCTGCTCGGTGTGCCACACCGGAGCCGCCTTCACCACCACGACCTCCACCTCCATGCCGGGTTCGGCCTGGTCCACGTCGATCACCACGCCGTCGCCGCTGGAGATCAGGCAGATCTGGTCCGGCGCGGTCGCGGCCACCGCGCCGTCCGCCAGGGCCAGCACGAACTCGTTGTGCGCCTCCAGCCGGACCAGCCGCCGCAGCCCGTCGCTCTCGCCGATCACCACGCTGGAGGGCAGCGACGGCAGATGCGCCGCCCGCCCGCCCCCGCCTTCCACTGCGATGATCGTGCCAAGGGCCAGGCGGCGCAGGCCGTACGGCGCGGCCAGCGCGCGGTCGGCGCCAGGCCGGCCGGCGTGCAGCAGCCGGCTGACCGTGCCCGGGACCACCGCCGAGCGCAACTGACGGGCGCGCATCGGGTAACAGGCGGCCACCGCCCAGCCGCCGGCCGACAGCACCACGGGCCGCAGCGTGGCCTCCACCCGGTCGGGCGCGGTCTCCAGCAGCACCAGCTCGCCGCCCGCGCCGGCCAGGGCCAACGGCGCCGGGCTGTGCCCGGCCAGGGCGTAGGTGGTCTGCTCGACCAAGGGGAAGACACGGCCGCTGCCGTCGCCGTCGACCAGCGGTACGCCCAACTGGGCAGCGGCGATCAGCGGCAGCAGGGCGTTCTCGGCGGCCAGGTTGAGCGCGACGACCGCGCCTGCCTCGGCGCCGATGCGGTGCTGCAGGGCGTGTACGGCACGCAGCGGCTCCTGGCCGGTGGGCAGCGACTCGGCCAGGGCGGTGGTGGAGCCGGCGAGGGTGACCACCGCGCACAGGGTGTCACCGGGCAGCCGGTCGGCGGGCACCAGCGGCACCCCGGCGGCGATGACCTCGTCGGCCCAGTCGCGTACCAGGGCGAAGGAGGAGTCGGCGGCCCCGGTGGCGAACAAGCGCGAGCCTGCCGCCAGCGGCTCCAGAGCGTCGCGGTCGAGGATCACCTGGTGCCTCCTCGCCCTGATGCCTCCTCGCTCGGGCGCGCTGAGCCTGGGCGGCCCGCTGCCGGAAGCATCGTCAAGGGACTGGGTCGCGGCCTTTGGGTCATGGGGTGGCTCCGCGGGCGCTGATCCGCAGCCGGTACAGGCCGTCGGGCAGATACGACAGCGGGTTGACGGCGGTGGCGGCGATGTGGGCCGAGCCGGGGGCGGCTCCCGCGCTGATCACGCGGGCCAGTGCCTCGTCTTGGGCGTCGGCGACCGCGTTGTCCAGCTCGGCGGTGCCGCGGGCGCGCACGATACGTTCCACGGCGGCCATCGGCGCGGTCAGAGGGGCACCAAACGCGGCGGCCTGCTCCGGCGTCGGCCACGCGGTCCCGTGCAGCGCTCCACGCTGGACTCGCAGTGGGGCGCCGAGTTCGTGCGGCGACCGCTGGCCGGGCAGTGTCTGGCGGTCGGTCAGTGTCTGCTGGTCGGTCAATGCCTGGCGGTCGGTCAGTGCTTGAAGGCCGCGGTGCAGGGCGGCGGTCGCGCCTTCGGCGCACGACAGCGGGTAGCGGCGGAAGTAGTGCGCCGAGACCAGGCCGTCGTCGGTGCGGCAGAAGTACAGGGGCAGGTGGGGGAAGCGGCGCGCGGCCTGGTCAGCCAGGTGAGCGGCGTACGGGCACAGGGCGGCGTTGCCGATGGCCCACTGCTCGCGTTCGCGCAGCCCGCATCTGCCGTACTCGTAGGACAGCGTGATGCGGGCGCCGGGGACTTCGTCGGCGATGGCGGCGGCGACCTGCAGCTCGTGGTCGGCCAGGACGGGCGAGCCGGTGGCGGTGACGGCGAAGTCGGTGAGCCCGCAGTCGGCGGCGAAGCGGCGCACAGAGGAGAGGTCCAGCGGGGCCAGGGGACGGCCGGTGAGGTCGTGGCCGCCGCGGACGATGATCGCCTTGCCGCGCTGAAGGCGGGGTGCCAGGGACGGTGGGCAGGGACCGCCCACGCGGATCGCGGCGACGGGCGCCGCCTGCTCGGCGGGCAGGTTCAGAGCCAGGCAGAGGGCTCGCAACCCCTCCACTGCCACGTCCGTCACGGTCGGGCGGGCGCCCGCGCGATTCAGGCGCGGGCCGCCCGGGACGGAGCCTGCCGATCCCTCAGCGCCGGGCGGTCTGTCCGCGCTGGAGGGTCGGTCAGCATTAGGCGGTCGGTCGGTTCCTGCTGGTCGGTCTGCGTTGACCGGTCCGTCCATGTTGGACGGTCGGTCAGCGCCGGGCAGCCGGTCAGCTCCTGCTGGTCGGTCTACGCCGGGCGGCCGGTCAGTGGTTCCGGTCAGGAGAGTGGCTGCCTGGGGCAGGTCGCGCAGGTGCAGCAAAAGGCCGTCATGGACCACGGCGAGCGCGCCGGCCTGACCTATCACCGCGATGCCGCCGATCATTCCAGTTCGCGTCCTTCGGTCTCGGGCAGTGGCAGGGCCAGTAGCGCGGTGGCGACCATGAAGGCGTTGATGACGAGCATGGTGGCGGTGAATCCGGTGGCGTGGGCCACCAGCGCGCCGACCGCCGACGGAGCGACGGTGGTGGCCACCAGTTGGGCGGCGGTGGCCCAGGAGTAGCCGGTGCCGCGCAGCGCGGTGGGATAGAACTCGCCGTTCCAGGTGTTCCACACGCCCCAGGCGCCCAGGCTGAAGAACGACAGCACGAAGTTGCCGGCGTACAGCTGCCAGGTAGAGGCGGCGGTGGCGAACCACAGGCCGCCCGCGGCAGCGGCGACCACGTAGATCAGGAAGATCTTCTTGCGGCCGTAACGGGCGGTGAGCAGGGAGGCGCTGACGTAGCCGGGGATCATCATGAGCGCCGACAGCGCGGCGAAGCCGAGTGAAGCCGACAGAGACAGACCGCGTTGCATCAGCAGGGTGGGCAGCCAGGTCTGCAGCCCCCAGTAGCCCCAGTTGAAGGCGAAGTTGAGCACCAGCATGACTACGGTGATCTTCGCCAGGCCGCCGCGGAACAGGCCGAGCGGGTTGCCCAGTTGCTCGGCGGCGACGGTGTAGGTGTCCTGGCCGCCGGTGTCGGGGCTGCCGAGCCGGCGCAGCACCTGCCGGGCCTCGTCCTGGCGGCCGCGGGCGGCCAGCCAGTACGGCGATTCGGGCACCCAGGCACGGATGGCGAAGGCCCACAGACCGGCCGCGGCGCTGGTGATGACGACCACGTGCCAGCCCAGCGAACCCAGCGCCACGGAAGCGCCGATGGCGGCCAGCATGCCGATGGGCCAGCCGATCGACAGGTAGACCGCGGCCTTGCCGCGCTGCTTGGTGGGCAGCAGTTCCAGGAAGTAGGGGAAGGTGATGGTGTAGACGCCGGCCAAGGCCAGACCGGAGGCCACCCGCAGAGTCAGCAGCACCTCCAGGGTGGGGGCGAACGCGGAGGCGAAGGCCAGCAGGCCGTAGGCGATCAGGGACCAGAAGCTGGTGGGGCGGCGGCCGATGCGGTCGGCGATCGGCCCCCACACCAGCGCACCGGGGATCATGCCGAGGGCGACGGCCGACAGCACCAGGCCGATGCCGGCCTCGTCGATGCCGAAAGCGGAGCCCAGGTCGGCCGAGACATAGATGAGGGCCAGCTGTTCCCACGACTCGATGACGAAGGCGATGAACAGCGCCAGGGCGATGAGGACGTGCCGGCGGGTGAACGGCATGCGGTCGAAGGCTGCGCCGATCGGTAGCACGCGGGTGTCGGTGGCGGCCATGCTGGTGCTCCTCTCCGGGGATATGCCGCGCACCATAGGACCGCCCCCTTCCCGTTCGGCTGTGCACCGCGCATCGACGTGTGGCGCTGCCTGTGCACCACGCACTGACCGTCAGTGTATGAGCAGATCAGAGGGTGTTTTCGCGGCAGCCCGCAAGGGCGCGGAAGCCGCGCGTGCCAGAGCCGTCGACGGGGCCCGGCTGGTAAGGTCGCGACGACTTCCGCGTCTCGTGGATCAGCCGGCCGCGATGGCTTCGATCTCGAGTAGCCATCGCTTGTCGAAGATTTCCGAGACGATCACCGTCAGCGCCGGGCGGTGATCGCCAAGGATTTCGCGGCGGATCGCCGAGTTGGCGTCGGCGTACTCGCGCTTGGAGAGAAACGTGGTGACCTTCACCAGGCTGGATACTCCAAGGCCCGCGCTGGTCAGGCACGCGAGAATGTTGTTCCACACGGTCCGGCATTGCGTCTCGAAGTCATCAGGGACGTGGCCGTCGGGCGACTCGGGGATCTGTCCGCTGACGAAAACCAGCCGTGAGACGCCGGTCACGGTCAGCGCTTGGGCATATCCCCCCATCGCAGGCGGGGCGTCAGGTGGCTGAATGGGTGTCAAAATGACGTTTTCTGCCGACATCGTCGGTCCTTTCAGGCTGTGACCTCGCCGGCCATGGCCAGCGCTCGGTCCAAGGTCGCCAGGGCGATTTCGGCGTCCGCGCGGGTGAGCACCAAAGGCGGTTTGATCTTCAACACGTTGCCGTGAGGGCCGTCCAGTGACAGCAGCACCCCATCCTCGCGGGCCGACTCCACGACGCGCGCTGCCGCGTCGGCCGCGGCGGGACGCTTGGTGTTCCGGTCCTCGACCAGGTCCACTCCGAGGAACAAGCCGCGCCCCCGCACGTCGCCGATGATCGAATGCCGGGTGGCCAGCTCTGTCATCCCTGCGGTCAGATACGCCCCGATCTCGGCCGCGTGCGCCATCAGCCGCTCGTCGCGGAGCACGTCCAGGACCGCGAGTCCGGCAGCGCACGAGACCGGGTTGCCGCCGTACGTATTGAAGTACTCCATGCCGGTCTGGAAGGCGCGTGCGATGGCTGGTGTGGTGACCACGGCGCCGAGTGGGTGACCGTTCCCGATCGGCTTGCCCAGGGTCACGATGTCGGGCACCACATTGTGTGCTTCGAATGCCCACATGTGGCTGCCGACGCGGCCGAAACCACACTGCACCTCGTCGGCGATGCACAGGGCGCCTGCCTCGCGCGCCCCGGCGTACGCCGCCACGAGGTACCCCGGAGCCGGCTCGATCTGACCGGCGCAGCCCAGGATCGACTCGTGCAAGAAAGCGGCCGGCGGTGCGCCGGCGCAGTGAGCGGCGACATCGGTCGCGTAGAGCGGGCCGTCGGCCCCGTATCGCCCTCGGTAGGCGTCAGGTAGTTCGCACACACGCACCCGGGGCCCAGGCCCGTTGCCACCGGCCCGGTTGAATTTGTACGGGCTCAGCTCGACGAGGGAGCTGAGATTGCCGTGATAGGCCGAGTCGAGGACGAGCACGTGCTCTCGGCCGGTCACGGTCCTGGCCATCCGCAAGGCGAGGTCATTCGCCTCGCTGCCGGAGTTGGTCAGGATCACCACGGACAAGGGATCCGGGAAGGTGGCGGCAAGGCGACGGGCGTACTCGATGATCGTCCCGTGCAGGTATCGCGTGTTGGTGTTCACCAGTTCGGCCTGCGCGGCCAAAGCGCTCACCACGCGCGGGTGCCCATGGCCCACGTGCGCGACGTTGTTGACGAGGTCGAGGTAGCGCCTGCCGTCCGCGTCGATCAGGTACGCGCCTTCGCCGGCGACGATGTGCAGCGGATCGGCGTAGCTGAGCGACAAGACCGGTGCCAGATTCGCGCGACGACGACGGGCCAGTTCACTCTTGCTCCGGTCCCGAGCCGGTACGTGCGACACAGGCAGCCGGAGCAGCACATTGGGGTCGGGGCAGATGCTCTCCCAGACGTCGATGTTTTCACGCTCGATCACCCCTGGCAGGTCGGTCGAGTGGCCGAGCAGCGTGACGAACAATTGAACGTGCACGTGCGGCGGCCAGTTTCCGTTCTCCGCGGGCACGCCCACCCAAGCGATCCGGTCGCCGCGCCGTACCCGCTGACCAGGCGTCAGACTCGACACGATCTCTCGGCCGAGATGGCCGATCAGCAGCCAGAACGGCTCGCCGTCGTCGGTGGCGTGCTCGAGAAGCACGACCCCGCCGTAGTCGTAGGGGTCGGATCGGTACGCGACGCCGCGCACAGTACCGTCCAGCGGCGAGAACACCGGTTCGCCCGCGGGGACGAACAAATCCACTCCCAGGTGTACGGTCCGGGCTTGCCCTCCTGCTTGGGATGGGGCGAACGCGTCCGAACGGTAGACATCGCGGTCCTCGCGGTATCGGCCCAGACCGAAGGTGTGGCCACTGGCCGACACCTTGGATTCCACCGCGGCAATGGTCGCCGCATCCGTGTGCGTCCAGTCCAGTACCAGCGGCGGGTCAGCGGCAAGGTTCCGGTCGATGACCGGCGCGGGATCGCAGGCAGCCGACTGCAGCCAGGCCACGATCCTTCGCTCACGAGGGATCGGGCGGTAGCCGCAGGCGTCGCGGAACCGCGCTTCTCGCAGTTCGCGGGGCTCGCGCGTGATCGACTCGATCGCTCCGCGTACCGCGGTCTGGCTGATGGCCAGGTAGGAGTTTCCCGGGTCGGAACGGCGTTGCACGGCGGCGTTCACCACGCTCATCGCAAGCCTGACGTCGACCAGATCGGGCAGCAACGCCAGTTCCTGCGGCGTGACCGGCGATTCGGCGTGGTAACCGGCGAGCACCGGCAACGCGGCCGCCATGGGATCGTCCTGGCCGAACTGGGCGTACGCGAGCGCGACGGCGAGTCCGCACACCCGCGGCGCGCGGACCACGTCCCCCACGTCGAGCAGCCCGGCGATGCCACTGTCCGAGCCGACCAGGACGTTGTGCTCGTTGGCGTCGTTGTGGATCGCCTGCTGAGGCAGCGCGCTCAAGGCGGGGAGCAGCTCATCGAGCCTGCTGAGCGTGGTGTGCACGAACGGCCGCAGAGCCTCGTCCACGAAAGGCGCGTCGCCGAGCAGGGCCGCCGCCTGCCGCATGTTCCATCGGTACGGCCGGTCGAGTGCCGGGTGATCGAACCCGGCGAGCGCCGCGTCCAGGCGTGCCACGGTTGCACCCAGCGCGCGCAGGCGCGCTTCATCGGGTGGGCCGGCGTCGGCCCATACGGTCCCCGGGAGCCACTCCAGCAGGCGGGCTCTCCGGGCGTGCCCGCCGAAGCTGACACCAGCCGTTGCGAGGAGACGCGGCACCGCGACTCGTGGTGCGGTCAGAGCCACGTGCTCCAGGACCGCGTCCTGGAGCGCCAGCACCGAGGGGTCGGTAGCCGGATGATGCACCTTGAGCACATACGCCGGTGCACCCTCCACATCCAACCGGGCATTCCAGTCGAGTTCTCCCGGCAACAACGTGGCGGATGCCGTGACACCAAAGAGATCCGTGGCCCAGGAGGCCAACAGCGCGGCAGAGGGCTGAGTCATGTCAGGGATGCTAGGCACGCCAGATGCACAATGTCGAATAATTCGCCGTTATCATGCATATCTGCGCAAGGATGCTCGGCTTTCACTCTCCGTTCGCAAGAAACCTCCAGAAGGGCGCCCTGTCGAGGTGGGCTGCCTCGGTCGCGGCGGCGCCACGTCGAACACCGGTGGAGGCTGCTCATTGAGGCGTTGTAGCCGCTTTCAACGGCCTCGGTTGATCAATTCTGTGAGCAGCAACTGCGTCCGTGTCCGGGCGACGCTGCCGGTCTGTTGAAGCCGCAGGATGACCTGCTCAAGATGGTTGACATCGCTGACCCGGACCACCGCCAGCGCATCAGCGTCACCCGTCACCGTCCAGGCTCGAACTATCTCGGGCTGCGCTGCCAGGGCATCGGTAAGGGGGCCGCGTTGGGTGCCTGTCACAGCAGTGATCTCCATGAGGATCTCGATGTGGTTTCCGAACGCATCGGGTGCCAGCAGGACCGTGTATCCCCGGATCACTCCCGATCGCTCCAGGCGGTCCAGGCGGCGCTTGACGGATGACGGGGCAAGATTGGCGGCCCGCGCGAGCACCTCGAGAGAGGCCCTGCCGTTCGACGTCAGTTGTCGAAGAATCATGCGATCAACAGCATCCACGTGAAAGATTCTTGCATGGGCGTCGATCTCGCCTCGCGGATCACATAAATCCCGTAGTCCGACATCGCAGAGTGTTATCAAAGCTCGTGATCACGCGGATTTGCCGTCAGGTACGGTTCCAGCCGGACAAGCCGTGTCCGTCGGTCTTGTTAGCAGGGTGTTCGCCTGGTGAGAAGATCGGGGGTGCTCCGAATAGCAAACGCAGTACTCGCAAGATTGCCGGAATCGCTGCACGCACTCGCGCTGAAGCACCGTGAAATGCTGAAGTTCGCGGTGGTGGGTGGAACAGCGTTCTTAGTGGACAACACGGTGTTCTATGGGCTGAAGCTGACCGTTTTGGAACCGAAGCCGGTGACCGCGAAGGTCATCGCGGTGCTCGTGGCGACGATCGTGTCCTACGTGTTGAACCGCGAATGGTCGTTCCGGACCAGGGGCGGCCGCGAGCGCCGTCACGAGGCGGCGCTGTTCTTTCTGGTCAGTGGCGTCGGTCTGGTGCTCAGCTCCGCGCCGCTGTGGATCTCCCGGTACGCATTCGGCCTGGAGACCCCGGACGTGAGCCTGTTGGCCCAGGAGATCGCCGACTTCATGAGTGCGCAGGTCATCGGCACGCTGATCGCCATGGTCTTCCGCTTCTGGGCGCTCCGGAAGTGGGTCTTCCCCGACGAGAAGGCCCACCCCGGCAGCGTGCGGCTGGCTCCCACTCCCGATCCCACGGACGAGGCGGCTTGATGGCAGCGGATCCGATAAGCAGGTAATGCTATTGGTACGCGCTGGCTTGGAGGGTGTAGAGGTCGGCGTACAGGCCGTTCAAGGACATGAGGGTGGTGTGGTCGCCCTGCTCTGTCACCTTGCCGTGCTCCAGGACGTAGATGCGGTCGGCGTAGCGGACGCTGGCCAGCCGGTGGGTGATCAGCAGGACCGTGCGTCCGTCGGAGTGGCCGCGGATGCGTTCGAACAGGGCGTGTTCGGCGCGGGCGTCGAGGGCGGCCGTGGGCTCGTCGCAGATGAGCAGGGGCGCGTCGCGGTGGAAGCCGCGGGCCACCGCGATGCGCTGCCACTGGCCGCCCGACAGTTCGTGGCCGTCCTTGAAGCGCCGGTCGAGCAGGGTGCGGAAGCCGAGCGGGAGGCCGGCGACGACCTCGTCGGCGCCGGCCACCTCGGCGGCCGAATGCAGGGCGGCATCGCCTTTGTCGGTGCCCATGGTGATGTTGTAGCGGGCGGTGAGCGGCCAGCGGGTGTGGTCTTGCGCGATGACCGCGGTGCGCAGGCGGAGGTCTTCAGGGCTGACCTCTTTGAGGTTGGTCTCGTCCCAGGAGACGGTGCCGCTGTCTGGTTCGTACAGGCCGGCCAGGATCTTGGCGAGGGTGGTCTTGCCCGAGCCGTTCTCGCCGACGAAGGCGACGATCTCACCGCGTTCGACCTTGATGGACACGTCGCAGAGCGCGGGCTCGTCGGCGCCCGGGTAGGTGAAGGTCACGGCGTCGGCGACGATGCTGTGGAACGCTTCGGGGGCCGTGAGCGGGCGGGGGCCGGGGAGGCGGCGTTCGGCGTCGGCGCAGAACTCCAGGAAGTCGGTGAAGTAGAGGCCCTGTTCGTAGAGGCGGTTGGTGGCGTACATCAGGCTGCTCAGGGACTGCTGGGCGGATCTGATCGCCAGGACGGCGGTGCCCGCCACGGCGAGCGGGATCGCGGCGATGGCCAGCAGGACGCCGAGCGCGACGTAGACCAGGCCGGTGCCCAGGCCGCCGAAGGCCTCGCCCACCAGCCGCGCCGCCGTCTCCCGTCTGGCCAGCCGCAGCAGGACGTCCTGCTCGGCCTTGGCCACCGCGTCGTACATGCGCAGCAGGAAGCCGCGCATCGTGAAGGAGCGGACCTCGGCGGCGGACTCGCGGTCGGCCAGCAGTTCGGCGATGATCCACTTACGGCGGCGGGCCGGGATGAGCGTGTGCATCGTCATGTAGCGCATCCGCGCGCTACGGACCGCGGCCCAGGCGTCGGGCAGCACCGCCAGCAGGAGCAGCGGCAGCAGCACCGGGTGGAGCACGCTGAGCACCCCGGCCACGGCCGTGATGCCGACCGCGGCGGTCACTACGTCGATGGCCGAAGTCACCACCCAGTCGGCCACCGCCACGCCACGGTTGTTGGCGCGTTCGAGGGCGTCGTGGAAGTCGGGGTCGTCGTAGGCGACCAGGTCGACGCGGCTGGTCAGGCCGTAGAGCCGTTCCTCGGTGAGCCGGGAGATCTGGGGGGTGAGACGGGACTGCGCCCAGCCGGCGCCCGCCTGCATGGCGGTGCGCAGCGCGGCGGCGGTGGCGACCAGGGCGAGGCTGGGCAGCGCGGCCATCACCCGGTCGGGGGTGGGCCCCTGGCTGAACAGGGCGGCGAGCACGCCGGTGGTGGCCAGCAGCCCGAACGCGGTGAACACCCCGCCGAGCAGGTTGAGCGAGATGGTGGCCAGGGTGTCGCGCGGGCTGGCTCCCCACGCCATGCGCATCGCCTGGTGCACGAGCGAGGGCAGCCGGCGGGCGATGGTCAGGAAGCTGACCTCCGCCATCTTGTCGGTGTGGGCGTGCCAGTCGGCGACGGAGATCTCGCCGAGTTCGAGAGGCTCATCAGACATACGTAGAGTGTGCGCCTGACCACTGACAGTTTCCGCTCGCTCAGGATGCGCCGGGGTGGAATGGGTTCCAGGCGTCTGTGGGGGTGGAGGTCACGGTCGTTGTCCTGGGGGGCCGGGCGTGAGCAGGCCTCGGTTGAATGCCTCGGCCACTGCGGCGGCACGGTCGCCGACACCGAGCTTGGCGTAGATGTTGAGCAGGTGGGTCTTGACCGTCGCCTCGGTGATGAACAGCCTGGCCGCGGCTTCCCGGTTGGTGGTGCCGGCCGCCACCAGTTCGAGGACCTCGAGTTCGCGCCGGCTGAGCGGGCCGGTGCTGGGAGCCCGGAACCGGCTCATCAGCCGGGCCGCCACCGATGGCGCCAGCACGGACTGACCCTGGGCCGCTGCTCGGACCGCTCGCACGAGTTCGGCGCGGGGGGCGTCCTTGAGCAGGTAGCCGGTCGCGCCCGCTTCGATCGCCGGCAGGACGTGGCTGTCGGTGTCGTAGGTGGTCAGCACCAGTACGCGTGCGGCTATGCCCTGCCTGGCCAGCTCGGTTATCGCGGTCACGCCGTCCATGCCCGGCATGCGCAGGTCCATCAGGATCACGTCGGGGGCGAGGGACTGGGCGAGCCGGACCGCCTCGGCGCCGTCGGAGGCCTCGCCGAGCACCTCGAACTCCGGGTCGCGCGCGAACATGCTGCTCAGCCCGTCCCTGACCACGGGGTGATCATCCACGATCAGCAGGCTGATCGGCGGGCCGGCCTCGTCGCGTTTGCCGCTGGTCTCCGGGGCGTTGTCGGGGCGGCTCACAGGCCGACGCCTGTCTGCGCGGCGGGGATGGCGACAGGGGTGGCGGCAGGGATGCAGGCCGAGATGCCGGTGCCGACGCCCGGTTCCGATTCGACCTGCAGCGTTCCGGACAGGGCCTCGATCCGCTGCCGCATCGCGACCAGGCCGAACCCGCCGGACTCGCCGCCGCCCGCGGACGCGTGCGGGCCGCCGTTGCCGGCAACGGCCCTGCTTGGCGGGGCAACGTCGTTTGGCGGGGCAACGTCGTTTGGCGGGGCAACGTCGTTTGGCGGGGCAACGTCGTTTGGTGGAGCAACGTCGTTTGGGGAGGCGATGCCGTTCGGGGAGGCGAGGCTGCCTGTGGCGAGGCCGGGGGCGGGGGCGCCGTCGCCGAGGTGGGCCGGATCGAAGCCCCTGCCGTCATCCCGTACGTCCACAGCGACCTCACGTTCCATATAGGACAGCGTCACCCCGACCCTGCGAGCCTGGGCGTGCTTGGCCACGTTGGCCAGTGCCTCCTGCGCGGTCCGCAGCAGCGCGACCTCGGCTTCCGGCAGCAGTGGCCGGGCCGTGCCGGTCGTCGTGACCTGGACCGCGACCCCGTGCAGCGCCGACCAGCGGCCCGCGACGTCGGCCAGTGCCTCGCTCAGCCGTGCCGTCCGCAGGGGCTCGGGACGCAGCGCGTGCACCGATCGCCGCGCCTCGGTCAGGCTTTCCCTGGCCAGCGTGGTCGCGGCCGTGATGTGCCGGTGCCATTCGGCCGGATCCTGCCCGGCCTGTTCGGCTGCCTGCAACTGGGTGATGATCCCGGTGAGTCCCTGCGCCAGGGTGTCGTGGATCTCCCGCGCCATCCGCTGCCGCTCGTCCAGCACCCCGGCCTCCCTCGCCTGGGCCAGTAGCCGTTCGTGCAGGCCCGCGTTCTCCGCCAGCGTCGCCTCAAGCCGCAGGTTGGCCTCGCCCAGCTCTTCCAGGGCCCGCAGGCGCTGCTCGTTCCGCTGGGCGACCCGCTCGGCGAACCAGGCGAAACCACACATGGGGAGTACATTCGCCGCCACGACGGCCAGGCAGGTCATCAGGCCCTCAAGAGTGGTCTTGTCCACGTCGTACGCCTGCGCGATGCCCGCCACGATCGCCACCCCGGCGACGCCGGACAGCCGCCACGGCCACCGCAGGAGCCTGAACGCGTAGACGTACCCGGCGGGCGTGAAGAACCCGAACCAAGGATCCCTGACCACCAGAACCACCATGATCGCGAGCAGCACGGCGACGAACACCGCCATCACCGCCGGCCGGTCCCGCCAGGCGGGACGCAGGGTGAACAGGCACAGCATCCACACCGCGGCAAGTGCGCACAGGGCCAGGTCGAAGAGCAGGGAGCCGCCCGCCGAGCGCTTGTTGATCACCGTGACGACGACCAGGAGCGCCAGCAACGCGTACGGCATGACGGTGATGACCGGACGCCCTCGGTGCTCTCGCGCATCCCCCCAGAAGCGAGGCATCGGACTGCTCATCTCTGACGCCTCCTCCCCGCGAAGACAATCTAGCCGCGCCTGGCGGCGAACAACGAGCGCAGGTGCCCGCCGTTGACGATCAGGACGACGCCGAGCAGGAGGAGCCCGCAGACCCCCTGTTCGATCCTCATCCACATCGGCAGGAAGCCGGGGATGGAGATGAGGATCGCGATGGCCACCATCATGACGGCTGAGGTGATCCGCAGCCGGAGGTACGCCCGGCGACGGCCCCGGGCCGTGCCGGCCACGAAGGCGAACGTCACCGCCGAGGCGCCGATGACGATCACGCCGCGGACCCAGACCGTGTCGTTCACCATCGCGGGGTCATCGCGCAGCGCGTAGGCGGCCACGAGGGTGAGCACGCTCAGGGCGAAGTAGCAGCCGACGAGGACCTTCATGCGGCGGAACGCCGTCCGGCTGAGCGGATGGTTCAGGTCCTCATCGGCTGTCGCGCGCGGGGGCGGGGAGTTCGTGGGATGGCGCATGCCCTCAGCGTCGCAACGCCACGCCCGCGCGCGCATCGACCGGTCTCATGAGTCGACGGCTGAACCGGCCGATCGGCCGGATGACTGAGCCGATCCACCGATCGGTTGAGCCTCTTCGGTGAAGACGTAGACATAGGGGTGGTGTGACGGCACCGACCCGTCGGCGGCGGCTCGGGCCAGGGCGAGCGCGCCGTCGGCGGAGGTGCCTCTCGGCGGCCGGAAGCGGGCGCCTGGGAGCAGCGCGCGGACCGTGTTCTGGAAGGGCTCCATCAGCAGGTCCGCGGCGTCGAAGAGCCGGCCGCCCCAGGAGAAGACCGGTTCGAGTCCGGCCGCGGCGGCCACCGCGGTCTGGCCGAGCTGCCGGCCGGCCTCGGTCCAGATCTGCCGGGCCACCGGGTCCCCGTCGCGGGCCGCCTCGCCGACGTACGGCGCGAACGAGGCGAAGTGGTGGGCCGCCGACCCCGACGCGTAGACCAGCGTCACCAGCTCCGAGGGGTGCCCGAAGCGGGCCGTCAGGTGCCCGAGGAGAGCGGCCGACCCGCCGACCCGGCCGTCATGCGCGCGCAGCGCCGCGTGCAGGCCTCGCATCCCGATCCAGGCGCCGCCGCCGTGGTCGCCGAGCAGGTACCCCCACCCGTCGGACTGGTTCCAGACGCCGTCCAGGTCGGTGCCGAGTGTGATGACGCCGGTGCCCGCGGCGACCACGACTCCGGGCTGGAAGTCGAGCGCGCCGACGTGCGTGGTCACCATGTCACCGGTGACCACGAGCGCGCCCAGGCCGAACCGCTCGCGCAGCGCGTGCCAGAGCGTGCTCGGGTCCCGGACCAGGCCGGGCAGCCCGGTCGTGCCGATCGCCATGCCGGTGAACCGGTCGATCTTCAGGTCGCCTACGGCGTCCTCGATGACCCGGGTGATCCGGGCCGCGAGCCGATCGAGGTCGACCCTGCCCTCCGCACGCGGTACCGGAGACGCGTCGTCCCCGGCCGCGCTCGACCCGGCGGCCTCGATCCGCACTCTGATCCCGCCACCGCCGACGTCGACGCCCGCGAAGCTCATCTGGCGCCCGCCAGCGCGGCGACGGCCGCCCGGACGCCCGGGTGCTGCTCCAGCGCGGACCGCGCCTGTTCGGGGGAGCAGCCGGTGAGCAGCCGTACGAGCGCCTCCGGGATGTTCCCGCCCGTGTCGGTCAGGACCGCGCGGCAGCTCGCCTCCTCCTCGCCCGTCGCCTCGACGAGCAGCCGCACCGCGCGCTCGCCGAGCTTGCCGTTGGTGGCGACCAGCCCGACCATGAGGTTCCCGTACGTCCGGCCGGCCTTGATCATGAGAGCCGTCGAGAACGCGTTGAGGATCACCTTCGTCGCCGTGCCCGCCTTGAGCCGGGTGGAGCCGGTCAGCGCCTCCGGCCCGGTGGCGGCGACGACGGTGATCTCGGCCAGCTCGCGGAGCGGGGCGTCCGGATTACAGGTGACCAGCACCGTGAGAGCGCCGGCGGACCGCGCCACGCGCAGCGCGCCGGTCACGTACGGAGTCGATCCGGACGCCGTGATCCCGATCGCCACGCCGGTCTCGTCGAGGACCTCGGCGTCGGCGGCGCCCAGCGCCTCGGAGTCCTCGCGGTCGACGGAGGAGTCGGCGACGGCGGCGGGCCCGCCGGCGAAGTGGGCGGTGAACAGCTCACGCGCCACCCCGAAGGTCGGGGTGATCTCGGTGGCGTCCAGCACCGCCAGCCGGCCCGACGCGCCGGCGCCGAAGTAGTGCACCGTTCCGCCCCGGCTGAGACGGAGATGTGCTTCGTCCACCGCCCGGGCGAGCGGGTCGATGGCCGCGCCGACGGCCTCGACCGCGCGGGCGTCCTCCTGCTGGATCAGCCGGAGGACCTCGCGGGACTCCAGGGTGTCAATGTCGGCGGTGCGGGGATTCCGGCGCTCGGTCGGTGGTACCACCTGGGGCATCGTTCTCCTCATCGATCGTTGTCCGAAGGCTGGGTCGCGTAGGCGGTGAACAGCCGGCGTGACTCCGTGGCGAGGTCGCCCAGATCCGCCGGCGCGGGCGCCGGCCCTTCCCGCAGGAAGGCCTCGGCCCGTTCACGGAGCTGTTCCTGGAGATCCGCCTCGGGGGCGGCGCCGGGCGTGGCGAGCGCGCGGCCGAGGCCACGCGCCCACAACTCCCAGCGGTCGCGGTAGTAGCCGCCGACGAGCCCGCTCCAATGGCGCCCCGCGTAGTCGTCGAGCAGAGGGCTGTCCGTGGTGCCCCACACCGTGATGATGCGGCGGGCGTTGTCCAGCAGGACGTCGCGGTCGGCCGGGTCGGCGGCCCACGACAGCGCTTTGGACTCCCAGTGCTGGAAGGTGTACTCGGGCCGGGCGGCCAGCATCCGGTCGAGGTCTTCGAAGACGCGCAGGAACCTGGCGATCTCCGGCAGGCCGGGCGTGCCGCGCGACACCGACCGCTCCACGGCGTCGAGGTAGTAGCGGTCGGCGACCCTGGCCATGAACGCGATCCCCACCTCGGCGAGATCGTGCCCCAGTGGACCGTTCGCCAGGTCGCGGTCGTGCTCGGCCACCTCGATCAGCCGCTCCCAGGCCTCCGCCAGCACGGCCGGCTCGTACCAGAGGGCCTGGGTGACATCCGCGCGTGCCTGCGCCATCCCCGTATAGGAGGGTTTGGCGGTCAGGATGCCGTTGAACTGCGCGGGGTAGATCCGCCGGCCCCGGGGGTCGTAGACGGTGTTCAGGAGCCCGTGCCAGGCGGTCCGCAGTGCGGCCGTGTCCCTGCCGTAACGCTGGGTCACGAAGGCGTCGAGCCAGGCGTCCAGGTCGGGGACCTGGTTCCAGATCTGGTCGGCCACGAGCTCGAAGAAGACCGGGTTGTTGCGGGTGGCCTCCATGGACAGGCCGAGGCCGGCGGGCGGGTTCGGCGCCGCCAGGGCGGTGTCGATCGAGGCCGGGACGCCGCGCAGGTCGGCGACCGGATCGGTGCGGCCGCCGAAGTTGAGCAGCGCGCACCAGAGCCAGGGCTTGCCGGCGAACTGCTCGAAGCGCTCCCACAGCGGGTCGTACTCCGCCCACAGGTCCGCGACGAGCATCCGGTCATCCGGAATCGCGTCGAGAAAGGCGGTGACGCGGTCGTCGGTCCAGAACTCCCGCTGGTAGGAGAACGGCCAGGCCTGCATGACCCAGACCGCGTCCGGATCGGCGGCCCGCAGACCGGCCAGCGTCGCCGCCGCCACGGCTCCGGGGAAGGCCGGGTCGGCGTCGACCGGGATCATCTCGATGAACGGATCGGCGGCGTAGCGGTGATCGGTGCCGAAGAACTTGATCTGGGTACGGGTGATCTCGGCGCTCAGCCGCTCGTAGAGCGGGTCGGCCGGGTCCAGGACCCAGGTCTCGAAGCCCTGCCAGTCGCGGCGACTGGCCCGCGACGACGCGGCGATCTCGGGCGGGACGTGCCCGGTGAACGCCGGAAGGATGGGCGTCATGCCGAAGGCGCGCTCGCGGTCGAGGACGCGCGCCCCGAGCTCGCGATGGCGCTCGATCCAGGACGCGGACAGCGGACCGGCGAAGCCGTCCAGGCAGCCCATGAACTGGAACGGCAGGTAGCCTGGGCCGCCCAGAAAGCCGCGGACGGTCTGGTCGTCGAGATCGAGGAGGGAGTAGGCGGCATGCAGCACGGCCTCGTGGCCGGTGATGGCGAGCGGCATGGTGATGCCGTGCAGGGCCATCCAGTCGATCTCGCGCTCCCAGTCGGCCCAGTCCCAGTAGGGCATCGTGTAGCTGAACGTGCAGAAGTTGAAGTAGTAGCCGTCCTGGACCCGGGCCGAGCCCCGCCGGGGCGGGCTGTCCGCGAGAGACGTCAGCCCCAGCGGCAGCACGGTGTCCCAGCCAACGGACAGACCGCAACGTTCCCGCAGATAGTGATGCAGGCCGACGGACGCGCTCACGCCGTCCGTCGCGGCGACGGTGAGCGCGCCGTCCCTCGCCTCGTACTCGTAGCCGCGCCCCGCGCCGTCGCGCGTGACGAACCGGATCGACTCGGCCACCGGTCCGAGAACGCGATGAGCCAGCCCGCGGACGGTGTCCGCCCACAGTGGTGCCTGCTCGGGATCACCGGATGACATCGCAGGTCACGCCCCTCGACGAATTAGTTCCGTACGGTCCATAATTATTATGCTAGCGTACCGGCAAGTCGACACCAGGGAGAGGTCATGGAGCAGGTGGTCGCGGTTGGCACGCAGTTCATGCGGGAGGTCAACGCCGGCGCCATCCTGCGGCGGCTGCGGACCGAGACGAGCATGAGCGTGTCCGCGTTGGCCAAGGCGGTGGGGCTGTCCCGGCAGGCGGTCACCCGCTCGCTCAACGCGCTGGCCGCGGAGGGCCTCGTCGAGTTCGGCTCCCTTGATCGCGACTCCAGCAGGGCGGGACGGCCCGCGCAGCTCGTGCGGTTCCGGGCGGAGGCCGGCTACGTGCTCGGCCTGTCGATCAGCCCGCAGGACCTGCGGATGGCGGTGTCCGACCTAGCCGGTACGGTCATCGCGACCGACGCGGTGCAGCTCGGCGGCGAGCAGGTGGTTTCGAGCGGCGAGCAGGTGGTGGAGACACTCCTGTCCACGGTGGCCCGCACGCTCGACTCGGCGGGCATCACGACCGGCGACCTCTGGTTCGCCTCGGTGGGCACCCCCGGCATCGTCGACCCGGCGACCGGGATCATCAGGCTCATCCCGAGCATGCCCGGCCTGACCGGCGACATCCTCCACCGCCGGATGAAAGACGCTCTCGGCTGCCCGATCTACCTGGACAACGACGTCAAGCTGGCCACCCAGGGCGAGCGCTGGCGCGGCGCGGAGCGGCGCGAGGACTCGCTGGTGATGGTCCACTGGGGCGAACGCGTCGGCGCCGGGATCGTGCTGAACGGCGAGCTCTACCGCGGCGCCTCCAACGACGCCGGCGACGTCGGCTTCCTGGACCTGTTCGCGGAAGCCCCGCCCGAGCCCCGCCATCCGCACGGCCTCGGCCCGTTCGAGAGCTGGGTGGGCGGCGAGGAGATCGTCCGCCTGGCGACGGCGGCGGCCGGACGCGACGGCGACGACGCCTTCCTGGCCCGGATCGAGGCGGCGGGGGAGCGGGCGTTCGACGCGGTGCTGGACGCCGTCGTCGACGGCACGCCGTCCGCCCTGGACGTGATCGACGTGGTCGCCCGCCGCTTCGCCAAAGGCGTCGCCGCGATCCGGGCGATCCTCGATCCACGGCTCGTGGTCATCGGCGGGCCCTTGGCCAGATGCGGCGAGACGCTGCTCGCCGCGGTCCGGCGGCACCTGTCCGACCAGCCTCTGGACCAACCGGCCCTGGAGGTCTCGACGCTCCGGGACGACGCCGTCGTCCACGGGGCCCTGCTTCACTCGCTGGACGAGCTCGAGCGCACCAGGTTCGACCTGGTGCGCAGCGGCCGTCAGGAGACCAGTTGAAGACCCCCCGGATATCGGCGACGCGGATATCAGAGATAGGCGAAAGGTCATGCACATGACAACACCAGGTCGGTGGCAGGCGCTCGTGGCGCTCGGCACCGCGGCGACACTCACCCTGACGGCCTGCGCGGGCACCGGCGGCACGAGCGCCCCGGCCACCACGAAGAAGGTCGACGTCTCGACGACCGTCCCCAGCGACCCGGTCACGCTGACCCTGGCCTACAGCAACGATCCGCCCACCAAGACGCTGGTGGACGCCTTCACCAAGCTCCATCCGAACGTCACCATCAAGCCCCAGATGACGCCGTTCAACGACTACGTCAAGTCGATCAAGCTGTCGATGTCGTCGGACTCGGCGCCGGACATCGCGCAGTACAACCCCGGCGCGATGAACTCCCTGGTCCCGGCGGGGCTGATTCTGGACCTGGGCCCGTGGGCCAAGGCCTACGGCTGGGACGGCAAGTTCCCGCCCGCCAGCCTGGAGGTGCTCAGCTCGGACAAGGCGGCCAAGCGGTTCGGCACCGGCGGTCTGTACGCCGCGCCCGGCGCGCTGTCGGTGGTGGGCGTCTACTACAACAAGGAGATCCTGTCCAAGGCGGGTGTCGCGGACGTGCCGAAGACGCTCGGCGAGTTCGAGGCCGCGCTGGCGAAGGTGAAGGGCGCCGGGCAGACTCCGCTGAGCCTCGGCGCGCTGCAGGTGGGCGGGTTCCACCTGTGGAACGCGCTGCTCAACGTCACCGGTGACGTGAAGGCCTACCGGTCCTGGGTGTACGGCGAGCCGGGCGGCACGATCGAGAATCCGGGCGCGCAGAAGGCCACCAAGCTGCTGATGGACTGGGCGGACAAGGGATACTTCCCCGCCTCGGCGAACGCCACGGCCGACGCCGACGCGCTGGCGAATTTCTCCAAGGGCAAGAGCGCGTTCCTGGTGACCGGAAACTGGGCCGCCTCGACGCTGGAGACCGAGATGAAGGACAACGTCGGCTTCTTCCTCATGCCCTCGGAGTCGACCACGCCGCTGAACGTCGCCTCAGGGGCGAGCGTGGCGTACGCCATCTCGGCCAAGTCGAAGAACCCGAACGTCGCCGCGGCGTTCCTGGACTTCCTGAGCTCGCCGGAGGCGGCGAAGATCGAGTTCGACGGCGGGTTCATGCCGGTCGACACCAAGGCCGAGCTGGGCGCGACGGGCCTGCGCGGCGACATCGCCAAGGCCTTCACGCCGGTGGCGCAGAACAACGGGATCGTCCCGTTCCCCGACTACGCCTCTCCCGGCATGATCGACAAGCTGACCCCCGGTGTCCAGGGGCTCATCAGCAAGAAGATGACCGCTGACGACTTCCTGCGCTCCTTGCAGGAGTCGTGGGACGGACACCATGGCTCGTGATCTGAGTACGTCCATCTCCCCGCCGCGGGCCACCCCGGCCCGCGGCGGGGAGCCGGTGGCCGGCAGTAAGCGCGTCCACCGCCCGCACGGGCGCGGCGGACGGGCGCGCGGCTGGCTCTACGTGTTTCCCGCGCTCGCCGTCTATCTGGGGTTCGCCATCTGGCCGGCGCTGAACACGCTGCGCCTGTCCTTCCTGACCTGGGACGGCATCCTGCCGGCGACCTCGGCGGGTCTGGACAACTACATCAAGATTTTTCGGGATTCGGCGCTGTACGAGGCCATTCTGCACAGCCTCGTGCTGATCGTCTTCTTCTCGTTCATCCCCATCTGCGTCGGGCTGTTCATGACCGCCCTGCTGATGGGCAAGGTGCGGCGCGGGATGACGTTCTTCCGGATCGTCTTCTTCCTGCCCCAGGTGCTGCCGCTGGTGGCCGTCGGCATCACCTGGCGCTGGCTCTACAGCGACACCGGCGTGGTCAACCAGGTCCTCGACCTGGTGGGGCTGGGCGGGATCACCCGGGCCTGGCTGGGCGACTACCAGCTGGCGCTGGTCGCGCTCGGGTTCATCGGGACCTGGGCGATGAGCGGGCTGTGCATGATGCTCTTCCTGGCCGGCGCGCAGAAGATCGACCCGTCCCTGTACGAGGCCGCCACCCTCGACGGCGCGAACTCGTGGCGGCAGTTCCTCCACGTCACCCTGCCCGGGGTGCGCAAGGAGATCACGATCGCCGGTGTCATCACCACGATCGCCGCGCTGGCCAGCTTCGACCTCGTCTTTACCACGACGAACGGCGGCCCGGCGGGACAGACCAACGTGCCCGCCCTGCTGGTCTACCGGCTGGCCTTCAACGAGGGCGACATCGGCGGCGCGAGCGCGCTGGCGGTCGTGCTGACCGTACTGGTGATCGCCGTCGTCAGCGCCATCCGATACTTCACCAGGGATGAGAGTTGAGCATGCGCGGCGGAGTCAGCATCCGGTACGGCGTACTTGTCCTCTTGGCGGTCATGGTGCTGCTGCCCTTCGCCGGCATCATCCTGGCCGCCCTGCATCCGCCGGGCGCGCAGCTCAACGGGCTGAGCATCCCTGAGCGGTGGTCGTGGGAGACCTTGGCGCTGGCCTGGGAGCGGGGCAACTTCACCGCCCTCATGCGGTCGAGCGTACTGATCTCGGTGTGCGTGGTGCCGCTCGCGCTGGTGCTGGCCACGCTGGCCGGATACGGGCTGACGGTGCTCAAGGTCTGGGGCCACAAGACGGTGACGGCCGGCTTCGTGCTGGGACTCACGCTGCCGATCGAGCTCATCGTGGTGGCGCTCTACTTCAACCTGCGCGAGGTCGGCCTCACCAACTCCTACCTTGGCATCATCCTCGCCGAGGTGGCGCTGTTCATGCCGTTCGGCGTCTACTGGATGCGCTCGCACTTCTCCAACATCCCCGAGGAGCTGGTCGAGGCCGCCCGCATCGACGGCGCCAGGGACATCGTCGTGCTGGCGCGGGTGCTGCTGCCGATCTCGTGGCCGGCGATCACCACCTTGTCGGTCCTGTACTTCATGTGGTCGTGGAACCAGTTCCTGCTGGTGCTGGTCATGATGCAGGACCCGGAGCGGCGCACCGCCCCGGGTGGTCTGGGACTCTTCGTGGGGCAGTACTCGACCGACATCCCGTTGCTGTCGGCGGCCGGCCTGATCGTCATCACGCCGATCGTGGTCGTCTACCTCATCTTCCAGCGCAGCTTCGTCAACGGCATCACCCAGGGCGCGATCAAGGGTTAGCCTCCCCGCCGTACTTCGGCTGGGGTCCTTCTGAAGAGTGGGGGAGGCGATGGCCGGGGTCCTTCTGGGAGGGGGCGGTGATCGCTCGGGTCTTTCCGGGGAGTGGGAGTGGCGATCGCTCGCGGTGCCGGTGACGAAGCGGTACGTGCGGAAACGTGGCCGGTGGCGGTGATCAGACCCGCGCGGCGGCGGGCCGCGTGGCCGGGGTGGCCGAAGCCGGGCGCCGGCCGGGGAGGAAGGCCGCGAAGGCGAGGGCGACCAGCGCGGCGCCCGCGCCGATGGCCATGACCAGGCGGAAGCCGTTCTGGGACGGGAGGGTGGCGGAGCCGAGCGTGATGGTCATCTGGGCCAGGACGACGCCGGAGACCGCGCTGGAGATCGAGGTGCCGATGGCCCGCATCAGCGTGTTGAGGCTGTTGGCGGCGGCCGTCTCCGACACGGGCACGGCCCCCATGACGAGCGCGGGCATGGCGCCGTACGCGAGTCCGATCCCGGCCCCGATCACCGCGGAGACGAGCACCAGGTGCCAGATGGCGGACATCAGCGCGATGCTCAGGCCGTAACCGGCGGCGACCACGAGCGCGCCGCACATCAAGGTCACCTTGGGGCCCCTGGCCTTCGAGATCCGCGCGGACAGCGGGGCCATGGCCATCATCACCAGGCCGGAGGGGCCCATCACCAGGCCGACGGTCAGCATCGACTCGCCCAGCCCGTAGCCGGTGGCCTTCGGGATCTGCAGGAGTTGCGGGAGCACCAGGGACATCGCGAACATCGCGAAGCCGAACACGGCGGAGGCGAGGTTGGTGAGCAGCACCTGACGGCGCGCGGTGGTGCGCAGGTCCACCAGCGGCTGCCTGGTACGCAGCTCCCACCAGCCCCACAGCGCCAGCACGACGACCGCCGCGCCGAACAGGCCGATGGTTCGTGCGCTGGTCCAGCCCCAGCCGGCCCCCTGGGAGATCGCCAGCAGCAGGCACACCAGCGCGATCGACAGCCCCGCCGCGCCCACCAGGTCGAAGCGGCCTCCGGTACGCACGCTGGATTCCGGCACGAGGGTGAGCACGAGCACGGTGGCGAGCGCGCCGAGGGCCGCCGCCGTCCAGAACAGCACGTGCCAGTCGGTGCGTTCGGCCAGGAAGGCGGCCGCGGGCAGGCCGAGCGCGCCGCCCACGCCCAGCGAGGCGCTCATCAGCGCGGTCGCCGAGCCGAGGCGCTCGGCGGGGAGCTCGTCGCGCATGATGCTGATGCCGAGCGGAATGACACCGGCGGCCAGGCCCTGCAGCGTCCGTCCGGCGACCATGGGCGTCAACGTGTCGGCCAGAGCGCAGACGGCCGAGCCGGTCACCAGTAGAACCAGGCTGATCAGCAGCATGCGCCGCTTGCCGTACATGTCTCCCAGCCGGCCCACCGTCGGCGTCGCGACGGCGCCGGCGAGCAGCGTGGCGGTGATCGCCCAGGCCGTGTCGGCGGCCGGGGCGCTCAGGAGCCGCGGGAGCTGGGGGATCAGCGGGATCACCAGGGTCTGCATCAGCGAGACCACGATCCCGGCGAGGGCGAGCACCACCACGACGGTATTCGCCTGTGGCGGCCCGGATGGCCGGGCGTGAGCGGGCACAGCGGACATGGGGGAAGCCTCCATCAAAGGGGGTTGGGGATGACTCGACAGGACTTAAATCAGTCGCTTGACTTAATCTAACAGTACGGGTTTACTGACCACGAACTGACCGTCGGTTCGGAGGAGGCCGTGGTGAGCCAAGGCGAGCAAGTCCTGACCTATCCGATTCCCAGTGACGCGGCCCTGGAGCCGCCGGTGGAATGGGCGCAGCTCCAGCAGAAGTGCCCCGTGGCGCGGGTGACGCTGCCCAGCGGCGACGAGGCGTCCCTGGTCACGCGCTACGAGGACGTCAAGCGGGTGCTGTCCGACCCGCGGTTCACCCGGCCGACGCACATGGACGACGCGGCCCGGATCGCGGACAACGAGTCGGGTGGCGTCTTCAACAGCGAGATGGCGACGGCGATCCCGCAGTCCGGTGAGGCGCACCAGCGCTGGCGGCGGATGATCAGCAAGTGGTTCACCGTCAAGCGCATGGCCGCGCTGCGGCCGGGGATGGAGGCGATGGCCGAGCGGCTCATCGACGACATGCTGGAGCGGGGTCAGCCGGCGGATCTCAAGGCGAGCCTGGGCTTCCCGCTGCCGGTGTGGGTGATCTGCGATCTGCTCGGGGTCCCGGACGCGGACCGCGACCGGTTCGCGTACTGGTCCGACACGCTGCTCAACCTGACCCGCTACACGCAGGCGCAGATCGACACGGCGCAGGCCGAGTTCGTCCAGTACATGGCCGCCCACATCATCGCCAAGCGCGCCGAACCGGGCCAGGACCTGCTCAGCGAGCTCATCACGAACACCGACGCCGACGGTGGGCGGCTGTCCGACGCGACCCTCGTGGCCACCGGCATGGGCCTGCTGGTCGCCGGGCACGAGACCACGGCGAACATGATCGGCAAAATGGTGGCGATGCTGCTGGCCGACCGGCGCCGCTGGGAGCTCCTGCTGGCGGACCGGTCGCTCGTGCGCACCGCGGTGGAAGAGGCGCTGCGGTTCGACGCCAACGCGGGGTTCGGCATGCCGCGCTACCTCGGTGAGGACCTGGAGGTGGCCGGGGCCGTGCTGCCGGGCGGGACGACCGTGGTGTGCAGCATGGCCGCGGCCAACCGCGACGAGAGCGCGTTCGACGGCGCCGGCGACATGGACCTCGGCCGCAGCCCGAACCTCCACCTGGCCTTCGGCGCCGGGGCGCACTCGTGCCTGGGCCAGGCGCTGGCCCGCACCGAGTTGCAGGCGGTGCTCGAGGTGCTGCTGCGCCGGCTCCCCTCCCTGGAACTCGCCGTCCCGGTGGCGGACCTGCAACGGGTCGAAGGACTCGCCGTCGGCGGGTTGCGCGAAGTCCCGGTGCGGTGGTGACCGTGACCGGCCGGACCGTACGGGCCGATCGGGCGGGCGCGACCCGGGAGTCGATCCTGACGGCGGCGGAGCGGCTGTTCGCCGAGCACGGGGTGATGGCGGTGTCCAACCGTCAGGTCAGCGAGGCCGCGGGGCAGGGCAACAACACCGCGGTCGGCTACCACTTCGGCACCAAGACCGATCTCGTACGCGCCATCGTCCGCAAACACGCCGAGCAGATCGAGCGGGTGCGCCTGCGGATACTGGCCACGATCGGCGACAGCTCGGACGTACGGGACTGGGTGGGCTGCCTGGTGCGCCCGACCGCCGAGCACCTGGCCGCCCTGGGCAACCCGACCTGGTTCGCCCGGTTCGGCGCCCAGGTGATGACCGACCCCGTGTTCCGCGAAATCATGATCGAGGAGGCTCTGTCCTCGCGCGCGCTGCTCCAGATCATCGACGGGCTCAACCGGTGCCTGCCCGATCTGCCGGCCGAGGTGCGGGCCGAGCGCTATGACATGGCTCGTCAGCTGATGGTGCACGTGTGCGCCGAGCGCGAGCGCGCCCTGGCCGAGGGCACCCCCACACCCCGATCGAGCTGGCACGACGCCGCGACGGGGTTGATCGACGCCATCGTCGGGCTGTGGCTGGCACCGGTCACGTCCTAAGGAGGACTTTTCAATGAAAACACTTGAGCCGGGCGAGGTCGCGTGAACGCTCCCTCCAGCGTCCTGGTGGTCGGCGCGTCCGCCGCCGGGCTGGCCACCGCGGAGGCGCTGCGGCGCAAGGGGTATCCGGGCGGCCTGACCGTCCTCGGTGCCGAGCCGCACCTGCCCTACGATCGGCCACCGCTGTCCAAACAGGTCCTCTCCGGCGCCTGGGACCCCGAACGGACTCAGCTACGGCCCCAGACGGCTCTGTCCGCCCTGGACGCCGAGTTCATCCTCGGCGACCCGGCCGTCGGCCTGGACGCGGCCGGACGCACCGTCCACACCGCGTCCGGGCGGGCCCTGCGGGCCGACGCCGTCGTGGTGGCCACCGGGCTGCGGCCTCGCAGGCTCGCCGGGCAGGCGGAGCTGGCCGGGGTCCACACGCTGCGTACGCTCGACGACGCGCTGGCGCTGCGGGCGGAGCTGCTGGCTTCCTCGCGGCTCGTGGTCGTGGGGGAGGGCGTGCTCGGCGCCGAGATCGCCGCCACCGCGCGCGGCCTGGGCCTGGAGGTCACCATGGCCGGCCCGCTGCCGGCACCACTGGCCGGTCAGGTGGGACCCATGGTCGCGGGGATGCTCGCCGAGCTGCACACCGAGCGCGGGGTCCACCTGCGGCTCGGCGCCGGGGTCAGCGGGCTGACCGGCCACGAGGGGCGCGTCACGGGCGTGCGCCTGGCCACGGGCGAAGTGCTGCCGGCCGACGTGGTCGTGGTGGCGATCGGGTCCGACCCGGCGACCGAATGGCTCACCGGCAGCGGCCTGCGGGTGGACAACGGGCTGGTGTGCGACTCCCGCTGCCGCGCGGCCGAGGGCGTCTACGCGGTCGGCGACGTGGCCCGCTGGCACCACGACAAACTCGGCGCCCTGCTGCGGCTGGAGAACCGGACCAACGCCACCGAACAGGCCATGACCGTCGCGGCGAACGTCCTCGGCGAGGAACAGCCCTACTGTCCCGTGCCCTACTTCTGGACCGACCAGTTCGACGCCAAGCTCCAGGTACATGGAGTGCTGCCCGTCGACGCCGAGGTGACCGTCGTGGAGGGCGACCCGGCGAACCGCCGCTTCGTCGCGCTCTACCGCCGCGACGGCAGAGTCACCGGCGTACTGGGCTGGAACATGCCCAAACAGACGCGCCTGCGCCGGCAGGACGTCGTCGACGCGCTCGCCGACCTCGTACCGACTCCCTGACATTGGAGAATTCATGACAAGCACGGCTGAGATTCCGGAGTACCCGATGGCCAGGGCGAAGGGTTGCCCCTTCGATCCGCCCCCGGCGCTGCAGGCCAAGCAGGAGGAGGGCCCGCTCGCCAAGGTCCGCCTGTGGGACGGCAGCACCCCGTGGGTGGTGACCCGTTACGCCGAGCAGCGGGCGCTGCTGGCCGACCCGCGGGTCAGCGCCGACGTCACCCGGCCCGGCTATCCGAGCCCGGTCCCCCTCAACGGCTCGGCGCCCATCAGCTTCATCCTGATGGACGATCCCGAGCATGCCCGGCTGCGGCGGATGGTGACGGCGCCGTTCACCATCAAGCGGGTGGAGGCGATGCGGCCGGCCGTCCAGAAGATCGTGGACGACCTGATCGACGAGATGCTGGCCGGCCCGAAGCCGGTCGACCTGGTGACGGCGTTCGCCCTGCCGGTGCCCTCGCTGGTGATCTGCGAGCTGCTCGGCGTGCCGTACGCCGACCACGACTTCTTCCAGGACAACAGCAAGGTCCTCATCAACCGGGACGCGGCCCCGGAGCAGCGGATGGCCGCCGTCGGCCGCCTGAACGGCTACCTGAACGACCTGCTGGGCGAGAAGCTCGCCAACCCCGGTGACGACCTGCTGTCCGGGCTGACCGAGCGGATCAGGACCGGGGAGCTGTCCCAGCACGACGCGGCCGGGATCGGGGTGCTGCTGCTGATCGCCGGGCACGAGACCACCGCGAACATGATCGCGCTCGGCACCCTCGCCCTGCTGGAGAACCCCGGCCAGCTCGCGCTCCTGCGGGACACCGCGGATCCGAAGCTGGTCTCCTCAGCGGTCGAGGAGCTGCTGCGCTACCTGCACATCACGCACAACGGGCGGCGCCGGCTGGCGCTGGCGGACATCGAGATCGACGGGCAGGTCATCCGCGCCGGTGACGGGCTGATCATGGCCAACGACATCGGCAACCGCGACCCCGACGCCTTCCCCGACCCCGACCGGCTGGACATCCAGCGCGACGCCCGCCATCACGTGGCGTTCGGCTTCGGCGTCCACCAGTGCCTGGGCCAGCCGCTGGCCCGGATGGAACTGCAGGTCGTCTACAGCACCCTCTACAAGCGCATCCCCACCCTGCGGCTGGCCGCGGATCTGGAAGAGATCCCGTTCAAGCACGACGGGTCGGTGTACGGGGTCTACTCGCTCCCCGTGACCTGGTGACTTTCCCCACCACTACGACGACAGGCAAGAGGATCTCATGAAGGTGATCATCGACCAGGACAAGTGCGTCGCTTCGGGGCAGTGTGTGGTCGCCGCCGCCGACGTGTTCGACCAGCGCGACGAGGACGGCATCGTGGTGCTGCTGAACCCCGACCCGCCGGCCGAGCAGGCCGCCGACGTCCGGCACGCCGCGGTGGTCTGCCCCGCGCTGGCCATCCAGATCGAGGACTGACGTCCACCTGAGGCCACCTCGACCGACCGAGGTGGCCTCACGTCATCGGGCCAGGCTCTCGGCCTTGAGCGGCTGCCACCAGGCGCGGTTGTCGCGGTACCAGGCGACGGTCTCGGCCAGGCCGGTCTCGAAGTCCTTGCGGGGCCGGTAGCCCAGCTCGTCCCGGATCTTGGCGCAGTCGACCGAGTAGCGGAGGTCGTGGCCCTTGCGGTCCTCGACGTACGAGACCAGGTCCCAGCCGGCCTCACAGGCTTTGAGCAGCAGTTCGGTCAGCTCCCGGTTGGTGAGTTCGGTGCCGCCGCCGATGTTGTAGATCTCACCGGGACGGCCGCCGGCACGGACCAGTTCGATGCCCCGCACGTGATCGTCGATATGCAGCCAGTCGCGGCTGTTGGCGCCGTCGCCGTACAGGGGAACCGGCCGCCCGTCGAGGAGGTTGGTGACGAACAGGGGGATGATCTTTTCGGGAAAGTGGTGGTGGCCGTAGTTGTTGGAGCAGCGGGTGACGCGCACGTCGAGCCCGTGGGTGCGGTGATAGGCGAGGGCGAGCAGGTCGGAGGCCGCCTTCGAGGCGGAGTAGGGGGAGCTGGGCCGTAGCGGATCGGACTCCAGCGACGATCCCTCCGGGATCGAGCCGTAGACCTCGTCGGTGGAGACGTGCACGAAGGTCCCCAGCCCGCTGCGGACCGCCGCGTCGAGCAGGGTCTGGGTGCCGGCCACATTGGTCCGTACGAACTCGGTCGCACCCGTGATGGATCGGTCGACATGGGACTCGGCGGCGAAGTGGATCACCTGGTCGTGTTCGGCGACGAGCGGGTCGACCAGTCGCGCGTCGCATATGTCGCCCTGGACGAACGCGAATCTGTCGCTCTCGCGTACCTGGTCCAGATTCGCGGGGTTGCCCGCGTAGGTGAGTTTGTCGAGGACGGTGATCCGCGCGTCGCCGTCGGTTTCGAGCAGGGTGCGCACGTAGTGGGAGCCGATGAATCCGGCGCCCCCCGTGACCAGAATCTTCATCGCAAGATCTCCTACGTGAGCCCGAGCGGAGTCGCCGTGCGTCGCGTCACGATCCGCCTTTCGCGGTGGAAATCATATCGCCGGTAAACCGCGCGCAACCGTTTAGCGGACGACATAGGGGGGAGCCGGGGGCGCGGTAGGGGGTAAATGAGGGTTGTCTTGGAGTCCATTCCGAGGTGATCCGGTGTGATGCTCAGGGAACGAATATCGATTCTGGCTGCCCGGTTTTCCCTGAGGAAGGGTATTTCGTGAAAGGCATAATTCTGGCCGGCGGGCACGGCACGCGGCTGTACCCCATTACTCTAGCGGTCTCGAAACAGTTGCTCCCCGTGAACGACAAGCCGATGATCTATTATCCCTTGTCGGTGCTCATGCTCGCGAATATCAGGGAGATCCTCGTGATCTCCACCCCGGAGGACCTGCCGAATATCGCGCGCCTGCTCCGCGACGGCTCTCACCTCGGGCTCGACATCACCTACGCCCGTCAGGACGAGCCCGTCGGCCTGGCCGACGCCTTCATACTCGGCGCCGACCATATCGGCGACGATTCCGTGGCGCTGGTGCTCGGCGACAACATCTTCCACGGATATTCGTTCTACGACATCCTCCAGGAGAACACCGCCGACGTGGACGGCTGTGTGTTGTTCGGCCATCCGGTCAGCGATCCCGAGCGCTACGCCATCGCCGAGATGGACTCGCTCGGCAGGCTCGTCTCCATCGAGGAGAAACCTGCGCATCCGCGCTCCAACCGCGCCGTCGTCGGCCTTTATCTCTACGACAACGACGTGATCGACATCGCCAAGAATGTCCAGCCGTCCGCCCGTGGGGAACTCGAGATCACCGACGTCAACCGGGTCTATCTCGAGCGGGGCAAGGCGAAATTCGTGGAACTCGGACGCGGGTTCGCGTGGCTCGACGCGGGCACGCCCGACTCCATCCTGCAGGCCAGCCAGTACGTCCACATGCTGGAGGGCCGGCAGGGCGTACGCATCGCCTGTATCGAGGAGATCGCGCTGCGGATGAACTACATCGACGCCGAGGCCTGTCACCGCCTCGGCGAGGAGTTGCTGCCGTCCAGCTACGGCCGGTACGTCTGCGCCCTCGCCGCCGAGTTCGGCCACGCGCCGCAACCGGCCGGCTCGTTCTCCTAGAGATCGTCCCCCAGAGATCGGCGACGGCCGGGCCGCCGCCGGTCACGATCATCGGAGGTACCCGACATGACCGTTCCCTCCTTCGACGGCTCCTCGTCCGCCGCGCCGCCCCTGTCCGGGCGCGAACCTGTGGAGGTCGCGCTCGAGGGTGGTCCCGCCGATGTTCCGCGAACTCTGCGGGTCATGCACGACGTGGTCTCAGCGGGAAAGATAAAGATTCCGCGCAACGGCGGATACGAGCATTTCGAGCGGGTCGGCGTATCCGCGGATGCCGGTGGCCCACCGCTCTTCCGGTGGACCACCCGTACCAAAGTGGCCGAATGAGCAAGGCCCGTGTCTCACAGCGCCTTGCGCAGATCCGGCTCGTGTCCGGCCGATCCGGTGTTCTCCCGCTCCTCGATGAAGACGGCGACCCCGTCGAGCAGGCGGCGGATACTGAACCAGAGCCATTCGTCGATGTGGGCCACTTCCTCCTGCCGCTCCAGCAGGCTCGACAGCATGGGGAAGTGGCCGGATTCGAGAATCTCCGAGATCATCGGCATCTTGGCCGCGCGCCACTGCCGCGTGGTGACCCCGGTACGCCGCTCGGCCTCCCATTCGCTGACGCGAAGCAGGGCGGCCCCTTGTACCTGAGCGCTTACCGCGATGGTCACCCAGTGCATCATCACCGGATCGAGCCCGAGGCCGTCCAGGGCGCCCATGGCCCGTTCGAGGTCGGCCAGAACGTTCGGCCCGAGCGGCGGCTGCGGGGTCGCGATGACCTGCAGCACCCACGGATGCCGGGAATAGAGCCGCCACTCCCGCAGCGCGGACAGTTCGAGCCGGGAGCGCCAGTCGGCCGGGACGGGCGTCAGGTTCTTGTCCTCGCCGTGCACGCGATCGACCATCAATTCGATCAAGGCGTCCTTGCTCGTCACGTAGCGGTACAGCGACATCGTGCCCACGCCGAGCTCGGCCGCCACCCGGCGCATGGACAGCGCCTCCAGGCCCTCGGTGTCGGCGATCTCGATGCCGGTGCCCACGAGCCGTTCCAGCGTGAGTCCTTCCCGAGGTGCTCGCGGAGCGGGTTCGGGCGTGGGCGGCCGGGTGTCTTCTCTGGCGGGCTCAGGGGGAGGCGCTTCGGAACAGGGCCGTGCGCGCGCGGCCACGCGCGCTCTGTATGCCCGAGCCTGGCACGACCGCGAACAATATCGCGGTCGTCGCCCCCGAGGTGCGGCACACAACGGGTTGCCGCATTCTGCGCAGGTGAGCATCTGGCCTCACAGATTTTGTCACGCGCATCTTGATATGTAGTGAAATTCTATCACATGAGTTCGTGATGAAATCGATCATCAAGCGTGATGAAACGCGCCACAGCTCCGCCGAAAAGGCGTGATATATACCCGCCACTGACGCTTTGTCGGAATTTATTTTCCGTTTCGTGTCGTGGGGTCGGCTGGAGGCGGAGTTGAGTACGTCGTATGCACTCGTACACGGTATCTGAGGAGTGTGGGATGGAAACGGAGTCGAAGATCGCCGGACGACGAGAATGGATAGGACTATCGGTTCTCGTGCTGCCCGTCCTGCTGATCTCTATTACCGTCACGGTCCTCTACTTCGCGCTGCCGTTCCTCAGCGCGGATCTCCAGCCGAGCGGGCCCGAGCAGCTCTGGATCGTCGACATCTACGCCTTCTGGCTGGCGGGGCTGCTGATCGTCATGGGCACGCTCGGGGACAGGATCGGCCGCCGGCGCCTGTTGCTCATCGGCGCCGCCGTCTTCGGGATCACCTCCGCCGCGGCCGCCTACGCGCCCAGCGCCGAGATGCTCATCGTCCTGCGCGCCCTGCAAGGCGCGGCGGCCGCGACCCTCATGCCGTCCACCCTGGCGTTGATCCGCAACATGTTCCACCAGCCTCGGCAGCGCCGGCTGGCCATCGCGATCTGGGCCGCCGGCTTCTCCGGGGGCAGCGTGCTCGGCCCGATCGTGGGCGGGTGGATGCTGGAGAGATTCTGGTGGGGCTCGGTGTTCCTGATCAACGTGCCGATCATGGTCCTGCTGTTGGTGCTCGGCCCGATCCTGCTGCCGGAATACCGCGATCCGCAGGCCGGCCGGCTCGACATGGTGAGCGCCGCACTGACGCTGGTGGCCGTGCTCCCGATCGTCTACGGAGTGAAGGACATCGCCGAACAGGGCCTGAGCTCGACCGCCGTGCTCGGCATCGCCGTGGGCCTGGCCGCCGGCATCTCGTTCGTCTGGAGGCAGCGCACGCTGACCGACCCGATGCTCGATCTGCGCCTGTTCGCGGACCGGGGGTTCGGCATCTCGCTGATCACCAGCACGCTCGCCATCTTCGCCCTCATGGGGCTGTTCTACTTCATCGCGCAATACCTGCAGCTGGTGCTGGGGCTGCGCCCGTTCGTCGCGGGGATCCTGACCTTGCCCGCCGCGGGCATGGCGCTCGTCGGATCGATGCTGGCCGTGGTGGTGGTGCGATGGGCGCGCCCCGGTTTCGTCATCGGCGGTGGCATGCTGCTCGCGGGGGCCGGGTTCGCGGTGCTCTCGCAGCTCGAAGGGGAGCCGGGCGTACAGACGCTCGTGATCGGCCTGGCGCTGCTGGGCGCCGGGCTCGGCGCCGTTCAGGCGGTGGCCTCCGATCTGGTCGTCACGGTGGCGCCCGAGGAGCGGGCCGGCTCGGCGTCGGCGGTGCTCGAGGCCGGTACCGAGTTCGGCGCCGCGCTCGGTGTCGCGGTCCTGGGCAGCCTCGGGCTGGCGATCTACCGCTGGTCGTTCGCCGTGCCGACCGGCCTCTCCCCTGAGGCCGCCCAGACGGCGCGCGAAACGCTCGGTGGGGCGGTCGAGGTGGCCGCCCAGCTTCAGGACCAGGCGCGGGCGGCCTTGCTCGACGCGGCGCGTACGGCTTTCACCGAGGGCATGCGGGTGGCCGCGATCTCGGGTGCGGTCGTCCTGGTGGCCACGGCCGTCATGGCCACGATCCAGCTCCGGCAGGTGACCACCGAGGAGACCACCGAGCAGGCGAGGTGAGTCAGCGTAGCTCCACATAGGAGAACTGCGCGGGCAGGTCCCTCCGGCCACGGACGTTGAGCTTGCGGTAGATCCGGGTCAGATGCTGTTCGACGGTGCTGACCGTGATGTAGATCTTCCGGGAGATCTCCCGGTTGGTGTAGCCCAGCGCCGCGAGGGAGGCCACGCGCTGCTCGGCGTCGCTGAGCAGGCCCATGCTCTCGGTGTCCTCCGTCTCCTGCTCGGCCGGATCGTCCTGGCGTACCGCCCAGCGCAGCGGCTCCGCCTGGCACTCGTCGGCCACCCTGTCGGCCCAGTAGCCGATCATCCGGGCCTTGTGGAGCTCGCCGATCTCGTTGAAGGCGTGGGTCAGATCGACGAGCGCGTAGGCCATCTCCAGCCGGTCTCCGGCGCTCTGGAGCATGTCGACGGCCTCCCTGAGCAGCGCCGGCCGCTTCTTGAGGTCGCCGGTCGCGGCCAGCAGCCGGAGCGTGGCCCCCTTGGCCCTGAGCGAGTCGCCGCCGGGCAGGTCGTACGGTTCCTCCAGGAGGGTCCGGGCCTGGTTCGGCTGGCCCATCTGCATGAGCGCGGCGGCCGCTCCCTGGCGCCAGGGCACCAGTACGGGTGTGTCGAGGTTCCAGGAGCGCATGAGCCTCCCGCAGCTCAGGAAGTCGTTGAGAGCCGCGTGCGAAAGGCCCGTCGCCAGGTGGAAATAGGCCCGTGCCTGGAGATAGTGCAACCCGAACCGGCTCTGATAGATCGCCGCGGGGATGGGATGCCTGAGCAGTTGGGTAGCGACATCGAACTTCCCCATTTCGGTGTTGGTGCGGATCAAGGCGGCCAGCGGCAAGCCGATATGAATCCCCATACTCCGACTAGGTAATACATCCAGTGCTATAGAGGCATATTTATGGGCAATCGCCAGATCCCCTTGACGAATGGCGATGTGCGCTCGGAGGCCTGCCAGCACCGCTCGCCAGGTGGGGGAGCGTCGTTGGACGGCTTCTTCGAGCAGGACATCACAGAGTGGGGCCGCTCGGTCTGCCTGATCGGAGTAGAGCAGCGTGAAAAGAGAGGATTCCACGGCTTCAAGATTCGCATCGTCCAGCGTGGTGGACTGGAGGACGCGTTCCGCGGTCGCGATCTTATGTTCGTCCTCCTCCGTTCTCAGAAAACCGGACAAAAGGGCGGCCCCTTGCAGCTGCCATACGCCGGCTGCCGGTTTGGTGCTGTCCATAGAGGTGTCCGCCGCATCGAGCAGAAGCGGGGGAAAGGCGGAAGCCAGCCACTGGTGAGTGACGCCGAGCCGGAAGAGCGTCTCTTTCTCGGCGGATTCGGCCGCCATGGAGTTCAGCCGCCGCAGCGCCTCCGCGGCCTCCTCGAGCCGCCCGTGCCACAGGAAGAACCTCAGCAGCATGCGGACGTCTTCGAACCCGAGGCGGCCCTCCCGCGCCACCGCCATGAGCGGGTCGAGGTGCTGGGCGGTGGCCGCGGGATTGACCAGCCACTCAGTCCGCGCGAGCGCGGCCCGCAGGGCCGCCCGCCGCGCGTCGTCCTGACACAGATCGATCGCCAGTCTCAGGCATTGGATGGCGAACTCGTGCTCGTCGTTGAGCAGCGTCTGGTCGGCGGCTTCCCGCAGCTCTGCCATCGCCCATGGCTCCAGGCCGTCGGCGGCGTGGATGAGGTGCTCGGCGACCGCGGTGCTGGCCGCTCCCTCCGTGTGGAGGAGTTGGGCGGCGCGCCGGTGCAGGTCCTTGCGCTGCTCGGCGTCGAGGTCGTCGAGAACGGCCGACCGGGTTTCCGGATGACAGAAGCTCTCTCCGTCGACGATACCGACGGCGGCGAGATAGTTGAGAGTCTGCTGAACGGTCGCCTGCGGAAGTTCCAGTAATTCGGCCAGCAGGTTCGGAAAGGCGAGATCGCCGAGTACGGCGAGGCCGCGGGCGGTGCGCAGCGAGGTCGGGTCGGTGCGATGGAGGAGGGCGCGCACCGAGCGGGAGAAAGCATCTCCGATGACCAGCGAATTCGATTCGCCCGACTCGTGCAGGTAGTCCTCGACCAGTGCCTCGACGAGCAGGGGATTGCCGCCGCCGGCCGCATGGAAATCCGGGCCGAGTTTTTCTGCCGTCTCCTGGTCCATGGATTTGCAGAGCATCTTGGTGACGCCCTCCTGGGAAAGCGTGCCCAGTCTCATGTGCTGGCAGTGCGGATGGCGCATCAGGTCTATCTCGATAAGCGGATCCATCCCCTGTGGATTTTCGGTCGCCGTCACCACGACGAATACATTGGCATTGTTGAGCCGTTGCACGAAATTAAGCAGGAGCTGCCAGGACAATGCGTCCGAGTATTCGACGTCGTCGACGGTGATGAGCACCGGCGAGCTGGTGGAGAGCTCCAGGACTATCGACCACAGCCCCTGAATGGTGTGCAGCCAATCGGGATTGTGCGGCGACTCGCCGATCGACTTCGCGCTGAAGGCGGCCTCCTCGATCAGCCGGGCGGCCTCGGAGGCGTGCTCGATCGGCAGCGCCGCGCTGTGGAAGCTCTGGCTGGCCATCCCGAGCGGAAGATTGCGGTCGGTCCGTGAGCAGGTGGCGCTCAACCAGGTGACGCCGGCGGCGGCGGCACGCTGGCTGAAGGTGTAGGCCAGTTCGGTCTTGCCGACCCCGGTAGGTCCCGTGATCACCATGACCCGGCCTTTGCCGTGAATGCAGTCCCTCAGCAGATCGTCCAGATCCGTGATTTCGTGGTCACGCTCGATGAGGGTCATCGTCTTTCTGGTTCGCCCCCTTACACCAGTATGAAGGGTCGTGCCCCCTGTCTAATCATTCTGCTACTGCCGCCACGCCGCCTGTCAATACATTCGGACAACACTCAAGAGTGTTCACGGATTTCATCACGTCGGGGTTCCGCTATTTCATCACTTCGTCACGGATGTGCTCGCGGTATCGCAAACCCCCCTTAGTGCCCCTTACCCGACGGGCAGAACCTAGGGGTGCCCTCGCCTGCGCGCCCGGACTGAATGAGTTATTCTCCTGTTCACTGTAAAGATAGCAGGGCGGAATGTGCGTGGCGGCCGGCAACGGGTAAGAGATTTCACGAGCCGGGCTCGGTCAAGGTGAATCGAGAGTTGCCGCTGATATAGCCCACAGATTTTCTTGGTTTAATCCGGCCCGAAACGAGCGAGAAAGGGATTGCCGTGAGTGACGCAGTAAACACCGATGAGACCTGGATCCGGCGCTACCATCCTTCGCCCGAGGCGTCGTCCGTACTCGTCTGCCTGCCGCACGCCGGCGGCGCGGCCAGCTTCTATTTCCCGGTCTCGGGGATGACGCCGCCGTCGGTGGAGGTCCTGGCGATCCAGCTCCCCGGCAGGCAGGACAGGCGCGGTGAGCCCGGCGTCGAGAGCATCGCGGAACTGGCCGATCGCGTCGTGGCGGCGCTCCGGCCGTGGACCGGTCTGCCCGTGGCGCTGTTCGGCCACAGCATGGGCGCGACCGTCGCCTTCGAGGTGGCCCGCAGGCTTGACCGGAGTGGCACGGCCCTGCTGGGGCTGTTCGCGTCGGGGCGGCCCGCGCCATCGGTGCTCCGCGCCGCCGGTGCTCAGCGCCGGTCGGACGAATGGCTGCTGGCCGAGGTGCGCAGGCTGGGCGGCACCCACGCGCAGGTGCTGGGCGACGAAGAGTTCGTCCGCGCTATCTTGCCCGCGCTGAGGAGCGACTACCGGGCGTTGGACACCTATCGCTACCTGCCCGGGCCGAGACTGTCCTGTCCCATCCTCGCTCTCAGAGGCGAGGAGGATCCCAAGGTCAACCTTGAGGAGGCCCGGGCGTGGCGCGACCACACCGCGGCGGGATTCGAGCTGCGTACCTTCCCCGGCGATCACTTCTATCTCGTGCATCACGCGACGGAGGTCATCGGCCTCGTCGTCGACCGGATGCGCGGGGCGCTGGAAAGTCAGCGGGTCTAGGAATAGTCGTAGAACCCGCGGCCGGACTTCCTGCCCAGAAGACCGCCCTCGACCATGCGCAGGAGGACCGGTGGCGGTGAGTAGCTCGGCTCCTTGAACTCGCCGTACAACGCGTCGGCGATGGAGGCCACCGTGTCGAGCCCGATCAGATCGGCCAGGCTCAGCGGGCCCATGGGATGGGAGCAACCCAGCACCATGCCGCGGTCGACGACCTCCGCGGAGGCGAACCCGGACTCCACCATTCTCATGGCCGCGAGGAGATAGGGGATCAGCAGGGCGTTCACCACGAACCCCGCGCGGTCGGCTGAGCGGATCACCTGTTTGCCGAGCGTCGCGGTGACGAACGCCTCGGTCTGGACCTTCGTCTGATCCGTCGTCAGCAGCGACCCGGTCAGCTCCACCAGCGAGAGCACGGGCACGGGGTTGAAGAAGTGGACGCCGATGACCTGGCCGGGCCGGCCGGTCGCGCGCGCGAGCCTGATGATCGGAATGGACGAGGTGTTGGACGCCAGGATGGCGTCGGGGAGCTCCACGATCTTGTCCAGCGCGCCGAACAGGTCGAGCTTGGTCGACTCCTGCTCGGGGACGGCCTCGAAGACGAGCTGCCGATCGCCGAGATCATTGAGGTTCGCGGTGAAGACGACGCGTCCCATCGCCTCGTCCCGCTCCTGCTCGGTGATCGTCCCTTTGCGCAGGCCGCGGTCGAGTGACTTGAGCAGGCGACGCCGTCCCTGGGGCACGGACGCCTCCGTGGAGACCGCGACCCGCACGTCGAGTCCCGCGCGGGCGCACACGTCGGCGAGGCCGGAGCCCATCACCCCGCAGCCCACGATGCCGATCCTGTCGAACTGGGTCATCTCGCCTCCTGTGGCGCTCTGGCCGTCCAGCGGAGCAGGCAGGCGCCGACCGACATGCCGCCGCCGAACCCGGCGAGCAAGACGAGGTCGTCCTGTTTGAGGATGCCTGACCGATTGGCCACGTCGAGCGCCACGGCCACCGAGGCGCTGCCCAGGTTGCCGTACCGCTCGACTATGCGTGGGGTGTGCGTGCCGGTGAGGCCGCAGCGCTCGACCAGCTCCGTCATCAGGCGACCGTTCGCCTGATGGGGGAAGAACGCGTCGATCTCGTCCAGGCCGAACCCGGTGCGGTCCACCAGGCTCTTCATCGCGGGCGGCACGTGCTCCAGCACGAACTCCGTGACGCCGCGGCCGTCCATTCTGAAGTAGTGCCCGCCGTCCGCGACGCTCTCGTGGGACGCCGGCCGCCTGCTGCCGCCCGCCTTGATGCCGATGAGCCCGTGGGCGGCGCCGTGGCTGGACAGCTCGAAGTCGATGAACCCCGACGGCTTGGGCACCGCGCCGACGATGGCGACGCCGGATCCGTCCCCGAACAGGACGGAGGTGCGGCGGTCCGCGAAGTCGAGCTGCCTGGAATACAGATCGGCGCCGATCACCAGGGCGTAGGTGTCCGGGCGGAGCGCGATGAGGCTGTCGGCGATGGCGAGGCCGTACACGAATCCGCTGCAGACGACGTTGATGTCGAAACAGGCGGCGGCGTGCGCGCCCAGCGCGTCCTGCACGAGGTAGGACGTGGGCGGCTGGGGGGAGTCGCCGGTGGACGTCGCCACGATGATGTAGCCGATCCGGCCGATGTCGATGTCGCTCCGCTTCAACGCGTCCAGACAGGCCTGGATGGCGAGGTCCGAGGTCGCCTCGTGCGGCGCGGCGTGACGGCGGGACTCGATCTGCGTCTTGCGCAGGATCCACTCCGCGTCGACGCCCACCCGGCGCGCCAGGTCCTCGTTGGCGATCTCTTCCGCGGGGAGGTACGAACCGGTCGCCAGGATCCCGGTCGAGTGTGCGGCCACTTTCTGAGCCACTGTCAGATCCGCCTTTTCCGGGAAGCCACGCCTATGCCGGCGTCGAGAGGGTGGGGGTGGCGTCCACCAGCTCGCGCAGCGGGTTGAGGCGGTCCGCGCCGAGCTCGGCGCGCCGCGCGGGGTCGGTGACGCCCATTCCGGGCTCGGGCGCCATGCAGAGCACGCCGACCTTGCCGATGTGGCCGTTGGTCTGCACCAGCCGGGTGGCCTCCGCGACCTCGTCCAGCGGGTAGACGGCGGACAGCGTCGGCACCACCTGCCCGAGGTCGAACAGCCGCACGCACTCCCGCACCTCCTGCAGGTTCGCGCCGTGGCTGCCGATGATGCGCTTGAGGTGCATCCAGAGGTAGCGGTTGTCGTAGTAGTGCTGGTAGCCGGTGCTGGAGCCGCAGGTGACCACCGCGCCGCCCCGCCGGGCCACGAACACCGAGATGCCGAACGTCGCCTTGCCCACGTAGTCCATGACGATGTGCGGGTCCTCACCGACCGCCGAGCGGATGGCCTTCCCCAGCCGCTTGCCCAGCGTGATCGTCTGCTCGGGCGTGATCTCGATGTCGTCGGTCATCCCTATCTCGTTGCGGTTGATGACGACGTCACAGCCGAGACTTCTCAGGACCTCGGCCTTCGACTCCGAGCCGACGACCCCCACGGGTATGCCGCCGCCGTTCTTGACCATCTGCACGGCGTACGCGCCGAGACCGCCGGCCGCGCCCCAGATGAGGACGACGTCGCCCTGTTTCATGCGGGCGCCTCGGGGGCTGACCAGCATGCGGTAGACCGTTCCCGCGCACAGCGTGACGCAGGCGGCCTCCTCCCAGCTCAGATGGGCCGGCTTGGCCGCGAGCTGGCTGGCCCGGGCCAGGGTGTAGTGCGCCAGGCCGCCGAAGTTGGTCTCGAAGCCCCAGACCCGCTGCTCGGCGCCGAGCATGCCGTCGGCGTGCGTGGCCGGTTCCTGGTCGTCGGCCTGGATCGGGCTGATCACGACGTGGTCGCCGACGCGCCAGCGTCGCACGCCCGCGCCGACCGCGACCACGACCCCTGCTCCGTCGGAGCCCAGCACGTGGAAGGGCTGGTCGTGGCGGGCCGCGAACGCGCTCGTCCGGCCGAACCGCTTGAGGAAGCCGAACGTCGGCAACGGCTCGAACGTCGCCGACCAGACGGTGTTGTAGTTGATCGCGCTGGCCATGACCGCGACCACGACCTCGTCCGGCGCGAGCTCCGGCATGGGCACCATGCCGACGCGCAGCGACTTGCGGACGTCCTTGTCCTCCATGCCGGTGAACATCTCGGTGTCCTCCACCCGGAGGTAGGAGGCCGGATACTCCTTGGGCAGCGGGATCTTCGTCAGCTCGCCGGGCGTGGCTCCGCCCAGCAAGGCGTCGGCCATGGGATCCATGTCACTCCTTAGTCTTGAGCCGATCACAGCGGGATGTTCCCGTGACGGCCACGCGTCGCCGACGCTGTGGCGAGCGCTGTGGCCAGCGCCATGGCGAGCTTGGGCCGGGTCTGCGCGGGGTCGATCACTTCGTCGACGACGCCCAGGGCCACGGCGCGGGCGACGCCTCCTGCCACACGGGTGTGCTCGGCGACGAGTTGCCGCCGCAGTTCCGCGCGCTCGTCATCGTGCGCGGCGGCCAGTCGCTTGCGGTGCAGGATGCCCACCGCCGCGTCCGCGCTCATCACCGCGATCTTCGCCTCCGGCCAGGCGAACACCGCGGACGCGCCGAGCGAGCGGGAGTTCATGGCGATGTAGGCCCCGCCGTACGACTGGCGCGTGACCAGCGTGACCCGGGGGACCGCCGCCTCGGCGAAGGCGTGCAGCAACTTGGCGCCCCGCCGCACCACGCCACCCCATTCCTGGGTGACGCCGGGCAGGTAACCGGGAACGTCGACGAGCACGATCAGCGGAATGCCGAACGCATTACACATCCGGACGAATCGCGAGGCCTTCTCGGCACTCAGCGAGTCGAGGCAGCCGCCCATGCGCAGCGGGTTGTTGGCGATCACGCCGACGCTCCCGCCGCCCAGGCGGCCGAGGCCGACGACGATGTTGGCGGCCCAGCGCGGCTGCAGCTCCACGAAGGGAGTGCCGTCGTCGACGATCTCGCGTACCAGCGGGCGCACGTCGTAGGCCCGCCGCGCCCGATCCGGCAGCAGCGATCGCAGGTCCTTTCCGCCCAGCGCGACCCGGGGTTCGACGCGGGCGCGGTGCGCCAGCAGCAGCGTCACCCGCCGCGCGGACTCGTACGCCTCGCTCTCGGAGTCGACCACGATGTGCGCCACGCCCGACTTGCGGCTGTGCGTCTCGGCGCCGCCCAGCGACTCCATGTCGATCTGCTCACCGGTGACGGACCGCACGACGTCGGGGCCGGTCACGAACATCCGGCCGGCCTTGGCCATGATCACCACGTCGGTGAGCGCCGGACCGTAGGCGGCGGCTCCCGCGGCGGGGCCGAGGATGACCGAGATCTGCGGCACCCGCCCGGAGGCGCGGGTCATCGCGGCGAACATCCGCCCGACGCCGTCCATCGACTCGACACCGTCCGCCAGCCGGGCGCCGCCGGAATGCCACAGGCCGATCACCGGGCAGCCTTCGCGCACCGCCGTGTCGATGGCGGACACGATCTTCTCGCAGCCCGAGGCGCCGAGCGCGCCGCCCATGATGGCCGGGTCGGTGCAGAAGGTGACCACCTGGTGGCCCGCGATGCGGCCCATGACCGCGGACACGCCGCTGGTGTCGGGATCATGCAGCGGCGTCACCGAGTCGGCGTCGAGCAGCCGGGCCAGCCGTACGGCCGGCGCGCGCTGGTCGAGCGGGAAGTGTTCCTGGGTGATCGGCGGGGTGGCGGTCAACGCCGTCTTCCGTTCGCATTCAGGGTGGAAAAGATTGTTTCCCGCATGTTTCCTACCTCCAGCGCCAACGCTGAGGACTTATCGTATGGATTCCAGCAGACTGCTGGAAAATAGGCTTATCCATGCTCTATCTCTACACAACCCTTACGAGTCCCCCTATGCGCCCTATAGCCTTGCCGACGGAGGCGGAACGCCGGCCTCCCGGCGCCGTTCCCGGCCGCCACGTCCGCGGGCCGAGCCGCCGTCGCCGCGCTCGCGTCCGCACGTCAAGCCCTGTGCCGCCCGGTATCCGGGCCGATCCGCCGGAAGGTGCCGGCCCTGCGCCGGGGGAGCGACCCGGAAAAGAATGGCTTTATCGCATATTGCCCCATAGTTGCCGCTAGGGGGGCCGGTAGGGGTTGTTTCGCGCGTCTCCAGCGGCCAATCATGGTGCCGTCATTTCGACGTACGGCACCATTTCCTATGCCTGAAAGGTCAGCACATGGAGATAGCCGAGCTTGGAGTCGAGAGCGCTTTTCTGATCACGCCGGACGTCCACTCTGACCACCGGGGGCTTTTCCTCGAAGTGTTCAGCCAGCCGGTGTTCGAGCGGGCGGTGGGTCATCGGCTGTCCGTCGCCCAGCTGAACTGCTCGGTGTCCCGGCGCGGGACCATCCGCGGCATGCACGCCATCGCGCTGCCGGGCCAGGCCCGTTACGTCACCTGCGCGCAGGGCGGCATCGTCGACATCGTGCTCGACATCCGAGTCGGCTCGCCGACGTACGGCGCTCACGTCGCGGTCGAGCTGACCGCCGCGAACCGGCGGGCCCTGTATCTGGCGGAGGGGCTCGCGCACGGGTTCGCGCCGCTGACCGACGACGCCACCGTCGTCTACCTGTGTTCGAGCACCTGGTCCCCGGGCGCGGAGGTCATCATCAACGCGCTGGACCCGGAGCTCGGCCTGCCCTGGCCCACGGATGGCCCGGTGCAGTCGGAGAAGGACGCGGCGGCGCCCTCCCTGCGGGAGGCCAGGCGGCTCGGGCTGCTGCCCACTCTCACCGAGTGCCAGGCGCGGTACGCCGAACTCGCCGATCTCACGTTGACGAGGTGACGGTGATGATCCCCCTGTTCCGGGTGGCGATGTCTCCTGAGGCGCCGGCCAGGGCCGCCGAGGTCCTCGGCAGCGGCAGCATCGGCCAGGGAGCCAAGGTCGAGGAGTTCGAACGGGCCATCGCCGGCCGGGTCGGCCGGGACGAGGTGGTCACGGTCAACAGCGCGACGGCGGGCCTGCACCTCGCCCTGCACATGGTCGCCCGCCAGGATGACGACGACGGCGAGGTGCTGTCCACGCCGCTGACCATGGAGGCCACCAACTGGGCGATCCTGGCCAACCGGCTGCGCATCAGGTGGGTGGACGTCGACCCGGCCACGCTCAACGTCGATCTGGACGACCTCGCCCGCAAGATCTCGCCGAAGACGCGGGCCATCATGATCGTGCATTTCGCCGGCTATCCGGTCGACCTCGACCGGCTCCGCGCGATCATCGACCAGGCCGAGGCCAGGTTCGGGTTCCGGCCACCGGTGATCGAGGACTGCGCGCACGCGTGGGGCGCGACCTACGGCGGCGCGCCCATCGGCGGTCACGGCAATCTGTGCGTGTTCAGCTTCCAGGCCATCAAACACCTGACCTGCGGCGACGGAGGCGCTCTCGTCCTGCCGACCGAGGAGCTCCGGCGGCGCGCCACGCGGCTGCGCTGGTTCGGCATCGACCGGACGGCCGACCGGCTCCGCAACCCGCCGGACGTCACGGAGTGGGGCTTCAAGTTCCACATGAACGACATCAACGCCTCGATCGGCCTGGCCAACCTGGCGTGGGCGGACGAGGTGCTGGCCCGGCACCGTGACAACGCCGCCTTCTACGACAGGGAGCTGGCCGGCGTCGCCGGCCTTGAGCTCACCGAGCGGGCCGCGGATCGCCGGTCCTCCTTCTGGATCTATCCGATGAAGGTGGAGGACCGCGACGGCTTCATGAAGCGCATGGACGAGGCCGGGATCATGACCAGCAACGTGCACGAGCGCAACGACCTGCACACGGCCGTGCGCCCGTACTCCTGCCTGCTGCCCGGCCTCGACCGGGTCGCCCCGCGTATCGTGTGCGTTCCCGTGGGCTGGTGGGTCACCGAGGAGCAGCGTACGCACATCGCGGACACCATCAGGCGGGGCTGGTGACCTCGCCCGCCGCTCTCCCTGCCAAGGGCACGGTGCCGTTCGGGGAGCACAGGACCTGGTACCGGGTCACCGGCACGCTGGGCGCGGGCCGGCCGGCCGTCGTCGTCCTGCACGGCGGGCCCGGCAGCACGCACGACTACCTGGTCGGCCTCGCCGCGCTCGCCCAGGACGGCTGGCCCGTCGTGCACTACGACCAGCTCGGCAACGGCGGCTCCACGCACCTGCCGGACAAGGAGGCCGAGTTCTGGACTCCGCGGTTGTTCCTCGACGAACTGGACAACCTGCTGCTCAGGCTCGGCCTCGGGGACGACTACGTGCTGGTCGGGCAGTCGTGGGGCGGCATGCTGGCCGCCCTGCACGCCTCGGCGAGACCGGGCGGCCTGCGCGGTCTGGTGATCGCCGACGCTCCCGCCTCCTACCCGCTGTGGCTACGGGAGATGCGGGTGCTGCGCGGTCGGCTGCCCGCGGGCGTCGACGAGACGCTGCGCCGCCACGAAGCCGCGGGCACGACCGATTCGCAGGAGTACTTCGACGCGATGATGGTCTTCTACAACAGGCACGTCTGCACGCTGGAGCCGTGGCCGCGCGAGTTCGTCGCCACGTTCATGGAGATCTACAACGACCCGACGGTCTACTACGCGATGAACGGGCCGAGCGAGTTCCACGTGATCGGCTCGCTGCGTGACTGGGGCGTGGAGGACCGCGTCGCGGACATCGAGGTGCCCACCCTGCTGATCTCCGGACGGCACGACGAGGCCACGCCCGCCACCGTGCGACCGTACTTCGACCTCATCCCCGACGTGCGGTGGGAGGTTTTCGAGGAGTCCAGCCACACGCCGCACCTGGAGGAGCCCGAGCGGTTCAGACAGGTGCTGATCGAGTTCCTGAAAGGTCTGGGTTAGTGAAGTGGACATGCGGACCGCGATCGTCTTCCCCGGCATGGGACCCACCCGGTACTCCGATGTCGCCACGTTCATGCTCGGCGACCCCGCCGCGCGGCGGCTGGTCGCGCTCGCCGACGACGTGCTCGGCTACTCGCTGGCCGGCCGCTTCCGCGACTCCGGCGCCGACTACTCCGAGGCGGCACAGGTGGCGTTCCTGGTGAACTGCCTGGCCCTGGCGGAGTGGGCCGAGCAGACGCTGGACCTCGCCCCGCACCTGGTCGCGGGCCCGAGCTTCGGTGGCAAGGCGGCCGCCGCCTACTCGGGCGCGCTGTCGTTCGCCGACGCCGTGCGCATGACCGCGGGTCTGGCGCGCTGCGCGGAGGACTACTTCGCGCACGAGCACCGGGACATCGTCACCTGCTCCTTCGTCCGCGTTCCCGAGACCGGGCTGGCGGAACTGGTGGCGGAGCTGCGTGAGCGAGGCGAATGGCACGACGTCTCCTGCTACATAGATCACGACTTCTTCATGGTCTCGCTGCGGGAGCGGCAGGTGGAGTGGCTGGAGCGGCGGGTCCGGGCGATCGGCGGGCTGCCGCTGTACACGATGCGGCCGCCCATGCACTCGGCCGCCTTCGAGCCGCTGCGCAAGAGGGCCGAGGAGGAGGTGTTCGGCGAGCTGCGCTTCACCGACCCGCGGCTGCCGGTCGTCGACGATCACGACGGGCGGTTGCTGACCGGTGCGGCGGGGGTGCGGGCCATGGTGCTCGACGGGTTCGTCCGGCCGCTGCGCTGGCCCGAGGTGGTGGCCACGCTGCGGCGGCTCGGCGTCGAGAAGCTCTGCGTCAGCGGACAGGACGCCATGTTCGGCCGGGTGCCGATCACCACGCGGAACTTCACCGTCGTCCCGGTGAACCCGAGGATGGCGGTGCTGCCGCGGCCATCGGTTCCCTCGGCCTGACGAGGCCTCGCGGGCCTCGTCAGGCGCCGGCCGGTCAGGCCGCGGAAATCCCCGAAAGGACCGTCCAGAGCGTGCCCGGAGTCTCGAACGTCTCCTTCGTCAGCGCATCGTCCTTGAATCGCACCCCGTACGCCGCCTCAAGCGCGGCCAGGAGTTCGACGATGCCCAGCGAATCGAGGCCGAGGCCCGGCAGATCCGCATTTTCGAGAAGCTTCTCGGTGGCGGGCAGAAACGGCAGATGCGGCCGCAGGAGTTCTTCGAAGCGTGCATCCCACATGACAGCTGATTTCCTTTCTCCAGTTTACCGAGAAAAAGCCTACGGCGCTGACGTTATCCGGCGGCAATGTGAATGTCCATAATGGTGGATCAGATGAATGCAGATTATCCGCACCCTCTCTATGCGTATTTCCTGCGCGGCCTGGCCATGGCCCCCGACCGGCCCGCCTTCCGGGTCGGCCCGGACACGGCGACCTACGCGGAGCTCCACCGGGCGGCCCTGCGCTGGGCCGGCGTCCTGCTGAGGTCGGCGCCGTGCCGGCCCGGCGCCGTGGGGGTCCTCGCGGACAAGGGGGGCACGGCGTACGCCGGCATCCTGGCCGGCCTCTACGCGGGAGCGGCGGTCGTGCCGCTCCAGCCGGACTTCCCGGCGTCCCGGACCCGCCAGATGATCGAGGCCGCCGGGGTGTCGGCGCTGATCGTCGACGACCGCGGCCGGAAGCGGGCGGAGGAACTCCGCGCCCAGGGGGTGGACGTGCCCGTCCTGTCGCCCGACACGCTCGGTGGCGGGCGGGCTCTCGCCGCGCCGCGGCCGGTCGACGCCGCCGACGTCGCCTACGTGCTGTTCACCTCGGGCTCGACGGGCCGGCCCAAGGGGGTGCCCATCACGCACGGCAACACCGCGCACTACTTCCGGCTGCTGGCCGGACGGTACGACTTCACCCCCGATGACGTGTTCTCGCAGACCTTCGACCTGACCTTCGACTGCGCGATGTTCGACCTGTTCTGCGCCTGGGCCGCCGGTGCGACCGCCGTGGGCGTGCCGTCGCACGCGTACCGGCACCTGCCGGAGTTCCTGGCCGAGCAGGGGATCACCGTGTGGTTCTCCACCCCCAGCGCGATCTCGCTGGTCCGCAGGACCGGCGGGCTGGCGCCGGGGGCGCTGCCGACCCTGCGCTGGAGCTTCTTCGCAGGGGAGGCGCTGAAGTGCGCGGACGCCGTCGACTGGCAGCGCGCGGCGAGCGGCTCCGCCCTGGAGAACCTCTACGGCCCGACCGAGCTGACGATCACGATCACCGGTCACCGCTGGTCACCGGAGACCTCGCCCGGCCGCTGCGTCAACGGCCTGTCCCCGATCGGCAGGGTGCATCCCGGCCACGGCCACCTGCTGGTCGACGACGCGGGCCGGCCCGTCGGCCACGAGGGCGAGTTGTGGATCACCGGGCCGCAGCTGACGCCGGGATACCTCGACCCGGAGGACGACAAGGGCCGGTTCATCGAGAGGGACGGCCTTACCTGGTACAACACCGGCGACCGCGTCCGGGCCGCGGACGACGGCGAACTCGTCTATCTTGGCCGCGCCGACGCCCAGGTGCAGGTGCACGGCTGGCGGGTGGAACTGGCCGAGATCGATCACGCCGTGCGCGGCGTCGCCGGAGTGGCGGACGCGGTGACGGTGAGCGCCGAGAACGACGGCACCGCCGTCCCCGTCGTGTTCTACACCGGGAATCGGCTGGCGCCCACCGATTTCACCGCCCGGCTCGTCGAGACGCTGCCGGCCGGCATCATTCCGCGGCACTATCGCCATCTGGACGAGCTGCCGCTGAATCCCAACAGAAAAGTCGACCGGGCCGGTCTGCGTGAGCTCGCCGCGAGTCTGGTACAGAAACGCGGGCGCGCCGCGGAGGGGGGAGGGGCGCTTTAGGGGGGCGGTAGGGGTCTATTCGAAATAGGGGTTCGAGATAAATTTCCGGTGATTCGATATTCGCTGGAGATTCCTTTCCCACCTAGGCGGGAGGACGATATTGGACGGGACGCGGTTCCTTCGATCGGGCCTCATCCACGATCTGCTCGACGAGGCCACCAACGCGAGACCGGACGGCGGCGCGGTCCGCGACGCGCACGGTGCGTGGAGCTACCGGCGGGTCGACGAGCTCAGCCGGGCCGTCGCCGGCTGGCTGGCGGCCAATGGCGTCGGCCCGGGAGATCGGGTCATCGTCCAGCTGCCCAACCGGCGCGAGACGGTGCCCATCGTCTACGGCCTCTCCCGGCTCGGCGCCGTCTTCGTGCCGCTGCACCCCGAGATGAAGGCCTTCCACCTCCGCTCCGTGCTGGAAGACGCGGAGCCCACGCTGATCATCGGCGGCGGTGAGGCCATGCGCGACCTCGCCACGGTGCCGGTGTACGACCTCGGCGACTTCTGGACCGAGGTCGAGGAGATGGCGGGGTGGCCGGAGGCGTACGAGCCGGGCAAGATCCTGCCCGCGGACGTGGCCATCCTCATCTACACCTCGGGCAGCACCGCCGCCCCCAAGGGCGTGATCTGCCCGCACGCGCAGGTCACCTTCGCCGCCTCGGCCATCAACGCGGTGCTCGGATACGGCCAGGACGACGTGGTCTTCTGCCGGCTGCCCATGTCCTTCGACTACGGCCTCTACCAGATCTTCCTCGCCGCGCTCGGCGGCGCCGAGCTGGTCCTGGCCGAGGACGGAGCCGACCTGGCCCTGCTCGGTCAGCTCCGCGAGTCCGGCGCGACCGTTGTACCCGTGGTCCCGTCACTGGGCGGCATGATCGCGACGCTGGCCCGGCGGGCGAGCGAGGCCACGCCGAAGGTGCGGATGTTCACCAACACCGGGGCCGCGCTGCCGGAGGCGACCATCCGGAGCCTGCGGGACCGCTTCCCCGGGGCTCAGGTGGTGCGCATGTACGGCATCACCGAGTGCAAGCGCGTCACGATCATGGAACCGGAGCTCGACCGGGAACGCCCCGGCGCGGTCGGCCGTCCGCTGCCCGGCACCCGGGTGGTGATCGCGGACACCGCGGGCCGGCCGCTGCCGGCCGGGGAGACCGGGGAGATCGTGGTGGCCGGTCCCCACGTGATGGCCGGCTACTGGCGCGATCCCGAGCTCACCGCGCGCGCCTACCGCCCCGACGCGGACACCGGTGAGGTCCGCCTGCACACCGGCGACTACGGCCGGCTCGACCGGGACGGCTACCTGTACTTCGAAGGCCGGCGGGACGACATGTTCAAACGCAAGGGCACCCGGATGAGCACGATCGAGATCGAGGCGGCCGCCATGGACGTTCCGGGCGTGCGCGCGGCCGTCGTGCTGCCCCCGGCCGAAGGACACGACCTCGTCGTGTTCGTCGAGGCCGACCTGACGCCCCATGCCGTGCTGGACGCGCTGAAGCAGCGGCTCGAACCCGCGAAGGTGCCCGCCTCCTGCCGCGTCCTGCCGCGCTTCCCGCTGACGCTCAACGGCAAGAACGAGCGCAAACAGATGGCCCTGCTGCTCCTTGGAGGCGACGCGTGAACTGGTACACCGAGCTCGCCGCCCGCTACGGCTCCCCGCTGTACGTCTACGACCTGGACCGCGTCACCGCCGCGCACGCGGACCTGCGCCGCGCCCTGCCCGACGGGTTCTCGCTGTTCTACTCCTTCAAGGCCAACCCGCATCCGGAGATCGCGCGAGCGCTGCGCGACGGCGGAGCGCGCGCCGAGATCAGCTCGACCGGTGAGCTGAACGCGGCGTTCGCCGCCGGCTTCGACGGGTCCGAGGTGCTCTGCACCGGACCGGGCAAGACCACCGAGGAGCTGGCGGTCGCCGTCGACGGCGGCGTCCGCACCTTCTCCGTCGAGTCGCTCACCGACCTGTGGCACGTCGGCGAGATCGCGGCCGGACGCGGCGTGACCGTGGACTGCCTGCTGCGCGTCAACAGTGCTGAGCCCGGCGCCGCCACCAGCATCCGGATGACCGGCGCGCCCTCCCAGTTCGGCTTCGATGACGAGACGATCCCCGGCCTGATGCCGCAGCTCCGGGCGGTGCCCGGCACGCGGCTGGCCGGGGCGCACCTGTTCTCGCTGAGCAACTCCAAGGACGAGGAGAGCCTCGTCGCCGAGTTCGCGCACACCATCTCGGTGGCCGCCCGCCTGGAGCGGGAGAGCGGCCTGCCGATCCGGTTGCTGGACATCGGCGGCGGATTCGCCGCGCCGTACCTCGCCTCGGGAGAGCGGCCCGTGTACGGCGGGCTCCGCGCCGGGCTGGAGACCGTCCTCGACGCGCGCTTCCCCGCCTGGCGGGCGGGCACGCCCGAGTTCGCCTGCGAGTCCGGCCGTTACCTGGCCGGCGACTGCGGCCGGCTGGTCTGCACCGTGGTCAACGTCAAGGAGAGCCGCGGCCGCAGGTTCGTCATCCTGGACGCCGGCATCAACATCCTCGGCGGCATGTCCGGGCTGGGGAGGCTGCTGCCGGTCTCGGTGGAGCTCGACGACGCCTCCTACGACGGCGAGCGGCAGCCCGCGACCCTGGTCGGCCCGCTCTGCACCCCCGGCGACATCATCGCCAGGAACGTGCCGCTGCCGCCGCTCGAACCCGGCGACGTCGTGTCCATTCCCAACGCGGGGGCCTACGGGATGACCGCGAGCCTGGTGATGTTCCTGGGCCACCCCGCGCCCATCGAGGTCGTCGCGCGCGGTCACCAGGTGGTGTCCGTCTCCCGGATCGAATTCAACCGCAAGTACGAGTGAGCTACGAGTGAGCGGAGTGTGTCTTGAGCGAGCAGCGTCGCGTCCTCGCCGACCTGGTGAACGACCTGACGGTCGAGGTCCTGCGGACCGTGCTCCCCGATGCCCCTGACGCGGTGGACCCCCAGCGCGGCTTCAGGGAACTGGGACTCGACTCGCTGGCCGCCGTCGAGCTGCACGACCGCCTGGCCCAGGCGGTCGGCGCCGAACTGCCGATCACCATCGCCTTTGACCATCCCACCCCTGACGCGGTGGTCGACTACCTGTTCACCGAGGTGCTCGGTCTGGCCGGCGCGGAGACCGTCGAGGTCCAGCCGGCCGCCGCCATGGATGAGCCGATCGCCGTCATCGGCATCGGCTGCCGCTATCCGGGCGGGATCACCACCCCGGAGGAGCTGTGGCGGCTCGTCGCCGAGAGCGGGGAGACCCTCACCGAGTTCCCGGTGAATCGTGGCTGGGATCTTGACCGGCTGTTCGACGACGACCCGGACGCGCCCAACTCCACCTACGCCCGGTCGGGGCACTGGCTGCACGACGCCGCGGAGTTCGACGCCGACTTCTTCGGCATCAACCCGCGTGAGGCCGTCGCCATGGATCCCCAGCAACGCCTGGTGCTGGAGGCTTCCTGGGAGGCGTTCGAGCGGGCGGGCATCGATCCGCGCTCGCTGCGGGGCAGCCAGTCCGGCGTGTTCATCGGAGCCGAGCCGCAGGACTACGGTCCCCGGCTCGACAAGGCGCCGGAGGAGATCGAGGGCTACCTCGTGACGGGGAACGCCCCGAGCGTGGTGTCCGGCCGGATCGCCTACGCCCTCGGGCTCGAAGGTCCCACGCTCACCGTCGACACCGCCTGCTCCGCCTCCCTGGTGGCCCTGCACCTGGCCTGCCAGGCGCTGCGGAACGGCGAGACCGACCTCGCGCTGGCCGGCGGCGTGACCGTGATGTCCACCCCCGGCACCTACACCGCGTTCAGCCGGCAGCGGGTGCTCGCCGCGGACGGCCGCTGCAAGGCGTTCGCCGCCTCCGCCGACGGCACCGGCTTCTCCGAGGGCGTCGGGATCCTCGCGATCGAGCGGCTGTCGGACGCGCGCCGCCGGGGCCACCCCGTGCTCGCGGTCATCCGCGGCTCGGCGATCAACCAGGACGGCGCGAGCAGCGGCCTGACCGCCCCGAACGGTCCCTCCCAGGAACGGGTGATCCGCCGGGCGCTGGCCAACGCGGGGCTGTCACCGGCCGAGGTCGACGTGGTCGAGGCGCACGGCACCGGCACCAAGCTGGGGGACCCGATCGAGGCGCACGCGCTGATGGCCACGTACGGAAAGGACCGGGGCGAACGCGGGCCGCTGAGACTGGGCTCGATCAAGTCGAACATCGGCCACACCCAGGCGGCGGCCGGCGTGGCCGGTGTGATCAAGATGGCCATGGCCATGCGTCACGAGACGCTGCCCCGCACGCTGCACGTGGACGAGCCGTCGCCGTACGTCAACTGGTCGCTCGGCGCGGTCGAACTGCTCACCGAGAGCCGGCCCTGGCTCGCCAACGGCACGCCGCGGCGAGCCGGCGTCTCGTCCTTCGGCGTGAGCGGCACCAACGCGCACCTGATCCTCGAGGAGCCGCCGGTAGAAGCCACCTTGGAGGGGGACGGCGGCTTGCCCCCGGCCGTCGTCCCCATGGTGCTGTCCGCGAAGGCGCCGGAGGCGCTGCGCGCGCAGGCCGCCAGGCTGGCCGCCCATCTGGGCGAACACGAGGACCTCGGCCTGGCCGACGTCGCCCACTCGCTGGTGACCTCGCGTTCGAGCTGGGAACACCGCGCGGTGGTCGTCGCCGGTGACCGGGCCGAACTGCTCGCCGGGCTGACCGCTCTGTCCGAGGGCGAGCCCGCCGCCGACGTGATCGAGGGCGAGGCCACCGCGGAGCGCCGCGCGGTCTTCATCTTCCCCGGCCAGGGCTCGCAGTGGGCGGGCATGGCGGTGGAGCTTCTGGACTCGTCCCCCGTCTTCGCGCGGCGCATGGACGAGTGCGCGGCGGAGATCGAGTCCTATGTCGACTGGCGGCTGCTCGACGTGCTGCGTGGCGAGCCGGGCGCCCCTTCGCTGGAGCGGCTGGAGGTCGTCCAGCCGGCGCTGTTCGCGGTGATGGTGTCGCTGGCCGCCCTCTGGGAGTCCCTGGGCGTGCGGCCCGCCGCCGTCGTGGGTCACTCGCAGGGCGAGGTCGCCGCCGCCTACGTGGCCGGCGGCCTGTCGCTGGCCGACGCCGTACGCGTGATCGTGCTGCGCAGCCGCCTGTTCGCCGAGCGCCTGGTGGGCCGGGGCGGCATCGCCGCGATCGGCGCGGCGGCCGATGCGGTGGAGGAGCGGCTGGCCCGCTGGCCGGGACGGCTGTCCATCGGGGCGAAGAACGGCCCCTCGTCGTGCACCGCGGTCGGCGACGAAGACGCCCTGGCCGAACTCGTCGCCCAGTGCGAGGCGGACGGCATCCGGGCGCGTCTGCTGGCCTCCACCGTCGCCTCCCACTGCGATCAGGTCGACCCGTTGCGCGAGCAACTGACGCGGATGCTCCGAACCGTGTCCCCGACCACGGGAGACGTGCCGTTCTACTCCACCGTGACCGGTGGGGTGCTGGACACCGACGAGCTGAGCGCCGACTACTGGTTCCACAACGCCCGTCAGCCGATCGAGTTCCAGGCCGTGATCGAGGAGCTGCTCGCGCGGGGACACGACGCGTTCCTGGAGATGAGCGCGCACCCGGTGCTCGTGATGAGCGTGCAGGACACGATCGACGAGGCCGGGGCCGACGCGTTCGCCGCCGGCACCCTGCGCCGTGGCGAAGGCGATCTGCGGCGCGTGCTGGCCTCGGTCGCGGAGGCGCACGTACGCGGCGTGCCCGTCGACTGGGACAGCCTGCTCACCGGCGCGAACCGGGTCGATCTGCCGACGTACGCCTTCCAGCGCCGGCACTACTGGCTGGAGACCCGGACCTCGGCCGGGGACGTCGCCTCGGCCGGACTGACCGCTCCCGGCCATCCGCTCCTGGGCGCGGCCGTGACGCTCGCCGAATCCGGTGGGGCGCTCCTCACCGGACGGCTCTCGGTCCAGCTCCACCCCTGGCTGGCCGACCACGCCGCCGCCGGCACGCTGCTCCTGCCCGGCACCGCCTTCGTCGAGCTCGCCATCCGGGCGGGCGACCAGGTCGGCTGCGGCCTGCTGGAGGAGCTGACGCTGGAGGCCCCGCTCGTCGTCCCCGAGCGTGGCGGCGTGTGGCTGCAGGTGTCCGTCGGAGCGCCCGAGGACGCGGGCCGCCGCCGGATCGGCGTGCACTCGCGGGCGAAGGACGCGTCGGCCGACGCGCCGTGGACCCGGCACGCGAGCGGGTATGTGGCCGCCGACGACGCGCCCGAGGACTTCTCCCTCGCCCAGTGGCCGCCGGACGGAGCCGTCTCTGTGGACCTCGACGGCCTGTACGAACGGCTCGCCGAGGCCGGCTACGGCTACGGTCCGCTGTTCCAGGGGCTGAAGGCGGGGTGGCGGCGTGGTGACGAGGTCTTCGCCGAGGTCGCGCTGCCCGAGCGGGCGCGCCGGGACGCCGAGCTGTTCGGCCTGCACCCGGCGCTGCTCGACGCGGCGCTGCACGCGGGGTCGCTGCTGGAGGCCGCCGACGAGCGCCTGAGCCTGCCCTTCGCCTGGACCGGCGTCTCCCTGCGGGCCACCGGCGCCTCGGCCGTCCGGGTCCGGCTGTCGCCGGCCGGGCCCGACGCCCTGTCGCTGTGGCTGGCCGACACCTCGGGCGTGCCCGTCGCCACCGTACGATCGCTGGTCTCGCGTCCGGCCTCGGCGCAGCAGCTCTCCGCCGCTTCGGTCGCCCATGGCGACTCGCTGTTCCGCGTCGCGTGGACCGCGGTGCCCGCGCTGTCTGCGGCGTCCACGTTGCCGTCGGCGACGGTGGCAGGGGGTGCTGCGGTACTCGGCCCGGACCCGCACGGCTTGCGCCGGGCCGGGGTCGCGAGCGCCGAGTTCACGGACCTGACGGCGCTGACCTCATCGGATCGGCTGCCCGACACGGTGTTCGTAAGCTTCGACTCGCAGGGCTCCGCGTCGGACGGCTCCGTGTCGCAAGGCGTCGGGTCGGAGGGCGTTGGGTCGGACGGCTACATGGAAGCGGTGGGCGGCGACGTTCCGGGTGGTGCGCGGGCGGCGACGCACAGGGCGCTGGGGCTCGTACAGGCCTGGGTGGCCGATGAGCGGCTGGCCTCGGTGCGGCTTGTCGTGGTGACCCGTGGCGCGGTGGCGGCGGGCGCGGAGGTGCGGGATCTGGCGGACGCGCCGGTGTGGGGCCTGCTGCGGTCCGCGCAGTCGGAGCACCCCGGCCGCTTCGTGCTGCTGGACCTCGACGACTCCGGGATACCGGTGCCCGCCGTGCTCGCGGCGCTCACCGAGCCGCAGCTCGCCCTGCGAGCAGGCGAACTGCTGGTGCCCAGGCTGGCCCGCGCGGCCACCACCGACACCCTGACACCCCCTGCGGGCGCCCCGGAATGGCGCCTGGACGCGGCGATCAAGGGCAGTCTGGACGGCCTGTCACTGGTCCCGTGCCCGGAGGCGGCCCGCCCGCTCGGGCCGGATGAGGTGCGGGTGTCGGTACGCGCGGCCGGTCTCAACTTCCGGGACCTGGTCGTCACCCTCGGCATGGTGCCCGAACACGACGAACCCATCGGCGGCGAGGTCGCGGGTGTGGTGCTGGAGGTGGGCGCCGAGGTTGCCGATCTGGTGCCCGGTGATCGGGTGCTGGGGTTGCTGGACGGCGCGTTCGGTCCGGTGGGGGTGACGGATCGGCGGTTGCTGGCTCGTATGCCCGCCAGCTGGTCGTTCGCGGAGGCGGCATCGGTCCCGGTGGCGTTCCTGACCGCCTACTACGGCCTGGTCGATCTCGCCGAGGTCCGCGCGGGGGACCGGGTGCTCATCCACGCCGCCGCCGGTGGGGTCGGCATGGCGGCGGTGCAGCTCGCCCGCTGGCTCGGCGCGGAGGTATTCGGCACAGCGAGCCCAAACAAGTGGGCAGCGCTCACCCTGGACGAGGACCATGTGGCCTCGTCTCGGACGCTGGACTTCGCGCAGAAGTTCGGCCGAGTAGATGTGGTGCTCAACTCGCTGGCCGGCGAGTTCCTGGACGCCTCGCTGGGACTGCTGGACGAGGGCGGTCGCTTCCTGGAGATCGGCAAGACCGATGTTCGCGAACCCGGCCAGGTCGCCGACGCCCACCCGGGCGTGCGCTACCTCCCGTACTCCCTGATGGAGGCCGGCCCCGACCGTCTGCGCGACCAGCTGGCCGAGGTGCTGGCGCTGTTCGACAGAGGTGTGCTGGAGTTGCCGCCCGTCCGGGTCTGGGATGTGCGGCGGGCCGGGGAGGCGCTGCGGTTCATGTCGCTCGCCCGGCATACCGGGAAGATCGTGCTGTCGATGCCGCCCACGTTCACCGGCGGCGGGACGGTGCTCGTGACCGGCGGCACGGGCGGTCTGGGCGCGCTGGTGGCGCGCCATCTGGTGACGGTCCACGGGGTACGGGACCTGCTGCTGGTGAGCCGGTCGGGGATGTCGGCCATGGGCGCGGCGGACCTGCTTCAGGAGCTGTCCGGACTGGGCGCGCGGGTACGCATCGCGGCCTGCGACGTGGCGGATCGGGGCGCGCTGGCCAAGCTGCTGGCAGAGGTCCCGGCACAGGCGCCGCTGCGCGGGGTGGTACATACCGCCGGAGCGCTCGACGACGGAGTACTGGACTCGCTGACGCCGGAGCGCGTGGACGCCGTGCTGCGGCCGAAGGTCGCCGGGGCGTGGAACCTGCACGAGCTGACGCGGGACCTGGACGTGTCGGCGTTCGTGCTGTTCTCCTCGGCGGCCGGTGTCCTGGGGGACGCCGGTCAGGGCAATTACGCGGCGGCGAACGTGTTCCTGGACGCCCTGGCGGCGCACCGGCGCGCGCACGGCCTCGTCGCGGTGTCGCTGGCCTGGGGCTTCTGGGAACAACGCAGCAACATGAGCGCCCACCTGCGCGACGCCGACATAGCGCGGATGGAGCGGTCGGGCGCCCGCGGCCTCTCGTCCGAGGAGGGGCTGGCGCTCTTCGACGCCGCCCTGACGGTGGACGAGGCCCTGCTGGCACCGATCCGCCTCGACCTCGCCGCGATGCGCCGCGAGTCCGCCTCGGTGCAGCCGTTGCTGCGCGGCCTGGTCCAGCCGCCCGCGCAGCGGAACGTCGCCGCGAGCGCCGTGCCGGGCGGTGCCGCTTCCGGTCTGGAGCGGCAACTGGCCGGGTTGCCCGAGACCGACCGCGACCAGGTGCTCGTCTCCCTGATCCGCGCGCAGGCCGCCACCGTGCTCGGCCACGCCGATGCCGCCTCGGTGGACGCCGGCCGGGCGTTCAAGGAGCTGGGCTTCGACTCACTGACCGCCATCGAGCTGCGCAACCGGCTCAACGCCGCCACCGGGTTGCGGCTGTCGGCCACGCTGGTCTTCGACTATCCGACGCCCGCCGTACTCGCCCAGCACATCAAGGGCAAGCTGCTCGGCGCGGAGTCGCCGGCCGCGCCGGTCGCCGCGCCCGCCGCGCCGCTCGACGACGATCCGATCGCCATCGTCGGGATGAGCTGCCGGTATCCCGGTGGCGTCGACTCGCCGGAGGCCCTGTGGCACATGCTGGTCGAGGGCCGGGACGCGATGTCGGAGTTCCCCGCCGACCGGGGCTGGGACCTGGAGCGGCTCTACGACCCCGACACCGAGAGCGCCGGCAGCAGCTATGTGCGGGTGGGCGGGTTCGTGTACGAGGCCGGAGAGTTCGACGCGGCCTTCTTCGGGATCTCGCCCCGCGAGGCGCTGGCCACGGACCCGCAGCAGCGGCTGCTGCTCGAAGCCTCCTGGGAGGCCCTCGAACGCGCGGGCATCGACCCCGACGCCCTCAGGGGCAGCTCGACGGGCGTGTTCGTCGGTGCTTCCGCCACCGGCTACGCCACCGGGCCCGCGCCCCTGCCCGAGGAGGTGGAGGGATACCTGATCACCGGCAACTCCAGCTCGGTGATGTCCGGCCGTGTCGCCTACGCGCTCGGTCTGGAGGGACCCGCCATGACCTTGGACACGGCGTGCTCGTCGTCCCTGGTCGCCCTGCATCTGGCCTGCGAGTCGCTGCGCCGCGGCGAGAGCACGCTCGCGCTCGCCGGCGGCGTGACCGTGCTGTCCACGCCCGAGATCTTCGTGGAGTTCAGCAGGCAGCGGGGGCTGGCGCGGGATGGGCGGTGCAAGGCGTTCGCGGAGGCCGCCGATGGTACGGCGTTCGCCGAAGGCGTCGGTCTGCTGCTGCTGGAGCGGCTGTCGGACGCGCGGCGCCAGGGCCATCAGGTGCTGGCGGTGGTGCGGGGCAGCGCGGTCAATCAGGACGGCGCGAGCAACGGGCTGACCGCGCCCAATGGCCCCTCCCAGCAGCGGGTGATCCGCCAGGCGGTGGCCAACGCCGGTCTCGGCCTGGCCGACATCGACGCGGTCGAGGGCCACGGCACCGGCACGACGCTCGGGGACCCGATCGAGGCGCAGGCGCTGCTGGCCACCTACGGTCAGGAGCGTCCGCAGGATCGGCCGCTGTGGCTGGGTACGGTGAAGTCCAACATCGGCCACACCCAGTGCGCGGCGGGTGTCGCCGGGGTGATCAAGATGGTCCTGGCGATGCGGCACGGCGTCCTGCCGAAGACGCTGCACGTCGACACCCCGTCCTCGCACGTGGACTGGTCGGCGGGCACGGTGTCGCTGGTGACCGAACCGACCCCCTGGCCCGGCGGCGACCGGCCGCGCCGGGCGGGAGTGTCGTCCTTCGGGATCAGCGGGACCAACGCGCATGTGGTGATCGAGGGCGTTCCCGCCGAAGAGCCGGTTCCGGATGACGTCCCGGCTCCTGCCGACGTGCCGGTGCCCGTGGTGGTCTCCGGTCGCGGTGAGGACGGCGTACGGGCGCAGGCGGAGCGGCTGCGGGACTTCGTTGCGGGGTCCACGCAGGCCGGGCCGGCTGAGGTGGGCCATTCGCTGGTGCGAACGCGTCCCCTGCTGAGCCATCGCGCCGTGGTCGTGGCGGCCGATAGGGAGCAACTGGTGGCGGGCCTGGCGCGGGTGGCCGCGGGGGCTGAGCCGGTCGACGTCGTGACCGGTCCGGAAGGACTCGGTGGGCTGGGGTTCATGTTCACCGGTCAGGGAAGTCAGCGGACGGAGATGGGCCTGGAGCTGACCAGGGCGTTCACCGCGTTCAAGGGACACCTGGAGGCGGTGGCCGCGGGCCTGGACCGCCACTTGGACGTACCGCTGACCGAGGTGATGTGGGAGCGGCCGGAGCTCCTGGATCGGACGCAGTACGCCCAGACGGGGCTGTTCGCGGTAGAAGTGGCCCTCTACCGGCTGCTGGAGTCATGGGGCATGGTCCCCGACTACCTGCTGGGTCACTCGGTGGGCGAGCTGACGGCGGCGCACGTGGCCGGGGTGCTGTCCCTGGAGGACGCGTGCGCGCTGGTGGCGGCCCGTGGCCGGTTGATGGGCAGCCTGCCCGCGGGTGGGGCGATGGTCGCGGTCGGGGCGGGAGAACGGACCGTGTCCGACCTGCTGTCGGACATGTTCGAACCGTCCGAGGTGGCGATCGCCTCGGTGAACGGGCCGGCCTCGGTCGTGGTCTCGGGTGACGAGCCCGCCGTGGAGCGGGTGGCGGCGGAGCTCGCCCGGCGCGGGGTCAGGTGCCGGCGGCTGCGGGTCAGCGACGGGTTCCACTCCCATCGCATGGAGCCGATCCTCAGCGCCTTCGGTGAGGTGGCCGCCGGGCTGGAGTACGGCGTCCCGGAGATTCCGGTGGTGTCGAACCTGACCGGCGAGCCGGTACGGGAGTTCTCGGCCGAGTACTGGGTGCGGCAGCTGCGAGAGCCGGTGCGGTTCGCCGACAGCGTCGCCTTCCTGCGCGAACGGGGCGTGCGGACCCTCCTGGAGCTGGGTCCCGACGGCGTGCTGTCGGGGCTGGTACAGGAGCAGGGGCCCGTGCCGGTGGCGGTGCCGGTGCTGCGGCGCGATCGGGACGAGGCCGGGCAACTGGTGGCCGCCCTCGGCCGGGCGTACGCGCGCGGGGCGGACGTGGACTGGCACGCCTTCTTCGACGGTGCCGGGCGGGTGGTGGAGCTTCCCACCTATGCCTTCCAGCGCCGCCATTACTGGCTGCGGTCTTCCCACAATGGCGGTGATCCCGCCTCGCTCGGGCTGGAGGCCGCGGATCACCCGCTGCTGGGCGCCGCCGTCGAGCTGCCCGACACCGGTGGATCGCTGTTCACCGGCAGGCTCTCGCTCGGCACCCACCCCTGGCTGGCCGATCACCGGATCCTCGACACCGTGCTGGTGCCGGGCACGGCCTTCGTCGAGCTCGCCGTCGCGGCCGGCCACCAGGCAGGTTGCGATCTCGTGGAAGAGCTGACCCTGGAGACCCCCCTCGTGCTGGGGGAGCGGGACGCCGTCACGATCGAAGTGATCGTCTCCGGCGCGGACGACTCGGGCCGCCGTACGCTGACCGTCTACTCGCGGGCCACCACGGGCGAGCGGCCCTGGATCCGGCACGCGACCGGGACGCTCGCCGCCGGAGCGCGGCAGCCCACCTTCGACCTGACCGAATGGCCGCCACCCGGCGCCGAGCCCATCGACGTCGGCGGACTCTACGAGCGGCTGGCCGGCGAAGGCGTGGCATACGGACCAGCCTTCCGGGGACTGCGCGCGGCGTGGCTTCGCGACGGCGAGGTGTTCGCCGAGATCGAGCTCCCTGATGCCACGGACGCCGGGCGCTACGGTCTGCATCCGGCGCTGTTCGACGCCGTGCTGCACGCCATCGGGCTGGCTGAGGACGGCGAGGACCAGCAGGTCGAGCTGCCCTTCACCTGGAGCGAGGTCAGCCTGTACGCGACCGGCGCCGCCGCCGCCCGCGTACGCGTATCCGCCGACGGCGCACCCTTGCTGACCGTGGCGGACGCCACAGGCGCGCCGCTGGCCACGGTGGGCGCGCTGGCCATGCGGCCGGTCTCCGGCGCCGGACTCCGAGCCGGCCGGAACGGGGCCGGCACCTCGCCGTACCAGGTGACATGGACACCGGTGCCCACCGGCGACCCCTGGGACGATTGGGCGGTGCTCGGCGGCGAGGACGACGAGCTGCCCGGCGCCCTGCGCGCCGCGGGACTCCCCGTGCGCACCGCCGTGGGCCTGGCCGCGCTGAGCACCACGCCGACGGTGGTGCTGGTCTCCGCCGGGTACGAGTCCGCGTCGGCCGACCCCTCGGTGGCCGCCCGCGACGTGACCGGCCGAACGCTCGCCCTGCTGCAGGACTGGCTGGCCGACGAGCGCTTCGCCGACGCCAAACTGGCCGTGGTGACCGGCGGCTCGGTGCGCGCCACCGCCGACGACGACGCCCCCGATCTCGTCCACGCGCCCGTCTGGGGTCTGGTACGCGCCGCGCAGGCCGAGAACCCCGGCCGGTTCCTGCTCATCGACGTGGACGGCACGGCGGCCTCCTACCGGGCATTGCCCACCGTACTGGCCGGTCAGGAGCCTGAGCTGGCCCTGCGCGAGGGCGAGGCCCGCGCGCCGCGGCTGACCAGGACCGACGACGACGGCCTGCTGAGGCCGCCCGCCGGTGCGGAGTCGTGGCGTCTGGAGATCACCAAGCCGGGCACGATCGACGGCCTGGAAGCGGCCGTCTGCGACGCGGCCCGGCGGCCCCTGGGCGAGTTCGAGGTACGGGTGTCGGTGCGGGCCGGTGGACTGAACTTCCGCGACGTCCTGATGGCCCTCGGCATGTACCCCGGTCCGGCGTCACTCGGGAGCGAGGGCTCCGGCGTGATCGTCGAGGTCGGCTCCGGCGTCACCGGGTTCGCCCCGGGCGACAGGGTGCTCGGGCTGTTCGAGGAGGGGTTCGGGCCCTACACGACGACCGACCACCGGGTGATCGCGCACATGCCGGCCGGCTGGTCCTTCGTGACCGCGGCCGCGGTACCGGCCGTGTTCGCGACCGCCTACTACGGCCTGGTCGATCTGGGCGGGGTCCGCGCAGGGGATCGGGTGCTCATCCACGCGGCTGCCGGTGGGGTCGGCATGGCGGCGGTGCAGCTCGCTCGCTGGCTGGGTGCGGAGGTGTTCGGCACGGCGAGTCCGGGCAAGTGGGGAGCGCTGACCCTGGACGAGGACCATGTGGCCTCCTCAAGGACGCTGGACTTCGCGAAGAAGTTCGGCCGGATGGATGTGGTGCTCAACTCGCTGGCCGGGGAGTTCATCGACGCCTCTCTCGGGCTGCTGTCCGAGGGCGGCCGGTTCGTGGAGATGGGCAAGACCGACCTCCGCGACACCATCGCTCCCGGGATCCGTTACACGCCCTTCGACCTCTCGGACGCCGGGCCTGACCGGACCAAGGAGATTCTGACCGAACTGGTGAAACTGTTCGAGGACGGCGTGCTCGAACCGCTGCCGACCCGGGTCTGGGACCTGCGCCGCGCGCCGGAGGCGTTCCGCCACATGGCGCAGGCCCGGCACATCGGCAAGGTCGTGCTGACCGTCCCCACGCCGCTCGACCGGCCCGGCACCGTGCTCGTCACCGGCGGCACGGGCGGGCTAGGCGCGCTGGTTGCCCGGCACCTGGTGGCCGAGCACGGCGTACGCGACCTGCTGCTTGTCGGCCGCAGAGGTCTCGACGCCCCGGGCGCCGAGAAGCTCCGCGCCGAGCTCACCGAGCAGGGCGCCCGCGTCGAGGTCGCGGCCTGCGACGTCTCCGACCGGGACGCCCTGGCCGCACTGCTCGGCCGGGTGGCGCCGGACCGTCCGCTGACCGCGGTCGTGCACACGGCGGGCGTCGTGGCCGACGGCGTCATCGACTCGCTCACACCCGCGCAGGTGGACACGGTCTGGCAGCCCAAAGCGGAGGCCGCCTGGCAGTTGCACGAGCTCACCAAGGATCTGGACCTGTCGGCCTTCGTGCTCTTCTCCTCCTCGGCCGGCACGCTCGACGCCGCCGGGCAGGGCAACTACGCGGCGGCCAACGCCTTCCTCGACGCGCTGGCCACGCACCGCAGGGCGGCCGGTCTGCCGGCGGTCTCGCTGGCCTGGGGCATGTGGGCGCCGGAGGTCGGCGGCATGACCGCCCAGCTCGGCGAGGCCGATCTGCGGCGGCTGCGCCGCTCGGGCCTGCTGCCGCTGTCGGCCGAGGCGGGGCTGGCCCTGTTCGACAAGTCGCTCGCGCGCGACGAGGCCGCGCTGGTGCCGATCCGGCTGGATCTCGCGGCCATGCGGTCGCGGGAGGAAGGGCCGCCGGCGATGCTCCGCGGCCTGGTCACCGCGCCGATCAGCCGGGCGCCCGCCACCACCCAGGCCGTCGCCCCGGCCTCGCTGGCCGATCAGCTGACCCCGCTGTCCAGGGCGGCACGTGACCGCCTGCTGCTGAGCCTGGTACGGACCCACGTCGCCGCGGTCCTCGGCCACGCCACCGGGGACCCGGTCGATCCGGACCGGGGGTTCAAGGAGCTGGGCTTCGACTCGCTGACCGCGGTCGAGCTGCGCAACCGGCTGAGCGCGGCGGCGGACGTGCGCCTGCCCGCCACGCTCGTCTTCGACTACCCGACACCGGCCGCGGTGGCCGACTACATCAAGACCGAACTGCTCGGCGACGACGAGACGGCGGCCGAACCCCTGGAAGCCGAACTGGCGGAGCTCGAGCACGCACTGGACAACCTCGTACCGGACCCCGACGGGCACGCGAGGATCACCGCCCGGCTCAAGGCCCTCACGGCGAAATGGACCGAGGCGCACGGCCGGACGGCGGACGACCCGGCGGAGCCGAGACTCGAATCGGCCAGCGCGGAAGAACTTTTCACCATTCTCGACAAAGAATTCTGAGGACATGTCACGGGCGTCGGCAAAACACGAGATTTTCCGTCCCGAGTACCGTTCATGCCACCGAACCATCCCCGAAGAGGAGGGCCCGGATGGCCCTTCAGGCCGATGCGCCGAATATGAACCGGAGATTACGATCTGTTCTATGAGCAGACTGGGAGACAATCAGAGGAGCGGCCAAGACGACATCGTACGGTTAACCTCCGTGCGAAAAACGTACAACACCCGGACGGGTGGTCCCGCGGCGCTGGAAAACGTCACCATCGGCTGCGGGAAAAGCGCGCTCACCGCTGTCATCGGGCCGTCGAGATCCGGTAAGAGCACGCTGTTGCGCTGCGCGTCGGGCCTGGAACGGCCGACCTCGGGATCGGTGTTCCTCGACGGCCAGGAGCTCACGGACCTCGACGACGCGTCGCTGACCAGGCTGCGGCGAGACCGGCTCGGCTTCGTCTTCCAAGGGCCCAATCTGCTGCCCGCCCTGGATGTGGCGGAGAACATCGCGCTCCCCCTCCACCTGTCGGGCCGGAGCATGGACACCGCGCTGTTCGACAGCGTGATCGCGCACATCGGCCTGGCGGACCGCCTGCGCGACCTGCCGGACAAGCTGTCCTTCGGCGAGCAGCAGCGGGTGGCGGTCGCCCGCGCCGTGGTCGGCCGGGCGCCGGTGATCTTCGCCGACGAACCGACCTGCGCGCAGGACTCCCACGACATCGACCGGCTGCTCGGCCTGCTGCGCGAGTCGGTGCGGGCGGCGGGGCAGACGGTGGTGGTGGCCACGCACGATCCGCGCATCGCGGCCTACGCCGACCACGTCTACTTCATGTCCCGCGGCCGGATCGTGGACGAGCTGACGCTCCCGCCCAGCAAGGCGGTGGCCGAGCGGATGGCCCACCTGGCGATGTGGGACAGGGGAGAGCCGTCCTGATGTGGCGCCTGACCCTGCGTACCCTGACCCGCCGCAGGGGCGCCTACTCGGCCGTACTCGCCACGGTCTTCGCCGCCGCCACCATCGTGGCGGCGTGCGGAGGGCTGCTGGCGGCGGGGCTGCGGGCCTCGTTCCCGCCCGAGCGGCTGGCCGGCGCCACGGTGGTGGTCGCGGGCGACCCGTCGTACCGGCTGCCGGACGCCGCGCCCGGCGACGACGACGCCGAATGGGCGAGCCTGTCGGAGACCGTACGGCTGAAACGCTCCCTGGTCGCGACATTGCGGGCGGTGCCCGGCGTAGCCGACACCATCGGTGATGTCTCCTTCCCCGTGACCCTGCTCGGCGGGGACGCGCCCCGGGGCGCGGGGCACGAATGGACGTCTGCGGGGCTGCTGCCGTACGAGCTCCAGGCCGGCACCGCGCCGGTGGCGGACGGAGACGTCGTGCTGGACGCGGCACTCGCCGCGCGGTCGGGCAGCCGGGTCGGCGAGCGGGTTCAGCTCGTGGTCCACGGCAGCGTCGCGGTCTTCCGGGTGAGCGGCGTCGTCGCCCCGGCAGGGGGACGCACGGCCACGGCGGCCGCGCTGTTCTTCGCGCCGGCCGACGCGCGGCGGCTGTCCGGCCATCCCGACTCGGTGGATGCGATAGCGGTGATCCCCGCCCCTGGGACGGGCGAGAAGACGCTCGCGGACCGGGTACGCGCCGGCCTGCGCGGCCAGTCCGCGGTGACGCTCACCGGGGACGACCGCGGTCTCGCCGAGTTCCCGCAGGCGCGCGCCGGCCGGGACAACCTGCTCACCGTCGCCGGCCTGATCGGTGGCACGACGCTCCTGGTCGGCATGCTCGTCCTGGTCAGCACCATGCGGCTCCTGGTCGAGCACCGGGCGCCGGAGATGACGCTGCTGCACGCGATGGGCACGCCCCCACGGCGCATCCGCCTGATGATGCTCGGCGAGGTGACGACGGTCTCGGTGGTCGCGACGGCGGCGGGCTCCGTGCTCGGCTTCCACCTCGGCGGATGGCTGTTCTGGCACCTGGTGCGCGACGGGGTGGTGCCCGCCGCCATGCGTTTCGACCCAGGCCCGCTCCCGGCCGCGGGCGCGGCGGCGGTGTGCCTGTGCGCCGGGCTGGCGGCCGCGTTCCTGCCCATCTGGCGGGCCGCGCGGCCCCGGCCCGCCACGGTCCTCAGCTCCCCGCCGCAGGACCACGGGCTCGACCGGGCCCGTGCGGCGCTCGCCCTGATCTGCCTCGGCGTGGTGGGCACGACGATCTGTTCGGGCATGCTGCTGATCCGGTCGTCCGCCGTGAGCATCACCTGCCTCGCCGCGATCGTGGTGATCCTCGGCGTGGCCGTGGTGGCCTCCAGGATGACCAAGGCGATGACCGGGCTGGTCGGCCGGGCCGTGCGCGCGCGGCCCAGGACGATCGGCCGCCTGGCCCTGCTCAACAGCTGCGCCCGGCCGTTCGGCATGGCCGCCGCGGTCCTGCCCATCATGCTCGCGACCGGGATCAGCACGGCCAACATCTATCTCCAGATGACGCAGGCCGACCAGGCGCGGCAGGTCCGCATGGACGACCTGCGGGCCGACGACGTGATCACCGCCGGGCCGGGCGGTCTCGCCCCCGGCCTGCTCGGCCGGGTCCGCTCCGTCCCGGGGGTCATGGCCGCTTCGGAACTGGCGAGCGGCAGCGGGTTCGTCGAGACCCCGTACGACGGCTGGCAGGGCGAGCACGGCTGGCCACTGTTGGGCCTCACGGCCGAAGGCGCGGCCGGGGTCACGGACCTCGCCCTCACCTCGGGCACCCTCACCGACCTGCGTGGCGACTCGGTCGCCCTCACCCAGGAGCACGCCCGGCACCTCGGGCGAGGGCTCGGCGACGCGGTCACCCTGCGGCTGGGCGACGGCGCCGAGGTGGAGCTCAGGGTCGTCGCGCTGCTCGCGGACAAACCCGGTGGCGAGGTGATCCTGATGCCCGCCACGCTGCTCGCCGCCCATACGACCGCCGGGCTGCCGACCCAGATCCTCGTCCGGGCCGCCCCGGGCGGCGACCAGCGGCGGCTGAGGTCCGACCTGGCCGAAGCGGTGGGCCGCCTGCCCACCGTGCGGGTGAGCGACGCCGGCGGGCTGTCCACGACCCCGGCCGAGCAGCAGCGGACCCGGGCCTGGATCAACTACCTGTTCACCGGCGTGGTCATCATCTTCGCCGGCATCTCGGTGATCAGCGCCCAGGCGATGGGGGCCGCCTCGCGGCGCAGGGAGTTCCGGCTTCAGCGGCTGATCGGCTTCACCCGCGGACAGATCCTGCGGATGGTGGGGATCGAGGCCATGGTGGTCGCCGCGGTCGGCGTCGTGCTCGGCACGGCGGCGGTCGCCCCCATCCTGATTCCGTTCGCCATAGCGGTCAACGGCTCGCCGATGCCCTACGGGCCGGCGTGGGTCTATCTCGCCGTGATCTGCTCCACGACGCTCTCCGCCCTCGTGGCGACGCTCTCCCCGGTGTGGGCGATGATCCGGCCTCGCACAGGGGAGCGTGAGGGGGCCCCTAGGGGTCGGGCGGTCATGCGCGCATAGGTAGCGTCCCATTGACGCGATAAATCATTTGGAGGAATTGTCATGCGTGTTCTGTTCACTCAACACGCGGCAAACGCGCACCTTTTTCTCATGGTCCCCATCGCCTGGGCGATGAAAGCGGCCGGCCACGAAGTAATCGTCGCCGGCCAGCCGGACATCGTCGACGCGATTACCCAGACCGGCTTGACCGCTTTATCGGTCGGCGGCACGGCCGATATGGCCGAACGGCTGGCGGAAACGCCGATGGACCGGCAGATCTACGGCTCCGGATTCGACATCGCGGAGGAACGGCCCGAGGTGCTCACGTATGAGTACGTCAGAGACTGCCTGGCCGCCTTCTGCTCGCCGCTCGCACTGGACTTCATCACCGACGACGCCATGTACGACGACCTGGTCGCGTTCTGCCGCAGTTGGCAGCCCGACCTGGTGGTCTGGGACGCCATCACCTTCCCGGGCCCCGTGGCCGCCCGGGCCTGCGGCGCGGCGCAGGTCCGGACGACCTTCGGCAGAGATCACTGGGCGCGGATGCGCTCGCTGTTCCTGCGGCTGCGCGCCCAGCAGCCGGGCGATCCGCGCGAGGACCCGGTGGCCGACTGGATCACGCCGAAGCTGGCGAAGTACGGCTGCGACTTCGACGAGGAGGTGATCCTCGGCCAGGCCACGATCGACTCCATGCCGGCCTGGCTGCGCTTCCCCGTCGAGCACGACTACCTGCCCGTCCGATTCGTCCCCCACAACGGTCCCGCGACCTTCCCGGCCTGGCTCAAGGACGCGCCGACCCGGCGACGGATCTGCTTCACCCTGGGGGTGTCCGGCAGGGAGGTCTGGGGAGGACGCGGCAGCGTCAGGGCGAGCGAGCTGTTCGAGGCCGTGGCCGACCTGGACGTCGAGGTGGTCGCGACCCTGAACGCGAACCAGCTGGACGACACGAAGGTTCCGGACAACGTGCGGATCGTGGACTTCGTCCCGCTGAACTCCCTGCTGCCCGGCTGCTCGGCCGTCGTCCACCACGGCGGCACCGGGACCACGGGCACGGCCCTCGTCCACGGTGTGCCGCAGCTCATCATCCCCGCCCAGCTCTACGACGAGGGCGGCATGGCCCAGCAGCTCGCCCAGCAGGGAGTGGGCCTGCTCATCGAACCCGACGAACTCTCGGCGGCGACGCTGCGCGCCGGGCTGCTGCGACTGCTGGACGACCCTACGTTCCGGGAGAACGCGACTCGGATCCAGCGGGACATGGCGGAGACGCCGACCCCGCATGACGGCGTACGTGATCTCGAAGAGCTGGTCGCCCGCCACAAGGCGGCGCGGGCGGCTTCCCCGACCCGGAGGTAAGCCGTGGACAACGAGACCAGGCTGCTGGAATACCTCAGGCGGGCGACCGCCGACCTGCGGGAGACCCGCCGCCGGCTGCGGCAGGCCGAGGACAGGAACGCCGAGCCCATCGCGATCATCGGGATGAGCTGCCGGTTCCCCGGCGCGGTCGGCACACCTGAGGAGCTGTGGCGGCTGCTGGCCGCCGGGACCGACGCGATCTCGCCGTTCCCCTCGGACCGGGGCTGGGACGTCGACCTCTACGACCCGAACCCGGACAGTCCCGGCAAGAGCTCTACGCAGTCAGGGGGATTCCTGCACGACGCCGCGCAGTTCGACCCGCACTTCTTCGGGATCAGTCCGCGGGAGGCCCTGGCGATGGATCCGCAGCAGCGCTTGCTGCTGGAGACCGCGTGGGAGGCGTTCGAGGGCGCGGGCCTCGACCCGGCCTCCGCCCGGGGGACTTCCACGGGCGTCTTCGCCGGCGTCATCTACCACGACTACGGATCCAGGGTCCGCACCGTGCCGCCGGACCTCGGCGGCTACATCGGCAACGGCAGCGACGGCAGCATCGCCTCCGGCCGGGTCTCCTACCTGCTGGGGCTGGAGGGGCCGGCCATCACGGTGGACACGGCGTGCTCGTCCTCCCTGGTGGCGCTGCACCTCGCGGTCCAGGCGCTGCGCCAGGACGAGTGCGCCATGGCGCTGGCCGGCGGGGTCACGGTGATGTCCACGCCGAGCACGTTCGTGGAGTTCAGCAGGCAGCGCGGGCTGTCCCCGGACGGCCGGTGCAAGGCGTTCTCGGCCGACGCCGACGGGACGGGCTGGGGCGAGGGCGCGGGCATGCTGCTGCTGGAGCGGCTCTCGGACGCCGAGCGCCTCGCTCACCCGGTGCTGGCCGTCGTCCGCGGCAGCGCGATCAACCAGGACGGCGCCAGCAGCGGGCTGACCGTGCCCAACGGACCGTCCCAGCAGCGGGTGATCGGCCAGGCGCTGGCGGCGGCGGGCCTGACGCCCGCCGAGATCGACGTGGTGGAGGCGCACGGCACCGGCACGACGCTGGGCGACCCGATCGAGGCGCGGGCCCTGTTCGCCGCCTACGGGCAGGGGCGTCCAGAGGACAGGCCCCTCTACCTGGGATCGATCAAGTCGAACATCGGGCACACCCAGGCCGCCGCCGGCGTGGCCGGTGTGATCAAGATGGTGCTCGCGATGCGGCACGGCACGCTGCCGAAGACCCTGTACGCCGACGAGCCCTCGCCGAACGTGGACTGGTCCTCCGGCAGCATCGCCCTGCTGACCGAGAACACGGCCTGGGACACGGCGGCGGACACCCCGCGGCGGGCGGGCATCTCCTCCTTCGGAGTCAGCGGCACCAACGCGCACGTCATCATCGAGGAACACCCGCGACCCGAGCCCGCCGACATGGAGACAGCCCGACCCGCTGAGGCGGAGACGGCTCGGCCCGTCGTGCCGTGGGTGGTCTCGGCCAAGAGCGAGCAGGCACTGCGGGCCCAGGCCGGGCGACTGGCCGCCCGCGTCGAGCAGGACCCCCTGCTGTCGCCGCTCGACGTCGGCCATTCCCTGATCAGCTCGCGGACCGCCTTCCCCCATCGCGCGGTGGTGATCGGCGCCGACCGTGACGGCCTCCTCGGGGGCCTGCGCGCCGTCGCGGACGCGATCCCCGCGCCGAACCTCGTGTACGGCACGGCGACCGGCGACCCCCGGGTGGCCTTCGTCTTCCCCGGCCAGGCCGTCCTGTCCAAGGACCTGACCCTCGGACTGCTCGACACCTCGCCGGCGTTCGCCGCCCGCCTGGCGGAGTGCGCGGACGCGCTGGAGAAGTTCGTGGACTGGAAGCTCATGGACGTGCTGCGCGGCGAGTCGGGCGCCTGGTCACTCGACCGGATGGACGTCAGCCAGCCCGCGGCGTGGGCGGTCATGGTCTCGCTGGCGCGGTTGTGGCGCTCCCACGGCGTGGAGCCCGAGGCCGTCGTGGGGCATTCGCAGGGCGAGATCGCCGCCGCCTGCGTGGCCGGGGCTCTGTCGCTCGAGGACGCGGCCAAGGTCGTCGCGCTGCGCAGCCAGGCCATCACCGAGGACCTGTCCGGCCACGGCGGCATGCTGGCCGTCTCCCTCCCGCCCGACCAGGCGCTCGACCGGCTCGCCCCCTGGGCGGACCATTTGTCGATAGCCGCGGTGAACAGCCCGAACGCGGTGGTGGTCGCCGGCGCCTCGGCGGCCCTGAACGAACTGTTCGATCAACTGAAGGCCGAGGGCGTCCGGTCCAAGATGGTCCCGGTCGACTATCCCTCGCACACGGCCTTCGCCGAGCCGCTGCGTGATCGGCTGCTGACCGACCTGGCCGGGATCGACCCGTGGACGGCCGAGGTGGCGTTCTGCTCCACGGTGACCGGTGAGCTGATCGACACTGCGGAGCTCGACGCCGGTTACTGGTACACCAACCTGCGCCGGCCGGTGCGCTTCGACCAGGCGGTCCGGACCTTGATCCAGCAGGGCTACGGAATGTTCGTCGAGGTCAGCCCGCATCCGACGCTGACCGGCGCGGTTCAGGAGACGGCCGAGGCCGTGGGCGGCACGGTGGTGGCCGTCGGCTCGCTGCGCCGCGACGAGGAGGAGACGGCCAGATTCGTCACCTCACTCGCGGAGGCCCACGCACACGGAGCGCCGGTCGACTGGACTCCGATCCTCGCGCCGTCCCGGGCCCGGAAGGTGGACCTGCCCACGTACGCCTTCCAGCGCGAACGCTACTGGCTGGAGGTCACCGACTCGGCCGACGTCGTCCACGCGGGCCTGACCGCGGCCGACCACCCCTTCCTCGGCGGCGCGCTGCCGCTGGCGGACTCCGACGAGGTCGTCTTCACCGGCCGGTTGTCGCTGCGCTCGCAGCCCTGGCTCGCCGGTCACATCGTGTCCGGCACGGTGCTGTTCCCCGGCGCGGCGTTCGCCGAACTGGCCGTCGGCGCGGGCCGCCAGGTCGGCTGCGCCCAGCTGGAGGAGCTGGTCCTGGAGGCGCCACTGGCGCTGCCCGAGCAGGGCGGCGTGCTGGTGCAGGTACGGATCGACGCGCCGGACGAGACCGGGCGGCGACCGCTCGCGATGCACGCCCGCCCCGAAAGCGAGCCGGACTGGACGCGGCACGCGACCGGCGCGCTGGCCGCCGCGCGTCCCGCCGCGGACTTCGACCTGTCCGCCTGGCCACCGCCCGGCGCCGAGGCCGTCGACGTGACCGATCTCTACGACCGCCTCGCCGAGCGCGGTCTCGCCTACGACGGGCCGTTCCGCGGGCTCAAGGCCGCCTGGCGGCTGGCGGACGAGGTGTTCGCCGAGGTCGCCGTGCCGCACCGGGAAGCGGGCGCCTTCAGCCTGCATCCGGCCCTGCTGGACGCGGCGCTGCACGCGGAGTCCCTGCTGGACCCGGCCGCCCAGGAGGTGAGCCTGCCCTTCACCTGGTCCGGCCTCTCCCTGTACGCCGAAGGCGCTTCCACGGTGCGGGTCCGCCTGACCCGGTCCGGTCCCGACGAGGTGTCGCTGCTGCTGGCCGACCCCTCCGGAGCTCCCGTGGCCGCGGTGGAGTCGCTCCTGTCCCGGCCGCTCTCGACGTCGGCGCCGGACCCGCGCCGCGAGTCGATGTTCCGGATCGGCTGGATCCCCTCGCCGTACACCGGCGACCCGCCTGCGCCTTCGCCGAGCCGCCCCGCCGTGGTGGGCGCGGACGAGAGCGGGCTCGCCGCCGCCCTGGGCGCCACCGCCTGTCCCGACCTGGCCTCCGTGCCGCCGGGTTCCGAGCTCGTGTTCGTGACCTTCGCGGGCGGCGGAGCGGTGCGGGGCGCGATTCATCGGGCCCTGGCCACGGTACGGTCCTGGCTGGCCGACGACCGGTTCGCCGATTCCACGTTCGTCCTGGTCACCAGGGGAGCGGTCGCCGTGGCCGGCGAGGACGTGACCGACCTGGCCGCCGCCGCGGTGCTCGGCCTGCTGCGGTCCGCGCAGTCGGAGCACCCCGGCCGCTTCGTGCTGCTGGACCTCGACGACTCCGGGATACCGGTGCCCGCCGTGCTCGCGGCGCTCACCGAGCCGCAACTGGCCGTGCGCGCGGGAGCGGTATGGGTGCCCAGGCTGGCGCGGGCGACCACCGGCGAGGCGCTGCTGCCGCCCTGGGGCGGCGAGCCGTGGCGGCTCGACTCCACCGGCGACGGCACGCTGGACGGCCTGGCGCTGGTGCCGTGTCCCGGGGCGAGCCGCCCGCTGGGACCGGGCGAGGTGCGGGTGTCGATCCGGGCGGCGGGGGTGAACTTCCGCGACGTCGTGGTGGCGCTGGGGATGGTCCCGGAGCGCGAGGTGCCGATCGGCGGCGAGGTCGCGGGTGTGGTGCTGGAGGTGGGCGCCGGGGTTGCCGATCTGGTGCCCGGTGATCGGGTGCTGGGGTTGCTGGACGGCGCGTTCGGTCCGGTGGGGGTGACGGATCGGCGGTTGCTGGCTCGTATGCCCGCCGAATGGTCGTTCACGGAGGCGGCGTCGGTCCCGGGCGTGTTCCTGACCGCCTATTACGGCCTGGTGGATGTGGCCGGGGTACGGCCGGGGGACCGGGTGCTGGTGCACGCGGCTGCCGGTGGGGTGGGGATGGCGGCGGTGCAGGTGGCCCGCCGGCTGGGGGCGGAGGTCTTCGGCACGGCGAGCCCAAGCAAGTGGGCAGCGCTCACCCTGGATGAGGAGCACGTGGCCTCGTCGCGGACGTTGGACTTCGCGGAGAAGTTCGGCTCGGTGGACGTGGTGCTCAACTCGCTGGCCGGGGAGTTCGTCGACGCCTCGCTGGGGCTGCTGTCCGAGGGCGGCCGGTTCGTGGAGATGGGCAAGACGGACCTCCGCGCCCCGGACACGATCGCTTCCGGGGTCCGCTACACCGCCTTCGACCTGATCGACGTGGGTCCGGACCGGCTGGGCGAGCTGCTGGCCGAGGTCCTGGCACTGTTCGAGGAGGGCGTGTTCGAGGCGCTGCCCGTGCGCGCGTGGGATGTGCGGCGGGCGCGGGAGGCGTTCCGGTTCATGTCGCAGGCCCGGCATGTCGGGAAGGTCGTCCTGACGATGCCGGTCGCGTTCGACGGGGACGGCACCGTGCTGGTGACGGGCGGCACGGGGATGCTGGGCGGGTTGGTGGCCCGGCACCTGGTGGCCGCGTACGGCGTCCGGGATCTGGTCCTGGTGGGACGCAGAGGCGCCGAGGCACCCGGCGCGGAAGAGCTGCGCGCCGAGCTCGCGGGGTCGGGGGCGCGGGTCGAGATCGTGGCGTGTGACGTCGCCGACCGCGCCGCCCTGTCCGGGCTGCTGGACCGCGTACGTGCCGATCGCCGGCTGTCCGCGGTGGTGCACGCGGCCGGGGCGCTGGACGACGGAATGGTGGAGTCGCTCACCGCTGAGCAGGTCGACGCGGTCGTGGGGGCGAAGGCCGAGGCGGCCTGGCAGCTGCACGAGCTGACCGAGGGCCTGGATCTGTCGGCGTTCGTGCTGTTCTCCTCGGCGGCGGGCGTCCTGGGAGAGGCGGGACAGGGCAACTACGCGGCGGCGAACGCGTTCCTGGACGCCCTGGCGACGCACCGGCGCGCGCACGGCCTCGCCGCGGTGTCGCTGGCCTGGGGCTTCTGGGAACAACGCAGCGGCATGACCGCGCACCTGGACGACACCGCCCTGGCCGGGATGGCGCGGTCCGGACTGGCCGCGATCTCCTCCGCCGACGGGCTGACGCTGTTCGACGCCGCCCAGACCGTGGACGAACCCGTACTGCTGCCGATCCGGCTGGACCTCGCCGCTCTGCGGTCGAGCGCCACCCCATTACCGGCGCTGCTGCGCGGCCTGGTCCGCGATCAGGCCCGCACCCAAGTACGGCAGGCCGCCCAGCCAGGTGTCACCACGCTGAAAGACCGGCTCGACGGCCTGCCGGAGAACGAACGGAAGGCCGCGCTCGTCCGGCTCGTCTGCGCCGAGGCGGCAGGCGTGCTCGGGCACCCCAGTCCCGACTCGGTGCCACCGGACCGGGCCTTCAAGGAGCTGGGCTTCGACTCGCTGACCGGGGTCGAGCTGCGCAACCGGCTCAGCGCCGCCACCGGTCTGCGCCTGCCCAGCACGCTCGTCTTCGATCACCCCACCCCGGACGCCCTCGCCGACCGGGTGAGAGCGGCCTTCCTCCCGGCCGCCGAGGACGCCTCCGCCGCCGTGTACGCGGAGCTCGACCGGCTGGAGAACGCGCTCGCCACGGTGACCGGCGACCGGGCCGGGATCACCGCCCGGCTGCGGTCACTGGTCCGCAGATGGAACGACCCGCAGGGCGAGGCGACCGAGGCCGAGCAGTACGAGGCGGCCACGGACGACGAGCTCTTCACGATGCTCGACAACGAGCTCGGCTCCTCGCGACGGAGGTCTGAGACTGATGGCGAACGATGACAAGCTCCGCGAATACCTGAGGCTCGCGACCGCCGAACTGCGGTCGGTCCATCGGCGGATGGACGAGATGGAGGCCAGGCGGCACGAGCCCATCGCGATCGTGGCCATGAGCTGCCGCCTGCCCGGCGGAGTACGCGATCCGGAGCAGCTCTGGCGCCTGGTCGCCGAGGGGCGCGACGCGATGTCGGAGTTCCCCGCCGACCGGAGCTGGGACCTGGAGCGGCTCTACGACCCCGACCCCGAGCACGCCGGGACGTGTTACGTCAGCACGGGCGGATTCGTGCGCGACGTGGGGGACTTCGACGCGGGCTTCTTCGGCATGAGCCCGAGGGAGGCTTTGGCCACGGACCCGCAGCAGCGGCTGCTGCTGGAGACCTCATGGGAACTGCTCGAACAGGCCGGCCTCGACCCCGCCGCACTGAAAGGCAGTGAAACAGGCGTCTTCGTCGGCGCCGCGTCCTCCGGATACGGCGTCGGCCCGGCCGGGTTCCCCGACGGGGTCGAGGGCCATCTGCTGACCGGCGGCTCCACGGCCGTGATGTCCGGCCGCATCGCCTACGCGCTCGGCCTGGAGGGGCCCGCCGTCACCTTGGACACGGCGTGTTCGTCGTCCCTGGTCGCGCTCCACCTGGCCTGCGAGTCGCTGCGCAGGGGCGAGTGCGCCCTGGCCATCAGCGGCGGCGCCACCATCATCTTCACCCCCGAGATCTTCGTGGAGTTCAGCAGGCAGCGGGGTTTGGCGCGGGATGGGCGGTGCAAGGCGTTCGCGGAGGCGGCGGACGGCACGGCGTTCGCCGAGGGTGTCGGTCTGGTGTTGCTGGAGCGGTTGTCGGATGCTCGGCGCCTTGGTCATCGGGTGCTGGCGGTGGTGCGCGGGAGCGCGGTCAATCAGGACGGTGCGAGCAACGGGCTGACCGCGCCCAATGGCCCCTCCCAGCAGCGGGTGATCCGCCAGGCGCTGATCGACGCCGAGCTGTCGCCTCTTGACGTGGACGCCGTGGAAGCCCACGGCACCGGCACGATGCTGGGCGATCCGATCGAGGCGCAGGCGCTGCTGGCCACCTACGGTCAGGATCGGCCGCGGGATCGGCCGTTGTGGCTGGGCACGGTGAAGTCCAACATCGGCCACACCCAGGCCGCCGCCGGCGTCGCCGGGGTGATCAAGATGGTCATGGCGATGCGGCACGGCGTCCTGCCGAAGACGCTGCACGTCGACACCCCGACCTCGCACGTGGACTGGTCCGCCGGGAACGTCCGGCTGCTGACCGAACCGGCCCCCTGGCCCGGCGGCGACCGCCCGCGCCGGGCGGGAGTGTCATCGTTCGGCATCAGCGGGACCAACGCCCATGTCGTCCTGGAAGGGGTCGAAGCAGAGCACGCGGAGCCACGGGAGCTTGCTCAGTCCCCCATGCCGATGCTGATCTCCGGCCGGAGCCCGGCGGCGTTGCGAGCTCAGGGCGAGCGGCTGAAGACCTATCTGGAAGAGCGAGAGGACCTGGCTCTGCCGGATGTGGCCTACTCACTGGCGACGACGCGGGCAGGACTGGAACATCGTGCGGTGGTGACCGCGCCGGATCGCGCCGGGCTGCTGGCGGGCCTGTCGCAGGTGACCGACGGTGTGGTGAGCGGCGGAAAGCTGGCGTTCCTGTTCACCGGGCAGGGGAGCCAGCGGGTCGGGATGGGGCTGGAACTGGCCGCGACCTATCCGGTGTTCGCCGAGCACCTGGCGGCGTCGTGCGCGCGGCTCGATCCGTGGCTGGAGCATCCGCTGATGGAGGTGATGGGGGAGCGGCCCGACCTGCTGGACCAGACGAGCTACACCCAGGCCGCCCTGTTCGCGGTGGAGGTGGCGCTGTATCGGCTGGTGGAGTCTTGGGGCGTCGTGCCCGACTTCCTGCTCGGGCATTCGATCGGCGAACTGGCGGCGGCGCACGCGGCGGGAGTGCTGTCGCTGGAGGACGCGTGCACGCTCGTGGCCGCCCGTGGCCGCCTCATGCAGGCGCTGCCGGCCGGTGGGGCGATGGTCGCGGTACAGGCGGGGGAGGAGGAGGCCGGGCGGATCCTGGCCGAGACCCCGGACGTCGACGGCGCGGTGGTGATCGCGGCGGTCAACGGGCCGGCCTCGGTGGTCCTGTCCGGTGACGAGCAGGCGGTCACACGGGCGGCGGGCCGGTTCGCCAAGTCCCGCCGGTTGCCGGTCAGCCACGCCTTCCACTCCCCCCGCATGGAGCCGATGCTGGACGCCTTCCGCGAGGTGGCCGAGGGCCTGTCGTACGGGAGCGCGTCGGTTCCGGTGGTGTCGAACCTGACCGGCGAGCCGGTACGGGAGTTCTCCGCCGAGTACTGGGTGCGGCATGTCCGCGAAGCGGTGCGATTCGCCGACGGCATCGCCTTTCTCCACGAGCGGGACGTACGGACCTTCGTCGAGCTGGGTCCCGACGGGGTGCTGTCGGGCCTGGGACAGGAGTGCGTACCCGAGCCCCAGGACGGGCGCGGCCCGGTCTTCGTACCGTTGCTGCGCCGCGGCCGAGGCGAGGCCGAGCAGGTGGTGACGGCCGTCGGGCAGGCGTACGCCGGTGGCGCGGCGGTGGACTGGGAGAGGTTCTTCGCCGGTACCGACGCCCGCCGCGTGGACCTGCCCACCTACGCCTTCCAGCACCGGCGCTACTGGCTGAACCCCGCACAGTCCGGCGGCGATCCCTCCTCCATCGGCCTCGACGCCCCGGACCATCCGCTGCTGGGCGCCGCCGTCGAACTACCCGACTCGGGCGGATTCCTGTTCACCGCCCAGCTCTCCCTCTCCTCGCACCCGTGGCTCGCCGATCACGCGATCGGCGAGGAGGTGGTCTTCCCCGGCACCGGCCTGGTGGAACTCGCCATCAGGGCCGCCGACCAGGTCGGTTGCGGGAAGCTCGATGAGCTGACCCTGGAGCAGCCGCTGCTCCTCCCCGAACGCGGCAGCGTCCGGCTGCAGATCGTGGTGTCCGATCCGGATGACTCCGGCACCCGGACGATCAGGATGTACTCGCAGTCCGGTGACGCGCCATGGGACCGGCACGCCACCGGCGCGCTCGCGCCGGCCGCCGCGCCCGCCGGATTCGAGCCGGCCTCGTGGCCACCGTCCGACGCGCAGCAGGTCGAGGTGGACGGACTGTATGACCGGCTCGCCGATCTGGGACTCCGGTACGGCCCGGCCTTCCGCGGCCTGCGCGCCGCCTGGACCCGTGGTGAGGAGGTCTTCGCCGAGGTCGAGCTGCCCGAGCACGCGGCGGCGGAGGCGACCCGTTTCGGCCTGCATCCCGCCCTCCTGGACGCCGCGCTGCACGCCTTCGGGTTCAGCTCCGCCTCGGCCGAGCACACCGCTTTGCCGTTCACCTGGGCCGATGTGGAGCTGCACGCCGCCGGGGCGTCGAGCCTGCGCGTACGGGTGACTCCGACGGGCGAAGATTCCCTGCGCCTGGAGGCGGCCGACGCGCTCGGTCAGCCGGTGGTGTCGATCGGCTCGCTGGTCATGCGCCAGATCACCCTCGACAAGCTCGCCGGCGCCCGCAGCGGTGCTGAACGTTCCTTGTACCACCTGGACTGGACGCCGATCTCGGTCGAGCCGGGGTCCTCGACCCGGTGCTGGGCCATCGGCGGCGAGGTCGCCGGCGCGGAGCCGTACGACGACCTGTCCGCGCTGATCCGGGCCGTCGAGTCGGGGGCGAGTCCGCCCGAGATCGTCATCGTGCACCCCGCCGTCACGGCCGGGGCCGACACCGTGTCCGTCACGCCCGGGGCCGACACCGTGGCCGTCACGGACACGGGCGACTCCGTGGCCGCCGCGGTCCACTCGGCGGTCCATCGGGCGCTCGGCCTGGTGCAGATCTGGCTGGCCGACCCACGGCTCGCCGAGTCGCGGCTGGTCTTCCTGACCAGGAAGGCGATCGCCCCCGACGACGGGCGCGATCTCGCTGGAGCCGCGGTGTGGGGCCTGATCCGGTCCGCGCAGGCCGAGAACCCCGGCCAGTTCGCCCTGCTCGACCTCGACGACCACGTCCCCCCCGCCGACTCGATCGACGACCACCTCCCCGCCGCCGACCTGATCGCCGCCGCGGCCCTCAGCGGCGAGCCGCAGCTCGTCATGCGGGAGGGAGCGGTGCTCGCGGCCCGGCTCGCACACGCGCCCGACGCCGGCCTCACACCGCCGGCGGACGCCGCCACCTGGCGGATGGACAGCCGCGCCAAAGGCACGCTCGACGGCCTGGCCTTCGTGGACGCGCCCGAGGCCGCCGCGCCCCTGAAGCCGGGAGAGATCAGGATCGCCCTGCGCGCGGCCGGCATGAACTTCCGCGACGTGCTCAACGCCCTCGGCATGTACCCGGGCGAGAGCGGCGCGATGGGGCTGGAGGGCGCCGGCGTGATCGCCGAGATCGGCCCCGGCGTCACCGGGTTCGCGCCCGGCGACCGTGTGCTGGGCCTGTTCGACGGCGGCGCGTTCGGCCCGCTGATCGTCACGGACCACCGGCAGGTGGCTCGTATGCCTGCCGGGTGGTCGTTCGCGGAGGCGGCGTCGGTCCCGGTGGCGTTCCTGACCGCCTACTACGGCCTGGTCGATCTGGCCGGGGTCCGGTCGGGGGACCGGGTGCTCGTCCACGCCGCCGCCGGTGGGGTCGGGATGGCGGCGGTGCAGCTCGCCCGCTGGCTGGGCGCGGAGGTGTTCGGCACGGCGAGCCCGGGCAAGTGGGGAGCGCTCACCCTGGACGAGGACCATATGGCCTCGTCTCGGACGCTGGACTTCGCGCAGAAGTTCGGCCAGGTGGATGTGGTGCTCAACTCGCTGGCCGGGGAGTTCATCGACGCTTCTCTGGGGTTGCTGTCTAAGGGCGGCCGGTTCGTGGAGATGGGCAAGACCGACCTCCGCACCCCGGACACGATCGCGCCCGGGGTCCACTACCAGCCCTTCGACCTCGTCGAAGCCGGTCCCGACCGGACCGGGCACATGCTGCGCGAGATTCTGGACCTGTTCGAGCGAGACGAGATCCAGCCGCTCCCCGTCACGGCCTGGGACCTCCGGCGGGCCCCGGAGGCGTTCCGGTTCATGTCGCAAGCCCGGCATATCGGGAAGGTCGTACTGACGATCCCGGCCCCCTTCGACCTGGACGGCACCGTACTGGTGACCGGCGGCACCGGCGGCCTCGGCAAGCTTCTCGCCCGCCATCTCGTCGCCCGCCACGGCGTCCGCGATCTGCTGCTGACCAGCCGTCGCGGCACCGCCGTCGAGGGGGCCGAGAAACTCCGCGCCGAGCTCGCGGAGCTCGGCGCGCGGGTCGAGATCGCGGCCTGTGACGTCGCCGACCGCGACGCGCTCGCCGCACTGATCGCGGGCCGCCCGCTCACGGCCGTGGTGCACGCCGCGGGCGTACTGGACGACGGACCGATCACCTCGCTCACCCCCGAGCGACTGGACGGCGTGCTCCGGCCGAAGGCGGACGCGGCGCTGAACCTGCACGAGCTGACGCGCGGCCTCGACCTGTCGGCCTTCGTCATGTTCTCCTCGGCCGCCGGCACGATGGGCAGCGCGGGACAGGGGAACTACGCGGCCGCCAACGCGTTCCTGGACGCGCTGGCCCACCGGCGACGGGCTCAGGGGCTACCGGCGACCTCGCTGGCCTGGGGACCGTGGACGGGAAGCGGGGGCATGCTCGACACCCTCGCCGACGCGGAGGTCGCCCGGATGGCCCGCGACGGCATCATCCCGTTCACGCCGGAGACGGGCTTGTCGCTGTTCGACACCGCCCTGCTCCGGCCCGAGGCGGCCCTGGTGCCGATGCGCCTGGACACCAAGGCGATGAGCGCGCGCGGCGACTCCCTGCCGCCGATGCTCAGAGAGCTGGTACGAACCCGGCCGCGCCGCGCCGCCTCCACCGGCCGCGGCTCCGGCCCGAGCCTGAAGGACAGGCTGGCCGGGCTCCCTGAGCCGGACCGGCGGAAGGTCCTGCTCGACCTCGTGCTCGACCAGGTCACCGCCGTGCTCGGCCACACCTCCGCCGACGAGGTGGACCCGCACCGCCCGTTCGACGAGCTGGGGTTCGACTCGCTGACCGCGGTCGAGCTGCGCAACCGGCTGAACGCCGCCGTCGATCGGCGACTGCCCACGACGGTGGCGTTCGACCACGCGACGCCGATCGCGCTGGCGGAGTACCTGCTCACGGAGATCGCGCCGGCCGACAGGCCCACCGGCGAGCGGGCGCTGGAGGAACTGGACCGGCTGGGACGGCTGCTCGGCGCGCTCACGCCCGACGAGGAGACGCGGTCGACGGTCACCGCACGGCTGCGCGGCCTCCTGGCGCAATGGCGCGGCGAACAGGCGGACCCCGGCCGAACCGTGGAGTCGGCGAGCGCCGACGAGCTGTTCGCGTTGATCGACAAGGGGCTCTGAGACTTCCGGAAGGTGGCATGACGTGGCGGACGAGCAGAAGCTCCTCGACTACCTCAGGCGGGTGACCGCCGATCTCCAGCAGACGAGGGAACGGCTCCGCGAGGCCGAGGCCCGCGAACACGAGCCGATCGCGGTGGTCGCCATGAGCTGCCGGTTCCCCGGGGACGTCCATGGTCCCGAGGACCTCTGGCAACTCGTGGCGGACGGCCGCGACGGTGTGTCGTTGTTCCCCGACGACCGGGGCTGGGACCTTTCCACGCTCTACGACCCGGATCTGACCCGTCCGGGAACCACCTACACCCGCGAGGGCGGGTTCCTGCACGACGCCGCCGCCTTCGACGCCGGATTCTTCGGCATCTCGCCCCGGGAGGCGCTGGCCGCCGACCCCCAGCAGCGCCTGATGCTGGAGGTGGCGCTGGAGGCGTTCGAGCGGGGCGGCATCGACCCGCGGTCGCTGAAGGACAGCCAGGTCGGCGTGTTCGTCGGCGCCTTCGCCGACGGGTACGGCGGCAGCCTGGGCGTGCCCGCCGAAGGCGCGGAGGGCCACCTGCTGACGGGCAACTCCACCGCGGTGATCTCGGGCCGGATCTCCTACGTGTTCGGGCTCAAGGGCCCCGCGGCCACCATCGACACGGCGTGCTCGTCGTCGCTGGTGGCGCTGCACTGGGCGTGCGAGTCGCTGCGCGGCGGGGAGAGCACGCTCGCGCTCGCCGGTGGGGTGACCGTCATGCCCACCCCCGACATCTTCGTGGAATTCAGCCGCCAGCGCGGCCTGGCGCCCGACGGGCGGTGCAAGGCCTTCTCCGACGACGCCGACGGCACCGGCTGGGGCGAGGGCGCCGGCCTGCTGCTGCTGGAGCGGTTGTCCGACGCGCGCCGCAACGGTCATCCGGTCCTGGCGGTCGTGCGCGGGTCCGCGATCAACCAGGACGGCGCCAGCAACGGCCTGTCCGCCCCGAACGGGGTGTCCCAGCAGCGGGTCATCCGGCGCGCGCTGGCCGATGCCGGGATCGCGGCCGCCGACGTGGACTTCGTCGAGGCGCACGGCACCGGCACCACCCTGGGCGATCCCATCGAGGCGCAGGCGCTGCTGGCCACCTACGGTGCCGACCGCCCCGCCGACCGGCCGCTGTGGCTGGGGTCGATCAAGTCGAACATCGGCCACACCCAGTCCGCCGCCGGTGTCGCCGGTGTGATCAAGGCGGTGCTGGCCATGCGGGCGGGCCTCCTGCCCAAGACGCTGCACGTGTCCGCGCCCTCGTCGCACGTGGACTGGACCGCGGGCAACGTCCGGCTCCTGACCGAGGCCGTCGACTGGCCGGACAGCGGCGGCCCCCGACGGGCCGGCGTGTCCGCCTTCGGCGTCAGCGGCACGAACGCGCACGTGATCCTGGAACAGGCCCCGGCGGACGATGCCGCCCCGACCGGGGCCACGCCGTCGGCGGACGACGCCACCCCGGCCGGGGTCGCATCGCCTGCTGCGGTCGCGTGGGTGGTGTCGGCCAAGAGCCAGGCCGCTCTGCGGGCTCAGCTCGATCGGCTTGGCGCGCATGTGGCGCGGCACCCCGGTCAGCCCGTCGCCGATGTCGGGTTCTCCCTGGCCACGACGCGGACGGCGTACCGGCATCGCGCCGCCGTCGTCGGACGGGACCGTGACGAGCTGCTGGCGGCCGTGCGCGGGATGGCCGCGGGTGAGCAGGTCTCCGGCGCGGTCGGCGGGGTGGCCGGTGTGCCGGGGAAGACGGTGTTCGTCTTCCCGGGTCAGGGGTCGCAGTGGGCGGGCATGGCCACCCAACTGCTCGACGAGTCGCCGGTCTTCGCCGAGCACTTCGCCGCCTGCGAGCGCGCTCTCACCCCGTTCGTGGACTGGTCCCCGGCCCGGGTGCTCCGCGGCGCGCCCGGCACGCCCCCGCTGGAGCGGGTGGACGTGGTCCAGCCGCTGCTGTGGGCGGTCATGGTGGCGCTGGCCGGGCTGTGGCGTTCGTACGGCGTGCGCCCCGACGCGGTGATCGGCCACTCCCAAGGCGAGATCGCCGCTGCCACGGTGGCGGGTGGCCTGTCCCTGGAGGACGGCGCCCGCGTGGTCGCCCTGCGCAGCCAGGCCATCGGCGCCGTGCTCGCGGGCCGGGGCGGCATGGCGTCCGTCGGGCTGCCCGTCGAAGAGCTGACCGCGCGCCTTGACCGGCGACCGGGTGACTACTCCCTGGCCGCGGTCAATGGAGCACGCTCGGCCGTGGTCTCCGGGTCACCCGGCGCGCTCGGCGAACTGGTCGCGGAGCTCACCGCCGAAGGGATCCGGGCCAAGCTGATCCCGGTCGACTACGCCTCACACTCGGCCCAGGTCGACGAGCTGCGTGAGCGCCTGCTGCAGGACCTCGGGCCGATCAGGCCGCGCACGGGCGACGTGCCGATGATCTCGACGGTGACCGGCGACTGGATCGACACCGCCGGGCTCGACGCCGCGTACTGGCACGCCAACCTGCGGCAGACCGTGCGGTTCGACGCGGCCGTCCACGCGCTCGTCGCCCAGGGTCACGCGGTCTTCGTCGAGACCAGCCCGCACCCGGTGCTCACCATGGGCGTCCAGGAGACCCTCGACGCCCTCGACCGCGACGCCGTGGTCAGCGGCACGCTCCGCCGCGAGGACGGCGGTCAGGCCCGCATGCTCGCCTCGCTCGCCGAGCTGCACGTACGCGGCGTCGGCGTGGACTGGTCCGCCGTCTACCCCGGCGCCCGCCGGGTGGACCTGCCGACCTACGCCTTCCAGCGCGAACGCTACTGGCTGGAGGCCGCGAGCGCCGCCACCCCGAGCGCCGACCCCGACGAAGCCGATTTCTGGGCGGCGGTGGACCGGGGCGACGTGCCACGGTTCGCCGAGGTGGACCCGGCCGCCCTGGCCGAGGTGCTGCCGGCGCTGTCGGCGTGGCGGAGGCAGCGGCGGCAGGCGGCGACGCTGGACTCCTGGCGCTACCGGGTGGCCTGGCGGCCGGTACGGGAGGCGGCCGACGCGACGCTGACCGGAACATCCTGGATCGTCGCCCTGCCGACGCTCGACGGTGCCGACACGCGGGCGACGTCGGTCGTCAACGGGCTGGCCAAGGCGGGCGCCCATGTGGTGCCGATCCAGGTGGGGGACCAGGACCGGGCCGCGCTCGCGCGTACCCTGCGCGACGCGCTCCCCGAGGAGCCGCCGACCGGCGTGCTCTCCCTGCTGGCGCTCGACGACCGCGCCCACCCGGCCCACCCCGTCCTGTCCCGCGGCTCGGTCATGACCGTCACGCTGGTGCAGGCGCTCGGCGACGCGGAGATCTCCGCGCCGCTGTGGGCGCTCACCTCGGGCGCGGTGGCCGTGGAGCAGGCGGCCGAACTCCGGTCCCCCTCCCAGGCGGTGGTGTGGGGCATCGGCACCGTCCTCGCCCTGGACCACCCAGACACCTGGGGCGGCCTGATCGACGTACCCGCCGAACCGGACGAACGTGCCGTCGCCCGCCTGTGCGGCGCGCTGTCCGGGCGGGACGGCGAGGATCAGTTGGCGGTACGGGCGGCGGGCGTCTTCGCCCGGCGGATGGAGCGCGCGCCACTGGGCGACGCGACGCCCGAGGCCCCTTGGCGGCCGCACGGCACGGTGCTCGTCACCGGCGGCACCGGCGGTGTCGGCGCGCGGGTCGCCCGCTGGCTGGCGGCCCGCGGCGCCGAGCACCTCGCGCTGGTCAGCCGCCGGGGCCGGGCCGTCGAGGGCGTCGCCGAGCTGGAAGCCGAGCTGACGGCGCTCGGCGCCAAGGTCACCGTGGCCGCTTGTGACGTCGCCGACCGCGAAGGGCTGCGCCGCGTGCTCGACGCGCTGCCCGACGGTCAGCCGCTGACCGCGATCGTGCACGCGGCCGGCGTCGTACGCGACGACACGCTGCTCGCCGACAGCACGATCGCGGAGTTCGCCGAGACGGCCGAGGGCAAGATCGCGGGAGCGCTGCTCCTCGACGAGCTGTCGATCGGCCATCCGGTGGAGCGATTCGTCCTGTTCTCCTCCGGCTCCGCGGTGTGGGGCCAGGCGGGACAGGCCGCCTACGCGGGAGCCAACGCGTTCCTGGACGCGCTGGCCCACGCGCGCCGTGCCCGCGGGCTCCCGGCCACCTCGGTCGCGTGGGGCGCCTGGGGCGGCGGCGGCATGGTGGACGAGCCGGTCGGCGCGCGGCTGCGCCGGCTCGGCGTACGCGTCATGGAGCCCGACGCGGCGGTGACCGCGCTGGAGAAGGTCCTCGACCACGACGAATCCCACCGCGTGGTGGCCGACATCGACTGGAGCCGGTTCGCCTCAGTGTTCACCCTCGCCAGGCCGCGGCCGCTGCTTCGCGCGCTGCCCGACGTACAGGCGGTCCTGGACGCCGACGGCGAAGCGGCCGGTCAGGAGCCGTCACTCGTGGCAGAACTGTCCGGACTTGCGGCGGACGAGCGCGTCGACCGGCTGCGCGACCTGGTGCGGGCGCACACCGCGAAGGTGCTCGGTCATTCCGGTCCCGACTCGATCGACCCCGACCAGAACTTCCTCGAAGCCGGATTCGACTCACTGACCTCAGTCGAACTGCGGAACAGCCTCGCCGGCGCCACCGGACTGCGCATGCCCGCCACCGTGGTCTTCGACCACCCCAGCCCCTCCGCCCTGGCCAGGCACCTGTCGGAGGAGTTCGGCGGCCCGCGGACCGGCGACCCGCACTCGGGCGACAGCCTCAGCGCGCTGTTCGGGGAGGCGGCCCGCGCGGGCAAGACGCACGAGGGCCTGGCCGTGCTGCGCGCCGTGGCCGAGCTGCGGCCGTCCTTCGACGCGCCGGACGAACTCGCCGCCATCCCGCCGGCGCTCAAGCTGGCGACCGGTCCCGGCGAACCTGCCCTGTTCTGCTTCAGCACGCCCATGGCGCTGGGGGGAGCCGCCCAGTTCGCCCGGCTCGCGGCGAACTTCCAGGGTCTGCGCGACCTCTTCGCCCTGCCCGTCCTCGGCTTCGCGCCCGAGGAGAGCCTGCCCGGTACGGCCGAAGCCGCCGTACGCACCTGGGCGCGGAGCGTCCGCGACGCGGCCGACGGGAGACCGTTCGCGCTCCTCGGCTACTGCGCCGGTGGGATCTTCGCGCACGCCGCGGCCGGATACCTGGAGGAGATGGGGGTCCACCCGGCCGGCCTGATCCTGCTCGACACCTTCCTGGCCGACAGCCAGGTGGTCGACGACCTCGGGGCGCAGATGGTCGAGGGCATGTTCGAGCGAGAGGACTCCTTCGGGCCGTTCACCAACGCGCGGCTCTCGGCGATGGGCCGCTACTACAAGCTGTTCCGCGAATGCGAGCTGGGAGAAGTGACGGCACCCATCCTGTTCATCAATCCGGACACGCCGCTGGCGCCCTCCCCCACCGGGGAGTGGCGTGCCTCCTGGCACACGAAGCACACCGCCCAGGAGGTGAAGGGCGATCACTTCACGATGCTGGAGGGCGAGGCGCCGTCCATGGCCCACACCATCGAAACCTGGCTCGAGTCCCTGTAGTCACGTGATCGGCTTGTACGGCAGCACCCGGTCGTACGCGACAAGAAGGTGACGCGGACCTCTCAGGGTGGAGCTGGGGCGGTAGGGCGGCGGATCGGTGACCAGGCGGGGATTCACCAGCCGGTGCGCGAGCTCGCGGAGCGCGATCTGGGCCTCCAGGCGGGCCAGCGGAGCGCCGAAGCAGTGGTGGACCCCGCCCCCGAAACCGAGGTGCTGAATGTAGGGGCGGTCAGGATCGAAGCGGTCGGGATCCCGCAGGTGCGCGGGGTCGCGGCTGCCCGAGGCGAGGGCGAGGACGATGGGCGAACCCTTCGGGATGGTGACACCCGCGATCGTGATGTCGTCGAGGGCGACGCGCTGGGACAGGAAGTGCACGGGCGGCTCGTAGCGCAGCAGTTCCTCGACGGTGTGGATGATCAGGTCCGGCTCCTGGCGGAGCCGTTCGATCAGCCACGGGTTACGCAGCAGGGTGAGCATCCCGTTGGTGATGAGGTTGACCGTGGTCTCGTGCCCGGCGATCAGCAACAGCGCGGCGGTCGAGATCACCTCTAGGTGCGACATCGACCCGTCGGGGCCGTCATCGGTGACCAGCCCGGACAGGAGGTCATCGCCCGGGTCCTTGCGGTGGGCCTCGGCGAGCTCGCCCAGGTACTGGCCCAGCGTGACCACGGTGGCCTGCCGTCTCTTGAGCCGCTCCTCCCTGTCGTCCTCCCCGGGGCCGAGGGTCTCCACGATCTCGTCCGCCCACTTGTGGAAGCGGGGTTCGTCCTCCACGGGCACGCCGAGCAGGCGGCAGATCACCGTGACCGGGAACGGGTAGGCGACGTCGTCGACGATGTCGGCCTCGGTCCGGTCCGCGATGCCGTCGATCAGCCCTGTGACGATCTCGAGCAGCTCCCCGCGCAGGCTCTCCACCTTGCGCGGCGAATGGGGCGGCCCGAAATGACGCATGGCCAGGCGCCGGAGCCGGTCATGCTCGGGCGGATCGGTGGCGATGAAGGAGGGTGGCAGCCCCTCGGAAGGGGGCGCGTCGGCGAGATTGCGGCGGTCCGAGCTGACCCGCGGATCGTGCAGCAGCGCGACGATCTCCTCGTACGTGCTGACGACATAGCTGCCGTCCTCCTGCCGCGCCACAGGTGTCCTGCGCAGCTCGGCGTACAGCGGGTACGGGTCGGCCCGGTTGGCGAACTGGTGAATCTGCGCGAAGATGCTGGCCGGCTCCACGAGGCTGCCTCCCTTTGTCGAGATGGTCTTACCGTTGGGGGCGTACGAGCGCGACGCGGCGTTCGGCCGGATCATGACCGGTCACCACCACGGTCGCTCCTTCGGCGGGCTTGATCCGCTGCGGGACCTCGGCCGGCACGGGCCGCATCCCGTCGCGCCGGTCGACCGTGCGGAAGTCCGGCGGGAACGGCGCGGCCTGTTCGATCAGGCGCCGGTAGAAGTCCACCCACATCGCCTGGTCGAAGGTGACCGCGGCGGTGATCCTGCCCCGGTAGCCATAGACGGCGACGAACCGGCGCTCGGCCACCGAGCCCTGCGCGATCACCAGCTCGTCGGCGAAGCTCGGTACGCCGACCGACTTGATGTTGGTGCCGAACTGGTTGGACCAGAACACCGGCAACGACAGATGCGGCCAGCGATGAGCCTGGTCGCTGATCATGTTGTGCGCGGCGACCTCGGCCTGGGCGACGGCGTTGCCCCAGTGCTCCAGCGCGACGAACTGGTAGTGGTACACCGGATGCGGGAACCGCGCCACGTCACCGGCGGCGAACACGTTGTCGGTGACCAGGCCGTTGATGTCGAAGGCGCGGCAGCCCGCGTCGGTGGCCACCCCCCACACACCGGCCGCCAGCCCCGAGCCCTCCAGCCATTCCACGTTGCGGATCGCGCCGAGCGCGACCACCGCCATGTCGGCCTCGACGGTGCTGCCGTCGGACAGCCGGGCCCCGATCAGCCGCCCGTCCGCGTCTCCGTCGAGCGAGGCGACCGTGACCCCGCAGCGCAGGTCCACGCCGGCCGCGCGCTGCATGTCCGCCGCCACCGCGCCGATCACCTTGCCCAGCGCGCCGTTCAGCGGAACGGGCCCGTGGTCGACGACGGTCACCGGCAGGCCGAGCTCGCGGCAGACCGAGGCCACCTCCGACCCGGTGAATCCCGCCCCGATGACCAGCACCCGGTTGACCCCGGCGACCAGCCGCTGCCGCATCCGGTGTGCCTCATCCAGCGTGCGCAGGACGTACACGCCGTCGAGCGCCGCCTCCTGCTCCTTCGGCCACGGCCTGGCCCGCGCGCCGGTGGCGATCAGCAACTTGTCGAAGCCGAGTTCCCGGCCGTCGGCCAGCCGCACCCGCTGGGCGGAGAGGTCCAGTCCGGTCGCCTTGGTGCTCGGCAGCCATTCGACGTCCGGTTCGCGAAGGTGGGGGAGCAGGGTGCGTTCGGCGGGCACCTTGCCCGACAGCACCTGCTTGGACAGCGGTGGCCGGTCGTACGGCTGGTGCGGCTCGTCCCCGACCAGGGTCAGCGAGCCCGTGAAGCCGTCTCTCCGCAGCACCCCGGCGGCCCGGCCGCCGGCCAGGGAGGCGCCGACGATGACGATGCGGCCGTTGCGCTTGAACTCCCCGTCACCGCCCGTCGGGGCGGGGACCATCTCGGGCCGCATGGTTCTGTGCTGGGTGGCCATCCGGCCGACGTGAATGGCCTGGACCGGGCAGGCCGCGGCCGCCCGCAGCACGTGCTCGCGCTGGTCGTCGTCCGGGCCGGTGTCGTACAGGAGCGCTTCCTGGCCGGGCATCGTGAACACGTCTGGCGCCAGGAAGACGCACTGCCCGTACCCCTGACAGCGCGTGAGATCAACGACAACTCTCACAGCAACACTCCCCGTCGAGCCGATCTGAAAGGCCCTTACCCAGCTCCTCGTGGTCGAGGGTCATGAGCCGGGCATCTTGCCGGAGATCATCCGGAACCGGTCGCGGGCGACGAGCAGATAGCAGCCGACGATCAGGATCCAGAACGGGAACGCGAGCTCCGACCAGGCGACCCTGCTGACGACCAGGAGGAGCACCAGCCCGACGAGGTAGCCGAGCCAGGACAGCCAGCGGGGAAGGAGGCCGAGCCGGGTGCCGATGGTCGTGGTCGTCAGGGTGAACACGGCGGCCATCCGCGGCGCGTACTCGGTGAGCAGGCTCAGCGTGAGGTGCCGCCCGTAGTGCCAGAAGTCCGTGGGCTGGGGCGGGGTCCGCATCGTGTCGATCGTGGCCAGGAAGGCGGTCGCCGTCGCGCCGAAGACGAAGAGCATCGCCACGAAGAGCAGTCCGGCGCCGAAGAAGACCGTGGCGAAGAACCGGTCTTCCCGCGCTCCGATGGAGTCCCGTATGGCGCCCATGAACCACAGGAAGAAGATCCCGCCGAACGGCAGGAGGATCAGCGCCACCCGCAGGGCGTTGTGGGCGGTGGTGTCGGCGAGATAGGCGGCCGCGTCGAGCGGCCGGGCGGGCACCGCCAGGCGCACCAGGATCATGGCACCGCCCAGCGGCAGGGCGGCGAGGATCCCCGCCGCGCCCGCGGCGCGCGGCGTCCGCAACGCCTTCGCCGGCGGTTCGGCATCGCCTCCTTGCATGGGGTCCTACTTCCGGCGGTACGACATCGTGTATGACGCTACGTGTCCACTGGATACGCTCGGTAATCATCATGCGCTGTGTGGCAGAGGGGGGTGTTTCCGATGATTAGGTATGTCCTGTGACCGATGATCGTGACTCCGAGATCGCCGATGTGCTCCGTACCATGGCCGGGAAGATCGCGGCCGGGGCGCCCGCGGGGTGGCGGCGGGCCGAGCTGCGGGGGTTCGCGACAGGCTCGGACGGGTCCGGCCACCGCGGCCTGAGATTCGAGCCGAGCGGAGCCGACACGGGCGAGATCGACCTGCATCCGGAGATGTGCGCCCTCTACACCCTGACGGGGGCGACGGGCGATCACCTCACCATCGAGTTGACGGTCGCGGCCAGGGGGCGGTTCGAGGCGGTGATCAGCGAGTCGCTGGACCGCATGGAGCACGAAGAGCGCGGCTACCTCTATATACTCGATCGGGAGGTGCTGCCGGTCGAGCCCGCGGAGTTCCAGCAGGACCGGTCGGATCGCCGGCCGGCGGGAGACCCGAAGGAGGCCGTCGCGCTGCTCGGCGCCTACTTACGCGAGCGCGAGCGGGTCCTGGGCGGCCCGAGCGGGGACAAGTACGCGCCGCCGCCCGCGATCCCCGAAGCGCGCCGCGCCTGGCTCGAGGCCCAGCTCCGCGTCCGGTACGGCGTGACGCTCCCCGACGACCTGCGCGCCCTTTACGAGCTGGTCGACGGCGACGGCGGTGAGGGCCTCCTGGACCGGCACCCCTGGTTCGGCCTGGAACAGCTGGAGAGCCAGAGCCGTCCGGAGAACCGCTGGTGGGCCGCCGGGCGGAGCTGGCGCCATCATCTGGTCCAGCCGCTCATCACCGAGGTCGGCCCCCCGCTGGCGATGCGGCGGGCGTCCGACCACCCGTGCTGGATCCCGTTCGCCACCACCACCGGGGGCGACTTCCTGGCGGTGGACATGGCGCCCGGCCCGGCGGGGCGGCCGGGTCAGGTCATCCGCATGGGGCTGCACCACGACGGCGGCCCGGTCTACGTCGCCGACTCGGTGACCAGTCTGCTGCGGCGGCACGTCGCCGCCCTGGAGGCCGGCGCCTACTCGGCCGAGCACGGCGAGCTGTGGATCGAGCTCGGCGACATGGCGAAGCCGAACCGCTACGCCTACGAGGAATCCCGCTCGCTGACGGTCGCCGGTCCCGACGCGGCCTCCATCCGGGGCTGGCACCCGCGGATCCAGCGCCTGTCGGTGGTCAACGCCCCCTGGGTCGACTTCGGGGCCGTGCGCGGCGCGCCGATGCTGTGGGAGGTGACGGTGGACAACTGCCCGGGCGCCGACCTGACGCCGCTGCGCGACACCCCGGTGGAGCTGCTCGATCTGGCCATGGACGGGGTCGACCTCGCGCCGCTGGAGGGCCACGCCGCGCTGCGGTCGCTGACGCTGCGCACCGAGCGGCCCGTGGACCTGGCGCCGCTGCTGTCCTGCCCGCGGGTGTACGCGCTGGATCTGTCCCGCGCCGCCGTACGCGACCTCGGCGTGCTCGGCGAGCTGAAGGGCCTGCTCTACCTGAACCTGCGCCGCGGGCAGTGGCAGGAGCTCTGGAAACGGGCCGGTCACCCGGCGGGGCTGGCGGCGGCCGGGCTGGCCGCCGAGCCGCGCCGGGAGAAGGCCTGGTGGTGGTCGGCCGACCGGGCCTACCACGCCCCCGAACCGTCACTGAAGACGGCGGTCCGATGGGCGGCCGACCTGGCCGGCGGGGCGGGGAACGTACGGGTCTTCACGGGCAGGTTCCAGCGCTTTCCGGGACGTCGGCGCTGGGGCTCAGCCTCGGGTTGAGATCAACTGCAGGGCGCGCTCGTGCTGCTGCCGCGACGGGGGCCGCGTCCAGGTGATGCCGGGCCGTTGCTCGGCGAGCATCCGCGCCAGGGCCGCGGACATGACATCCACGGGCTGGGCATGCGGCATCTGCGGGCGAGCCAGCCGATATTCGGCGAGCACTCGGCCGTAGTCGTACATCAGCGTGTTGGTGAACCGGCTCTGCTCGGCGTCGGCGCGCTCCAGCCCCGCGACGAACTCGGGCTCCGGCTCCTCGATCACCGCCTTGTAGACGTCGAGGCGGTTGCGGATCTCACCGGGCGCGGCATGGCTGTGCGCGTCGTCGTACATGCGCCGCACATGCTCCGGCACCTCGGTCAGCACGGTGAGCATGCCGTAGCCGGAGTCCTCGTTCCCATAGCCGCCGACGCCCCCGTCGACGCCCTGCGCGTGCGTGGCCATCCCCATCTCGCGGGTGAAGTCGTACTTGTCCATGCCGTCGACCGGCTCCTCGATCCAGTCGTCGTCGAGGTGCAGCACGCCGGCGACCTCCGCCTGCGCGGCCCGGTCGAGGAGGTGCCGTACGGCGCCCGCCGGATCCGCGAGCGCCCCCGGGCCCATCGCGGCGAACTGCTCGGTCAGCAGGAACAGCGAGACCATCATCGACGGGTGGTAGACGTGCAACGCCCCCGCCTCCCGATGCGGGAAGACGGTGTTCTCGTCGTCGTACGCCTCCAGGCCGGCCATGAAGGCCTGCTCCTGCTCCTCGGTGAGCACGAGCTCCCACGCCCACTTGCGCTCCACGTGGAACTTGTAGAAGTCCTCACCCCTGAGCGGGTCGCGGAACTTCCACCACAGAACGACCCCGACGATCAGCACGGCGACCACGCCGAGTGCGATCAGCATCCGGATTCCCCCAATCTCCTGACTTATCCCGTTTCCTGGCGTCAAGCACAGAGCGGGAAGCCTAGCGGTGAGAGTCCGCGGAGGTGCGGGAAACGATCAGATCTCGGCGTGGGGCGCGTCCGTCTCAGACCCGTCTCAGACCCGTCTCAGACACGGATGACCCGGAGGCCGGCGTCGGCGAACTGGGCGGTCAGCTCGGCCGGGGCGGCGGAGTCCGTCACCAGGATGTTGATCTGGTTCAGCGGGCAGACCAGGGCGAACGCCCGGCGGCCCAGCTTCGAGCTGTCGGCCACCACGATCACCTGACGGGCCTTCGCGGCCATCAGCCGGTTGACGGCCGCCTCGCCCTCCCCGTGGGCGCTGGCGCCGTGCTTCACGTCGAGCGCGTCGACACCGAGCACCGCCACATCGAGCGCGACGTCCGCCAGCATGCCCGTCGCCACCGGGCCCACCAGCTCGTACGACTCGGCGCGGGCGGAGCCGCCCGTGGTGACCACGTGCAGATGCGGCCGCACGGCCAGCTCGTGGGCGATGTTCAGGGCGTTGGTCACCAAGGTGAAGGCCGGACCGCGGCGGCCGGAAGGCGGGTCGGGGCGGTTGGCCAGAACCCTGGCCACCTCGGTCGTGGTGGTGCCGCCGTTGAGCCCGATCGTGGCCCCCACCGGCACCAGGGCCGCCGCCGCCGAGGCGATGCGCTGGTTGTCCGGCGCGTGCTGGGCGACCTTGTAGCGCTGCGGCAGGTCGTAGGAGACGCTGTGCGCGATGACGCCGCCCCTGGTCCTGCTCAGCAACTGCTGGTCGGCGAGCTCGTCGAAGTCGCGTCTGATCGTGGCCGCGGACACGCCGAGCTTCCGCGCCGTCTCCGACACGTCCAGTCGGCCGGCCTCGGCGACGAGCTCTAACAGCAAGTTCCAGCGTTCGTACCGGTTCACTGTTCAATCATGCCCGAAACCCGACGGAAGCTCTTATAGGACGGTTTTATGGGAAAATACTCGCCAAATGCTACGGACATCCTCGGTCGTGCTCCCCGTCTCCCCGCTGGGCCCGGAGAACCCGCTGCCGCCGCTGCGCACGCTGCCCGATCCACGCGGTGGGCTGAGGACGGCCGCGGCCGACGCCGAGATGGCGGCCCAGCTGGCTTACGGGCACGCCGACTCGCTCCTGCCGTACACCTTCCAGGACGGCTACGGCCGCGAGCGCGAGGAGCGGGAGCTGAAGACGGCGGTGCTGGAGAACTCGGTGCTGCGCGCGGAGTTCCTGCTGGAGTACGGAGGGCGGCTGCGCTCGCTGGTGCACCTGCCGACCGGCCGCGAACTCCTGCACAAGCCACCCCACCTGCAACTGGCCAACCTCGGGCTGCGTAACGCGTGGTTCGCCGGGGGAGTGGAGTGGAACCTCGGCACGTTCGGGCACACCGCCCTGGCCTGCGCGCCCGTCCACGCCGTCCGGGTGACCAGGCCCGACGGGGTGCCGGTGCTGCGGATGTACGAGTGGGAACGGATGCGGCGGCTGGTCTACCAGCTCGACGTCAGCCTGCCGCCCGAGTCGCCGGTGCTCCTGGTACACGTCCGGATTTATAACCCTTCGGCGGTGGATGCCCCGGTCTACTGGTGGTCGAACGCGGCGGTGCCGCAGACGCCGGGCAGCCGGGTGCTGGCGCCCGCCTGTCAGGCCTACCACTTCTCCTACGACGGGATGCTGCGGCGCGTGCCGGTGCCGCGCTGGCGCGAGGCCGACCAGTCCTACCCGGCCCGCAACGAGCAGGCCGCCGACTTCTTCTACGAGCTGCCCCGCGCCGAACGCCGCTGGATCGCCGCCCTCGACCAGGACGGCGGCGGGCTCGCGCAGGTCTCCACTGACTTGCTGCGCGGTCGCAAGCACTTCCGCTGGGGCACCGGCGCGGCGGGCCGCAACTGGCAGGACTGGCTGTCCGGCCCCGACCGGCCCTACCTGGAGATCCAGGCCGGACTCACCCGCACCCAGCTGGAGCACGTACGGCTGCCCGCCCGCTCCTCCCTCGCCTGGACCGAGGCGTACGGCCTGCTCCAGGGCGACCCCGCGCGCGTGCACGGCCCCTGGCCCGACGCGCTCGGCCACGTGGGCCGGGCCGTGGACCGGCTGATCTCCCGCGACCGGCTCCAGGCGGCGCACGAGCAGGCCGTACAGCTCGCGTCGGCCGTGCCCGCGGAGGTCCTGCACGTAGGCAGCGGCTGGGGCGCGCTGGAGCGCCGGGCCCTGGCCAAGCGGCGCAGCCGGGTGCTCAACCTGCCGGGCACGCCCTTCGCCGACTGGACGATCGGCCGGGACCAGCAGTCGTGGCTCGCGCTGGTGCGCAAGGGCTCGATCCCCACACCCGCCCCCGCTCTGCCCCCCTCCTCCTACACCGTCGGCCCCGAATGGCGCGCGCTGCTGGAGAAGTCGGTCGAGGAATCGGGCGGCACCTGGTTCACCCTGCTCCACCTGGGCGTGAACCTCTATCACGACGGCGACCACGCCGGGGCGCGGGCCGCGTGGGAACGTTCCCTGACCTGCGCCGAGAACGCGTGGGCGTTGCGCAACCTGGCCGTGCTCGATCCTTCGCGGGCCGCGGACCTGTACGAGCGGGCCCACGCGCTGTCGCCCCGGTTGCGCCCCCTCACCATCGAGACCCTTGCCGCTTTCCTCGCCGCCGGCCGCCCGGACGCCGCCCTCGTCCTGATCGACAAACTCGGCCCCAAGGACCGCTGGCACGGCCGGATCCGCCTGCTGGAATGCCGCGCCGCCCTGGACGCGGGGGATGTCGGGCGGGCCGGGCGAGTGCTGGAGACCGGCCTGGTGGTGGACGATCTGCGAGAGGGGGAGGACACGTTGGACGAGCTCTGGTGGGATTACCATGAGCGGCTGAATCCGACGGGGCGGGCACGGGTCAGGGCGGAGCATCCGCTGCCTTGCCGGTATGACTACAGCGTCAAGCAGTATTAGGGGCGAGGACGTCATCGAGCGTCGTCGCGGTGGCTGCTCGGTCGATCCACTCTTCTATTTGGTCGAGGTCCGTGCATTGGGTGATGCGGTCGTGAGCGTCTTGGGGCACGCTGATGTCGCGTGCTTTGAGGATCCTGATCAGAGCGGTAGCTTCGCCTTTGCTGACCAGCCCTTTGGCGAAGGGGCTGTATACCGGCCAAACGGCAAGCGACATGATCTCCTCCATAACGCGCCGGGTGGCGAGTGAAGCCAGTCTGTATGCGTATTCATAGTACTGCAGAGAGTCACCTTCGGGGAGCTTGTCCAGGGCCGTCATGAAGGCCTCTGTCACGGTTCTCTGCTGGCCGTGCATCATCACGGACATGGCGGCGAGTTCGAGACAGTCCGCGGCTTGGACATGATCGGTGATGACGGGGATCCGGTCCGGCCCGAAGACTCGGGGCTGGAGGACGAAGCCGGGCAGGCTGGTGACGATCGGCTCCGCCGCCCACGTCGCGACGCGGGCGTCGGGGCAGAGGGCCAGCACCACCACCGGGCACTTCAGCTGCAGCCAAAGCGCCGCCGCGTAGCGCGCCCAGGCCGTGCGTTTGGGATCCTTGGGGTCCTGCTGGATCTCGACGATGACCCCATAGATCGGGTCCTGGCGCGGTCCTATGGTGATCACCGTGTCGGCCTGGAAGTCCAGGGAGAGGCGGTCGTTGAAGTCGCTTCCGGCGACCTCAACGAGTATGTCCGTGGGCAGGTCGACGTCGAAGACATCCCGGAGGATCTCGACGGCGAATGCCGGACGGTTGCGGAAGAGCGCATTGAGTGTGTCATGCGCGGGGGATGGCATGTCACGGAACGATATCAATCAAGTACGCTCCGTGGCCGATCTTTGGTCAACTCACGGAAAGGGCCGCCTCGCCGCGCTTCCCGTACCAGGCGCTCCAGACCGCGATGAGCGCGAGGGTGCCGAGCAGCAGGACTGTCGACAGGCCGGCCATCACGTCCACCGGCAGCAGATAGATGAGCGGGATCCGGATCACCGACTCGGTGAGGAAGGCCGCCGCCCAGGTCAGGGTCATGACGAAGTAGATGCGGCGGAACGTGGGCTCGGCCAGATAGAGGGCGTCCCAGCGGGCGGCGGTGGCGGCGTCCTCGGCGCCGAAGCGTTTGGCCAGGGGGAAGGCGGCGGGGCGGCCAGTCACGCAGGTGGCGACGAGGACGGCGGCGATGACCGCCGTGGTGATCGACTTGACCGCCAGCATGAGGCGCTCGTCCCCGGTGACGAAGGACAGGACCAGGCCGAGGCCGAAGATCAGGCACATGAACGCCGCGTAACCGTCCAGGCGCCGTTCCCTGGCGCCGACATAGGCGGTGCGTAAGAGGCCGACGGCCGTGGCCGAGAGCAGGGCGGCGTACTCGCTCATGTGTAACGCGCGCAGCAGGTAGTAGGCGGCGACGCTGGGGAGTACATCCCAGAGCGCCACCTTGAGCACGGAGCGGTTCATATGAAGGTCCTTTCCAGTCGGTCAGAGATGCGGGGCAAGGCGCATGCTCAGATTCCTTAACGCGAAAAATCTCGCCCCAAGGTAACCACGGCGGAGGGCTCTAACGCAAGAGAATTCGCGTTAGGGTTAGTGGCATGGAACCTGTACGCCGGCCCGGCGGCCGCAGCGCGAGAGTCCGTACGGCGGTGCATGAAGCCGTCCTCGACCTGCTGGGCAAGGAGGACTGGGACAGACTGAGCATCGCCCGGGTGGCGGAACGTTCCGGTGTGCACCAGGCGACCCTCTACCGGCGCTGGGGCACGCTCGGCGCGCTCATGGACGATGTGGTGACCGAGCGGCTTTCGAAGGGTTCACCGGTGCCCGACACGGGCACGCTGCGCGGCGACCTGGAGGCCTACGCCGTTCAGGTCGCGGCGGACGTGGCGGGGCCACTGGGGCCTCTTTACGTCAGGGCCGCCCAGGTCGGCACCCGCGTCCCGGACGACAACCAGCCGTACTTGACGGACCGGGCCGTGCAGCTCCAGGGCATGCTGGAGCGGGCGGCGGCGCGCGGCGAGAGCCCGCCCACGCTGCTGGAGTTGATGGAGGTGGTGATCGCGCCGCTCTACTATCATGTGATCTTCTTCAACCGGCCGGTCGGCGCCGACCATGCCAGGACGCTGGTCGACCGGTTGCTCAGCCTGCCCCGGTGAGGGTCAGCGGTCGACGATCTCGTTCTTGCCGATGACCACGATCCCGCCCCTGGTCAGCGCGAACCGGGTGCGGTCATAGTCCAGGTCGAAGCCGATCCGCGCGCCGTCGGGGATCACCACGTTCTTGTCGATGATCGCCTTGCGCACGATCGCGCCCCTGCCGACCTTGACGTTCTCCATCAGTACGGAGTCCTCGACCAGCGAGTGCGAGTGCAGCACGACCCTGGGCGACAGGATCGACCGGTTCGCCGTGCCGCCGGACACGATCACGCCGGGTGACACGAGCGAGTCGAGCGCCCGGCCCACCCGGTCGCCGTCGTTGTGCACGAACTTGGCCGGTGGCAGCGGGTCGTGCCCGGTGTGGATCGGCCACTTGTCGTTGTAGAGGTTGAAGATCGGGTGCGCCGAGATGAGGTCCATGTGCGCCTCGTAGTAGGCGTCGAGCGTGCCCACGTCGCGCCAGTAGCCCCGGTCGCGCTCGCTCGAACCCGGCACCACGTTGTTCGCGAAGTCGTACACGTCCGCCCCACCGGACTTGACGAGCATTGGGATGATATTTCCGCCCAGGTCGTGCTTGCTTGTGGGGTCGAGGGCGTCCTCCCGCAGCGCGTCGATCATCGCCTGGGTCTTGAACACGTAGTTGCCCATCGAGGCGAACACCTCGTCGGGGGAGTCGGCGAGCCCCACCGCGTCCTTGGGCTTCTCCCGGAACGCGACGATCCGCCGCCCCTGAGGGTCGGTCTCGATGACGCCGAACTGGTCGGCCAGCGATATCGGCTGCCGGATCGCCGCCACCGTCACGTCCGCACCGGAGTCCTCGTGCTGCTCGACCATCTGCCGCGGGTCCATACGGTAGATGTGGTCGGCCCCGAACACGATCACGTGCTCGGGCATCTCGTCGTAGATCAGGTTCAGGTTCTGGAACAGCGCGTCGGCCGAGCCGGAGAACCATCGCGGGCCCAGCCGCTGCTGCGCGGGGACCGGCGTCACGTAGTTGCCGAGCATCGCCGTCAGCCGCCAGGTGCGGGAGATGTGGCGGTCGAGACTGTGATTCTTGTACTGGGTCAGGACGACGATCTGCAGGTAGCCGCCGTTGGCCAGGTTGGACAGCACGAAATCGATGAGCCGATACATGCCGCCGAACGGCACAGCCGGTTTGGCTCGATCCGCTGTGAGCGGCATGAGCCTCTTTCCCTCTCCACCTGCCAGTACGACCGCAAGAACCCTCCGGGACCTCATATCCGTGACGCTACCCTCAAAATGCCGATCTATCGACGAATCGCCCATCGAACACCGCACGTGCCTGAAACCACCCGAGGATCGTAAGGTCGTGTCATGCGCGTTGATCTGCTCACCCGGGAGTATCCGCCAGAGGTGTACGGCGGTGCCGGGGTGCACATGGAATATCTGGCCAGAGAGCTGCGGCGGCTGGCCGACGTCCGGGTGCGGTGCTTCGGGGCCCCGCGGGACGAGCCGGGCGTCTCCGCCTACCGGGTGCCCACCGGGCTTCAGGCGGCCAACGCGGCCCTTCAGGTGCTCGGGGTGGACCTGGAGATGGCCGCCGCGTGCGAGGGCGCCGGGGTGGTTCACTCGCATACCTGGTATGCCAACTTTGCCGGGCATGTCGCGAAAATGCTGCACGGGGTCCCGCATGTCATCACCACGCACAGTCTCGAACCGCTCCGGCCCTGGAAGGCCGAGCAACTGGGCGGCGGCTACACCATCTCCTCCTGGGCCGAACGGACCGCCCTGGCCGGCGCCGACGCGGTCATCGCGGTCTCGGAGGGGATGCGGCGCGACGTACTCGCCGCCTATCCCGAGATCCCGCACGAGCGGGTGAGCGTCATCCACAACGGCATCGACACCGCCGAATACGCCCCGGACCGGGGCGACGACGTCCTCAAGAAGCACGGCGTGGACCCGGCCAGACCGTACGCCATCTTCGTCGGGCGCATCACCCGGCAGAAGGGGCTGGTCCACCTCCTGCACGCGGCGCGGTCCTTCGACGCCGGCGCGCAGATCGTGCTCTGCGCGGGCGCGCCCGACACGCCGGAGATCGAGGCCGAGGTGACGGGCCTGGTGCGCGACCTCGGCCGGCAGCGCGACGGGGTGATCTGGATCTCCGAGATGCTGCCCAAGATCGAGGTGATCCAGCTGCTCACGCACGCGTCGGTGTTCGTGTGCCCGTCGGTGTACGAGCCGATGGGGATCGTGAACCTGGAGGCGATGGCCTGCGAGACGGCCGTGGTGGCGACGGCGACCGGCGGCATCCCCGAGGTGGTGGCCGGCGGGGAGACGGGGCTGCTGGTGCCGATCGACCAGGGCGCCGACGGGACGCCGCACGACCCCGAGCGCTTCGCCGCCGACTTCGCCGAGCGGGTCAACGAACTGCTGGAGAGTCCGGCGCGGGCCACGCGGATGGGGGTGGCCGGGCGGGCCAGGGCCGTCGAGCACTTCTCCTGGGAACGCATCGCGCACAGGACCATGGACCTCTACACCTCGCTTCGCGCCTGAGAGGACAGGGTCAGCGGGTACGCCAGAGCATGGCGCGGGCCAGGCCCTTCTCGGGATGGGAGGAGCCGGCCGCGTAGACCTGGGTGGTGCCGGGGCGCTGGGCGAGGGCGTCGATCGTGCCGTCGAGGGTCTGCGACGTCCAGCGTCCGCCGGCGAAGTGCAGGAGGCGCGACCCGGTCGAGTCGAGCACCCACATGCCGTCCCGGCCGTCCGGCTCGGCCTGGGTGAACGTGGAACCGAGCGCGCCCCACCGGCACCGCCACGTGCCGCCGTCCCAGTGCAGGGCGACCGGGCGGGAGCGCTCCAACGGCTCGTCGTTCTTGGAGAACTCACCGGGCACCAGCCACGACACCCCGCCGACCACCCACACGTCGGCCGGCCCGAGCACCACGACGTCGCTGAGCCGGACCCGCGGGGACTCCGCCTTGGCCGGCAGGCCGAGCGCGGGCACGCCGACCCGCTGCCAGGCCGCGCCGTTCCAGCGGGCGGCCGGTCCCTGGTCGACCAGTGGCCCGCTGACCGTCCACATGTCGCCGCCGCGTTTGTTACCACCGCTGTTGCCCGAGCCGCCGCCGCTCCCGCTGCCGCCGCCCACCGCGCCGGCGGGGGCCGGGAGATCGTGGTGCTGCCAGGTGGAGCCGTTCCACCACAGCGCCGAGCGGCCACTGACCGCCCAGGCGCCGCGCGCCGCCGTGCCGCCCGCGCCGAACGTGTCGCCGAGCCGCCCGGTGAGCCGCTGCGCCGTCCACCTGTCACCCTGGAACGCGCCGACGAGCCCGGACCTGCCGTCCGCCAGGCCGAACACCCAGGCGTTGGCCGCGGAGGTCGCGCCGAGCGCGGTGACCTGGACGCCCGGCAGCGAGTACGACGTCCACCGCTTGCCGTCCCATCGCCGCAGGCCCGCGAAGGTCGTCTCCACGGACTCGGCCGCCAGGCGCTGGGTGAGGTGGGTGGCCCAGACGGCGCCGTCCCGGCCGACGGCGAGATCGTGGAGCGTGCCGTAGCCCTCGTCGGTGGCCACGGCACGCCAGCCAGGCTCGGCCTTCGCCGGGCGGAGGTCGTCGGTATCGGCCGGTGGCTGGACGCAGACGGCGGGCTTGGCGGGGAGCGCGGGCAGGTCACTGCCGATCACCGGCACCGGCGACGTGCCAGGGGTCGAGGCCGGACTCGGCGCGGCCGTGCCGGGACGCGAGGTGGTGGCGGCGCCCGTGCCGAGGGGCGAGGCGGGAGCCGGAGGAGTGGCGGTGCAGGCGGTGACCGCCAGCACGGCCAGGCCCGCCGTACAGACACGTGCGACTCGGCTCACCCAGCCCGCCCCCTTCGCGTGACCCCGTGATCTCCGCAGGATAGGTCAGTCCGGGCCGCCGCGCCCCTTACGACGACGGTCAGGTTCGCGATATGTGATGCAAGATCACGTTGTGTACGTGATGCGCCTTGTTGTCGCCGCGGAAGTCGACTTCGTACGTGTGCGTCCCGACGTGGATGGCGATCGCGCCCGAGGAGAAGAACCCGCCGGCGAACGACTTGTTGCTCACCACGCTCACCGCCGAGATCTTGCTGTAGGGGATGCTGGTGATCGCGATGCGCTTGCCCGCGAACGACTTGTCCTGGACGATGACCCGCCGATCGGTCAGCCCCAGGAATCCCGTCCCCGTGCCGATGGCGTCGTACACCGCGATGATCTGTTCGCCCGGCAGCAGCCCGCTCTCGATCTGCCTGAGCTGTTCTTTTCTGTCATAGGGGATGTCAGCCATGCCTGGGCAACGACCAGGGCCCACGGCAGCGTTCCGCACGCGTGGATTGGGTCTTGTAGCCGGTGGGGTTCTGGATCACCCTGAACGGCAGGAGGCCCTGACATGTCGCATCCACTCGGAGTAAGCCGCCCGGATCTCACCGTCACAGACCTGCCCACCCCGGAAGAGGTGTTCAAGGTCTCCAAGATCGGCCCGAAAGAGCTGGTCAAGTACGCGATCGGGCCCAGCCTGATCGCCCTCGGCATCTCCATCGGCAGCGGCGAGTGGCTGCTCGGGCCGCTGAACGTGGGGCAGTACGGCTTCGTCGGCGTCGGCTGGGTCATTCTGGTCTCCGCCCTCCTCCAGACGTTCTACAACGTCGAGTGCTCCCGCTACGTCGTCGCCACCGGCGAGACCCCCGTGGTCGGCTGGGGCCGGGTGCCGCCGGGCTGGAAGCTCTGGGTCCCGCTGTCGGTCCTCGTGGTGATCTTCGCCTTCATCGCGGGCGGGTGGGCCGCCTCGGCGGGACAGGGCGTCTACGCGCTCGTCCACGGCGCCGTCGCGCCCGCCGACGCCGAGGAGCCGCGGCTGTGGGCCATCGCGCTGCTGGTGCTGGTCTTCCTGATCACTGCCCTGGCCAAGCGGATCAGCCGCGTGCTGGAGCTGGCGAACTGGATGATGGTCAGCGCCATCCTCCTCGCCCTGCTCGCCGTGGACCTGCTCATCGTGCCGTGGAGCCAGTGGTGGGAGGGCATCCGCGGCTTCGTCACCCCGGCCGCCCCGCCCGCGGGCATCACGGCGACCCAGCTCGGCGGCCTGGCCGGGTTCACAGCCCTGGCCTCCGGCCTGAACTGGTACGTCATGGGCCACTACCGGGACAAGGGTTACGGCATGGGCTATCGCGCCGGATTCCTGTCGGGGATGCGCGGCGAGCGGAGCGAGATCCTGGCCAGCGGCGTCACCTTCCCCGACGACGACCGCAACCGCGGGCTGTGGCGCAGGTGGTACCGGCTGCTGCTCACCGACATGTGGGGGGTGTTCTTCGTCGGCGCCATCCTCGGCATGCTGCTGCCGACGCTGCTCATGTCGCAGGCGGTCACCATGTCGGGCCAGAAGCCCACGCGGGCGAACGTGCCGACGTTCGTGGCCGGGGTGCTCGGCGACGAGTACGGTCCGGCGCTGTTCTATGTGGCGCTGGTGCTGGGGGTGCTGATCCTGTTCTCCACCCAGTTAGGCATCTTCGAGGCCATGGTCAGGGTCATGACGGACGCGGCGCACGCCACCAGCCCCCGGCTGCGCGGGCTGATCGAGGGTGACCCGCGCCGCTTCTACTACCCGTTCATGATCGTGCTGCTGGTGATCATTTCGGTCGTCATCCACCTCTCGCTGCCGGTCGGGCTGGTGGAGTGGTCGGCCAACATGTCGAACCTGGGCGCGCTGATCTACCCGTTCCTGCTGATCTACCTGAACAGCAGGCTGCCCCGGCCCGCCCGTCCCCGGCCGTGGCACTATGTGATCTTGCTCCTGAACTTCCTGTTCTTTGGCTTCTTCTTCGTCAACTTCATCGCCGACTTCGTCGGGGATCCGTTGGTGACGTTCTAGGTCATTATTTTTACGGCAGGCATGGGCCGGCCCCACCCGCCGACGCGGGTGACCGGCCCTCCAGGGGCACGCTCCTCCGCCTCACCGGCTCGCCGCCGTTACGTGCGTCTCGTTGACCGTGGCTTCCGTGATCTCAGGCGTCGAGGATCACTGGCTCGTGGTGGATGGGGAAGTTGGTGGAGTTGGCGATGAAGCAGAGCTTGTTCGCCTCGGCGTGCAGTTCCATGGCCTTGTCGTGCAGGCTCCGCGTGGTGATCATGACCGTGGGGTGCAGGGTGACCTCGGAGAAGCGGCCGCCGCCGCTGGAGTCCACGACCATGGTGCCCGTCGGCTCGTCGACGTAGGAGGTCACGACGATGCCGTTGAGCGAGCACAGGTGGAGATACCACAGCATGTGGCACTGCGACAGCGACGCCACCAGCAGCTCCTCCGGGTTCCAGCGAGCGGGGTCGCCGCGGAAAGCGGGATCGGCCGACCCGGGCAGGGCGGGCTTGCCCTCGGCCGCCACCTCGTGCTCGCGGCCGAAGGAGCGATAGCCGGAGGTGCCCTCGCCCCGGTTGCCGGTCCAGGTGACGCTGACGCTGTAGTGATGTTCGCGGCTCATGCGATCCATCATCGATCACGCCCCTTCCCGGTGGTCCACCCGCCCCGCCGTACGAGGACGGGGCGGTCGCACCGGTCAGGTGTTGATGGATTCGAGGACGACGATCGGGATCTTCCGATCGGTCTTCTGCTGGTAGTTGTCGTAGTCGGGCCAGGTGGCGGCCATCAACCGCCACAGTTCGGGCCGTTCCTCGTCCGTGGCGGTACGCGCGCGGGCCCTGAACTTGTCGGCCTTCACCTGCACCCCGACCTCGGGATCGGCCTGCAGGTTCTTGTACCAGTCGGGGTGGTCCGGATCGCCGCCCTTGGAGGCGACGACGACGTGGTCGCGTCCGTGCCGCTGGTAGATCAGCGGCGTCGTGTAGGCCTTGCCGGACTTACGACCCTTGGTGGTCAGAAGGAGGGTCACGGTGTTGTTCCAGTCGTGTCCCTCGGCGCCGTCGGTCTCCTGATAGCGCTGGACGTGTTCCTTGCCAAAGAGCATGCCTGCCGCCTACCCCGCGTCGGCGTAACCTCACCGTTACCGGGCGGGGTCTGTACGAGAAGTTGACACGCCTGACACACTGCCTTTCTGTAAGCGCTTACATCGTCGGTTGTGGAAGCGCTTACAGAAAGAGGAGCAGCCTGGATGGACGTGACGATCTACGAGGTGGCGCGGCGGGCGGGCGTGTCGATCGCGACCGTGTCGCGGACCCTGCGCGGCACCGGGCCGGTGGCGCCCAAGACGCGGGAGAAGGTGCTGAAGGCGGTCGAGGAGCTCCGGTTCACGCCCAGCCGCCTCGGCGTCAGCCTGGCCGAAGGCCGCCACGCCGCCAACGGCATCGTCTTCCCCAACCTCGCGGGCCCCTACTACACCGAGGTGCTCCTCGGCTACGAGGAGGTGGCCTCCGAGCTGGGCCGGTCGGTGGTGATCCTGTCCACCAAGGGCCGCACCCGGGTGCACGACCTGGTCAAGGACCTCGCGGGGCGGGTGGACGGCCTGATGGTGTTCGGCCATACGGCTCCGGACGACCTGGTCGCCGAGCTGGTCCGGATGGGCATGCCGCTGGTGTTCGTCTCCCGCGAGCCGCTCGCCGGGGCCGACACGCTGCGCAGCGAGAACACCGCGTCGGCCCGCGCGCTGGCCCGGCACCTCCTGGAGCACGGCTACCAGAGGTTCGTCTTCCTCGGCGCGCCGATCGCGACCGGAGACGACGTGGACGAGCGCTGGCAGGGCGTCAGGTCCGTCCTCGGCAGTGCGATCGAGGCGGTGCCGACGGAGCACTACACGGTCGAGTGCGGCTACCAGGCCGCCAGGACCCTGCTGCGCGCTCCGGCCCGGCCCCAGGTGATCGTCTGCTCCGATGACGAGGTGGCGCTGGGCGCCCTGCTCGCGGCGGAGGAGCTCGGACTCGCCGTACCCGACGAGCTGGCCGTGACCGGGTGGGACGACATCATGGCCGCCCGCCACGCCCGCCCGGCGCTGACCACCATCCGCCAGCCGATGCGCGAACTGGGCGCGCGCGCCGCGCGGGCGCTCGACGAGCTGATCACCGGCGCCCGTGACACCCCGAGACACCTCGTCCTGACCACCGAGCTGGTGCTGCGCGCCAGTTGCGGTCACCACCCCCAGGAGGAACCCCGTTGAACACCTCGACCCGGCGCTCCGCCGCCGGCCTGCTCACCCTCGCGATACTGGTCACCGGCTGCGGGCGCAGCGCCGACAAGGCCCCAGAAAAGGCGCAGGACGTCAAGTCCGGCGCGGTCTCCGGCGAGATCACGGTCTGGGGGATAGGGGAGGAGGGCAAGGCGCTCGGCGCGTTCGCCAAGGACTTCGAGACCGCCAACCCGGGCGTCAAGGTGAACGTGACGCCGATGGGCTGGGACATCGCCCACGACAAGATCACCTCGGCCATCGCGGGCAGTGCCACCCCCGACATCAGCATGATCGGCTCCACCTGGGCGGGCGAGCTGTCCAAGACCGGCGTGCTCGACCCCACGCCCGGCAACCTCATCGACAAGGCCGACTTCTTCCCCGGCGCCTGGCAGACCGTGGACGTGAACGGCACCGCGTACGGGGTGCCGTGGTACGTCGAGACCCGCGTCCTGTACTACCGCACGGACCAGGCCGAGAAGGCGGGCGTCAAGCCGCCGGCCACCTGGGCCGAGGTCAAGACGTTCGCCAAGGCGCTGAAGGACAAGGGCGGCGCCAAGAAGGGCTTCAACCAGGGCTACACCGAGGGCTCCTGGCAGGAGCTGGTGCCGCTCATCTGGCAGGCCGGCGGCGAGATCGTCAAGGACGGCAAGTACACCTTCGACACCCCCGAGGCGGTGACCGCGCTCAAGCAGTACGCCTCGCTCTTCCAGGAGAAGCTGGCCCCGAACGACACCCCCAAGGGCGCCTTCCCGCAGAACTTCATCAAGGGCGAGGTCGGCGGCTTCTTCTCGGGCCCGTGGATGATCGGCGTGCTGGACAACGACGGCGGCGCGGGCTTCAAGGACAAGTTCGACGTCGCGCCCTACCCGAAGGGCCCGGTCTCGGCCACCAGCTTCGTCGGCGGCTCCGACCTGGTCGTCTTCAAGCAGGCCAAGAACCGCGACGCCTCGTGGAAGTTCATCCAGTGGCTCACCGACCCCAAGGTGCAGGCCAAGTGGTACACGACGGTGAAGGCGCTGCCCAGCGTCCAGTCAGCCTGGCAGGAGCCCGAGCTGGCCGCGGACCGGCAGTTGAAGGTCTTCGGGGAGCAGCTCAAGGACGCCAAGACGCCGCCGCCGTATCCGACCTGGGAGCAGGTGTCGAAGGTGTTCGAGACCGAGCTGGAGAAGCTGGCGCTGGGCAAGCAGACGCCGGAGCAGACGGCCAAGGCCATCCAGGCGCAGGCCGACACGATCGGCACCGGCCTTTAGTGATGGCGCTCCTTCGCAGGGGCGGGCTCGGCTGGGTGTTCGTGCTGCCGTTCCTCGTCATGTTCGTGGTGTTCTACCTCGGGCCGCTGCTGGCCGGGCTGGGCATGAGCTTCACCGACATGCGGAGCACGGACGTCGCCGACCCGCTGGCCGTCGACCTGGTCGGCGTCGAGAACTACCTCAGGCTGGCCGGCGACGAGGCGATGCGGAAGGCGGCGCTGAACACCGCGATCTTCGTGGTCACCGGGCTGCCGCTGACCATCGGACTCGGCCTGGCCGCCGCCGTGGCCCTGAACTCCGGCATCGCCCGCCTGCCCGCCGCGTTCTTCCGGCTCGGCTACTACCTGCCGCACATCACCAGCATCATCGGTGTCGCGGTCGCCTGGAAGTTCCTGCTGGAGCCGGAGGCGGGACTGGTCAACCGGCTGCTGGAGCTGGTCGGCCTGCAAGGGCCCGCCTGGCTCCAGGAGCAGGCCACCGCGCTGCCGTCGATCATCGTGATGACCGCCTGGCGGAGCTTCGGGTTCGACATGGTGGTCTTCCTCGCGGCGCTCCAGGGGATCCCTCGGGAGCTGTACGAGGCGGGGGAGGTGGACGGGGCCGGGCGGTGGGCGCGGTTCAGGTCGATCACGCTGCCGCAGCTGCGGCCGGTGATCCTGTTCTGCACCGTCTACAGCTCGACCGGGTTCCTGCAGTTCCTGGAGGAGCCGCTGATCATGACCGGTGGCGGGCCGCTGAACTCCACGCTGTCGGCCTCGCTGGCGATCTTCAAGCAGTTCGGGGTGGGCAACTACGGCTACGCGGGTGCCGCGGCAAGCGTGCTGTTCATGGTGATCATCGCGCTGGCCGTACTGCAGCTCAGGATCGGGAGGGCGCGGTGAGACGGACCCGCGGGCAGAAGCTGATCACCTACCTCGGCCTGAGCGTCGGGCTGCTGCTGGTCGTCGGCCCGTTCTTGTGGGCGGGGCTCAGCTCGGTCAAGCCGGAGGCGGAGATCCGGCGCGATCCGCCGACGTTCTGGCCCGAGACGTTCACGCTGGACAACTACACCGAGCTGCTGCACCGGGTGCACCTCGGGCAGGCGTTCGTGAACAGTGTGGTCGTCGCGCTGGTGATCGTCGCCGGGAACCTGCTGTTCTGCTCGATGGTCGGCTACGGCTTCGCCAAGCTGCGCTTCCGCGGCAGGAACGCCGTCTTCGGGCTGGTGCTGGTGCAGATGGCGGTGCCGGCGATCGTGCTGATGATCCCGCAGTTCGTGCTGATCGCGAAGCTCGGCATGGTGAACACCTTCCTCGGCATCATCCTGCCGGGGCTGATCACGCCGCTGGGCGTGTTCATGATGCGGCAGTTCATCGCGGACCTGCCCGACGAGCTCATCCACGCGGCGCGGGTGGACGGGGCGGGGGAGTTCCGGATCTTCGCCAGGATCGTGCTGCCGCTCTGCAAGCCCGCGATGGCCACGCTGGGCCTGATCACCTTTCTCGGAGCGTGGAACAACTTCCTCTGGCCGGCCGTGGTGGCGCAGTCGGAGGACGTCTACACGCTGCCCGTGGCCCTGAACATCCTCAACGGCCACGAAGGCACGCACTACAACCTGCTCGTCGCCGGGGCGATGATCGTGGTCGCGCCGATCCTCGTCCTGTTCGTCTTCCTGCAGCGCTTCTTCATCCAAGGCATCGCAACATCCGGCCTCAAGTAGAGGAGCACCCCCATGCGCAAGACCGCCTTGCTCGCCGGCCTGCTGGTGCTGGCCGCCGCCGTGCCCAGCCCAGCCAGCGCTTCATCGGGAAATGACACGTTATTTCGGTACGCGAAGGACACGTGGCGGTCGATGACCGCCATGGTCGACCCCGCCACCGGCATCCCGTCCGACAAGGTCACCGGCGACCTGAAGACCAGGGCCAAGGTCACCTCGCCCACCAACATCGGCACCTACCTGTGGAGCACGCTCACCGCCCGCGACCTGCGCCTCATCGGCTCCGACGAGGCCACGGCCCGCGTCGGCAAGGTGCTCGACGGACTGGAGCGGATGGAGCGCGACACCCCGACGGGCCAGTACTACAACTGGTACGACCCGGCGACCCTCCAGCTCGTCCACACCTGGCCCGACAACGGCGATCCCGTGCGGTTGTTCGCCTCCAGCGTGGACAACAGCTGGCTGGCCACGGCCCTCATGATGGTCCGCACCGCCGTGCCCCGCCACTCCGCGCGGGCGGCGCGGCTGGTCACCTCCATGAACTTCGCCTCCTACTACGACCCGGCCGCCCGCCCCGACGCGGGCACCGGGCTGATCCGCGGCGGCTTCTGGCCGGAGAAGCCCGAGGGCTGCTCGGTGGAGAGCGACTACGCGGGCACCGGCACCAAGGTCTGGTCGACCTGCCACCACTACGGCGCGCCCGCCGAGACCCGGATCGCCCAGTACGTGGGCATCGCGCTCGGCCAGATCCCGCGCGAGAGCTACTTCGGCCCGTATCGGACCTTCCCCGACAACGGCTGTGACTTCGGCTGGCAGGAGCAGAAGCCGGTCGGCGCGTGGAAGAAGTACCTGGGCGTCAACGTCTGGGAGGGCACGTACGGCTATCGCGGCCTGCGATACGTCCCCAACTGGGGCGGTTCGATGTTCGAGGCGCTGATGCCGGATCTGGTCGTTCCCGAGGCGGCGTGGGCGCCCCGGAGCTGGGGCCGCAACCATCCGGTGTTCGTCAAGGCGCAGATCGAGCACGGCCTGCGCGAGGCGAAGTACGGCTACTGGGGCTTCTCGCCGTCCAACGACCCGCACGGCGGCTACCGCGAGTACGGCGTGGACCCGCTCGGCATGGACACCCCCGGCTACACCTCCGACGAGGAGCGCACCAGCACCGATCCGGGCTACGAGGGCTGCCGACCGGCCCAGCCAGAACCCACCGCCTACGGTGACGGAGTGGTCACTCCGCACGCCAGTTTCCTGGCTCTGCCGTACGCGCGGGCCCAGGCGATGGATAACCTGGCCAAGATCCGCAAGAACTTCGACGCCTACGGGCCCGGCGGTTTCTACGACTCCGTCGCGGTCCGCTCGGGCGCCGTGTCGAAGTGGTACCTCGCGCTCGACCAGGGCATGGTCATGGCCGCCCTGGGCAACGTGCTCACCGGAGGCAACCTGCACCGTTACTTCGGCGGCGCCGGCGTCGAGGCGAAGCTCCGGCCGGTGATGGAAATCGAGGAGTGGGCCGTTCAGGGGGCCCCTCCCGCCAACTGACGCTCCAACAGATCGGGGAACCCCAGATGAGTACGGCTGATGCCGCACGCCGTGACTGGCAGGAACGTCTCCACCAGGCGTCGGGTGAGGCGGTCCCGGCCGCCGAGCCGGCCCTTCAGGCGCCGGCCGGGCTGCGGGCCGTCCCCGGTGCGGGCCACGTGACGCTGACGTGGGAACCCGTGCCGGAGGCGATCGGCTACCTGGTGCACCGGGACGGCGTGCCGGTGTCGCAGCCCGACGTGGACGTGGCGGCCGTACCCGAGTGCCGCTACGTGGACACGGGACACGGCGCGGCGTCGTACACGGTCGCGGCGATCGCCGCCATGGAGCTCGTCGGCCCCGCCTCGGACGCGGTGCCGGCGGCTCCGCTGGACGGCGGACCGGCGGCGGTCAGCGTGCGGGTCGACGCCGCCGCGGTCACCCGCGACCTGCCCCGGCCGTGGCGGTACATGATCGGCTCCGAGCACCTGTCGTACCTGCTGAGCGAGGACGAGACGGGCGGCCGGCCCATCGGCGCGGAGCTCACCGAGGCGCTGCGCACCGTGCGCGAGGAGTTCGGCGTCGAGACGGTGCGCGCCCACGCGATCCTCGGTGACGACCTCGGCGTCTACAAGGAGGTCGACGGCCAGGCGGTCTACGACTTCGCCAAGGTGGACGAGGTCTACGACACGATCATGGCGCTCGGCCTGCGGCCGATCGTCGAGCTCGGCTACATGCCGCGCGACCTGGCCGCCGACCCGTCCAGGACGGTGTTCGGCTACGAGGCGATCATCTCCCCGCCCAAGGACTTCGAGGCGTGGAGCGACCTGGTCAGGGCGCTGGTCGAGCACCTGGCCGAGCGGTACGGGATCCACGAGCTGATCGACAACTGGGCCTTCGAGGTGTGGAACGAGCCCAACCTCGCCGTCTTCTGGACGGGCACGCCCGAGGAGTACTTCCTGCTCTACGACGTCAGCGCCGCCGCCGTGAAGAACGTCCACCCCGAGCTGCGGGTCGGCGGGCCCGCCTCGGCGGCCAACGGCTGGGTGGAGGAGCTGCTGGCGCACGTCGCCGAGTCGGGCGCGGAGCTCGACTTCATCTCCACCCACACCTACGGCAACGCCCCGCTCGACTGGCGTCCCGCCCTGGCCCGGCACGGCCGGCCGGACACGCCCGTCTGGTGGACCGAGTGGGGGCCCACCCCGACGCACTTCCACGGCATCGGTGACGGGCCGTTCGGGGCCGCGTTCCTGCTGCACGGCATGAAGTCGGCGGCCGGCCGGCTGGCCGCCGTGTCGCACTGGGTGGCCTCGGACCACTTCGAGGAGCTGGGGCGGCCGCCGCGCCTCTTCCACGGCGGCTTCGGCCTGCTGACGGTCGGCAACCTGCGCAAGCCCCGCTTCCACGCGCTCACCCTGGCCGCCCGCCTCGGCGACGCCGAGCTGGCGACCGTGGTCGAGGGCGACGCGGGCGGGGTCGAGGTCTGGGCGGCACGGCACGAGGACGGGCGCGTCGGGGTGCTGGCCTGGAACGGCACCCTCAACCAGGCACAGGCTGACGGGGCCCCCGAGCTGTCGCGCGCGGTCTCCCTGACCGTCGCCGGCCTGGATGGGGACTACATGGTCACCCATCACCGCGTCGACGGGGAGCACTCCAACATCGAGGCGGCCTGGCGGTCGATGGGCGGCGGCGACTGGCCCGCCGACGGGCAGTGGGACAAACTGCGCTCGGTCAACACCCTGGACGAGCTGACCCCGGCCACCGCGCTCACGGCCACGGACGGCACGGTGGCGGTGGACTTCGACCTGCCGATGCCGGGCGTCTCCTTCGTCGAACTGACCCCGGTGTCACGCTGAGCCGCCTAAGGCGCCGTGCTGACGCTCGGTGCCGCGCTGACGGCGGTCTCCGACGCCCGTGCCTTTGACGCCGGTACCTCTGACCCGCGTGCCTCTGGGGCCGGACGCTGTCAGAGGTAAGGGCGCGTGACCGTGACCAGGTCGGTGGCGGCGTCGCGGGTGTCGACGTAGACGGCGGTGTCGGGGGTGCGCTCCCGTACGTCGCGGTCGCGGATCGCGAACACGGCGGGCGCCGCCTCCGCGTCGCCGTAGCGGGAGGTGACGGCGGCGCCGATCGCCCGGCGCATGTCGGCCAGCACGTCGCGGGAGGTGTGCCCGGTCCCGGAGGCGGCCAGGTAGCCGAGCAGCGCCGCGAACCGCGGCTCGACCTCGGCGGCGGGCCGCTGCCGGGGCAGGACCGGGCGGTCGAGCCAGAACACCTTGCCCGCCAGGAAGGCCGCGTAGCTCACCTCGTCATGGTCGAGCGTCCGCGCCGTCTCAGCCAGCAGCTCCCCGAACTCGGCCAGATCCGCCTCGGGCGGCAGGTCCGTGGTGACGAACAGGGGCACGATCAGCGAGTCGAGCATCTGGGTATCCCTCCGTGAGGAGCCTCATCGTAGGGTGCGCCACCGACAATCCCGCGTGATACCACGGCGGTGTCGCAGAATCACCCGCCCAGGTTGCCGGCCAGCAGGTCGAGCAGCGGCTGCCGCCGTACGCACCGCTCCAGCGCGAAGGAGTCGGCCAGCTCGACCACGTCGTCGTCGGACAGCCCCCTGAACAGCTCGGCGTACTCGGGCAGCAGCGCCTGCGCGATCAGGATGTGCCTGATCAGGTCGTCGGCCTGGTAGCGCGCCCCCCACGGGTAGGGGGCCCAGCCGGGAGCCTCGGCGTCGAGCATCGCGTGCAGCGGCGCCAGCACGTCGGCCGACTCCTCCATCGTGGAGCCCCACCGGTCCGCGCCGAGCCGCCGCTTCTTGCCGATGAACGCCCCGAACCTGTCGAGGTACGGCCCGGCCGCGTGCACCAGCCCCTGCAACCCCACGTCCTTGTACGTCCACAGCGACCAACCGGCCCCATGGGCGTCGTAGATGTCGAGCTGGTCGCGCAGGATCCGATAGCGCTGCTCGTCGATCTCAGGGTGACCCGTGTAGACGGGCCCGAACTCGCCCACCCACAGCGGCGTCCCCGTCTCCCGCTGGAACCGGGACCGCTCCTGGAAGGTCCGCTCCAGCTCCCTCCGGTCGCACCACTCGCCGCGGGTGTAGCCGGGGTACGGCCCGCCGTGCGCGAACCCGGCCAGAGCGTAGTCGTGGCAGACGAACACCGTGTTCCCGTACACCTCGCGGAAGATCGAGAAGTCCGTGGCGTAGGTGTTGCCGTCGAGGAACAGCACGTGCCGCGGATCGGCGGCGCGCATCGCCTTCACCAGCCGGTCGTAGAACGGCCCGATCACCTTGCCGCTCGGGTCGCCCGGCTCGTTGGCCGGGTTGTACCCGGCCACCCACGGGTGCTCGCGGTAGCGGTCGGCGATGGCCTCCCACAGGTGGATGGCCCGGTCCTGGAAGTGGCGATGGTTCCAGAAGGCGGCGACGTGGGTGGGGTTGTCGGAGTGCCAGTGCTGGTTCTGCGCGCCGGGCAGGGCGTGCAGGCCGATGACGCTGTACACGCCGTACGAGCCGAGCAGGTCGACGACCCGGTCCAGGTGGCGGAAGCCGTGCTCGATGACCTCGAAGGGCCGCTGGTCGGACTCCAGGTGGCGGTAGTTGACGGGGATCCGCACGCAGTTCACGCCCAGCCCGGCCAGCAGCGCCGCGTCCCGCTCGGTGAAGAACGAGGTCAGTAGCCGCTCGAAGAACAGCTCCGCCCGATCCTCGCCCAGCACCTCCCGTACGGCCTCGCGCATCGAGCTCTCGTTGGCGGGGTAGCCGGTGATGAAGTTCTCCATGTTCAGCCAGCCCCCCAAGCCCACCCCGCGCAGGCGTACCGGAGTGGAGTCGGCGGTGACGAGCTGGGTTCCGGACACCTGCAGCATGTTCACCCTTTCGTGGCTCCTGCGGTGAGGCCACCGATCAGGTGGCGTTCGGCGATGGCGTAGAACCCGAGGGCGGGCACCATGGCCAGGACGAGGTAGGCGAGGATCCGGGCGGTGTCGGAGCTGTACTGGCCCTGGAACTGCTGGATGCCGAGCGGCAGCGTCCATCCCGACTCGTCGCTGAAGACGACCAGTGGCAGCATGAAGTTGTTCCAGCTCCCGACGATCGCCAGGACGGACACGGTGGCCAGCGCGGGCCGGGCCATCGGCAGCAGGATCCGCCAGAAGAAGCCGAAGGCGGTACAGCCGTCGAGGATGGCCGCCTCCTCGATCTCGCCGGGGATGCTCCGGAAGAAGCCGCGCAGGATGAGGATCGTCAGCGGCAGCCCGAAGGCGCCCTGCGTCAGGATCACGCCGAGGGGGCTGTCGAGCAGGCCGAAGGTACGCAGCAGGACGAAGATCGGCAGGATCGCCACCGCGAACGGGAACATCAGCCCCATCGTGAACAGCGTGAACAGCACCTCCCTGCCGCGGAAGGCGAACCTGGCGAAGACGAAGGCGGCCAGCGCCGACAGCGCGACGACGAGCACGGTCGAGGCCAGCGCGATGAACGTGCTGTTCCACAACTGCCGCCAGAACGGGCCGTCGGCGAGCACGTCGGTGTAGTTCGACGGAACCCACGGGTCGGGCAGGCCGAACGGGTTGGTGGACAGCTGGGCGGTGCTCTTGAAGCCGCCGAGCAGGGCGTAGACGACCGGGACGAGGATGAAGGCGCCGACGATCCACGCGATCGCGTGCAGGGGCAGGGCCGGCCGTCTCATCGGTGGTCTCCCATTCTGGTGGTCGCGCCCTCCAGGTCGCGCCGCATCACGAAGCGCTGGTAGGCGAGGGCGAAGACGAGGCTGAGCGCGAACATCACCACGCTGATCGCGCTGGCGTAGCCGACCTGCGAGCGCTTGAACCCGAACTCCAGCATCGTGACGGCCATCGTCTCCGAGGAGTGCGAGGGCCCGCCCTGGGTGAGGATCCAGACCAGGTCGAAGAGCTGGATCGTGTAGATGACCGACAGGAACACGCTGATCCGGATCGTCGGCCCCAGCAGCGGCAGCGTGACGTGCCAGAACACCTGCCTGGAGGTGCCGCCGTCGATCTGCGCGGCCTCGATCAGCTCGTCGGGGATGTTCTGCCGCCCGGCCAGGTAGATCATCATGTGGAAGCCGAAGTACTTCCACGTCATGACCAGGAAGAGCGAGATCATCACCGTGTCGGGATCGGCGAGCCAGTCCGAGTTCAGCCCGACCACGCCCAGGATCAGGTTGCCCACCCCCGCCTCCGGGGAGAGGATCAGCGAGAACAGCACGCCGGTGATCACCTCGGAGAGCACGTACGGCGCGAAGAACACCAGCCGGTACAGTGTCCGCCCGCGGATCCGCTGGTTGAGCAGCATGGCGATGCCCAGCGAGATGGGCAGTTGCACCACGACGGTCAGGACCACGAGGACCACCAGGTGCCAGACGTCGTCCCGGAAGACCTCCGTGCCGAACAGCCGGGTGAAGTTGTCCAGCCCGATGAAGTTCTTCGGCAGCCCGCCGAAGCCGTTCCACTTGAAGACGCTCGCGTACAGGGCGATCAGGATCGGCGCCACGACGAGCAGCAGGAAGAGCACCAGCGCGGGCAGCAGGAACAGCCCGATCGTCACCCAGCCGCGCCGCCGCCCCCGGGAGGGCGACGCGGGGGCGGCGAGCGCGGGCGCCTGCGGCCCCCGGGTCAGCGTCGTCATTCGCTCTTGGCCACTTCCGTGATGGCGTCGACGACCTGCTGGGGTGACTTGGTGCCGCCGATCAGCTGGGCCACGCTGTCGTTGACCTCCTGGCCGACCGCGGGCGGGTACGCCTGGTCCAGGAAGAGCTGGAAGCCGGTGGCGGAGGCCAGCGACTCGGCCACGACCTTCAGGTTGGCGTCCTTGACCGCGCTCTCCTCGCCCTTCAGCACGGGAAGCACCCCGCCGGACTCGACGGCCTTGGCGTGATTGCCCTTCTCGGTCATGAACTTCACGAACTCCACCGCCTCCGGTGGCGCGTCGGCGCCCACGGCGATCCCGCCGCCGCCGCCGAACGCCTCGGTGATCGCGCCCTTGCCGCCGTCGACCGTCGGGAAGGGGAAGAAGCCCAGGTCGCCGCCGAGCCCCTTGCCCGAAGAAGCCTGCACGCTCGGCGCCCACTGGCCCATCAGCTCCATCGCGGCCTTGCCGTTGGACATGGTCGCGGCCTGGCCGTCAGGGGTGCCGTAGCCGGCCCCGAGGAAGCCCTTCTGGAACGGCTGCAGATCGACCAGCGCCTTGAGCTGCTGCCCGGCGGCGACGAAGTCGGGCTTGGTGAAGTCGTGGTCCACCCCGGCCTGCTGCAGGGCGGGCAGCCCGCCGATGCGCATGGCCAGATAGGCCCAGTAGTAGTGGCCGGGCCACTTCTCCTTGCCGGCCAGCGCGATCGGGGTGGTCCCCGACGCCTTCAGCTTCTTGACGTCCTCCAGGAACTCCGCCCACGTGGCCGGCGGCGCGGTGATGCCCGCCTTGGCGAAGAGCCGCTTGTTGTACCAGAAACCGACCATCCCGATGTCGGTCGGCAGCGCGTACGTCTTCCCGTCGAACTGGTAGGCCGCCAGCGACGCCTTGGTGAAGTCGCCCAGAACCGGCGCGACGTCGTCACTGATGTCCTTGACCAGACCCGCGTCGAGCTCCTGCTTCAACACTCCGCCGCCCCACGTGGCGAACAGGTCGGGCGCCTTACCCGACTGCGTGAGCGTGGTCAGCTTGGCCTTGTACGCGTCGTTCTCCAGGACGGTCAGTTTCATCGTCACGTTGGGATGCGCGGCCTCGAACTCCTTGGCCCTGGTCGCCCAGAGCGACTTCAACGGCTCACTGGTCGACAGGTGCCACCATTCGAGCGTCACCTTCGCGGGCGAGGCCGGTTTACCGCTCTGGGCGGGCTCCGCGGTCCCGCCGCCGCCGCAGCCGGCGAGGAGTACGGCCGTGGCGATCAGTACGAGACTGCGCCTCATAGGGGTTCCCTTCTCCGCTCCTGAAAGTTTCGTAGACACCCCGATAATTTCGCTGCCCGGAGCATAAGTATGCAGTCTGGAATGCGTCAATAGCCGCCGTGGGAGCGATTCCAACTCGTCGCCGAAAGTTTCGATAGACTCCGGCTCATGCCAGCGAAGAGGCGGGTGACGATCGCCCTGATAGCCGAGGAGGCCGGGGTCTCGATCCCCACGGTTTCCAAGGTCATCAACGGCCGTCCCGAGGTGGCCCCGGAGACGCGCCACCGGGTCGAGCGGTTGCTGCACGAGCACGGCTACCAGCGGCGCACCAGCCAGGACGACACGCCCTCGGGCCTGGTGGACCTGGTGTTCGCCGAGATCGAGTCGCCGTGGGCGATGGAGATCGTCCGCGGCGCCGAGTCGGCGGCCCGCGACGCGGGAGCCAGCGTCGTCATGTCGGTCCTGCACACCCACGCGGGTCCCGGCCGTGACTGGCTGGACCGCCTCGCCTCCCGGCGGACGGACGGCGTGGTCGTCGTGGCCTCCAAGCTCTCGACCGGCGTCCAGGCGCAGCTCAGCGCCCGCTCACTGCCGTTCGTCGTGGTGGACCCGGAGGGCGAGCCGGCCCCCGGCGTGGTCTCGGTGGGCGCCACCAACTGGCACGGCGGCCTGGCCGCCACCCGCCACCTCCTGGAGCTGGGCCACCGCAGGGTCGCCATGATCAGCGGCCCCGCCGACATGCTCTGCAGCCAGGCGCGCGTCGACGGCTACCGGGCGGCGTTGGAGACCGCGGGTGTCGAGGTGGATCCCGCGCTGATCCGCAGGGGCACCTTCCTGGTCGACTCGGGCCACGACCAGGGCCACGCCCTGCTCTCCCTGCCCGACCCGCCGACGGCGATCTTCGCGGGCAGCGACCTCATGGCCTTCGGCGTCTTCGAGGCCGCCCGCCAGCGCGGCCTGCGCGTCCCGGAGGACCTCAGCGTCGTCGGCTTCGACGACCTGCCCCTGTCGAAGTCGGCCTGGCCCCCGCTGACCACGGTCCGCCAGCCGCTCCAGGAGATGGCCGCCCTGGCGACCCGCACGGTCCTGGCGATGAAGCGCGGCGAGGCGCCGGAGAGCAGAAGGGTGGAACTGGCGACGGATCTCATAGTCCGGGAGAGCACCGCGGCGTTGGTCAAGCGCGAAGCCTGACCCTACCGGTCCGTCCAGTCGTCCTCGATGATCGAGTGGATGATGGAGTCGCGCCAGCCCGACGGTGTCAGCACGTGGTGGCGGACCCGGCCCTCCTCGATCATCCCGGCGGTCAGCATCGCCAGCTGGGCGGGCAGATTGCCGGGTGCCCGCGCGCCCCAGATCCGGTGCAGCCCCAGCTCCTTGAAGCCGAACGACTGCACCAGGCGGATCAGGTCCGTGCCGATGCCGCGCCCCCACTGGTCGGGCCGGAGTCCGAGGCCGATCTCGGCGCTGTGCGGGTGGTCCACCTCGATGTGCAGCCGCGCCACCCCGACCACCTCGCGGGTCTCGGCGTCGGTCACCGCCAGCGCGTACAGCCGCCGCGGTTGGGCCGCGGCGGCCTGGATGGCGTCGTCGACGAGCGCGGCCACCTGCTCCAGCGTGCGCGGCTCGAACGGCATGTACGCCGTGGCCTCCGGGTTGCCGTAGACGGCGTGCAGGGCGGCCACGTCGGCCTCCGTGACGTCACGGAGGCCCAGACGCGCACCTTTCCACTGCACGCGGGGCATGCGGAGAAAGGTAACCCGATTTCAGTGATCTCTACAAGCCCTTGTCAAGTCGCGAGTTGACTTCCGTAAGCTCGCGCGACAAGTTCGGCCACCGCGCTGTGCGCGCCGAGCGGCTCGGCGTAGCCCGCGCGGACCGCCGCGGCGGCCTGCTCGACGATCGACGCCGGGGCCTCGTGGCCGATCAGGCAGGGCGCGATGGCCAGGCGCTCGGCGCTGGCGGCTCGCAGTCGTTCGGCCGCGATCGGCACACCCGGGTCGCTGTCGAGAGAGGCGGCGACCACGGGGAGCGTGAGCCGCGAGGCGAGCAGCACCGCCGTCGCCTGGACGGCGTGCACGGCCCGCTCGCCGCCGACCGTGCCCAGGATGATGGCGTCGACGGGGCTGGAGACGTTCAGCAGCCGGACCCGGTCGGCCCTGGCCAGGCCGCGCTCGGCCAGCCTGATGTGCAGCGCCTCGGCCAGCAGCGGGTGCGGGCCGAGCGCCTCCGTCACGACCGCGTTCGACCCCGCCGCCGCGACGGCCTTGCCGATGTCGGCGAGGACGAGGGGATCGTCCCAGGTCAGCAGCGGCACCACGATCGCTTCGCGGCCCGCGGGCAACGAATCGGCGAGGTCCGTGACGGTCGTGAGGCGTACCTCGATCTGGGGGTTGTCGACGCGTACCACGGCCGCGATCTCCGCTGCCACGCCCGAGGTGCTGCCCGGCACCGCGAGGACGAGGACAGGGGCGTCCGGCGGCAGGGACGTGGGCACGGGACGGCGGTGTCGACCGCCACCCGGCCGGGGGGAACGTTCACGTACAGGCAGGCTCACAGGCGCGCAGTTTATGCCCATAAAGAGGCCCGCGTTCTGGGAAATGGCCGCGATTCAATCACAACGCTCCACGTGTGATCGAGATCACATCGTGATAGCCGCAAAACTTGACTTATCTGGATAAAACGACAGGCTCAACAGCAACTAGAAACGTGTTCTAGGGCGACAGTCAGGCACCGCGTCCCACTAAGGACTGGGTAATGAAGCCGTTCTATGTCCGCGAGTTGAGCGTGTACCCCGTCGGCCGTCGCCGGGTCTGGCTCCTGGCGATAGCCGTGCTGGCGAGTCTGATCGCCAACTTCGAGACGACGATCGCCACCATCTTGCCATTGCTGCAGCGCGACCTGCAGATGTCACTTGAGGTCTACGGGCTGATCGCGGCCGTGTCCGTGCTGGTGGGCGGGTTGTCGGCGGGGTTCGGCGGCATCCTGTCCGACCGGTGGGGCCGGGTCACGATCCTGGTGCCCACGCTGACCGTCACCGCGGCCTGCAACTTCCTGCTCGCCACCGTCGACTCGGTCAGCGGGTTGTTCGTGGTCCGCTGCCTGATGCTGTTCATCGAGGGCGCCGGGATCACGATCACCGCGTCGCTCGTCCGCGACTTCTCGCCGCGCCTGGGCCGGGCGCAGGCGTTCGCGTTCTGGACCTGGGGGCCGGTCGGCGCCTCGTTCCTGGCCTCGTTCATCGCCGGCTTCACGCTGCCGATGTTCGGCAACGCCTGGCAGTCGCAGGCGATCATCATGGGCGTCGTCTCGCTGTTGCTGTGCGGGGTCATCATCTGGCAGATCGCCGAGCCGTCGGCGGCCCTGCGGGCCCAGGTCATGCAGTACGAGCAGGCGGTGGTCTCCGAGGAGAAGATCGATCCGGGCAAGGTGAAGGAGCTGTTCCGGCACCCGCACCTCTGGGCCCACGTGCTCGGCAACACCGGCTGGCAGGTGCTCTACTGGACCTTCGCGATCTTCGGCCAGACGATCCTGGCCAACGCGTTCGGGATGGAGACCGCTGAGGCCAACCGCGTCGTCGCCCTGGGCATCCTGCTCAACGCGGTGGCCGTCATCGTGGTCGGCCGGGTCTCCGACCGGTTGCGCCTGCGCAAGCCGTTCACGGCCGTGGGCATCGTGCTGACGATCGCGACGCTCGCCTACTTCATCAGCCTCGTCGGCACGGGCGCCACGATCGGCCGCGTCACCCTGGTCTACGCGATCCTGTTCCTGGTCCTGGGTGTCGCCTACGTCCCCTGGATGGCGAACTTCTCCGAGGACGCCGAAGACGTCGACCCCCGGCTCCAGGGCGCGGCGCTGGGCCTGTGGGGCATGGTCGTCCGGGTCATGATCGTGGCCCTCCTGGTGATCTCACCGATGGTGGTGAAGGCCGGCGGGTGGGGAACGTGGCTGTGGGTGGCACTGGCCGGTCAGGTGATCTTCCTGGCGTCGGTGGCCGCCTTCAAGGGCTCCTGGCGGCGCCCGCGCCTCGGAGACTCACCGAAGATCCCGGCCTGACACGATCAGCCACAGGTACGGCACGGGCAAGGCGAACAACCAGAACCGGTGCGCCTCGTCCCAATGACCGAACCCGCACGTCGGTGGCCACAGCCTGACCTCCGGCGGCAGCAGGATGGTGGCCAGCACCAGGGCGAGCTGCACGACCACGGCGGCCATGGCGGCCTGCCGTCCGGGCGCGTACCGGACGGCGGTCGCCGCGGCCGCCAGCCCGATCCCCAGGCAGGCGCCCACCTCGACGAGCATGTCCCCCACGGGGAACAGGGCCTCGTCCGGCAGCCTCGGCAGCACGGTCTCACACCTCAGCTATCGCACACCGGCCCGCGGACGGTTCTCACTTCGCCGGGACCACGACGGACTGCGGGTTGCCCGGGGCATAGACGGTGATGCCCTGGGGGAGCGACTTGAGCTTGTCGATCTCGGCGCACGCGGGGCACTTGTCGTAGCCCTCCTGCCGGGCCTGGTTCGCGGCCGCCTCGGCCTTGGCCTGGGCCACCCGCGCCTGGGCCTCGGAGACGGCGGCGCCGGCCGCCAGCGATCTGTCGACGGCCTGCTGCACCTCGACCGGCAGCGTCACCTTGGCCAGGGTGAAGCGCAGGCCGGTGAAGAACTCACCGCCCAGTGCCTGGGGCAGGTCCCGGGCCAGCGCGGCGTTGACGGCGTTCTGGACCTTGGTGATGTTCGTGTTGCTGGCCTGTGGCTTGAGCGCGCTGCTCTGCAGCAGCGAGCACGAGGGGATGAGCTCGGCGCAGCGCATGTCGCCGAGCTGGCTGCGCAGCGCGTTGTCGATCACCGGCCGGACGGCCTGGCCGAAGAACGCCGTCCAGCCGTCGTCGCCGTCCCACGCGGCCAGCGAGCTGTCGTCCTGGGCGCGGTACGTACGGGTGCCGTACTTGTCGTCGAATTTCTTCAGCGCGTCGTGGTCGAGGTTGAGCGTGAAGTACAGGGTTCCCTCGATGCCCAGGTTCACGCCGTCGCTGCTCGGTACCGTCACCACGTCCACGCCGAGCCTGCTGGCGCGCTTGGCGTCGGCGGTGATCGTGTAGAAGCGCTGCTGCGCGGGGTAGGCGTGGACGGAGGACCACATGCCCGTCCAGGTCAGCCCGGAGCCCGGGTCGATGACCTGGCGGACCTGGTTGTCGTCGAACCAGCCGCCGTCGCGGACGACGGCGACCTCGCCGCCCTGGGTGCTCTCCAGGCCGCCGACGAGGCCGATGAGGGTGGGGACCGCGATCAGCGCGGCGATGATCAAGGCGATCGACAGGGTGATACGCATGGATGCCTTCCCGCGCGGGCGGCGGTGGCAGCCGCCGCCCGCGCTTTCGCGGCAAGACCTACAGAGGGGGTACGCCGAGGGCGGCGCACTGGGGCCCCGTCGAGGGGCGTCGGAGAACGGTCTGCTCAGACCCGTTGCGGGACGTCGGCGGCGATGTCCAGGTCACGGGTCTCCGGCGCGATGGCCAGGCCGAAGGCCGTGACGGCCAGCGCGACCACCACGTAGATCGAGACCGCCGTCGTGGTGCCGTACGCGGTGAACAGCTTGAGCGCGATGATCGGGGCCAGCGCGCCCCCGACGATCCCGGCCACCTGGTATCCCATGGACGCGCCGCTGTAGCGGAGCCTGGTGCTGAACAACTCGGCGATGAAGGCGGCCTGCGGGCCGTACATCGCCGCGTGGGTGACCAGCGCGATGATCGCGGCGAGCGCGATCAGCGGGAACGACCTGGTGTCGAGCAGCGGGAAGAAGGCGAACGCCCACACCGCCGCGCCGATCACGCCCGCCAGGTAGACGGGCCGCCGGCCGACCCGGTCCGACAGCGCGCCGAACAGCGGGATCAGCGCCAGTTGCAGCGCGGAGGCGATCAGCACCGCGTTCAGCCCCACCGAGCGGTCCAGCTTCAGCGGGCCCGTGATGTAGACCAGGATGTAGGCGGTGAAGGTGTAGAAGGCCACGTCCACGCCGATGCGCGCGGTGAACGCCGACAGCAGCGCGCGCGGGTGCGTGCGCAGCACCTCCAGCAGCGGCATCTTCGCCTTCGCGCCCTGCTGCGCCAGCTCCGCGAACAGCGGCGACTCCGTGATCTTCAACCGGACCCAGAGCCCGACCAGCACCAGCACGCCCGACAGCAGGAACGGCACCCGCCAGCCCCACGACAGGAACGCCGAGTCCGACAGCGTGAACGACAGGATCGCGAGGGTCCCGGTGGCCAGCACGTATCCGGCGGGCACGCCCACCTGCGGCCAGCTCGCGTTGAAGCCGCGCCGGCGGTCGTCGCCGTGCTCCAGCGACATGATGACCGCGCCGCCCCACTCGCCGCCCAGCCCCAGACCCTGGACGAACCTGAGCGTGGCCAGCATGATCGGCGCGAGCGCGCTGACGCTGTCGTATCCGGGCAGCACGCCGATGAGGAACGTCGAGACGCCCATCACCAGCAGCGTCACGACCAGCACGGTCTTGCGGCCGGTGCGATCGCCGAAGTGGCCGAACACGATCCCGCCGAGCGGCCTGGCCACGAACGCGACGGCGTTGGTCGTCAGCGCCAGCAGGGTCGCGTTGAGCGGGTCGAAGGTGGGGAAGAACAACTTGCCGAAGACCAGCGTCGCCGCGGTGGTGTAAAGGAAGAAGTCGTACCACTCCAGGGAGGTGCCGATCAGGCTGGCGAGGATCACCCGCCGGGTCTGTCGCGTGGAGCCTGTCATCATCGCTCCTTCGATCAGGGGGTCATGTATCAACATATGGATCGTTGAACAATTCGACAAGAGGTTTGTTGGATGATTCCCTGTGAAATGTGGATGACGCGGTGGACAGTCCCCTTTCAGATCTTGAACACGACCGGGCCAGGCTGGGCCGCAGCAGCACGGCCGAGCGGGTGGCCGACATCCTGCGCGACCGCGTCACCGAGGGCTTCTTCGAGCCGGGCCAGCGCCTGTCCGAGGAGGCCATCGCGGACGCGCTCGGCGTGTCGCGCAACACGCTGCGCGAGGCGTTCCGGCTGCTCGGCCACGAGGGACTGCTGGACCACCGGCTCAACAGGGGAGTGTTCGTCCGGATCCTGTCGGCCGAGGACGTCGCGGACCTCTACCGGGTGCGCCGGGTCATCGAGGGCGCGGCCATCAGACGCCGCCCGACCGGCCAGGCGCTGAGCGTGATCAGGGAGGCCGTGGCGGACGCCGAGCGGGCCGCCGCCGCGGACGACTGGCGGGGAGTGGGCACCGCCAACATCCGCTTCCACCAGGCCCTGGTGACGCTCAACCAGAGCCCCCGGCTCGACGAGTCGATGCGCCAGCTCCTGGCCGAGCTGCGCCTGGTCTTCCACGTGATGAAGAATCCACGCGCGTTCCACGAGCCGTTCGTCGCCCGCAACCGCAAGCTGCTCGAACTCCTCGAAGCCGACCGGCCGGAGGAGGCCGCCGCCTTCCTCGACGCCTATCTCGACGAGGCCGAGCAACTGCTCGTCCGCGCCTACGAGCCGAACCGGTAGCGTTCGGGTATGCCCAGGATGTTCAGCCCCGACGAGGCGCGCTCGCTCATGCCGTCGATCATCGGCGAGGCCGGAGAGCTGATCGCCGCCCGTGCCGACCTGGCCGAGATCGCCTTCGACCGCCAGAGCGTCGGCGCCTCAGCGCTGGGCGGCATCCCCGAGATCAAGGCGCTCGAGGCGCGCATCGAGGAGCTCGTGAGCGCCTGGAGCGAGCAGGGCATCGAGGTGAAGGGGATCGCGCCGGTCCTCATCGACTTCCCCGCCGTGCTCGACGGGGTGTCGGTACGCCTCTGCTGGATCGAGGGCGAGACCGGACTGGGCTGGTATCACCGTACGGACCTGGGCTTCCCCGGCCGCCGCCCGCTGTCCTGACCATGCGCACCGCGCAGGTAGGTGTTTGTGGCTGACCTGTGATCAACCCCTTTCGCTCAGCCGGTATCTAACCGGACGAGTGAAAGGAACTCGCTATGAGGCACACCTCAGCGACCGCCGCCCTCCTCGCGACGGCGGTCATCGGCGGGCTGGGGATCATTCCCACCGCAGCCCACGCCCAAGCAGGCTCATCCGAGGCCCGGGCGGCCTGGATCAAGTCCTGCGCCGACAAGAAGAACGAGACCACCTACGCCTGCGGCCACTGGCAGCTCGTCATGCGTGACGGCAGGAAGATCGCCGTCAAGGACACCGCCGCCAACGGGATCGACGGCAAGGGCAGGAAGGTGGAGTACGCCGGCCTGTTCGCCATCAGCGGCGACGGCCACGTGATCGCCTACGAGCGGGCCCGCGACCATCGCATCGTCGTCCGGGGGACGACGGGCGGCCCGGTCAAGGTGCTGGCCGCGTCCCTGGTGTCGAAGCGGTACGGGACGGACTCGGTCTCCCTGTACCTGTCGCCCAAGGGAGACAAACTGCTGATCGACTACACCGGCGATCACGAGCGCGTCCCCGGCAAGGTGGTCACGATCGCCACCGGCAAGGTCGTCCAGGTGCCAGCCATGGACGAGGTCAGGGGCTTCAGCGCCGACGGGGGCGAAGTCCTGACCAAGGACTACAAGGGCGACAACACCTCCACGCTGATCGCCTACCGGGTCGACGGCGGCTCGGTCAAGCGGACACCGCCGCAGGTCGTCGCGAACGCCGCCCTCACCACGCTGGCCGCCGACGGCAAGACCGTCGCGGTGATCATCTCCGGGGACGAGGAAGCCAAGAAGGCCCCGCGGCTGCGGATCTACGACCTGGAGACCGGGGACCTCTCCACGGGCGTGGATCTCGCGCTGAAGCCCGCACAGACGCCGTACCTCGCCCGGTGGAGCGGGGACGGACAGCTCACGGTGCTCGTGCAGTCAGGCGACGACGACACGACGGCGGTGGTACGGGTGCTCACCGTCAACGTGCGGACCGGTGCCGTCACGCAGACCGACAGGTATTCGATCAGCAAGACCAGGTACGCCTTCAGCGTGGCAGGGGAGTGATGACCATGAAGCTCAGGATCACCGTGGCGATCGCGGCGGGGCTGGCCGCCCTGATGACCGCGCCGACGGCCGCCCAGGCCGCGTCACATCACGAACACGACGGCATCCGCTACGCCTCGGTCAAGGGCTGCACGGTCAAGGGCGAGCAGCGGCCGTGCGGCAAGTGGCGGCTGATGATGCACAGCGGGGAGAAGGGCTCCCTGCCCGACGCCGAGACCATCGCCCGCGAGGCGAACGGCAAGTCGTCGGTCACCCAGGTCGCGCCCATCGCCGTCAGCGGTGACGGTCAGCGCGTCGCCTACTTCACCAAGGCCGGGCGGCTGGCCGTACGGACCATGAGCGGCGGGGTGAAGGTCTTCGCCAAGGACGCGCTGCCGCGCGTGGCCCAGTACAACGTGACGTTCAACCTCTCCGACGACGGCGGCCGGCTCGCGGCCGTCTTCGGCACCGCCAAGGCGGTGAAGACGCGGATCTTCGACACCGCCACCGGCGCCCTGCTCGGCACGACGCCCGGCGGCCAGACGATGCTCGGCTTCAGCGCCGACGGCGGCGAACTGCTCACCGACACCGCCGGCGACGAGGGCGTCACGGACCTGATCGCCTACAGCGAGTCCGGCGAGCAGCTGTTCCGGACCACGCCGCCGCAGATCGTCTCCTCGAACACCCCGCAGGCCCTCTCGGGCGACGGCCGGACCACCGCGAACGTCGTCATGGGCGCCAAGCCCCAGCTCATCCTGTACGACCTGCAGACCGACCAGGTCACCGCCCGCCGGAAGCTCAAGCTGCCGGCCGGCGACCTGCTCATGGTCGACTGGACCGGTGAGCAGCAGGTGACGCTGCACCTGGTGCAGTACCCCGAAGGCAAGGCGAACAAGATGACGATCGTCCAGATCGACACCGGCACCGGGGCCGTCAAGGTCCGCGACCACTACTCGCTCCTGAAGGACAGCTACGTCTTCGCGGCCTGCGGCGGCTGAGCTTCGTCCGGTTCGACCGGGTACGGCGGGGCTGGGGGAGCCCCGCCGTACCCGTGTGTGCGGGCTTACGCTGCTGGAGTGGAGGTTCACTCGACCAGAGCGATGGCGGCGCGGGCCGTGGACCTGTGCGTGGCGCTGCTCCACGACGAACCGTCGCCGGAGTCGGTCGCGCGGGTGCTGCGCGACCACGGCGAGAGCGCCGGCCTGTACCTGGGCGCGGCCGACCTGGCGGCGATGCGGGCCGCGGCGGAGCGGCTCGTCGCCGTCTTCGCCGCCGCCGACCCCGCCACGGCGGCCGCCCACCTGAACGCCCTGCTCGCCACGGTCGCGCGGGCACCCCGCCTCACCAGCCACGAGGGCACCACCCCGTGGCACCTGCACGTGGACGGCGACGACGACGCGCCGTGGGGGGAGTGGTTCCTGGCCTCCTCCGCGCTGGCGCTGGCCATCCTGCTGGCCGATCACCAACGCGTTCCGGGCGGGCTGTGCGCCTCGGTCACCTGCCGCCGGCCGTACCTGGACCTGGGAGGTGGCAGCCCGCGACGCTACTGCAGCACCCGCTGCGCCACCCGTGAGCGCGTCGCCGCGCATCGCAGCCGGACGTCGACCGGTCCCGCCGCCACGAAAGCGCCGCGTGGGTAACGGGCGTGACGGGCGGGAATGTCGGATACTGAAGGCGTGGGGATCGGCGGCCTGCGTGGCCGCCCCGGTCTGTACGGGCTGCGTGCCGTACAGACCGGGCGGGTGGGACGACGAGCCGCGCGCCCGGCCGCATCGGCGGCCGGGCGCAGCCGGTCTGAGGCCGTACTCGAATGGATGTTTGAACGATCGCATACACTCGATGTCATGACGGCTGTTTTCCAAGCTTCTCTGCTCGGTGCCGAGGAGATCGTCGGCTCGGCGATCCGCAGGACGCGGCTCGACCATGGGGCGTGGATCGACGTCGGCCCCGGCTGGCTGGCGGGGGCGGACGAGCTGTTCTCCCGCCTGTCCGAGGTGGTGCCGTGGCATGCGGAGCGGCGGCGGATGTACGACAAGGTCGTCGACGTGCCGCGGCTGCTCGCCTACTACGACGAGGACGAGCCGCTGCCCGATCCGGCGCTCGACGACGCCCTGCGCGCGCTCAACGACCGCTACGGGCAGGAGCTCGGGGAGCCGTTCCGTACGGCCGGCCTGTGCTTCTACCGCGACGGCCGCGACAGCGTGGCCTGGCACGGCGACACCATCGGCAGGGGCGGCACCGAGGACACCATGGTCGCGATCATCTCGGTCGGCTCCCCGCGCCCGCTGCTGCTCCGGCCGCGGGGCGGCGGCGCGTCGATCCGGCACGACCTGGGCCACGGCGACCTCATCGTGATGGGGGGCAGCTGCCAGCGCACGTGGGAGCACGCGATCCCCAAGACGGCCCGCCCCACCGGGCCGCGCATCAGCATCCAGTTCAGACCGCGCGGCGTCCGCTGAGGACGCCGTAGGTCGCGCAGGGCGCGCGGCCTTCCGGGACCTGCTGCTCACCCGGCGAGGTGCTCGGCAAGTACCGTTCCTGAACAGTATCCGGGAGTGAGTCTTGGACCCACATCCCGGTACTGCGCGCATCCCGAACGGTGTTGGGTGCGCTGGTCTCCCGCGTTCTTGTGTCCCGCGTCCGGGGGCGTGCATCGTGTGCTCGGTCCGTGACGGGGTGGCGGGTTTCCTGGCGCTCTCGGGTGCCCGGTGCGGCCTGGACGGTCCGATGCTCCGCAGCATCGCTCTGGTGCTGCGGAGGCGGTGTCGTCCGTCGCCGGATCGGGTGTCCGAGAGCGCGTCGTCCGATCGCGATGCTCGCGGCATCGTGTCGGGTCATGCCGCGGTTTGCTGTGGTGAGTGGGGTTCGCCAGTGCTGCTCGCCCCACTTGGAGGTGTAGGCCGGGTCGACCGCGACGATCGCCAGGCCGTGCTCGGCCGCCATCGACGTCAGCCGGGCACGGAGTTTCCCGGTCGGCATGCCAGAGATCAACTGGCGGAAGCGTTTGCGCCGGCCGTGTTTCTCGCGGGTTTTCTCCGTGGCGAAGTCCAGGTCTTCGATGCCGATCGCCGTGGCGCCGGAGCGGACCGTCCAGTGCAGCAGGCGAGTGATGGCATGCCGGATCTGCGCGTCGCGGTGATCGGCGGTTCCCGACAGGTCGAAGAAGAACCGGCGGGGGTCGCCGACCGGGTTTCCGTGGACATCCAGCCGGTAGGCGGCCAGGTGGTCGGCGTTGGTGTCCACCCCGACCATTCCTGCCGCGCGTGCGGCCCGCAGGGGGATGATCTGGACGACGGGGCGCTGCCAGCAGGCGGTCAGGTACCAGCGGTCGCGGGCCACGTCGTAGCCGATGCGGTAGGCCACGGCCCGGTTCGCCTCCACCCGGGCGGCCCACTCGACGCCGCGATGCTTGAAGGCGACCCGGGCGGCCAGGATGTACCGGCCGTGCGGCGCGTTAGCCAGGTCGGCGAGCGGTGCGGGCAGCTTGATGGAGACCTCGCCGCCGGGGGTGACGCGGATGGTCTCGTTGCCGTGGCGTTTGCCGGACTCGCCGTCGGCCTGCAGGAACCAGCGGGCGGCCTGCCACCGTTGCCGCCACTCCTGCACCGACAGCTCGGCCGCCTCCAGGTTGTGCCGGGTGTTGGCCAGCCGTCTGCCGCCGCGCACCACATGCACGACGCCGTTGTCCCGGTCGGCGCGGGCGGCATCCAGCCGGTGGGTCAGGGTGGTCAGGCGGCGGGATTTTTCAAACCATTCCTGCCGTGAGCGGTAGCCGCCCGGAGCCTTCTTGGTCCCCTTCTGGCGTAGGGGAAGAGACAGCCTGTGCGCGATCGTCGCGGTGGCCGCCTCCAGGTCAGTGATGTGCGCGGCCTGGCAGCGGTGCGACAGCGCCCACTGATCGTGGCTGGCCTTGGTGATCGACCCGGCCCAGCGCGACGACGACGCGGCGGTCAAGCCCTGCTTGCGGGCCGCCCACCGCTGCGCATCGTGGGCGTTGCCGTCCGCGCACCGCCTCTTCAGATCGGCCGAGGCCAGGCTTCCCAGATGCTCGCCGACCAGCCGCAACACCTTCTCGTCGGCGTCGGTGAGGTGCTTGAGCTGGTCACGGATCGCCACACCGGATGGGCCGGGCGCCACGAACGAGGGCTCGATCGGCCGGATCTGCCTCTGCTGTCGCGTCGGGTCAGTCATCTGCACTCGCGGCGGCCTCAACCCGTACCACTGTGTGCCCCGCCTTGGCCGCCCGCTCGGATAGCCGGGCCACCTGACGCTCCAGATCCGCCTTCTGATCGTGGGAGGACACCCGGGCACACAGCCCGATCCCGCCGGGTGCGGTGTTCGCCTCGATGTTCACCAGGATCGTGCGTAGCCCCACCCGCTCCGCGGGTACCGGCAACGTGCCCTCACGGAACCAACGGTAGGCGGTACGCGGGGCGGTCCCCTGCGCACGCGCCCACTCTGTCAGATTCACACCAACATCGTACGGCAATCGTGACACACTAATTACATTCGGTGACGCTCGGGCAAGAGCAGTTCCGTATCACCACCAGCTCAGCGGCGGTCGCTCCAGCAGTGGGGAGATCGGTTTATGGGCGCAGCACGGAGTAGAGGAGCTGGTCGTGCCAGCTCCCGCCGCGCCACTGGGCCCGCCGGATCACCCCTTCACGCTCGAACCCCGCATTGGCCAGCGCACCCTGCTCGGCGAGGTTGGTGACGTCGGTGATGGCCTCGATCCGCTCGGCCCGGGTGTGGGCGAACAGGTAGTCCACGAGGTCGCGGTGCGCCCGGCTGCCGACGCCCTTGCCGCGGTAACGCGGGAAGACCACGATGGCGAGCGTCCAGCACCAGGAGGTGTGCGCCGGCCCCCAGAGCCGCTGCGACCAGCGCACCCACCCGGCCACGTCACTGCGGGCGTCGATGGTGAGGTAGCCGCCTTCGGGTCCCAGCAGCCCGTTCGCCTCGAACTCGCGGCGCATCACATGAAGGCTGCGATGGCCGAACCACTGCAGCTCCCCGGTCCCCTTCGGGCCGGCCCCATGCTCCTCGAACACCTCCAGGTCCGCCTCGCGGACCGGACGCAGGCTCACGTTCACTCGGGTTCCCTTTCCTCGGCGCGAGCCGTACAGGATAGGGGAGCGCCTGGCCGGCTGATCAAGGAGGGGTGGGCCTCTGGCGCAAGCGATCTTCAAGGCGATCGCAACCACGGTCGTCGCATAATCAACGACCACTCCGAGGAGGCCTCCATGAACCTACGACGGAAGTTGTCCTATCTGTTCGGTGCCCTTACGTCGATCGTCTTGGCGGCCTTCGCCCTGGGCGACCAGGCGTCCGCCATGATCGCCGCCGAAGGACCCCGTCCGGAGGAGCCGGACGCCCCGGCGGCCGATGATAAAGCCGCCTAGAAGGACCCGGATCGACGCAATGACGCGGGGCGCCCGTCGGGATCGATCGCGAGGCGGTAGAGCGGCGCGGCGAGCAGCCCGCGCACCCGGGGCAGCTCAGGGGAGGGATGCGGGCGCAGCCGGCCCGGCGGTCGCGGCCCCGCGCGGCCGCCGGCGTGCCAGGCTTCGAGCCGCGCCGCGGACTCGGTGAAGGCGTCGAACGCGGCCACGGGATCGCACAGCTCAGTGCCGTCCCCGGCCAGGTCCAGATGCTCGCTCATCAGCGCCAGGCGCAGTTCGCGGGCGAACCGCCGGGCGCCGTGCGGCTCGCGCGGATCCTCCTCCTCATCGAGTACGGCACAGCTCAGCTCCGAGTCGTAGCTCCAGGAGCGCAGGTTGACGTTGTCGGAGCCGACGCCGGCCCACACGTCGTCGACCACGCAGACCTTGGCGTGCACGTAGACGGGCGTGCCCTGATGGTTCTCCAGGTCGTAGAGCGCGACCCGGTCGCCGCCCGCCCGCCGCAGCCGGTCCAGCGCGTGGACTCTGCCGACCAGGCTCGCCGGCCCGGCCAGCCAGCCGTCCTGGTCGGGATGGCGGGGCACCACGATGATCATCCGCAGGGCGGGCTCGCGTTCCAGCGCCTCGGCGAACGGCTCGATCACATCCGTGGACCACAGATACTGATCCTCCAGGTAGACCAGCGAACGGACCCTCCCGAGCACCTTCTGGTAGGCGTGCGCCACGCTCCGCTCGCCGTCCGGCGCGAACGGGTAGCCGTTGCGCCTGGCGGGATAGGTACGCAGGAGCTGCACGGCGTGCGTGCCCGCCGGAGGCGGCGGCGGCCCCGGCTCGGGCAGCGGGGGAACGTCGTCCATCTGGGCGAAGTGGTCGCGCAGCCGCCTGACCGGATCCCTGGTCTCGGGAGCGGGGTCCTCCCACCGCTCGCAGAACACCTTCTCCACCTCCGCCACCGCGGGGCCGCGGATGGCGACCTGGACGTCGTGCCACGGAGGCCGCCGGCCGTACTCGGGCGGCATCGGGCAGGCCTGCGGGTCGCCGAGGTGGTCGGCGGTGTCGCGGCGGCTGTGGCACAGGTCGATGCCGCCGAGGAACGCCACGTCGGCCACCGGATCCTCGTCGTGGCGGAGGATGACGAACTTCTGGTGGTGCGAGCCGCCCGGCTTGGTCCGCGTGTCGAGGACGGCCTGCCCGCCCGCGGCCTCGATGTACTCGCCCAGGTGCCGGTTCTCGGCCGAGCTGAAGCGCAACCGGTCCAGGTGTGAACGCCAGATGAGCCCCCTGACCAGCGCACCTCTGTGCGAGGCCGCCGCCATCGCGGCGCCCAGGGAGGGCCCGTCCTCGGTGAGCCGCTCGTCGGGATCGCCGCGCCAGTCGGCGAACAGCAATAAGTCGTCCTTGTTCAGCGCCTCAAGGCAGGTCTTCAGCTCGGCGAAGTAGGTCGCGCCGTGGATGAGCGGGCGTACGTCGTTGCCCGTGGACCAGGCGTCGAGCTTGGTCGCCGGATTGCCGCGTTCCTGGTCCGTCAGGAACCAGTCCTGGATCCGCATTCGCTTCCGGCTACCCGGGCAGCGGGCCTCCATGCGTGGCTGCGAACAGGAGATGTTCCCGCCCGGGACGGCAGATGAGCTGCAGCCCGACCGGCAGGCCGCGCACCGTTCCGGCCGGGACGCTCAGCGCGGGAAAACCGAGCACGTTCCACGGACTGGTGAAGGCGAGCAGCGCGGCTCGCACGGCGACGGGCTCGCCGTCCAGTTCCATCGCGCGCTGACCGAGGAACGGGGCGGTGATCGGTACGGTCGGCAGCGCGACCACGTCATGCCGGTCGAACAGCGCGCCGACGACCTCGGCGTGCCGGGGCCGGGCCCGTACGGCCCGTACGTACCTCCAGCCCGGCATCTCGGTGGCGACACGCAGGCGTTCGAGCACCTCGGGATCGAACAGCTCGGGCGCCTCGGCCAGCCGCGCGGCGTGCACCGCCGCCGTCTCGCTGCTCTGAATGGCGGTGTACGTCTCGCGCAGTTCCTCCGCCTCGTTCGCCGACATCGCGAGCTCCTCCAGCGGACCGGTTCCCGCCTCCAGGGCCTGACGGGTCGTCCGGGCCACCTGCGGGTCGCAGGCGAACAGGCCGGTGGGATCGAGCCAGGCGACCCCTCTCGACGGCCGCCCGTCCATCCGCGCGCCACCCGGAACCAGGGACTGATAGGCGACCAGGCAGTCCTGCTCGTGGCCCGCGAGCAGGCCGACATGGTCGAGCGTCTGCGCCAGAGGAAAGACACCGTCCACCGGAATCGCCCCGTACGCGGGCTTGAAACCGGCGACCCCGCACAGAGCCGCCGGAATCCGGACCGAGCCACCGGTGTCGGTGCCGAGCGCGAGCGGGACCATGCCCGCCGCCACGGCGACCGCGCTGCCGCCGCTGGAGCCGCCCGACATGCGCGCGGGATCCCACGGATTACGCGACGGCCCGGCCGCGGAGCGATCGCCCGTGGGACCGTACGCGAACTCGTGGGTGTTCGTCTTGCCGACAATGACGGCGCCGGCCTGACGCAGCCGCGCCACGCAGGCGGCGTCGGACACCGCGACGTGACCGGCGAAGTGCCGCGAGCCCATGGTCGCGGGCAGCCCGGCGACCATGATGAGATCCTTCACCCCGACCGGCACCCCGTGCAGCGGACCGCGGTCGAGGCCACCGCCCAGCTCCTCGTCCGCCCGTCGCGCCGCGGCCCGCGCCCCGGCGGCGTCCACGGTGACGAACGCGTTGAGCAGCGGATCGAGCTCGGCGATGGCGTCGAGCGCGAGCCGCACGAGCGCCGTCGAGGTGGTCCGTCCCTCGCGCAGGTCCCGGGCGAGGCCGGCGATGGTACGGCCGCTGAAGGGGCCGGAGGAGGTCGGCATGGGAGCCCTTCTTCGGGAGGTCGGTTGGCGTCCAGCCTGAGGATCGACGGCCCGCTCAGGGCGGAAACTCGAAGATCGTGACCTACCGGTAGCCCTCGTCGCGGGAGGGCCGCGCCACACGCGGATCCTTGCTTCGCAAGGTAGCATGCACAGCATGGAAATCCCGACTGGTCTCGCCACGGCCCTCCGGCGCGGAACCCTGGAATTCTGCGTCCTTGCCCTGCTCGAAAACGAGGAACGCTACGGCGTGGAGCTGGTCACCCAGCTCGGCGCGGAGACAGCCCTGACGACCAGCGAAGGCACGCTCTACCCCCTGCTGTCGCGGCTACGCAGAACCGGCTTGGTGGCCACCACCTGGCGGGAGTCACCCGCCGGTCCACCCCGGCGCTACTACGCGCTGACCAGCCACGGCAAGGCGGCGCTGGCCCACTTCCGGTCCGAATGGGTCGCCTTCCGCGACGCCGTGGACCACATCGTCGGAACGGAGTACAGATGACCCACCCAACCGATCCTTTAGACCGGCTCGTCGAGGACTACCTGGCCGAGGTCGCCCGCGCGACCGCCTGGCTGCCCGCCGGGCGGCGCGATGACCTCATCGCCGACCTGCGCGAACACATCGCGGTGGCCCGCGCCGAGCTGCACCCCCCGACGGCGGCCGGGATCCACACGATCCTGGACCGCCTCGGCGAGCCCGCCGCCATCGCGGAGGAGGCCCGCCTGGGCGAACAGGCCTCGGGCGGCTATTCACCTCCCGCGCCCACGATCTCCCAGTCCGCGGTCCCACGCCAGAACCCGCCGAGCACCGCGACGCTGGTGCTGGGCGTGCTCCTCATCCTCATCGTGATCATGGTCGGCGCCTGCGCGGTGACCCTTTTCGCGGCCGACCCGGACGATGACGCATCATCGGTGCTCAACTCCCGCACCTCACAGACAGCCCTCGCGCTCAGGTAACGCCGACGTGGGGTGGCCGGCGGGACTCGAACCCGCTTTTACCAAGATCACAACTTGGTCCCTCGTTCGCTTCGGGATCGGCCACAGTGCCTTCGGCCGGATTCGAACCGGCGTCCTCCTGCTCCGCAAGCAGGCGCGCTCTCCACTGCGCCACGAAGGCCCGGTAGCGGGTGTGGGGATCGAACCCACCTGAAGCGGCCTATGAAACCGCCGGGCACACCAGCACCCTCACCCGCCATCGGGACAAACAAAAAACCGCCCAGACCGTGTGGTCCTGGGCGGCTCGCCGACTACGACGTCAGTGACCCCAGGGCATACGGCCATGGCGGTGGGCCATGTGTCGCATCTTGTCGCTCGTGAGGTTCTTCATGCCCTGAAGCATGCCGGACGGATCATCGTCGGGCAACACATTATTCACCGAGCCGGTGCGCCCGCCCAGGCCGGCAGCGGCTCGCAGGAGGCCGGCCAGCCGACCGGCAGCGGGGTGCGGACGGCGACGATCCCGCCCACGATGGCGCAGGTGGTGTCGATGTCGCCGCCGGCCGCGGCGGTGGTCCAGAAGGCCTGCTCGTAGTCGTCGAGGTGGCGGGCGGCGGCCCACAGCGTGAACGGCACCGTGTCCTGGGCGGAGACGTTGCGGCCATTGCCCAGGGCCCGGGCGGCGAGCACCGGGTCGCTGATGGTCAGCAGGCGCCGGGCTTCGCCGATTCCGTAATGGACCTGGCTCAGCGGGGTCTGGTCGAGGATCTGGTCGAGGAACCGTCCGGGCGTGAGCTCGGGCTGGGTGGCGGCGACGGCGGTCGCGACGGCCACGGCGATGGCGCCCGCGACGGCTTCGGCGTGGGTGTGCGTGACCTCGGCGGAGGCTCGTGCCTGCCGTACGACCTGCGGCAGGTCATCGCCGAACCACGCGCCCAGCGGGGCCACGCGCATGGCCGCGCCATTGCCCCACGAGCCCTTGCCGTCGAACAACTCCGCGGCCAGCGTGCGCCAGTCGCCGCCCTCGCGTACCAGGCGCAGCATCCGGTTGGTGGCCGGGCCGTAGCCGCGGTCGAAGTCATGACGGTCGGCGAAGCCGGCGGCGAGGTCGTCCTGGTCGATGGCGCCCCGGTCGGCCAGGGCCAGGTAGATGGAGCAGGCCATCTCGGTGTCGTCGGTCCACTGCCAGGGCGCGGGTGGCAGGGTCCGGTCGGTGAGGGCCTGGCGGTTGGCGGGGACGAAGAACTGGGAGCCGAGCGCGTCGCCCAGGGCCAGGCCGTACAGCGAGGCGGTCGCGCGAGTCCGGGGGTCAGACAGCATTACCGCCCATTGTGGCACTGATCGCCGCCCAGGGAGGTGGTCTCAGGCCCGGAGCAGACGCAGGCAGAGTCGCTTGAGGGTGGCGCGCAGTTCGTCGTCGGACAGGTGGGTGAGGCGCCGGATCGCCGGGCCCAGGTCGTTGGCCATGAAGTACGCCGCCTGCTCGTCCACTGTCGGCTGGTCGCCGAACAGCAGGTGGAGGCCGCGTTCGGCCTGTTCGTCGAGCGTGCGCTTGATCCGGTCGTGCCGGCGCATGCCCGGATCGGTCTGGCTGAGCGGTGCGATCGAGCGGTTGGCGATGACCTGGTCCACGAACCCGTCGACGAGGTACTCCATCCGGGCCCGCTTGCCGCGGATCGTCTCGGCCGTGTCCAGCATCGCGTCGAAGGCGGCGATGCTGACGTCGAGAAGCGCTTCCAGGATCTCGATCTTGGTGCGGAAGTAGTAGTAGACGTTGGCCTTCGTCACGCCCATCGTGTCCGCGATCATCTGCAACGACGTCGCGTCGAACCCGTGCTCGACGAACAGCCGCCGAGCGGTGTCGAGGACCGCCTGCCTGGTCTTCTCGGCCTGCTCGGCTCGGGTCGGCGACATGCGGCGATGGTAGCCCACCCGTTGACGGCCGCGCCGCTCTGTGTTGTCATTTCATTAGCCGATCGGCTAATGAAATGACGGGAGGGGAGCCATGGGTGAGACGGTTCTGGTGACGGGTGGGACCGGGTTCGTCGCCGGCTGGTGTGTCGCCGAGCTTCTGCGGCGTGGCTATACCGTGCGCACCACCGTGCGCAGCCCGGCGAAAAAGCCCGTGGACCCCAGCGGCCGGTTGACGGTCTTCGTCGCCGACCTGACGTCCGACGCCGGCTGGGACGAGGCGGTGGCTGGCTGCGACTACGTGCTGCACGTTGCCTCGCCGCTGGGCGGGGGAAACTCCAAGGATCCGGACGAGCTGATCGTGCCCGCTCGTGACGGCGCGCTCCGGGTCCTGAAGGCCGCCACCGAAGCCCAGGTCAAGCGCGTGGTGATGACGTCCTCGTGCGCCGCCGCCACTCCGCCGCCGAGCAGCGAGGTCAGTGTCATCGACGAAACCGTCTGGACCGACATCGAAGGCGAGCGGCTCAACGCCTACCGGAAGTCCAAGGTGGTTTCCGAGCGCGCCGCCTGGCGGTTCATGGAGAGCTACGAAGGTCCCACCACGTTGACGACGGTCCTGCCGGGCGCGGTGTTCGGCCCGGTGCTGTCGGCGGACAACCTGGGCTCGGTGCAGGTGATCGGGCGCCTCGTGCGGGGGCGCATACTCGGCGTTCCCCGCCTGGGGTTCAACATCGTGGATGTCCGTGACCTGGCCGATCTGCACCTGCGCGCGATGACCTCGACGCGGGCGGCCGGGCAGCGGTTCATCGCGGTGAGTGAGTTCATGTGGATGGCCGACGTCGCGAAGGAGCTCCGCTCGAAGCTCGGCGCGACGGCCGACAAGGTTCCCGCGCGCGTGCTGCCGGACTTCTTGTTCCGGTTGATCGCGCTTTTCGATCCCGGGGTCCGGGCGGTGACGCCGAACCTGGGGCGGAAACACCTCCACACCTCGGAAAAGGCCCAGCGCCTGCTGGGGTGGCGTCCCCGGCCCGCCGCCACGACCGTCGTCGACTGCGCGGAGAGCCTGCTGATGTCAGCGACCTGATCCCGGCGGAGTCGGCTGCAGGTACACCGCCGACGCGATCGACACCCGCTCCTTGATCCTTTGCTCCGTCTCCGCCAGCGCCTGCGCGGCCCCGTCCACGTCGCCGGACGAGTGCATCGTGACCCGGGCGGCCACCAGCAGGTACTCCGGGCCGAGGTGCAGGGTCCGCACCTGGGTGAAAGCCTGGATGGACGGGTCGCCGTCCAGTATGTCCTCGATGGCGTCCTGTACGGCGGGCGCGGCCGCCTCGCCGATGATCATGCTCTTGGTCTCCCTGGCCAGGGTCACGGCCACCGCCACCAGCAGCAGCCCGATGGCGATCGAGCCGAGGCCGTCGAAGGCGGCGTTGCCGGTGAGCACGGTCAGCCCGACGCCGATGAGCGCGAACACCAGTCCGGCCAGCGCCGCCGTGTCCTCCAGCAGCACCACCGGCAACTCAGGCGCTTTCGCCTCGCGGATGAACCCGAGCCACGACCGGTCACCGCGCACGCGATTGGAGTTGCGTATGGCGGTGCGCAGCGACAAGCCCTCCATGACGATCGCCGCCACCAGAACCCCGATCGCCCACGGCCAGCTCTCCAGCGGATGCGGATGGGCGATCTTCTCGAACCCCTCGTAGAGCGCGAACAGCCCGCCTCCGAAGAACAGCACGAGCGACACGAGGAAGCCGTAGAAGTAGCGCTCGCGCCCGTACCCGAAGGGGTGGTCGGGGCTGGGCTCGCGCGCGGCCCGTCGGCGGCCGAGCATCAGCAGGCCCTGGTTGCCGGTATCGGCGATGGAGTGAATGCCCTCGGCCAGCATGGCCGAGGAGCCGGTGAAGAAGAACGCCACGAATTTGGTGACCGCCACTCCTACGTTGGCGGCCAGCGCCGCGAGAGTCGCCTGATGTGATCCGTCGCCGCTCATGCCGCGCCCTCTACCCCGCCGGAGGGAGTCATGCCAGGCGTGGCCCCCCGCCGCTCCTAGTCTTGGCACATGGACATCGGCTACCACCATGTGGACGTCTTCTCCGACCGTCCCTTCACCGGCAACAGCCTCGCCGTTCTCATCGACCCTCCGCCGCTGAGCGAGGGCCAGATGGCGAGGCTGACCCAGGAGCTCCGGCATTTCGAGACGATCTTCGTCCGTTCCACCGAGGTGCCGGACGTCGTCCACGCGCGAGTCTTCGACCTGGTGGGGGAGCTCGACTTCGCCGGGCATCCGGTGCTGGGCGCGGCGGCCGTACTCCACGAAAGCAGTGGGGTCGCCTACGGCGAAGACCGGCACTGGAGTTTCGTCCTGGGCGCCAGGAACGTTGACGTCACCACGCGCGGCGAAACCGACGGCCAGGTCTTGGCCCTCCTGGACCAAGGACGACCCGAACTCGTCCAGCCAACCGTCCCCCGGGAGCCGGTCGCCGCGGCGCTGGGCCTCACCTCCGCCGACCTCGACGACACCTTGCCGCTGGAGATCATCTCCACGGGGCTGCGTTATCTCGTCGTACCGGTGCGCGACGGCGACGTGCTCGCCCGGGCCCGCATCACACACCCTGACTTCGAGGGCTTCCTCGGCGGGCTCGGCGCGCAGTACGTCTACGTCCTCGACGCGGGAGCCGTCGAGGGCCGGCACTGGAACAACGACGGCGTGCTCGAAGACGTCGCGACCGGCAGCGCGGCCGGCTGCGTGGCCGCCTACCTGATGCGCCACGGCCGGGCCCGCGACGGCCAGGAACTGTCGCTGGCACAGGGCCGCTTCACCGGTCGGCCCAGCAGGATCGCGATCACCGCCTACGGTACGCCCGACGCCGTGGAACGGGTCACCGTCGGAGGTGGAGTGTCGATGGTCGCCACCGGCACTCTGCGCGCCCTCCCGGAGGCATCATGAGGCGGAACCGCGATCAGGCGGCGGAGGCTCCGCCGTCGACGGGAAGAACCGTGCCGGTGATCCAGCGGGATTCATCCGAAAGGAGGAACAGCGCCACGCGCGCCATATCGTCGGGAAGGGCGATGAAGTTCAACGGTGTCTGGGCGGCCATGGCCTTCTTGGCCTCGTCGGTCGGCAGCCACCGCTCGAGCATCTCGCTGAGAGTCGCCGCGGGGGCGATGGCGTTCACCCTGATGTTCTGAGCCGCGTAGCCGACGGCCGCGCTCATCGTGAGGCTGTTCACCCCCCACTTGGCCGCACCGTAGGCGGGGAGTTCCGGAGCCGCGACCAGGCCGCTGAGCGAGGAGGTGTTCACGATCGCGCCACCACCGCCGGCGAGCATCGCTCTGATCTGATACTTCATCGCCAGGAACGTGCCCCGCAGGTTCACCGCCACGACTCGGTCGAACGCCGCCACGTCAAGCTCGTGGATCTGGCCGGCGGCGCCGACTCCTGCCACGTTGAACGCTCCATCGAGGCCGCCCAGGCGTTCGACGGCGGTCGAGATCGCCTCGGCGACGGACTCCTCGCGAGTCACGTCGCACCCGACGAACGACGCCTCGCCGCCCTCCGCCGTGACCTCCTTGCACAGCTCGGTGAGCCGTTCCTCCCTCCGCGCCATGGCGACGACCGAAGCGCCTTCGAGCGCGAAGCGCCGCACCGCCGCGGCGCCGATGCCACTCGATCCGCCGACGACCAGGATGCGCCGGTCCTTGAGACGATCGGCGCGGAAGTCGAGCCGCTCGGGATGAACATTGTCAACAGTCATGACATCCTCCGTTGGTCAGCGACGGCCACCGGCAGCGCGGCAAGCGCCGCGACCAGATTCGCCGCCGCTATCGCATGGCCGCGAGCGTTGCAGTGGATACGGTCGCCGGCGAAGATGCCGGGGTCGGCGGCGAGCGGATGACCGTGGTTGGCCACCTGGACTCCGCCGTACTCCGCCGCGATCCTGCCGGTCACCGCGTCCAGCCGGTCGAAACGCTCCGCCATCGGGCCGGCATGGGGATCCGGTACGAGGCCGGATCGCGCGAGGTCGAAGAGCCCGACGATGACAAGCTGCGCTCCCCGGGCGACGAGCGGTCTGACGATGGAGGTCAGCTCGTCATGGAGACGCTCCTCGTCGAACGATCGCCGCAGGGCGTCGTTGCCCCCGGCCGAGATGATCACCAGATCTGGCCGGAACTCCAGCGCGGGGCCCAACTGCCTGTCGCGGATCTCGGCGGTGCGCAACTCCGGCTCCGCGAGATTGAGCCAGCTGAATGACGGGTGCGCCGCGCTGAGCGCCTCGGCGACGCGCGCCGCGGCGTCCAGGTCGCGATAACCGTCCAGCGGCTCCCGTACGCCGGCCGCGACACTGTCGCCGAGGACGACGAGGCGCCGCCATGGCGCGGAGCGCATCAGCGTCGCCGCCCCCGCCGGCCATCGGCAGTACGGATCGTCCATCTCACGCCCATAGGCGGTGTCGGTCTTCATGATCAGGATCCCTCGGCATGGAAGATGGTCATGGGGAGCATTCCAGCAGCGGGACCGGGGGATGGTCTGGCGGGTTTGCGACCACATCGACGCCGGCGGCGCACAAGAAGAGCGAAGTCAATGACTGAGCAGGTAGCGCCGGGGCGTGGTGCCGACCGTACGGCGGAAGGCCGCCAGGAACGCGCTCGCCGTGGCGTACCCCACGCTGTGTGCCACCCGCGACACCGGCTGCCCCTCGGCCAGCAGCGGCAGGGCGGCGCGCAGCCGTACCTGCGTGCGCCAATGGTCGAAGCTCATGCCCGTGTCGCGCGCGAACAGGCGCGTCAACGTCCGCCTGCTCACACCCGCCGCGTGGGCGTGAGCCTCCAGGCTGCGCGGGTCGGCCGGGTCCGCCAGCAGGGCGGCCGCCACCATCCGGACGCGCTCGTCGGTGGGCTGCGGCACGTCGATGGGCCGGGTGGGCAGCGGGCGTAGCAGGTCGGGCACCACCGCCTCGGCACGCAGTCGCGCGTCGTCGGTGAGGTCGAGGCGGGCCAGGTACCCGATCAGCTCGGCCAGCAGGCCGTCGACGCCGACCGCCGTGGGCTCGGGCCAGTCCAGCGGGCAGCGCTCCGGCGCCAGGTACAGGCTGCACAGCACCGCGTCGCGGGTCGCGCCGGTCGCGTGGGTGACACCCGCGGGCAGCCACAGTGCCCTGGTGGGCGGCAGGACCCAGTACACCTCGCCCACGTTGACGCTCAGGACGCCGCGGCGGGTCCAGGCGAGCTGGTGGCGGGTGTGGCTGTGCGGGGGGATCCAGTCCCCCGAGGTCAGCGGGAAGTGGCCGACGATGATCGCGCCCATGTCCTCCATGCGACACAGTCTGGCCTCATCGCGGATTGTGGCCAAACGCGGCGGATCATAGCGTCGTCGGGTGCCGATGATCGTGTTGTGTCTTGTCCAATTCATGCTCGTGCTCGACGACACCGTGGTGAACGTGGCCCTGCCCAGCATCCGCGATGAGCTGGGCTTCAGTGCGTCCGGGTTGCCCTGGGTCGTCAACGCCTACTTCCTGGCCTTCGGCGGGCTGTTGCTGCTGTGCGGCCGGATGGCGGACCTGCTGGGCCGCCGTCGAGTCTTCCTCATCGGGGTGGCGCTGTTCGGGGCGGCCAGCCTGGCCTGCGGGCTCGCGCTGGAGCCGTGGCAGCTCATGATCGGGAGGTTCGCGCAGGGCGCGGGTTCCGCGATGGCCAGTCCGGCGGCGATGGCGATGATCACGTTGCTGTATTCGGGTCCGGAGGAGCGGGCCAAGGCGCTGGGCATCTGGGGCGGCATCGCGGCCCTGGGCGGAACCTCGGGCCTGGTGCTGTCCGGAGCGCTGACCGACCTGGTGTCCTGGCGCTGGATCTTCCTGATCAACCTGCCCATCGTCGTCGTGGCCCTGGCACTGCTTCCCCGCCTGGTCCCCGAGTCCCGCGCGCCCGGCCGGCGCCGCCTCGACGTTCCCGGCGCGGTCCTGGGCACCGGTGCCGCGGTGTCGCTGGTGTACGGGCTGCTCCGGGCCGGCGAGACCGGCTGGAGCGATCCGATCGTCCTCGGTGCCGTCGTGCTCTCCGCCGCCTTGGCGGTGGCATTCGTGGTGGTCGAGTCGCGGGCGGTGGCGCCGCTGGTGCCCGGATCGTTCCTGGCCTCACGGACGCGGGCGGTCGGCAACGGCGCGACCCTGCTGTTCTCGATGGCGATGTACGCGATGTCGTTCCTGTTGATGATCCAGGTGCAGACCGTTCTCGGCTACAGCCCGCTCCTGGCCGGCATCGCCTATCTGCCCTACGGCGCCGGCATCCTGGCGGGCATGTGGCTGTCCGCCCGCATCTCGCTCAGGATCGGGACGCGCTGGGCGCTCCTGCTGGCCTTCCTGGTCAACATCGCCGGCCTGCTGCTGCTGTCCGGCGTGGCGGCGGGCGACTCCTACGCTGCCCACGTCCTGCCTGGCATGCTCATTCTGAGCGTGGGCAACGGGCTGAGCCTGCCCGTCATGGCCGTGACCGCGGTCGACGGCACCACCGAGGAGGACGCCGGTCTCGGTTCGGCCGTGTTCACCTCCGTCCAGCAGATCGGCGGCGCCATCGGGGTGGCCGCGCTGGCCATCATGGGCTACTCGGGCGGGCTCATGGCGGGCGCGGTCTGCGTGGCGCTCGGCGCCGTACTCATCGTCGTACTGCTGCCATCGCCGCGGCTGCCCGCCGGAGAACATGCACAAAATCTCGACAGTCACCCGTAGGATTTGCGCACAATCCGTTCGTACGGTGAAGCGCATGAAGGATGGTGCCGACTTCGCCACCTGGGTGGCGAGGTTCGAAGCGGCGGCCGCGCGACGGCGCGCCGACGGCGATCCCGGCTGGCGGCGGAGTGCGTGTCTCCACCGGTCGGTGCTCGCGAGCATCCAGCGCTTCCAGGTCGGCGAGAGCGGCGACGGCGCCGCTCTGATCGCCAAAGCGGACGAAGCCGGAGACGACGCCTACAGCACGGCAGTCCGGCTCTTCGTCGGAGAGGAGCAGAACCATGCCCGCCTGCTCGCCCGCCTCCTGTCCGCCGCCGGCGCCCCGACGTTGCCCGGGCACTGGAGCGACACCGTCTTCGTACGGTTACGCCGGATGCCGGGCTTACGCCGGGAACTGATGGTCCTGATGATCGCCGAGGTGATCGCGCTGCGCTACTACCGGGCACTGCGCGACGGCGCGGGCGATCCGCTCGCCGCCGACGTCGCCGCCCGGATCCTGGCCGATGAGGAGCGTCACGTCTCGTTTCACTCCCTGCGCCTCAGCGGGTCGTTCCGCCACCTCAACGCCGCGGGCCGGGTCGTACTGGCGAGCTTGTGGTGGTGCCTCATGCTCGGCACGGTGACGGTGGTAGCCGTCGATCATGGTCTGGCCCTGCGCTGCCTGGGCCTGTCTCGCAGCCGCTTCGTCCGCGACGTGTGCGCCTTGTTCAGGGCAGCGGTCTCAGCGTCCGTACGGCGCCGGGGCCTGAGCGTCTTCGAGCCGGGTTGATCACGATCGTGCTGATCAGGGCTTGATCGGGTAGGCGGTCTGGAAGGTGAGTCTGCTGTCGGCGTCGTTCGCGACCCGCGTGATGAACTCGTCCAGGTCCATGAACACCTGCCACGGTGGCTGGCCGCTCGCGGCGGCGAGCCGGTCGACGATGAGCTGCTCGAGGTCGACCACCCGTTTCGCCTTCCAGATCTTGTCGGCGAGGCTGACGAGATGGTCCGCGAGGTCCGTGTCGGGTGCGGTCCATGAGGCGTGAGTACGGGCGAAGCGAGCGAGTCGTTCTTCGACACCATGGGAACGAAGGAGTCCGTAGCCGTCGGCCTCGTGGGCGGAGCCCGGTCCGGCCAGCTCTTCGAGGTGCAGGGTCTTGCCGATGTCGTGTGACGCGGCACCGAACAGGACGGCTTCCCGGTCGATCCGCACCGTGGTGTGCCGCGCGTCGAGCCAGTCGAGGATCTCGCAGGCCACGTCGTGAACCGCCCGCAAATGAGCCGCGAGGCGCGGCGGCGCGTCCAGCGACTCCAGGAGAACGGCGACCCGGGGAGGAAGGGGGCGAAGAGGAGGGTCGCCGGGGTCGGTGAGCGCGTGGAGGAGGGACGCGGATGTCACAGCGTGCGGACGTTGAGGGCGCGGAACTGGAAGCTGTCCTGCTGCCCTTCCTCGATCTCGAATTCCACCGCATCGCCCGGATGGAGTTCCCGGTAGCCGTCGCCGACGACCTCGCTGAAGTGCGCGAACGCGTCGCCACGCCCCTCGGGGAGGTCGGGGGAGGAGATCGCTCCCCAGCCCTGCTCAGCCTTCCAGAACTTCACCGTCCCGCGTGCCATGCCCCCAGTGTGCCACCGGCCGCGTCCACAAGCAGGTGGTCAGCGTCCGGTGGTGGCAGGGTTGGCGTGATGACGAGCACCGCCGAGAGCGCGAACATCTCCCCGACGCCGAGATCCTGCTCGGCCCCCAGGGTCCGTCCCATCACCAGCGGCAGTGCCAGATAGACCTGGAACGACAGTACGTACGAGCCGGTCATCGCCAGCGCGAAGCACCAGAAGGGCCGGTTGCCCAGCACGATCCGCCATCCTGAGCGCTCCTGGCGCGGCTCGGGCGGCAGTGCCGGAAGCCCGATCCCCTGCAGGACGGTCAGCAGCACGAACACCCCGGCCGCGGCCAGCGCCACGACGCGGAAGTCCAGCCCCGACAGCGCGAGCCCGGCCAGCGGGCCGAGCAGCAGCCCCGCCTGCCCGGCCATGTTGAACCAGCCGAACGCCCGCACCCGGTCATCCGCCGTCACGGCCAGCAGCGAGCGCACGCCCGGGTCGAACAGCGCTCCGGCGAACCCGGTCACCGCCGACGCCACCACCAGCGTCATGACCCCGTCGGCGAAACCGAGCAGCGCGAACCCGGCGGCCCGCAACCCGCAACCGGCCAGCACCGTGACCCGGCAGCCCCACCGATCCGCCAGGTAGCCGCCGACCAGCGCCATCCCGCGCTGGCTGGCGTTGCGCACCCCCATCACCAGCCCGACCGCCCAGGCCGCCAGCCCGAGCCCGTGGGTCAGGTGCACGGCGAGGTAGGGCATCAGTAGATTGAAGCCGAGCTTGATGGTGAACTGGTTCAGCAGCAGCAGCCGCACAAGGCGTCGATCGCTCATAGTGATGGACACAATACGGAGTGTCTCCATCGGCGTGGCCGAGGTCGGCGAGGTCCGACCGGCTCGGCGACGCTCGCCGCGTCGCGGCCATGCCCCAACGGCGGGACCATGGAGTGTGACGGTTCTCCTGCGCGCGATGATCGAGGTTCGGACGCCTGACCCGTTCGGGGCATGGCCGCTTGCCGAGTGCGACGCGTTCAGCGGGCTCGCGCTCTCCGCGCTCGTTTCGCCGGCGGAGGTGGGGACGGTGATGGCCACGCTGGCCGACGTTCACGTACCGGACTGCGAAGAACTCGACGCGGACACCATCGTCAGGCGCCTGCTGGAGCAGGACGCCTTGATCGCACCAGGCGGCCTGGAGCTGCACGACCCCTCCACCGGTGTGACCATCGTTCCCGGCTGCTGTTCGGGGCTGGAGGACTGGCGTGCCTGGTCGGAGGCGCCGGCCGGCGGCGATGTGTGGCTGGGCCACGATCCGGCCCCGTCGATCGCGGTGAACGGCGATCGGCTGCGGGTCCGGCAGGATGGGGGACCCGGTGAAGGCGGCGACTTCGTCGACGTGCCCGTCGCGCTGTTTCCCGCCCTTCTGGAGACCGTCCACCACGACCTGGTGGGCTTTCTCGGGCGAGTAGAGGAGTGGGCCGACGGCGTCACGTCGTCGCTGTCGGCGGCGTTGGTGCGCAGGCTGGATGAAGCGCTGAGTATCTCCGAACCGTCAGGAGATGTTGCCGGGGTTTACGGCTTGCGGCCGACGCCACCGTAGAGCCATCGCGTGGCCGCCGGGGCCAGGTCGTCCGGGTCGGGGTGCCAGGTGTCGATGGTGACCAGGCCGGGAGGCACCAGCTCGAATCCCTCGAAGAAGCGCGCCACCTCAGCGTGTTCGCGGAAGTAGATCGGCGTTGGCGTGGCCGCGTAAACGGCCTCGATCGCGGCTACCGCGTCCGCCGGGTGGTCGTCGCGGGTGACGTGGGTCATCGTGAGGTAGCTGCCGGACGGCAGAGCGTCGCGCAGTTGGCCCATGACCGCGCCCCGCTCGTCCATGGTCAGGAAGTGCACCATGGCGATCATCAGGACGCCGACCGGCTCGTTGAAGTCGATGATCTTGACGGTCTGCGGGTGTTCGAGGACCTCGGTGGGGCGCCGCATGTCGGCGGCGGCCACGGTGGTGTTGTCGTCGGTCGCGAGCAGGGCGCGGCCGTGTTGCAGCACAACGGGGTCGTTGTCGACGTAGACGACGCGGGCGTCGGGGATGATCTCCTGGGCGATCTCGTGCGTGTTGCCGACCGTGGGCAGGCCGGAACCGATGTCGATGAACTGCCTAACGCCCTGCCTCGCCATGTGGCGTACGGCGCGGCGCAGGAACGCCCGGTTCTCCAGGGCCAGCTGGCGGATCTCCGGCATGGCCTTCTCGACTCGGCCGACGGCTTCCCGGTCGATCTCGAAGTTGTCCTTGCCGCCCAGGTAGTAGTCGTACATCCGGGCGACGCTCGGCCTGGTGACGTCGATGCCGCCAGGCCCGATCGCGTCCTGCTGCGTCATCAACAGCCTCCATCGCCTAGATCATTTTCCCCAAAAATACCGCAAACACTGGAGATAGCGCATCAAGCGGTGGTCGACCGACGATTCCGTCGAGGCATAACGAAGGCCTCAACCAGGACGTATGGGCATCGACAGGGATATTTACGCAGAGTCAGAAGCTTCAATCGACTGCACTGGCCACCGACACGACCATGCGGGGCACAACAAGAAGCCCCAGACTCCCGGCGTGTGCCGTGAGCTGGGGCTGTGACTAGCGTGGTGGACGATACTGGGATTGAACCAGTGACCCCTTCCGTGTCAGGGAAGTGCTCTCCCGCTGAGCTAATCGTCCTTGGAGGTGGAGACGGGATTTGAACCCGTGTGGACGGCTTTGCAGGCCGCTGCCTCGCCTCTCGGCCACTCCACCGAGTCGCCAATCCGAGCGGAAGACGGGATTCGAACCCGCGACCCTCACCTTGGCAAGGTGATGCTCTACCACTGAGCCACTTCCGCGTTGCCCCATAACTCTAGCGGGTTTTCCGAGTGGATGCTTACTTGCGGAGCTGGCGAGCCACGCTCCGCTCCGTGGCGGGCAGGCTCAGGAAGATCTCCAGGATGCGGGTGAGGCGGTGCACCTCGATGCGGTGGAAGGCCGGGCCGTCGCTCCTGGCCAGGATGAGGGTGAGGGCCAGGGGTGGCAGCGGGGCGTGGATGACGTGCAGGTCGCCGTCGAGCGTGATCGCCATGGGGCGCGCTGGTATGGCCTGCGGCAGCGCCACGTGCTGTGGCGCGCGCCAGCTCGCGTAGATGACACCCCGTTCGGCGACCGTGGCCGCCCAGTCGGCGCTGAACAGGACCGGCAGCGAGTCGACCAGGGTGGTCAGCGCCCGGTCGCCCGCCGTGGTGATGTACTTGAGAATTTCCAGCTCCGGGTAGGTGCCCGGGGCCTCGCGGGTGGTCCAGATGCCTTCGACCGTCACGTCGGCCACGCTCTGCAGGCTCTTGAGGAGCGTCTGCTTGGGGGTGCCTTCGGGGCAGAAGACCGTGATGTCGTCGACGGCCCGCCCCGCCCCCCTGTCGAGAACCGTGAACTGGGTGATGTCGGCTCCGACGCCGCCGAGGACGCTGGTGATCTGTGCCAGCGAACCTGGCCGGTCGGGCAGTGCGATGCGTACTCGCAGAAGCATCCGTCCCCTCCCCACTAGATGCCAGTTCACAGCCTATCCGCGAATACCCGTCAGGGCCTGACCTGCGCTACAACTGACTGAGTGAAGATTGGACCGATAGGGGTGTGGCCGCCGGTCGTGCTCGCGCCGATGGCGGGCATCACCAACGCGTCGTTCAGGGTGCTCTGCCGCGAGCAGGGCGCCGGGTTGTTCGTGTGCGAGATGATCACGACGCGGGCGCTCGTGGAGCGCAACCCCAAGACGTTCAGGATGATCAGGTTCGCGGAGTCGGAGCGGCCGAGGAGCATCCAGCTGTACGGCGTCGACCCGGGCACGGTGGGGCGCGCGGCCAAGATGATCTCCGAGGAGGACCTGGCCGACCACATCGACCTGAACTTCGGCTGCCCCGTCCCCAAGGTCACCAGGCGTGGCGGCGGCTCCGCGCTGCCGTACAAGCGGAACCTGCTGCGGCGGATCCTGCGCGAGGCCGTCGCGAACGCGGGCCCGCTGCCCGTCACGATGAAGATGCGCAAGGGCATCGACGACGATCACCTCACCTACCTGGACGCCGGCCGGATCGCGGTCGAGGAGGGGGTCGCGGCGATCGCCCTGCACGCCCGCACGGCCAAACAGCACTACGGCGGCGTGGCCGACTGGGACGCGATCGCCCGGCTGAAGGAGGCGGTGCCGGAGGTGCCGGTGCTGGGCAACGGCGACATCTGGTGCGCCGACGACGCCCTGCGCATGGTGGCGGAGACCGGGTGCGACGGCGTGGTCGTGGGGCGCGGATGCCTGGGCCGGCCGTGGCTGTTCCGGGATCTGGAGAACGCGTTCAACGGCAGTCCGGAGCGGGTACGGCCGAGCCTCGGCGAGGTGGCCGCGATGATGGCCAGGCACGCCGAGGGGCTCACCGAGTGCTTCGACATCGAGCGTTACGCGATCGCCGACTTCCGCAAGCACGTCGGCTGGTATCTGAAGGGGTTCACGGTCGGCGGCGAGCTGCGCCGCGAACTGGCCACCGCCGAGTCGCTCGACGGCCTGCGCGAAGGGCTGGCCAAGCTGGAGCACGACCAGCCGTGGCCGTCCAACACCGACACCCCGCGCGGGAAGTCGGGCGAGCGCGGCAAGGTGCAGTTGCCGGACGGCTGGCTGGACGACCCGTGGGACTGTGTCGTGCCTTCAGACGCTGAATCGGATATTTCCGGCGGCTGACCCACGCGGCTTCAACGCGGCTCAACGCGGCTCAGCGCGGCTCAGCGCGGCTTCAGTGCGGGCCGACGGCCTCAGTGCCGCAGGGTCCGCCGCCGGTGGCGGGCTGGAGCTGGATCGGGTCGCCCGACATCGTGAGCGTCGGGTAGTACGCGGAGATGCGTTCGGCGGAACGGCCCGTGTAATGGCAGATGAAGCTGCGCCTGAACCGGTCGGCCGTGCTGTTCGGCTCGGAGCCGTGCACCAGGCTGCCGTTGAAGAACAGCACGTCGCCCGGTTCCATGTCGACCGGCACGCGTTCGAGGCCCGGCGGCGGCGGGACGTAATCCTTGGTGAAGGAGACGTCGCTGTCGGCCTCCTCGGGACAGAACAGGTCCATCAGGTGCGTGCCGGGCACCACCTCCAGCCCGCCGTTGGCGCGGTCGACGCGGTCCAGCGCCATCCAGGCGGCCACGCACGTGCCCGGTTCGACCCGCAGGTAGAAGTTGTCCTGATGCAGTGCCTGCCCGCGCGCGCCGGGCGGCTTGAAGTAGAACATGCTCTGGGCTGCTATCGGCTCTTCGCCGAGCAGGTCGCGGAGTACGGCGGCGATCCTGGCGTCGAGCAGGTACCGTAGCGCGACGTCGTTGACCTGGTGAGGGTGCATGATGCGCGGATAGTCCCGCAGGATGTCGTACGGCCCGCCGGGTTCCTGTGGCTTCGGGGTGAAGTGGCCGGGGATCGGCCCGCCGGCGTGCAACGCCATGAACTCCTCCCGCAGCTCCGCCACCTCGTCTGCGGCCAGGAGACCGGGTACCAGGACAAACCCTCGATCATGGAAGTCTGTGAGCCTCATACCTTCACGCTAAGGAGCCGGATCGGTGAACGGTATGCCTATGACCGCTGAGGAAATGTCTGTTCCTGCTGCCGAGCTGACGATCGTGGGCCACTTCGACAACCGGCCCGGGTACGTCACGCGGCGCGTCACCGGGTCGCCGAGCTGGCTGCTCATGTGGACGCAGGACGGGGCGGGGCTGGTCGAGCAGGCGGGGGTGTCGTTCACGGCCGGGCCGGGGGATCTGGTGGTGCTCGGGTCCGGCGCCGCGCAGCACTACCGGGTGGCGCCGGGGGCGGAGCGGTGGCGCTTCTGGTGGGCGCACTTCCAGCCGCGCCCGGCCTGGCTGGGGTGGCTCGGTGAGTACGCCCGGGCCACGGGCTGCCACCTGGTCCAAGGCGTTCCCCAGCCGACCCGCGACCAGATCGACGAGGCCTTCGACCGCGCCTCCAGAAACGCCCGCTGGCTGCCACCCACGATCGGCCCCGCCGCCGTCCGGCCCCCGCGCGAGTACGCGCCCGCCGTCGCCGTCTCAGGTCCCGCACGGGACCTGGTGCTGAACGCCGTCGAGGAGGTGATCCTGCTGGCCACCGCCTCCGCTCGGCCGTCCGGGGACGCCCGGCGCGCCGAGGAGCGCGGGGATGCGCGGGTCCACCGGGCACTCGCCCTCATCGCCGCCGAACCGGGCGCGCAGCACTCGGTCGCCTCCCTGGCCAGGGCCGTCGCCCTGTCGCCGTCCCGGTTCGCGCATCTGTTCACGGCCGAGACCGGCCACACGCCCATGCGCGCCGTACGCCGGGCGCGGATCCAGCACGCGGCCCGGCTGCTGGAGGTGACGGACATGGACGTCGGCCAGGTCGCGGCGGCGTCGGGCTTCGTCAGCCCGTTCCACTTCAGCCGGGCCTTCAGCCACGAGTACGGCATGCCGCCCCGCGACTTCCGCTCCCGCCTAAGGCCAAACGCCTAGCGCATCGGAGTGAGAGGGGCGTCGGAGGTGAACAGCTCGCGGCTCAGGTGGTCGGCGGCGTAGTCGATGGCGCCCATCACCACGCATTCGTCCCCCAGCGTCGACGCCCGTACCTCCGGCATTCGCATGCACGCCCGCTCCAGCCGTTCCCGCAGCGGCGCCAGCAGGACGTCGGCCGAGCGGGAGAAGCCGCCCCCCAGCACCACCATCTGCGGGTCCAGCACCAGCACCATGGCCGCCGTGCCCACCGCGAGGTCGTCCACGTAGCGGTCCACGGCGGCCAGGGCGACGGGATGCCCGTCGCGGGCCGCCGCCAGCGTGTAGCCGGCCGCGTCCTCGGGCGCCGTGCCCTCGGGCACGACCTCGCAGCCGTTCAGGTGTTCGGGGGCGTCGTACCAGCGGGCCTCCGGCAGCATGACGATCTCGCCGGCGGCGGCGCCGAAGCCCCTGTGCACCTTGCCGTCGATGATGAGTCCGGTGCCCATGCGCCGCCCGACGTGTAGGAACACCACGTCCCGAGCCCCCTGGGCGGCGCCGCGCCGGGCTTCGGCCAGTGCGGCCAGGCGGCTGTCGTTCTCGATCAGCACCTGGCACGAGAACATCTCGCGCAGCTTGCCCGCCAGATCGAGGCCCGTCCAGGCGGGGATCGCGGCCGAGAAGGCGACGCGGCCCTCCGGCGTGAGCACGCCCGTCGTGCCGACGGCCACCGTCCAGAGGTCCGTGGCCGTCCTGCCGCTGAGCGCCAGGCAGCCGGAGACCGCGCGGTCTATGGCGGCCAGACGCTCCTCCAGCGGCGCGCCGGGCAGGACGGGCTGCCGGGTCTCGGCCAGGATCTCGCCGTCGAGGTCGGACAGCGCGGCCCGTACGTTGTGCCCGCCTATGTCGATGCCGACCAGGCAGCCGCTGTCGGCGCGGAACCGGTAGCGGCGGGCCGGCCGGCCCATCGTGCCCGGCGAAGGCGGCACCTCCTCCACCCAGCCCAGCTCCATGAGCTCGTCGGCGACCTCCTTCATGGAGGGCCGCGACAGCCCCGTCCGCTCGGCGAGCGCCGAGAGGGTGAGCGGACCGGCCCCGCGCAGCGCCCGTATCGCGGTCAGCGAGTTGAGCTGCCTGAGCCGGGACAGGTCGCCGCCGCGGAGGTTCGCCATCGCCGTCCCTAATGTAGGTGTCCTCTGTAACTCACCATTATGCCAGCGTTCGTTTCTGCTTAAGCACCGGCACTTCTGTGCGAGATCGGGCATTGACCCCTGTGAACCCGTGGTGCTACTAATGAAGCGCTCCTTCGTAAGTAGATCAACAGGAATAGAGGGTCTGATGTCGTTCGCAGACGTGGGCGAGGTCGTCCATCAGCCAGGCGAGGCCCGGGTCTTCGAGCACGGCTGGCAGTCATGGAGCCCCACCGGTGCCTACCGCCTCGGCGAGACCCCGCCCAGGCCCGCGGACGGCAACATCCAGATCCTCTGCTACCGCCCCGAGACCCCGGTGCCCGCCGGCGTGTTCCAGGGTGAGGGCCTGCTCGCGATCGACCCCGGCGGCGGCGCGCCGCTGGAGCTGTGGTCCGCGCCGAACCCCTTGGAGGTGCCCTCCATCCGGGCGCGCGAGGAGGGCGGCCGGCTGATCGTGAGCGCGAACGGTCCCGTACGCCACCAGGTCGGCGCGTCACTGGAGGAGTGGGCGGACGGCATGGCCGAGGGGTACGCGCCCGCCGCGTTCCCGGCGGTCCCGCCCATGTGGTGCACCTGGTACGGCTACTGGGGCAAGGTCACCGAGCAGGACGTCCTGGACAACCTGCGCCTGTCGGAGCGGCACGCCCTGGGCGCCGACATGTTCCTCATCGACGACGGCTACGAGGCCGAGATCGGCGACTGGCTCGACCCGCGTCCCGGCTTCGGCTCGCTGCGCGGAGTGGCGCAAACCCTGGGCGAGGCGGGCAGGCGGACCGGCGTCTGGACCGCCCCCTTCCTGGTCGGCCACCGCAGCCAGATCTTCCGCGAGCACCCCGACTGGCTGGTCGGCGGCGCCCACGCGGGCCACATGTGGGACCAGGACCTGGCCGTCCTCGACGTCACCCACCCGGACGCCGCCGCCCACCTGATCGACGTCTTCCGGACCTTCAGCGCGTACGGCATCAGCCACTTCAAGCTCGACTACCTCTACGCCGGGGCGCTGGCGGGCGGCAGGCACGAGGACCTCGACCCGATCGCCGCCTACCGGCGCGGACTGGAGCTGATCCGCGAGGGCGCCGGCCCGGACGCCACCCTGCACGGCTGCGGCGCGCCCATGCTGCCCAGCCTCGGCCTGATCGACATCATGCGGGTCAGCCCGGACATCGCCCCCGTCCTGCACCCCAGGTCGGGCGACATCAGCCAGCCGTCGCAGCTGGGCGCCCGGCTCACCGGCGCGGCCCGCGAGTTCCTGCACGCCCGCTGGTGGGTGAACGACCCCGACTGCATCATCCTGCGCCCCGAGGTGGAGGCCCGGCAGGAGTGGGCCGCCCACATCGAGAGCACCGGCGGCCTGCGCGGCTCCAGCGACCCGATCGAGACGCTCGACGACTGGGGCCTGGAGACGACCCGGCGCCTGATGGTCCCCACCAGGACGGATCCGTCGTGAGGTGGCGGCGCGACTGGCACGCCTACCTGTTCATCGGCCCGAGTCTGCTGGGCGTGCTCGCCTTCCTGCTGCTGCCGATGGTCATCGTCTTCGTGCTGAGCTTCTTCCACTGGGAGCTCCTGTCGCCCCCGACCTTCGCGGGGCTGGACAACTACCGCCGCCTGGCCGGGGACGGGCAGTCCTGGCACTCCCTGTGGATCACCGTCGGGTACGTGCTGCTCTGCATCCCCCTGCAGACGGTCCTGGCCCTGGTGCTCGCCCTCCTGCTCAACCAGCGGATCAAGGGCGTCAGGGTGTTCCGCTCGCTGTTCGTGGTGCCGTGGATGGCCACCCCGATCGTCATGGGCCTGGTCTGGAACTGGATCTTCGACCCGCGTGACGGCGCGATCAACAGCGCGCTGGCCCTGATCGGCGTCACCGGCCCCGACTGGCTGTCGGACGCCACCTGGGCCCTGCCCGCCGTCGCCCTGGTCAACGTCTGGCAGCACACCGGCTACAACATGCTGTTCTTCCTGGCCGGGCTGCAGGGCATCCCGAAGGAGCTCTACGACGCCGCCGCCACCGACGGCGCCACCCCGCGCCAGCGGTTCTGGCGGGTCACGCTGCCGCTGCTCAACCCCACGATGTTCTTCGTCATGGTGACGAACCTGATCGGCGCCTTCCAGGTCTTCGACACCGTCTTCGTGATGACCAACGGCGGGCCGAGCCAGAGCACCGAGGTCATCAACTTCAAGATCTTCCAGACGGCGTTCAGGGAGTTCGACTTCGGCTACGCCTCGACGCTGTCGATGCTGCTCTTCGCGATCATCCTGGGCGTGACGCTGGTGCAGGTCAGGTTCTTCGGCAAACGCACCACCTATGACATGAGCTGAAGGACGACATGACCAAGCGCATCCTGCTCTACGGCACGCTCACCCTGGGCGCCTTCGTCGCCGTCTTCCCCTATCTGCTCGTGGTGCTGACCGCGCTCAAGACCCAGAGCCAGCTCAACTCGACCGAGCCGTGGGTGCCCGGCCTGCCGCCGACCACGGCCAACCTGACCAAGCTCCTTGGCGGCGAGTTTCCCCACTACCTTCTCAACACGGTCGTGATGACCACGCTGCTCACGCTGGGCCAGCTGGTGTTCACCACGTTCGCCGCCTACGCGTTCGCGCGGCTGCGCTTCCGCGGGCGCGAGGTGCTCTTCTGGCTGTACGTGGCCACGATGATGGTGCCGAGCGCCGTCACGATGATCCCGCTGTTCCTGATCATGCGGGAGCTGCACCTGGTCAACACGTGGTACGGCCTGCTGGCGCCGTACGTGCTGGGCACGCCGTACGGGATCTTCCTGATGCGGCAGTTCTTCCGCGGGCTGCCCGCCGGGCTCGAAGAAGCGGCGCGGATCGACGGCGCCGGGCCGCTGAAGATCCTCACCCGGATCCTGCTGCCGCTGTGCCGCCCCGCGATCGGCACGCTGACCATCATCACGGTGATCTCGTCGTGGAACAGCTTCCTCTGGCCGCTGATCATCACCAGCGGTGACGACACCAAGGTGATGACGGTCGCCCTCGCCACCCTCAACTCCGGCATCGGCGTGGACTACAACCTCATGATGGCCGGCGGCCTGATCGCGCTGGTGCCGATGATCGCGATCTTCATCTTCTTCCAGAAGTACATCGTCCGGTCGGTGGTCCTCACCGGCCTCAAATAAGAGAGGTCATATGCGATCCCCCCGCATACGCGAGCTCCGCCATGCCGTGACACTGCTGGCCGCCGCCACGCTCACCCTGACCGCCTGTGGTTCGGGCGGCGGAGGTGACACCGGCGGCGACGGCAAGGTCACCCTGACCTACCGCCTCTGGGACGACCAGCAGAAGGTGGGCTACGACAAGGTCATGGCGGCCTTCGAGAAGGCCAACCCGAACATCGACGTCAAGATCGAGCTGATGCCGTACGACGAGTACTGGACCAAGCTCACCGCCGACGCGGTGGCCGGCACGGCGCCGGACGTGTTCTGGATGACGCCGTCGCAGTTCCCCGAGTTCGTCACCAAGGGCGTCCTGGCCGACATGTCGCCCCTCAAGCTCGACACCACGAAATTTCATCCAACGGTGGTCGGGTCGTTTACCTACCAGGACAAGCTGTACGGCGTTCCCAAGGACTGGGGCATCGTCGGCCTGCTCTACAACAAGGATCTGTTCAAGAAGGCCGGTGTCGAGATGCCGGCCAGTCTCACCTGGAAGCCCGACGGTTCCGGCACGTTCCTTGAGACCGCGCGCAAGCTGACCGTGGACGCGGCCGGCAAGCACCCCGAGGACCCCGGCTTCGACCCGGCCAAGGTCAAGACCTACGGCTTCGCCTCCTGGAACCACTACCAGACCCAGTGGATGAACTGGGTCAACTCCAACGGCGGCAAGCTGCTCGACAAGCCGTTCGGCAAGTACACCTTCAACGACGACGCCTCCGTGCGGGCCCTGCGGTTCGGCGTCGACCTGGTGAACAAGTACCACGTCTCGCCGCCCGCGACCCAGACGAACCCGCCGACCGGCAAGGTCACCGACATGTTCAAGGCGGGCGAGGTGGCGATGTTCCCGGCCAACAACGCGCTGCTGCCGTACGTCGCGCCGGAGGCGAACTTCGAGGTGGGCGTCGCCCTCATGCCCGAGGGCCCGGCCGGCCGCGCGGTCAACCTCAACGGCCTGTCGGAGGCCGTGTACGCCAAGAGCGCGCACCCCCAGGAGGCGATGAAGCTGGCCGCCTACCTCGGCACCGAGGAGCCGCAGAAGCTGATGGCCGCCGAAGGCTACATCCTGCCCGCGCTCAACGGCCTCACCCAGGGCTACGTCGACTACTGGCAGAAGACCAAGCAGATCGACGTCTCCCCGTTCGTCGAGGAGTCGAAGGGCACCACGTTCCCGCTGCCCGTCACCACCGGGTTCACCGGCTTCGAGACCAAGCTCAACCAGATCTTCAACGAGATGTACCTCGGCAAGCTCGACCCCAAGCAGGCCGCGGACCAGGCCGTCACGGAAGGGAACGCGACCGTCAAATGATCAGCCGGCGCTCACTCCTCGCTGGGGGCGCCGGACTGGGACTGACCGCCGCACTGGGTGCCTCACCCGTGCGCGCGGCGGCCCGCCGTGCCCCGATCTCCGACCCCTTCCAGCTCGGCGTCGCCTCCGGCGAGCCGGCCCCCGACGGCGTGGTCCTCTGGACCCGCCTGGCCATGGACCCCGTGGCCCTCGACGGGCTCGGCGGCATGCCGTCGCGTCCCGTCCCCGTCGAATGGCAGCTCGCCAAGGACGAGAACTTCCGCCATGTCGTACGCCGCGGCGTCGAGCTCGCCGGGCCGCAGGCGGCCCACAGCGTCCACGTCGAGCTCGACGGCCTGAACCCCGGCACCGAGTACTTCTACCGCTTCAAGGCGGCAGGCGAGCTCTCCCCGGTGGGCCGCACCCTGACCACCCCAGCCCGCGGCACGCGTGGCCGCGCGCTCAACCTGTCGTTCACCTCCTGCGCCGACTACCAGACCGGCTGGTTCACCCCGTACCGCCGGATGGCCGAGGACCAGCCCGACCTGATCGCCTTCCTCGGCGACTACATCTACGAGTACGGCGACTACAAGTACCCGGTGCGCGACCAGGCCGGGGGAGAGTGCTTCGACCTGGCCGGATACCGGCTCAGGCACGCCCAGCACAAGGCCGACCCGGAGTCGCAGCTGGCGCACGCCATCGCCCCCTGGGTGGTGGTGTGGGACGACCACGACATCGAGAACGCCTGGGCCGGCGACGTGCCCGAGCAGCCCGACCCGCCCTTCCTCAAGCGCCGGGCGGACGCCTTCCAGGCCTACTACGAGAACATGCCGCTGCGCCGCGCCCAGAAGCCGAACGGGTCGTCGCTCAAGCTGTACCGGAGCATCCGCTGGGGCGCGATCGCCAACCTGCACCTGTTAGACACCCGGCAGTACCGCGACATCTACGCCTGCACCGGCAAGAGCGGCACCGTCGGCGCCGACTGCCAGGAGCGCTTCGCCCCCAACCGGACCATCCTCGGCGCCGCCCAGGAAGCTTGGCTCGACGGTGAGCTGCGCGGCTCCAAGGCCACCTGGGACCTGCTCGGCCAGCAGGTCTTCTTCATGGAGATGGACTGGACCAACGGCGAGGGCAAGGGCTACTCCAACGAGGGCTGGGACGGCTACGTCGCCTCCCGCAACCGCCTGGCCGCCGCCATCGACGACTACAAGCGCAACGGCGTCGTGCTCACCGGCGACGTGCACTCGCACTGGGCGGGCGAGATCAAGCGCGACTACCAGGACCCGTCGTCCAAGTCGGTCGCCGTCGAACTCGTCACCACCTCGGTCACCAGCGCCGGCAACGGCCTGGACGAGTACCCCAACACGCAGGTGCTGCTCAACGAGAACCCGCACGTGAAGTTCTTCAACGGCCGCCGCGGCTACGTTCGGGCCAAGCTCACCGAGCGCGAGATGAAGGTCGACTTCCGCTCGCTCTCCCGCGTCACCGAGCCCTACGCCCCCGCCTACACCTCCGGCTCCTTCGTCATCGAGCCCGGCGACCCGGCGCTCCACCCAGCCTGACGGGACCCCCATGCGCACAACCACGGCCGCCCTCGCGGCGGCCCTCCTCACCCTGCCCTTCGTGCCATTACCCGCCTCGGGTGCCGCCGTGAGCGGCCCGCCGATGGGCTGGAGCAGCCGTTCACTCGGCTGCTCGGTCTCGGAGGCGTCCGTACGGCAGGCGGCCGACGCCCTGGCCCCGCTCGCCCCGGCCGGCTACCGCCACGTCATCATCGACGACTGCTGGCTGGCCGCCCAGCGCACCGGCGGAGCCCTGGCCCCCGACGCCACTCGCTTCCCCTCCGGCGTCAAGGCGCTGGCCGACTACCTGCACGGCAAGGGGCTCAAGCTCGGCCTGAGCCTGTCGGCGGGCACCAAGGCGTGCTCCGGCGGCGGCCCCGGCTCCTACAAGAGCGAGGCCGCCGACGCCGAGCAGGTCAAGGGCTGGGGCGTCGACTACGTCAAGTACGACTGGTGCAACATCCCGGCCGCCGACTTCCCCGGCCAGAACGTCCAGCAGATCGCCCAGACCCTCTACCCGCGCATGCGCCAGGCGCTCGGCGACGCGATCGCGTTCGCCATGAACAACGAGGACGGCAGCACCGTGCCGTGGCTCTGGGGCAAGGACACGAAGGCCACCACCTGGCGGACCAACGTCTACAACAAGCCCATCTCCGACAGCTATCCGACCATGGTCGACATCTGGGAGTTCAACCAGCTCAGGGCCGAGTACGCGGGCCCCGGGAGCTGGGCGGACCCCGACCTGATCCAGGCGGGCCGGGGCGGCATGACCGACGCCGAGTACCGCACCCAGGTCAGCCTCTGGGCGGTTGGCGCCTCCCCGCTCATCCTCCAGTCCGACCCGGCCAAGGCGCCGCCGGCGATCGTCGCCAACCCCAAGGTGATCGCCGTCGACCAGGACGCGCTGGGCGTCCAGGGCCGGTTCGTGACGTCCGACGGCTGGTACCACGTGCTGTCCAAGCCCCTGGCGAACGGGGATCAGGCGATCCTGCTGTTCAACGAGAGCGACCGGGCGGCGACGATCTCCACCCGGCTGAAGCCCGCCCGCTACCGCGTCGAGGAGCTGTGGACCGGCGCGGTCACCACCACGGCGGGCGACCTGGCGGCCCAGGTGCCCGCCCACGGGTCCGTGCTGTACCGGGTGAGCGTGAGCCGGGAGCAGGCCCCGCCCGCCGTGCTGGTGGAGACGGACCCGGCCGCGGTCCTGGGCGAGGACCACCCGTCCGTGCTGGAGCCGGGCGTGGAGCGGGAGGTCGTCACCAGGGTCACCAACACCGGGGGCACGGACCGGTTGCGCGACGTCGAGGTGGCGCTGGCCGTACCGGAGGGGTGGCGGGCCAGGGCGCGGACGGCCACCAGGACCGGGCGGCTGGACGGCGGCGAGACGTTCACCGTGAAGTGGGGGGTCACGCCGCCCGCCGGAGCGGAGCTCAAGGACTACGAGATCACCGCGACAGCCGCCAAGTCCACGGCCACCGCCGTCGTCAAGGTCGCGCGGGCGCCAGGATCCGGCCGTACGTACCTGAGCGACCTGCCCTGGACCCGCGTCGCGAACTACTTCGGCCCGGTCGAGAAGGACACCAGCAACGGCGAGAAGGCCGCCGGAGACGGCAAGCCGATCACCATCGAGGGGGTTCGCTACGCCAAGGGGCTCGGTGCTCACGCGCCCGCCGACATCGAGTTCTACACCGCCGGCCGCTGCTCGACCGTCGAGTTCCAGGCCGGGATCGACGACGAGGTGGGCGCGGCGGGGTCGGCCGACCTCGAAGTCTGGGCTGACGGCGGCCGGGTCGCCCACTCGGGCATCGTGACCGGCGCGCAGCCGGCCAGGAAGGTCACCGCGTCGGTGAAGGGCGCCACGTACGTCCGGCTGGTCGCGACCAACGGCGGCGACAACGCCACCTCGGACCACGCCGACTTCGCCGACGCCTCCATAACCTGCCAGTAGGAAGAGAGCTCATGATCGTTCCCAAGCCCGTCCGGTACGAGGTCCGGCAGGGGCGGTTCGTCCTCGATCGGGACACCGCTCTGACCGCGGAGCCGGCGCTCACCGGCGTCGCCTCCTGGTTGCGGGGCGAGCTGAGCCCGGTCACCGGCGGCGAACTGCTGCCGGGACCGGGCTCGGGAACGATCACTCTCCGGCTCCACGACGAGCTGTCACCCGAGGCGTACCGGCTGAGCGTGGCCGACGACGGCGTCGTGATCGAGGGTGGCGGCCCTGCGGGGGTGTTCTACGGGGCGCAGACGCTGCGGCAGCTGCTCCCGGCCGCCGCGTTCAGGAAGGCGGCGGCGGGGGAGCCGCTGGTGCTGCCCGCCGTCCTGATCGAGGACGAGCCGAGGTTCGGGTGGCGCGGCTGCATCCTCGACGTCGCCCGACATTTCATGACCAAGCATGATTTGTTGCGCTTCATCGATCTGATGGCGCTGCACAAGCTCAACGTGCTGCACCTGCACCTCACCGACGACCAGGGCTGGCGCGTCGAGATCAAGCGCTACCCCCGGCTGACCGAGGTCGGCGCCTGGCGCACGGAGAGCCAGACCGGCTGGAACGGCGCCATGGACGGCCGCCCGCACGGCGGCTACTACACGCAGGACGACCTGCGGGAGATCGTCGCCTACGCGGCGCGGCGGTACGTCACGGTCGTGCCGGAGATCGACCTGCCCGGCCACACCCAGGCCGCCATCGCCGCCTACCCCGAGCTGGGCAACCTCGACACCCCGCTGGAGGTGCGCACCACGTGGGGCGTCGGCGTGAACGTGCTGAACGTCGAGGACAGCACGATCGCGTTCTTCCAGAACGTCTTCGACGAGGTGCTGGAGCTGTTCCCGAGCCCGTACGTGTGCGTCGGCGGCGACGAGTGCCGCAAGGACCAGTGGCGGGCCAGCCCCGCCGCGCAGCGCCGCATCGGTGAGCTCGGGCTGCGGGACGAGGACGAGCTGCAGAGCTGGTTCATCCACCGCTTCGACGCGTACCTGGCCGCGCGGGGACGCAGGCTGGTGGGCTGGGACGAGATCCTGGAAGGCGGGCTCGCGCCGGGCGCCGTGGTGGCCTCCTGGCGCGGCGACCTGGGGGCGGTGTCGGCGGCCCGCTCCGGGCACGACGTGATCACCTGCCCGAACACCTCCGTCTACTTCGACTACCGGCAAGGGCCGGGGGAGGACGAGCCGGTGCCGTTCGGGACCGTGCTGACGCTGGAGGACGTGTACGCCTTCGACCCGGTCCCGAAGGAGCTGCGCGACGATCCGGCAGGGGAGCGGGTCCTCGGGTCGCAGTGCGGTCTCTGGACCGAGCTGATCGACTCCAACCGGCGCCTGGACTACATGGCCTTCCCGCGGGTGGCGGCGTTCGCGGAGACGGTGTGGAGCCCGCCCGCCCGGGACCTGGCCGACTTCCGCCTGCGGCTGGCGGCCCACCTGCCGCGGCTGGCCGCGATCGGGGTGGAGTACCGGCAGGAGCCGGGGCCGCTGCCCTGGCAGACCCGGCCGGGCGTCCCCGGCCGGCCGGAGGACCCCGCGCGGTGGCAGGCCAAGATCGACGCCTGGACCAGCAACCTGCAGCGCTAGAGCTCCACCGGGCCGCCGCTGCGCCAGTAGACGTTGTCCTCCCTGGACAGCAGGCACTCGTCCACCAGATACCTGCGCAGAGCCGCGTAGTCATCGTGGAAGGCCCGCAGCGCGACGTTCACGTCCTTCTCCGGATAGCGGACACCGGGCTCGAACACCCGCGAGATGTAGCGGAGCACCACGACCCGCTTCTCGTGCTTCATCGGCATGCTCTTCAGCCGCCCGTCCACCAGGAACGTCTGCAGCAGCCGCTCCTCGGCGCTCACCTCGGGCTCGGGCTCGGCGGCCCGCGCCCGGAGCAGCTCACGGAACTTCTCCGGCGCCGCCCGCCACTTGCCGTCCTCCTCCTGTACGGCCAGCCCACCGGCGGCCAGCCGGGCCAGGACCTTCGGCGACAGTCCGTCGGTGGCGCCGAGGACCAGGGAGGCGAAGGCCCGCAGCGTGTCGTCCTGGGCGAGCAGGCCGAGCACCCGCCTGTTCTCTCCGTCGCTCATTCGTCTATTTTGTCCCATGATCCGCGAGCGAAGTGGTGCGAGATCTCGGACAATCCGCCGAATGTCTCGATCTTGAGACATTGCTATGACGCGATGACGAACTTGGCTGTCGGAGACTTAGATGACAGGCGTGTGCCGGGGCGCCCTTGCCAGTCCGCTCCGGCACACGGCTTATTTCGTCAGAGCCTGTTGAGGCCCTGCACGTGCACCACCGCGCGGCCCTCCTCGTCGGAGCCGGCCAGGTCGATCTGCGCGTCGATGCCCCAGTCACCGTCACCGGCCGGGTCCTTGATGGTCTGACGCACCTTCCACAGGCCGTCCTCCTCCTCGATGCGCAGCAGCGCGGGACCCCGCGCGTCGGCGTCGGTGAAGATCTCCTCGTGGTCGGCGTAGTAGGCGTCGAGCGCCGCGCCCCAGTCGACGTCGGGCGCCAGCTCCGCCAGCTCGTCCTCCTTCTCGATGGCGCAGAGCTCGACCAGGCGGAACATCGCGTTGCGCACCAGCACCCGGAAGGCCCGCGTGTTGGCGGTGACCGGCCGGACCTTGGCCTCCAGCTGGTCCTTGCGCTCCAGCGCCTCCTCGGGGTTGGCCAGCTTCTCCCACTCGTCGATGAGGGAGGAGTCGACCTGCCTGACCAGCTCGCCCAGCCACTCGATCAGGTCGATGAGGTCCTCGGTCTTGAGATGCTCGGGGACCGTGCGCGACAGCGTCCGGTAGGCGTCGGCCAGGTAGCGCAGCACCGTGCCCTCCGACCTGGCCAGCTCGTAGAACTGGATGTAGTCGGCGAACGTCATCGCCCGCTCGTACATGTCGCGCACCACGCTCTTGGGGCTGACCGTGTAGTCGCCCACCCACGGATGCCCGCGCCGGTAGGTCTCGTAGGCCCCGAGCAGCAGGTCTTCGAGCGGCATCGGGTACATGACCTCGGCGAGCTGCTCCATCCGCTCCTCGTACTCGATGCCGTCGGCCTTCATCTGCGCGACCGCCTCGCCCCTGGCCTTCTTCAGCTGGGCCGACAGGATCTGACGCGGGTCGTCGAGGATGGACTCCACGATCGACACCGTGTCGAGGGCGTAGCTCGGCGACTCGTGGTCGAGCAGGTCGAAGGCGGCCAGCGCGTACGTGGACAGCGCCTGGTTGAGCGCGAAGTCCTCCTGCAGGTCGATCGTCAGCCTGGCCCGCCGGCCCTGCTCGTCGGCCTCCGTGAGCTGCTCGACGATGCCGCCCGCGAGCAGCGACCGGTAGATGGCGATGGCCTGGCTGATGTGCCGGCGCTGCCACTTGCGGTCCTCGTGGTTGTCGGTGAGCAGGTGCTTCATCGCCTGGAAGCAGTCGCCGGGCCGGTTGATGACCGCGAGCAGCATGGCGTTGGTGACCTTGAACCGGGAGTTGAGCGGCTCGGGCTCGGCGGTCTGCAGCTTCTCGAAGGTCTCCTCGCTCCAGCCGACGAACCCCTCCGGCGGCTTCTTGCGGGCGTAGCCGCGCCGCCGCTTCGGGTCGTCGCCGATCTTCGCCAGCGCCTTGGCGTTCTCGACGTCGTGCTCGGGCGCCTGGCAGGCGACGTAGCCGATGGTGTCGAAGCCCGCCCGCCCGGCCCGCCCGGCGATCTGGTGGAACTCGCGGGCGCGCAGGCGGCGCACCTTGTTGCCGTCGTACTTGGACAGCGCGGTGAACAGCACGGTCCGGATCGGCACGTTGACGCCGACGCCGAGCGTGTCGGTGCCGCAGATGACCTTCAGCAGCCCGGCCTGGGCCAGCCGCTCCACCAGACGCCGGTATTTGGGCAGCATCCCCGCGTGGTGGACGCCGATGCCGTGCCGGACGAGCCGGGACAGGGCCCGGCCGAACCGGGTGGTGAAACGGAAACCGCCGATCAGCGTGGCGATGGCCTCCTTCTCGGCCTTCGTCGCCATGTTGATGGACATCAGGGACTGCGCCCGCTCCATGGCGGCGGCCTGGGTGAAGTGCACCACGTAGACGGGGGCCTGGCCGGTGCGGAGCATCTCCTCCAGCGTCTCGTGCAGGGGCGTCATCCGGTAGGAGTAGATCAGCGGCACCGGCCGCTCGGCGTGCTTGACGACCGCGGTGGGCCGCCCGGTGCGCCGGGTCAGGTCGCGCTCGAACATCGAGACGTCGCCGAGCGTCGCCGACATCAGCACGAACTGCACGTTCGGCAGCTCCAGCAGCGGCACCTGCCAGGCCCAGCCCCGGTCGGGCTCGGCGTAGAAGTGGAACTCGTCCATGACGACCTGGCCGATGTCGGCCGCCGCGCCGTCGCGCAGCGCCACGTTGGCCAGGATCTCGGCCGTGCAGCAGATGATCGGGGCGCCCGGGTTGACGCTGGCGTCGCCGGTCATCATGCCGACGTTCTCGGTGCCGAAGACGGAGACCAGGTCGAAGAACTTCTCCGACACCAGCGCCTTGATCGGCGCGGTGTAGAAGGTGCGGACGTCCCTGGTCAGCGCTGCGAAGTGGGCACCCGCCGCGACCAGGCTCTTGCCGGAGCCCGTCGGGGTGGCCAGGATCACGTTGCTCCCGGAGACGACCTCGATGAGCGCCTCCTCCTGGGCGGGATAGAGCGTGAGCCCCCGTTCGGAGTTCCAGGTAACGAACGCGTCGAAAATGGCGTCCGGGGCGGCGTCGATCTCTTCCGGCAGGCGGTCAACGAGGAGGCTCACACCCTCTATCCTGCCGAAGTTTGCCGGATGGTCGAACCCAACCGGGTCCGGCAGCGCCCCATGACCGTCCGATATCGCCGTGCTAGGCGAGTTCGAGCTGGTAGAGGATGGTGTCGATCCACCGCCCGTGCTTGAACCCGACCGCCTTCAGCCGGCCCGCCTCCGCGAACCCGAACGCGGCGTGCAGCTTCAGCGACGCCGGATCGCCGCTGTCGGCGATCACCGCGATCATCTGCCGGGCGCCGCTCTCGGCGGCGCGGGAGATCAGCTCGCCGAGCAGCCGCCGGCCCAGTCCGCGCCCGGTCGCGCCGGGCGAGAGGTAGATCGTGTCCTCGACGGTGTGCCGGTAGGCGGGCTTGGGGCGGTAGCGCGCGCAGTAGGCGTACCCCAGCACCTGGTCGCCCTCCTTGGCCACCAGGAACGGCAGGCCCGCCTCGGTGATCGCCGCCGCCTTCAGCCGCCACGCCTCGGTGTCGAGGGGCGTCTCGTCGAAGGTGGCCACCGAGTCCGTCACGTAGTGCGCGTAGATCTCGGCGACACCGGGCAGGTCGGCTTCCGACAAGGGCTGGATGTGCGTCATGTGACCATATTCTTCGAGGATTCGGATGACCACCGTGTTTCCGAATCCTCACACACGTGCCCTCGGACCGGTAAGCAGCAGTCCGCCCAGGATCGCCAGAACCGCCAGGAACGGCGTGTTGCCGGGCGCGAACCCCGCCACGGTCAGCGCCAGCAGCCCGCCGCCGACCAGCGCCGCCGAGATGAGCGTGCCGCGCCACGTGGCCTCGCCGTACGGCAGCGCGGGCGGCTCCTCGAACCGGGAGAAGACCCTCAGCAGCGGCCACATCACCAGGCAGAGCGCCCCGAACCAGATCGGCCACCCGGCGAACCAGCCCAGGCCGCCCGGCGCCGGAGTGTCGATGCCGAGGCCGACGACGACCACACCGGTGACCGCGAACAGCGCCGGCATGTGCCACAGGTAGACGGTCATGATGCGCGGCCCCGCCCAGGCGAGCAGCTTCTCGGTCCGCAGCCGCAGGATCCACGGCCGCAGCAGCGTGGCCAGCCCGATCTGGCCGACCGAGACGGCCAGCATGGCCAGCGTGGGCGGGGCCATGTTCGACACCTCGGCGCCGGGCAGGCCGATCATGCTGCCCGGGTACGGGCCGAACGCCACGAGCAGCGCCGCGGCCCCGAATCCGCCGATCGCCATCAGCCCGGGGCGCGTCAGCCGTCCTTCGGCGTACCGGAAACCGAGTTGGTGCACCGCCAGCCAGACGAACACGATGTTGAGGTAGCCCAGCGCGTCCAGCCCGGTCGAGAACCGCACCACGTCCGTCAGCACCGCCCCGGCCGCCAGGACGACCGGGACGCGCAGGCCGTACCTCTCGTGCAGCCGCATCATGTACGGCGTGGCCGTGACCGCGATCAGGTAGACGGCGAGGAACCACAGGAGCTGGCCGGTCAGCGTCGAGCCCACCGCCAGCGGCTGCGCGGGCACGCCCAGAGTGACCAGCAACTGGGGCAGCGGGATCCAGACCGCGGCCAGCGGCAGGAGGGGCCAGGCCAGCCGGCGCAGCCGGGTGGCCAGCCACCGCGGCCCCCCGTGCGCCGCCCGGCCGAAGCTGATGGCGTTGGCGGCGCCGCCCGCGAAGAACACCAGCGGCATCACCTGGCTGACCCAGGTCACCACCCACACCCCCGGCGTCGACAGGGCGTTGCCGGTCGTCAGGCGGGCCCCGTCGAAGGTGAGCACCGGGATCGTCCAGTGCTGCAGCACCACCAGCGCCATGCCGAACACCCGCAGGATGTCGATGAACGGGTCCCTGACCGCCGCCCGCCGCGCCGGGGCGGGGCGGACCGGTACAGCGGCCTCCGGCAGGGGCGCCGGGTGGTCGAGCAACGCGGTCATGGGGGGCCTCGATTCATCCGAGTAGGTGAGGCCTCAAGACTTCCGCCACGACCGCTCCGGCACAGTGCCGTGAGCCGCCCTCTTCCAGGCAAGATCACACCACCAAGGAAGGTAGGGCAGGCCCTACCGCCATATACCTGCGCACCGGGTCGATCCGGGCGTGGCACCGTCGTACGGTGAACGCCATGCGCTCCCTCATGAGACGTGTCCTCCTGGACACCCGCTACACGCTGGTCGGCTTCCCCACGGCCGTCATCGCCTTCGTGCTCCTGGTCGCCGGGATGGCCGCCGGTGTGGGCACGGCGATCGTGTGGGTCGGTGTGCCGCTGCTCGCGGGCACTCTCATGATCGCCCGTGGTTTCGCGGACGCGGAGCGCGGCTGGCTCTCCGACGTGCTCAAGCGCCCGCCGGTACGCCCCCGCTACAAGCCCGCGCCCGCCGGGGCCGGGCGGTTCCGCCGGCTGGTGAACCCGATGACCAGCGGGCAGTCATGGCTCGACCTGCTGCACGGGTTGCTCAACTTCCCGCTGGCCATCGTGTCGTTCGTGCTGACCGTGGTGTTCTGGGCGCTGCCGATCGCCGGGCTGACCTACCCCCTGTACGGCGTCATCACCTCGCGCATCCCCGACAACGTCGAGCTGCCCGAGCTGCTCGGCATCGGGCGGGGCTACTGGGTGAACTCGATCTTCTACGTCGTCCTCGGCCTGGTCGCCCTGCTCATCATGCCGATCATGACGCGCGCCTCCGCGCTGCTGCGGTCCGGGCTCGGCCGGGCGCTGCTGACCGGCGTCGCAGAGCTGCAGGAGCGCATCGACGACCTGGCGGAGGGCCGGGCCGCGGCCGTCTCCGCCGAGGCCAACGCGCTGCGCAAGCTGGAGCGCGACATCCACGACGGCCCGCAGCAGCGCCTCGTCTCGCTGGCCATGGAGCTGTCCAGGGCGCAGCGGCAGATGCGCAAGGACCCCGAGGCCGCGCAGGCCACGATCAGCTCGGCGATCAACGCCACCCGCGAGACGCTCGACGAACTGCGCGCCCTGTCACGCGGCATCGCGCCGCCCATCCTGTCGGACCGCGGCCTCGCCCCGGCCCTCGCCGCCCTCGCCGGGCGCTGCACCATCCCGGTCGACCTCGACGTGCAGACCGTCCAGCGCTACCAGGCCGCGGTCGAGAACGCCATCTACTTCGTCGTCGCCGAGACGCTCACGAACGTCGCCAAGCACAGCCGCGCCACCATCTGCACCATCCAGCTCATCCGCATCGGTGACATTCTCATGCTCACCATCGGGGATGATGGGGTCGGCGGCGCACACGTCGCCAAGGGACACGGTCTCGCCGGTCTGGCCGACCGGCTCCGCGCAGTCGACGGGGAGCTGGCCGTGCAGTCACCCGACGGCGGGCCGACGGTGATCGTGGCGGAGGTGCCGTGCGCGTAGTCGTGGCCGATGACGCGGTATTGATCAGGGAGGGCCTGGTCAGGCTGCTCGAAGAGTTCGGCTGCGAGGTGGTCGCGACCGTCGGTGACGGTGACGGGCTCGTCGCGGCGGTGGCCGAGCACCGGCCGGACGTGTCGGTGGTCGACGTGCGGATGCCGCCGTCGTTCACCGACGAGGGGCTCAGGGCCGCCGTGGAGGCGCGCCGCCGGGTCCCGGGGGCGCCGGTGCTCATCCTGTCGCAGTACGTCGAGGTCTCCTACGCCGACGACCTGCTCGCCGACGCCCGGGGGGCCGTGGGCTATCTGCTGAAGGACCGGGTCGTGGACGTGGACGAGTTCATGGAGGGGCTCCGGCGGGTCGCCGCCGGGGGGACCGTGTTCGATCCTCAGGTGGTGTCCCAGTTGATGGTGCGCAGGCGCAGGGACGACCCGTTGGCGCAGCTGACGCCGCGCGAGCGGGAGGTGCTCGGGCTGATGGCCGAGGGGAAGTCCAATCCGGCCATCGGCAGGCAGCTGGTCATCAGCGACGGCGCCGTGGAGAAGCACATCAGGAGCATCTTCAGCAAGCTCGGGCTGTACGCCGACGACAGCGATCAGCATCGGCGGGTGCTGGCCGTACTCGCCTATCTTCGGTCCTGACCGGCTTCGCGGGAGCGCTGGCCGGTCCGCGCGGCTTCGCGCGCGGACCTGGCCGCCCGGTCGTCAGCCGAGCGCTTCGACCAGCTTCTTGCGCTGCTGGGCGCCCAGGCCGCCGAGACGGCGCTTCTCGTCGACGCCGGCCTCCTCCATCAGCGCGGTGGCCTTGGCCGGGCCGACGCCCTTGACCGCGCGCAGGGCCTGCGACACCTTGATCTTCTTGGCGATGTCGTCATCGCGCTCCAGCAGCTGCGCGAAGGACAGCTCACCGGCCTTGACCTTGGCCAGCAGAGCGGTGCGAGCCGCGCGTGCCTCCGCGGCCTTCTCCAGAGCCGCCTTGCGCTGCTCGGGGGTGAGAGTGGGAAGTGCCATCTCGGTTCTCCTCGGGGAATTTGGGATCGGGGATTCTGTAACCCGTAGTGCAGTGGCTAATCATGGCGGATACCAGCGGTTCGTGTTGTGGAAAGCGCCCGCTCAGCGTGTGTGCCACGTCGAAGCGGCCGTCTCGGCGCGCGCCACGTCCCGCGTGACCATGCCGCCGCCGGCCCCTGTGCCGCCGCCCACGCGTTCCTCCACACGGTAGCCCGCTCAGGGGGAGAGGCCACTTCAGAGGGACCCGAAACGCCCTTCTACCAGGTCGTACGGCCCCCCGACGGTCGCCGCCGGGTGGCCCTGGGCCGCCGGGCCTCCTCCGCAAGATCACGAATCGCCTGGGTGATTTACGCCCTTGCGCGTGGTATCCGTCACATTCGCCGTTCGGGCGTGTCGTGGGCGGCGAAAGTGGGCCGGCGACGCTCCGGCGAGGCGGGGCTGCGGGACGTCGACCAGCACCTCGACGTACGATGACGACATGGGGGTGTCCTTAAAACGGGAGGTCAGGATGCCGAACCGCGCCTTCCCCTGCCTCGCGAACCCGCGGCCGAGCCCGTCGGCCGGGTCGCTCGCGGCTGCCTTAGGCGGGGTGTCTACCCGCCGCCGTGCCAGGATTCGACGCCGGGGACGGTGAGGAACATGTCGAACACCGACTCCATGGCGCCGACCAGCGGACCGCGCCGGCCCAGGGCCGAGGGGGCTATCACAGGCGGCCGCTCGCCGCGGATCGTCATCAGACCGCGGCCGAACGACTCCATCAAGGTGGGGAGCGCTCGATCATACAGGTCGACGCCCAGGCCGGACAGGGTCACCACCGCCGGATCGTGCGCGTTCACCAGCGCCGCCAGCCCACGTCCGAGTGCTCGCGCGTTCGTCGCGACCGCGCGCAGCGCCGCCCCGCCATCCGGACGGTCGTCCGAGATCGGGGCCTGCCCGCTCTCTGAGCCGCCGGTTGCGTCCCTCTTCGGGCCGCTACCCGTCTCGGCGCCTGAATCGGCTGCGGCGAGGATGCGGCGGGCGTCGTCGCGGCCCTGGCCGCCGCCGTACGCCAAGCCCATGTGGCGCAGGAGCGCGTTCGCTCCGACCTCCAGCCCCCAGCAGCCGTACGCGCCGCACATGCAGGGCGCCTCGCCGCCCGTGAGCGGCATGTGGCCGAACTCGGCGCCCATCCCGCCGGCCCCCTCCAGCGGGCGGCCGTCCACCACGAGCACGCCGCCCAGGTCGAAGTCCACATGGATGTGCAGCCCCACCCCGATCCCGCGCAAGCGCCCGCGCCGCGCCTCGGCCAAGGCCGCGAAGGCCGTGTCGTTCCCCACTCGCGGCCCACCCGGGATCGCGGTGCCGAGGCCGAGCAGCGCGGGTACGTCCACCGAGCGCCAGCGCAGGTGCGCCACGTCCACCAGGCCGCCGTCGCGCACCGGCCCCGCCACGGCCACGCCCACCCCGATCACCCGGGACCCGAGCCGCCCGAGCTGCCTGCGCAGCACCTCGCCCAGCGGACCGAGGGCCCCCTCCGGCGTGCCGTCGTGCCGCCGCACGTCCAGCACCGTGGCCCGGCCGCCCAGCTCGCACGCCGCGACCTCCCACGAGTCCTCCCGGACGTCCACGGCCAGCGCCAGCGGTCCCTCGGGATGCGGGCCGGGCACCTGCGTGGGCCGTCCCCTGCCGTGCTCCGCCGACGGCTCCTCGTGCAGCAGCCGGTCGTCGACCAGGCCGCTGACCAGCACCGACGCCGTGCCTCGGGCCAGCGCCAGGTCCTGGGTCAGCTTCGATCGGGTGCGGGTCGCGCCGCAGTCGTGGACCGCCCGCAGCAGCCGCACCCGGTTGTACGCCCGCAGACCGGCAGTGGTCGTCGCACCGTTCATCACCATTGTGTGCGCCTCATCCGGGTTATTATGCTCTAGTCGTGAACAAAAGAGACGCCAAGCGCGCCCGTATCGCAGTCTTCTCCTTTTTCTTTCTCAGCGGGTTGGTGATGGGCCTGTGGGCGGCGGGGTTGCCGTCGCTCAATGACCGCCTGGAACTCGGCCCGGCCAGGCTCGGCAGCGTCCTGCTGCTGGTGTCGTGCGGCGCGCTGGTGTCGATGCTGGTGGCGGGGCCGCTCGTGGACCGGTGGTCGAGCCGGGTCGTCTGCTGGTTCGGCGGCCCGCTGTCGGCGGCCGTCCTGCTCGGGCCCGCCCTCGCCCCCTCCTACCTGGCGCTGGCCGTCCTGGCCGTGGTGTTCGGGATCGGCCTGGGGGTGACCGAGGTGGCCATGAACGCCCACTCGGTCGAGGTCGAACGCGTCTACGGCCGGCCGATCATCTCGGCCTTCCACGGCACGTGGAGCCTGGGCGGCGCCACCGGCGGCGCGCTGACCGCCGGGGCGCTGAAGGCCGGGCTGGACCCGCAGGCGCTGCTGGTGGGGGCGGCGATCGTGGTGCCGTTCCTGTACGTGCCCGCGGCCCGGCTGCTGCTGCCGGACCCGCCCCGGCACGTCGCCGGGGACGAGGCCGCGCCCGCGAGCAGCCCGCTGCGCTGGGGGCTGGTCGCGCTGCTCGGCGTCGCCGCGTTCGCCGGGCACCTGAGCGAGGGAGCGGCCATCGACTGGGCCGCCCTGCACGCCCGCTGGGTGCTGCACACCGACCCCGCCGCCGCGCCGATCGCCTACACGATCTTCTCGGTGGCCATGACGACCGTGCGGCTGCTGGGCGATCCGATCCGGGCCCGTCTCGGCTCCGTGCGCACGATCCAGCTCGCCGGACTGGTCGCCACCTGCGGGTACGCGCTCGTCCTCGGCGCGCCGCTCACCAGTGACGGGCTCCAGGTGGTGTGCGCGTGGACCGGCTGGGCGCTCGCGGGCGTCGGGCTGGCCACCGTCATTCCGGTGATCTTCAGCGCGGTGGGCGCGGCGGGCAGCCGGGTCGGCCGCGCGCTGGCCCTGGTCACGGCGTTCGGCTACAGCGGGCTGCTGGTGGGGCCCGCGCTGCTCGGCTACCTCGCGCAGACCTGGTCGCTCCGGGTCGCGCTGATCCTCCCGGCCCTGCTGGCCGCCGCCGTCGCCCTCGCGGGCACACCCGCCATCCGCGCCCTGACCCGCACCCCCGCCCCCGTCCCCGTCCCGGCGGACTCGCACTGACCCGACCCGACCTGGCACGGCGGGCGGGCACGACCCCGCCAGCCGGCCCCGCACCGCTGGCCCGCCGGCCCCGCCGCCCCGCTGCCCTGCGGGCCCGCCGCCCGTCCGCCCGTCCGTCGGTCCGTCCGTCGGTCGGTCGGTCCCGCAGGCGGGCTGGAGCGCCAGTAGGGGCTTGACCTGGTGTTATGTGATCGTGACTTGACCCCGTCCGTTACGTGCATGTTTCATGTGCCACACGCCGTAAACGTTTACAGAAATTTACGGAATTATCGGACGCGCGTGGAAGGAGAGCCTTGGCCGACGGACCCACGATCACCACGATCGCCGAGCGCGCGGGCGTCTCCATCGCCTCGGTCTCGCGGGTGCTGAACGGCCTGCCGACCAGGCAGGAGACCGTGCGCAAGGTGATGGCCGCCGCCGACGAGCTCGGCTATGTGCGCAACGCCGTGGCCAGATCGCTCAAGTCACGCCGTACGCACCAGGTCGCGTTCGCCATGGCCGACGTCGGCAACCCGGCGTACCTGGCCATGCTGCGGGAGATCCAGCCCGTGCTCAAGGCGGCGGGCTACCGGCTGGTGCTGCACTCCACCGACGCCGTCGCCGCCGACGAGATCGACGTGCTGCACAGCCTCGGCGAGCGCTACGTCGACGGGCTGATCATGAGCCCGCTGCGTGTCACCGAGACACACCTGCGGATGCTCGCCGCCGCCCGGGCGCCCGTCGTGATCATCGGCTCGGTGCCCGAGGGGACGCGGGTCGACAACGTACGCGCGGACTCGCGCACCGGTGTCCGGCTCGCCATCGACCACCTGTACGCGCTCGGCCGCCGCCGGATCGGGATGGTCAACGGCCCGCTCGACACCGTGCCGGGAGCCGCCCGCGGCGCCGCCTACCGGGAGGCGCTGGAGGCGGTCGGCCTGACGTACGACGAGCGACTGGTGGAGATCGGCGACTTCTACCGCGAGGAGGGCCGTCGCGCGGTGGCGGCGCTGCTGCGGCGGGTGCCCGGCATCGACGCGCTGATGTGCGCCAACGACCTGATCGCGCTGGGCGCGCTCGACGTGCTGCGCGCGGCGGGCAAGCGGGTGCCGCAGGACGTGGCGGTGGTCGGCATGGACGACACCGACCTGGCCGCCGCCTCCTGGCCGTCGCTCACCAGCGTCTCGCTGGGCTCCGCCGAACGCGGCAAGGCCGCCGCCGAACTGCTGCTCGACCGGCTGCGCCACGGCGAACGCGAGCCCCGTCTGGTCACCGTCCTGCCTCGCCTGGTGGTCCGCGCGTCCACCGCGGGCGAGGCGTCCGAAGGAGGAAGGTCTTCATGACGACGGCGACCGCTACCAGGCCCGCGCAGGCGCCGCGGCGCAGGCGACGCAAGGGCGGCTCGCGGCAGAACCGCGAGATGTGGGTGCTCATGCTGCCCGCGCTGGTGCCGGTCCTGCTGTTCAGCGTGGGCCCGCTGCTGTACGGCATCGGCCTGGCGTTCACCGACGCCGAGTCGGGCCGCAACCACGTCACCAGCTTCGTCGGCCTGGAGAACTTCGGCACCCTGCTCGCCGACGAGGACTTCTGGGCGTCGATCAGGATCGGCCTGATCTGGGCGGTGTCGGTGACCGTGCTGCAGTTCCTGGCCTCGTTGGGACTGGCGCTGCTGCTCAACCAGAAACTGTGGTTCAGGGGGCTGGCCCGGGTGCTGGCCGTGGTGCCATGGGCGATGCCGCCCGTGGTCATCGGGCTGATGTGGCGGCTGGTCTACCACCCCGACGCCGGGATCGTGAACACCACGTTCGGCACCGACATCAACTGGCTCGCCGACTTCTCCTGGGCCCTGCCCGCCATCATCGTCATGGGCGTCTGGAGCGGCATGCCGCAGACCACGGTCGTGCTGCTGGCCGGCCTGCAGGGCATCCCCAGGGAGCTCTACGAGGCGGGCGAGGTCGACGGCGCGGGCATCTGGCGGAAGTTCTGGAGCATCACGCTGCCGCAGTTGCGGCCGGTCATCGTCACCATCACCTCGCTCGACTTCGTGTGGAACGTCAACCAGTTCACCCTCGTCTACGTGCTCACGCAGGGCGGTCCCGGAGGGCGGACGAGGCTGCCGATGCTGTTCGCCTACGAGGAGGCGTTCCGCTACGGCTTCTTCGGTTACGCGGCGACCATGGGCGTCACGATCGTGATCGTCGTGCTGGGCCTGCTCGGCTTCTATCTCTGGCGGCAGATGCGGGAGGCGTCATGAAGAAGATCCCGCAGTACGCGGCACTCCTGGCCTACATGGTCTTTCTGGCGTTCCCGCTGGTGTGGCTGCTGTCCACGGCGCTCAAGACGCCGCAGGAGATGGCCAACCTGCATCCGACGTGGATCCCGGACCGGCCGACGCTGGCCAACTTCACCGACGCCTTCGGTGAGCAGGACCTGGTGGGCGCGGGGCTGCGCAGCCTGATCGTGGCCCTGTCCAGCTCTGTGCTGACGGTCGCCGTCTCCCTGCCCGCCTCCTACGCGCTGGCCCGCTACCAGGGCGTGCTCAAGCGGGTGGCGCTTGGGTGGGTGCTGGTCAGCCAGGTGTTCCCGTTCATCCTGATCATCATCCCGCTGTTCATGGTGCTCAAGCAGCTCGACCTGGTGAACACCCTGTTCGGCCTGGTGGTCGTGCACGTGACGTTCACGCTGCCGTTCGCGCTGTGGATGCTGCAGGGGTACGTACGGTCCGTGCCGCGCGAGCTGGAGGAGGCCGCGGCCATGGACGGCGCGACCCGGGTCCGCTCGATCATCAGCATCGTCGCGCCGCTGCTCGCGCCGGGCGTGGTGGCGACGCTGCTCTTCTCGTTCATCTCCTCATGGAACGAGTTCCTGTTCGCGCTCGTGGTCCTCAAGGACCCCGATGTGATGACACTGCCGCTGACGCTGGTGAGGTTCACCGGCCCTGAGGGAGTGTCCAGGCTCGGCCCGCTGGCCGCGGCGTCGCTCATGGCGACGATCCCGAGCCTGATCTTTTTCGCAATCATCCAGCGACGGCTGAGGTCCGGCCTGATGGCCGGCGCTGTGAAGGGCTAGGAGGCTCTTATGCGTATCAAATCCGCGTTGGCGGCGGCGGCGATCGTCGCGCTGGCCGCCGGGTGCGGGGGAGGCGGTGGCGGCGCGAGCTCCGGCGAGTCCGCCAAGCCCGGGGAGCCGGTCAAGCTCAACTTCCTCAGCCTCGCCTGGCAGAAGGAGTCGGTCGCGGCCAACAAGCAGCTCGTCGACGAGTGGAACAAGGCCAACCCGACCATCCAGGTCACCTACGTCCAGGGCAGCTGGGACAACGTCAACGACCAGCTCGTCACCTCCTTCGAGGGCGGCGACCCGCCGGACGTCATCCACGACGACTCCCCGGCCCTGTCGGGCTTCGCCTCCAAGGGCTACCTGCTCGACCTCAAGGACAAGGTGCCCGCCGACCTCAAGAGCGACATCCCGCAGCCCGCCTGGGACACCGTCACCTTCGACGACGGCAAGGGCAACCAGGGCGTGTACGGCGTGCCGTTCCTGCAGGAGTCGCAGGTCATCATCGCCAACAAGAAGCTGCTCGACGCCGCCAAGGTGCGCGTTCCCACCTCCGACAACCCGTGGACGTGGGACGAGTTCGCCGAGGTCAGCAAGAAGCTGACCAAGAGCGGCGCGTACGGCGTCGCCTGGCCGATGAAGTCGCCCGTCAACAAGACGCTGAACCTGGCGCTCAACTTCGGCGGCACCTTCTTCCAGACCACCGACGGCAAGACGACCGTCAAGGTGGGCCCGGAGGAGAAGCAGGTCCTCCAGCGCATCCACGACCAGCTCTACAAGGACAAGTCCGCCGACACCTCGGCGCTCGGCATGGGCACCGCCGACCCGCTGCCCGGCTTCTTCGCCGGCAAGTACGCGATGCTGCCGGTCGGCGTCTACCTGCGCCAGCAGGTCGTCGAGCAGGCGCCCAAGGGCTTCGACTGGGTCACGCTCCCGCCGCTGAAGGGCACCACCAGCGACCAGGGCGCGGTCTCGCAGACCCTGTCCGTCGCCGCCGACAGCAAGCACCCGGACGAAGCGCTGAAGTTCATCTCCTTCTTCCTGAACGGCCCCAACCAGGCCAAGCTCGCCAAGGGCGACTGGCTGCTGCCCACCTCCGCCAAGGCCGCCGCCGACCCGGCGATGACCACCACGGAGAACGGCTGGGACGTGGCCACCGCCTCCGGCAAGAACCTCGTCGTGGCGCCGTTCCTCAAGGTCAACGGGTTCGACGAGTGGAAGAGCAAGGTCGCGACGCCGGTCCTGCAGCAGTACTACGGCAACAAGATCTCGATCGACGAGGCCGCGGCCAAGCTGGTGGCGGACGGCAACAAGGTGCTGGAGCGGTACCAGCGGTGACTTATCGCGACAAAGCCCGGGGGTGTCTGCTCGGCCTCGCGGCCGGCGACGCCCTCGGGGCGCCCGCGGAGAACCTCACGCCGGCGGAGATCCGCCGGCGGTGGGGCCGGCTCACCGATATCGAGGGCGGCGGGACGGACGACACCGAGTACGCCATCTTCGCCTCCTCGCTGCTGATCCGGCACGGGCACGCGCTGACCTCGGCCGACGTGGCCCACGCCTACCGGACGGAGATCATCCCCCTGGTGACGGGGCCGATGCGCGGCGCCGGGTTCTCCGAGCTCGGCACCATCGAGGCGCTCAGACGCGGGCTGGAGCCGCCGCTGACCGGGCTCGCGCACCAGCACGGCTGGTCCGACGGGCTGGCCATGCGGGCGGCGCCGTACGGCGTGTTCTGCCCCGGCGACCCGGCGGAGGCCGCCCGGCTCGTCGAGCAGGACGGGCGGGTCAGCCAGTCGGGCGAGGGCGTGCTGGGCGGGCGGGCCGTCGCCGGGGCGGTGGCCGCCGCGATGACCGGCGCCGCGCCGCGGGAGGTGGTGGCCGCCGCGCTGTCGGTGATCCCCGCGGACTCCTGGACGGCCCGCGACATCCTGCGGGCCTGCGACATCGTGCGAGCCCGCGACACGGCGCGAGACGGCAACATGGCGCGAGACGGCGACGTCGTGCGAGACGGCGACATCGCGCGGGTCGGCGATGCGGTGCGAGACGGTGACGTCGTGGGAGCCCGTGACGACGTGCCGGGTGGCCACGCGGGCGCCTCGAGTGGCGACGAGCTGCAGGTCGTCGAAGCGCTTCACCAAGCCGTGGTGGTCGAGCATTACCCCTGGACCGACGTGGCGCCCGAGGCCGTGGCGCTGGCCCTGGCCGCGTACCTGGCGGGCGGCGGCGACGTCGAGACCAGCGTCACGTTCGGGGTGAGCCTCGGCCGCGACGCCGACACCATCGGCGCCATCGCCGGCGCCATCGCGGGTGCCGGGCAGGGCCGGGACGGCGTTCCGGAACGCTGGGCGAGCAGGATAGGCCCGGTGACGGGTAAATGCCTGCCCGTCGTGGCGGGCAGGCATGTGCTGGACGTCGCCGACGAACTGGCGGAAGGACTGTAGGAACTCATGTCGGGGGACAGAATCGCGGGAGCCTTCGTCGGGCTCGCCGTGGGAGACGCCGTGGGCTGGCCCGCCGCCAGGCACCGGTCGGCCCTGCACGCGCCATGGAGCAGACGGCTGCTCCGCGAGCTCGACACGTTCGCGGAGGAGCACCGGGTCACCACACTGCCGGTGCCGTTCGCGCTCAACCAGCCCGTGGCGCCGCTGGCCGTCGGCCCGTCCGACGACGCCGAGTGGCTCGCCTGGACGGTGCTCACCATCGACCGGCCGCGCGCCGAGGCGTTCGGCGACCTCACGGGCCGCGCGGACATCCGGGCGCGCATCTCGGTGGCCACCGCGCTCGGCAACCTGGCCAAGGGCGTCGAGCCCCCGGCCAGCGGCCACGACAACCCGCACCACTTCGACGACGCCGCCGCCGTCAGGGCCGTCGCCTTCGGCGCGCTCGGCCGGGATCCGACCGAGGACGCCCAGGTCACCAACGCCAATGACGGGCTGCTCGGGGCCCTGGCCATGGCGGCCGCGGTGGCCGAGGCGGTGGCGACGGGCTCGGCGGCCGCGGCGGCCGGGGCGGCGCTGGCCGTACTGCCGCCCGACACCGCCATCGGGCACAACGCCCGGCTGGCGTTGAAGGTGGCGCGCGAGGCGGGCGACCCGTTCGCCGCCGTGCCCGCGCTCGACGCCGCGCTGCTCGACCACGTCTACAGCTACGGGGTGGGCGCCGCGCAGACGGTGCCCGTGGCGCTGGCGCTGGCCGAGGTGGCGGGCGGCTCCCTGAGCGCCGCCGTACCGGCCGCCGCGTGCCTGGCCGCGCTGGCCGACTCCGCGCCCGCTCTCACCGGGGCGCTCACCGGGGCATGCGGCGGGCTCGACGCGATCCCGGAGGGGTGGATCGCGTCGGCGCGCACACTGGCAGGGTGCTGTCTGCCGGAAATGGCAGGAAAAGATGTCATCGAACTTATGGAGGAACTCGCATGACGCCGCTTGAAGACAGGGCGACCGGCTGCGTGGCGGGGGCGGCTGTCGGTGACGCGCTGGGCGGCGCCACCGAGGGCTGGACTCCCGAGCAGATCACCACCAGGTACGGCGGGCAGGTCGAGGGCATCGTGCCCCCGTACAACGAGGACTGGGCCAACGCCCGGCCCATCGCCCCGTACCACAAGGGCGACGGCCACATCACGGACGACACCTTGATGACGCACGCGCTCATCCGCGTCTACGAGAAGGCCGGAGGCCATCTCGGGGCGTACTCGATGGCCGAGTACTTCGTGCCCGAGCTGATGGGCGAGCGCCGGTGGATCCCCGAGCTGGAGGCCGAGGCGCTGCCGCTGCAGCGGATCTTCCTGGCCGAGAAGTGGATCGTCGCCCGGCTGCACTACGGCCACGTGGACCCCCGCGAGGCCGGGGTCGGCAACATCGTCAACTGCGGCGCGGCCATGTACGTGGCGCCCGTCGGCATCGTCAACGCCGCCGACCCCGACGCCGCCTACGCCGAGGCCATCGACCTGACCGGCGCCCACCAGTCGAGTTACGGCCGGGAGGCCGCCGGCGTCATGGCGGCGGCCGTCGCCGAGGCGATGCGGCCGGGCGCGAGCTTCGACTCCGTGGTGGCCACCTGCCTCAGGCTGGCCAAGGACGGCACCAGGGCCGCCATCGAGGCGGTCTGCGAGGCGGCCGCCGGGCTCGGCCACTGGGAGGGCTCCTTCGAGACGCTGCGCGCGGCCGTACGGCCCTTCGACACGGTCGCCGACACCTACCGCGACCAGGGCCTCGGGGCGCGGCGGCCGAGCCGGGTGCACAGCATCGAGGAGCTGCCGCTGGCGCTGGGCTTCCTCGTGGTGGCCAAGGGCGACTACCGCGACACCGTGCTCGGCGGCGTGAACTACGGCCGCGACGCCGACTCGATCGCCTCCATGGGCGGCGCCATCGCGGGCGCCCTGGGCGGGCTCGGCTCGATCCCGCGCGAGTGGGTCACGCAGGTGGCCGAGGCGAGCCGTACCGACCTGGAAGCGCCAGGACGGGTGATCGCCGACGTCGCCCGCCGGGTGCACGCCGACGACACGGCCCGCCGCCGCGCGGTCGAAACCGCCTTCGCCGACCTCGACGGCCGCACTGACCGCGCTGACGGCGACGGCCGATGATCCGCCTCACCTGGGTGCAGCCTGAGGACCTCGTGGGCCACGAGCTGCGCCAGGCCGCCGAGGACGGCAGGGACGTACGCGCCATCGCCGAGCGGTGGCACGCCGCGGGCGGCCACGACGCCCCACCGCGCGCCGGGGCCTCCGAACCCGGCGCGCTCAGGCTGCGACCGCTCGCCGAGCGGCTGCTGGACGAGCTGGCCGCGATTCCGTCGCCGCTCGACGAGCCGTCCGAGCTAGCCGCCATCATCGCCGCCTGCCCGAACTGGCCCGCGCCGCCTGCTTCGGCCGCTCCTGCCACCCTGGGCGGTCCTGCCACCTCGGGCGGTCCCGCCACTGCGGGCGTTTCCGCCACTGCGGGCGTTTCCGCCACTGCGGGCGCTCCCGCCACCCTCGGCGGCCCCGCCACCCCGGGCGGTCCCGCCACCGCGGGCTCTCCAACTGCCCTGGGTGTTCCGGCCGGTGCCGCCGCTGAGGCCGCTCTCGGCGGTCGGGGCGCCTTGGCCGCTTCCGCTCCCGGAGCTCCCCGGCAGGTGGATCCGGCTCGGGTCCTCGGGGCCTGGCAGGGGCGGGCGGCCGGATGTGTGCTCGGCAAGCCGGTGGAGAAGATCCCCCGCGCGGGGATCAGGGAGATCGCCGAGGCCACCGGCAACTGGCCCATCACCGGCTGGTTCACCGCCCGGGGGCTGCCCGGCGCCATCGCCGAACGGTGGCCGTGGAACCGGCGCAGCGCCGTCAACTCCCTGGCCGAGAACATCGACGGCGTCCCCGAGGACGACGACCTGAACTACCCGCTGCTCGCCCTGTCCGTCCTGGAACGGCACGGCCGCGGTTTCACCACCGACGATGTGGCCAAGCTGTGGCTCGACGAGCTGCCCGCCGGCCGGACGTTCACCGCCGAACGCGTCGCGTACCGCAACCTGCTGGCCGGGGTCGAGGTGCCGGAGACGGCGACGTACCGCAACCCGTTCCGCGAATGGATCGGCGCGCTGATCAGGACCGACGTGTACGGGTGGGTCAATCCCGGCGATCCGGCCACCGCGGCCGAGTACGCCTGGCGCGACGCCCGCCTCACCCACACCGCGAACGGCATCTACGGCGCCATGTTCGCCGCCGCCATGTGCGCGAGCGCGCTGGTCGCCTCCTCCGCCGCCGAGGTGGTCGAGGCCGGGCTGTCCGTCGTCCCGCCGCGATCCCGGCTCTACCAGGCGGTACGGCAGGCGGTCGAGGACGCCTCGAAGGAAGCCGACTTCGAGCGGGTCGTCGACCGGCTGCACGAGCGGCACGGCGCGCTGCACTGGGTGCACACGATCAACAACGCCGCCCTCCTGGCCGCCACGCTGATCCACGGCCAGGGTGACTTCACCGCCACCATCGCCGGAGCGGTCGCCGGCGGCTGGGACACCGACTCGGCCGGCGCCACGGCGGGGTCCGTCGCGGGCGCGCTGAACGGCGGGGTGCCGGAGCGGTGGAGGATGCGGGACAGCCTGGCCACCAGTCTGACCGGGTTCGACGGGATCGGGCTGGGTGAGCTGGCGCGCCGCACCCAGGCGATTCAGCGGTCTTTGGGAAGGAGATGATGAGGGCATGATCTCGGTCTTCGGCAGCGCGAACATGGACCTCGTCGCCTACGTGTCCCAGGCCCCCCAGCGGGGCGAGACGGTCACCGGGCGTGAGTTCCGTACCATTCCCGGCGGTAAGGGCGCCAACCAGGCGATCGCGGCGGCCAGGGCGGGCTCGGTGGTGGCCTTCCTGGGCGCTGTGGGCGACGACGGCTTCGGCACCGAGATGCGCACCACCATGGCCGAGGCCGGGGTGGAAGTCGCACGGCTGCGGCAGGTGCCCGGCCCGAGCGGCATCGCGCACATCGTGGTCGACGACGACGGCGGCAACTCGATCATCGTGGTGCCCGGCGCGAACGGCACCGTCACCGGCCCCACCGACGACGACGTCGCGGTGATCGCCGACTCGCAGGCGCTCCTGCTCCAACTGGAGCTGCCCATGGCCGCGGTGATCGCCGCCGCCCAGGCCGGGCACGCGGCGGGCGTACCGGTGATCCTCACCCCCGCGCCCGCGCAGCCCCTGCCGGACGCGCTGCTCGACGCCGTCACGCTGATCGTGCCGAACGAGCACGAGGCCGCCGACATCACCGGCGCCGACTCCGCCGACGCGGCGCTGGAGGCACTGCTCGAACGGGTGCCGGAGGCCGTCATCACGCTGGGTTCCGAAGGGGCGCTGTACGGCTCGCGGTCGGGTGAGCGGCTGCGCGTGCCCGCCGTACAGGTGAAGGCGGTGGACACCACGGCGGCGGGCGACACGTTCGTCGGCGCGCTCGCGGTGGCCCGCACCGAAGGGCTTCCCGCAGCCGCCGCGTTGCGCTTCGCCTCGGCGGCGGCGGCGCTGTCGGTGCAGCGCGCGGGGGCGAGCACGTCGATGCCCAGCCGCGCGGAGATCGACGACTCGCTCGTCTGATGCCGTCTCGGCAGGCTGTTGGCGAGGAGCTTTCGGCGAGCGTGTAGAGGAAGCCTCGGTTCGTACATGAGCGGGCCGGGGTGTCGAAAGGCTGCCCGAGCGGTCCACGGCTGTGTTCGCGGGCAACGACCTCCAGACGCTGGGTACGTATCGGGCGGCCAAGGAGTGCGGTCTGCGGGTGCCGGAAATCCTCAGGCAAACACAGAGAATCGCAGACTCCTGGTCCAGCTCATCAACGACGAGCAGCCGGAGAGCCTGCGGATCGAGCTGGCCACCCGGCTGATCGTCCGTGAGAGCACAGCCCCGGCGCCATGAGCATGTTGGAGTGGAATTCGGTGGGCAGGTGAGGGTGATGAATGAAGACCTGCCTGATGCGGTGAACCGGGACGGTGGCGAGAGCGACGTGGTGGCGGAGCGGTCAGGGGCCGAAACCCCGAAGGCGCGCCGCCCCGTACCCGCCGACTGGCCCGACACCGACACGAACCCCGCGATCCCTACCCCCGATATCACCGAAGTTGCTCCTGAGACCGAGACCGAGGCCACAGCTGACGCCGAAAGGCGCGCCGAAACTGGCGGAGAGGCGGGCGGCGGCGGTGAAAAGGAGGTGCGGCCCGACGCGGGTCCCACCGGCTGACGGCAGCCCGCCAGGCGAAGTAATTTTCCGCCGCGGGGGACGATAGTGATGTGTGGGCGTCCTACCACCGGGTGATCAGGCCGGACCACAGACGGCCGCGTATGCGCGAGCGATCCTCTCCGCCGAGCCAGGGGTCACCCAGGACTGGATCGAGGAGACCGTCGCGACCCGACTCCATCGTCAGGCGGTGTTCGACCGCGAGAAGCCGCCGATGTACTGGGCGCTGCTCGACGAGTGCGCTCTGATCCGCCCCATCGGGGGTGCTGACGTCATGCGGGAGCAGTTCGAGCACCTGTTGAAGATGATGGCCACCCCCTTCATCTCGATCCAGATCGTTCCCATCAGTGTGGGGGCAACGCCGGGTCTGCTTGGCGGCTTCGCTCTCGCTCAAGGCGACGGTATGCCGGACCACGTCTACCTTGATGCTGCTGCGCAGGGCTCCGTATCCGCTCGCGAGGAGATAGTACGAGCGGTTAATCTCAGATACGACGCGATTCACAAATGGGCGCATCCCATACATGTGAGCGAGCGACTAGTACGTGAGGTGGCGGCAACGTATGAAGATCAGTGATGAGCTGCGCGCCGAACTAGAGGCCGCTGCGTGGAAGAAATCCACACTCTCCGGATCAAATGGGGGCGACTGCCTCTACGCAGCCAAACTGAGCGGCGACCGATACGCGATCAGGGATTCTGAGCAGCCCGACGTCGAGCCGCTGATCTTGCGAGGCGGTGTCTTCCGCGCCTTCGTGGGCGGCGCGAAGCTCGGCGAGTTCGACCTCTAACCTCTCTGCAGGAGGCCCCTGCAACAAACCGCCGCAAGGGCCTCTACTGGCCGTTACTACGCTACTCAGAGTTTCTTAATGGATGCAGACGGCACGAAGTCCTGTTGGGGGGCTGGTTCTCGCGACGTGCGTCGCTGAAGCAGATGCCCTGCGAACTCTTCGTGGGCGATGCCGTCTGCCACGATGACATCGAACTGGCCTAGCCATGCAAACCTAGATCGAATTCATGTCTCCTCAGTTGGTAGAGGCGTAGGGATCGCTGCGGGAGAAACGCGAGCATGCGGATGAGTGTCGGGGCGATCAACGTGTGAGCCAATTCGGGGAGCATTTCGGGGGGCAAGAGGCCGATGAAGGCCCACGTGGGAGATGACAGGAGCAGCAGCGTCGCGCACTGGCGCGCCAGGTAGTGCGAACCGAGCAGGTCGTCGCGTGCCCACCAGCGGTAGGGGTAGGGAAGGCGCTTGTGGAACAGGCGGTACAGCGCCCAGTGCCACAGCGGCGGACGCTCGCGCAGGCGCAGTGCGATGCCGCCACGTACGACGTCGAGCGAGTCGCGCAGGGTCGGCCTGGTCTGCTGCGGCTCCGCCAGGTCGAGCAGCGTGCCGATCAGCTCCTCGCCGCGCGTCTGCCGATAACGGGGCGGGTAGGCCCGCGCGAGGAGTCGGCAGCGGCGTTCGTAGGTATCCATGATCACGTCGCGGGCTGGAGCCGTGCGCCGAGGCGGCGTTGCGCGGTGGCGACGAGCCGGCTCCGAAGGGCGGTCTCCTCGGTCAGGAGCTCGGCGCCCTGACCGGTCAGCTCGTAGTAGCGGCGGTGCCGCCCGTCCACGACCTCTTCGCTGACCACGCGGGCGAGTCCTGCTTCGGTCAGGCGGTCGAGGGCGCCATAGAGAGTCCCCGCGCCGAGGCGTACACGGTCCTCCGACAGCTCACGCACGACTTTGATCACGCCATAACCGTGAAGCGGGCCCTCGGAAAGGGCCAGCAGCACGAGATAGCTCTGTTCACGTAGTGGCATATGCGATATATATCGCTAACTGTACTATTGGTCAACGGGGCGATCGTCCGCAGAACGGCATCTGGCGGCCTAGGAACGCCCGAAACCCTGCGTGTCCGGGCAACACGCTGGTCGTCCCGCGAGCGCACCACCGGGACCTGGGGGAGATCCCAGCGGAGACGGCGGCACACGTCATGCGGGCCGCGGTTGAGGTGTCTCGACGGCTCGTCGGCGCGCTCCGGGCTCCTGGCGTGAATCTCTGGCACGCCAGCGGCGAGACGGCCTGGCAGAGCGTCCTTCACTTCCACCTCCACGTGCTGCCCCGCTTCGAGCCCACCGAGCTCACTCCGCCGTGGACGGAGGTCGAGCACCCGGTCGAGTCTCTCAAGGGGCTGGCCGAGGAGATCAGGGCCTGGTGCTGAAATGTGCCGATGAGTAGGGAAAGCAGCAGGGTGCCGTCGGCTCCCCGCCTCGCCGGCATCCGGTCCCGCTGGCTCAGTGCCGCGACCGCCGGCCTCCACCACGACCCCGGAGTGGCCGGCGCCGCCCTGATGGGGTCGCTCGGCACGGGCCGGGCCGACGACTGGAGCGACATCGACCTCCTCGTGGTCGTGGACGACGCGCACCTCGACGATTACGCGGTGCCCGGCCGTCTCCCTTCCGGCCCAGGGACGTCGGCGGCGGCCTTCGACGCCCGCCACAACGGTCCGCGCGGCACCAGGGCGGTCAGCGGACAGCACCTCGTGGACGGGCTGCCGCTCTGGGTCGACTGGCACATCTACCCGATCTCGCGGGCTGGCTGGGCTGCCGACAGCGCGGTCTTCCTCGACCGACAGGGGTTCGACCGGCTCCCGGCCACCTTCTCCGAGCTGCTCAGTACCGGCGAATCCGAGCCGCCGACTCCCAAGCAGCCCATCGATCACCAGATCGCGCGGCTGGTGATGGTCCCGATCGCGGGCAAGCGGATCGCCCGCCGCTCGCCGGAAACGGCAAGGATGATCGAGTTCCTAGGAGGTCCCTACGCGCCTGGCGCCTCCTGGCAGCGCCACCTCGCCACGCTGCGCCAGATGTTGGACGGATTCGCGGCGCTCGGCCTGCCCGACGGCGTCGCCGCCGGACACGCCTACCTCGACCTCGTGAAGGAGACTCTCGACTGACGCCGCCCCGGCTGCCGAATACGGCCTGAGCGCCATGAGCACGCGTTCCGTCCCTGGAGATGGCGAAAGATGGCAGTTCTCACGCGCTCCTGGGTTGCGCAAGATTTCCGATGTCGACCTGTCGATTTCGCGGCTCGCCATTCGTCTCATGGTGTAACCATCTGGATGAGGAGGCGGAGCTTTGCAGTACGTCATGGTGATCTACCAGGGCACCAGCTCAGAGGAGTGGGCCGCGCTCTCCGAGGAGGAGCAGAAGCAGGTCTATGCCGACTACGAGGCGATCAACAAGACGCCAGGCGTCACCCCCGGCGTTCCCATGGGTCTCCCCGAGAACGCGACCACGGTGCGCGTTGAAGGCGGCAAGACCCTGACAACCGACGGCCCGTTCGTCGCGATGAAGGAAGCCGTCGGCGGTTGGTTCGTCCTCGAGGCCGACGACCTCGACGCGGCCATCGAGGTGGCCGCCCGCGTCCCGGCGGCCCGCCTCGGCGGTGCCATCGAGATCCGACCCGCGCAGACCTATTGGTGATGACCCTCGACCAGGTCTTCCACGAGCAGTGGGGCCGGGTGCTGGCCACCCTGATCAGCTTCCTCGGCGACTTCGACCTCACTGAGGAAGCCGCGCAGGAGGCCTTCGCGATCGCCGCGGACCGATGGCCACGCGACGGCATCCCCGGCAACCCGCGCGCCTGGCTGATAACGACGGCTCGGAACCGAGCCACGGACCGCATCCGCCGCGAGCAGGCCCTCGCCGCCAAGTCCGGCCTGCTCGCCGCAGGCAACTCTGCCGAGGTGCCGATGAACGCCACGACGTTTCCCGACGAGCGCCTGGAGCTCATCTTCACCTGCTGTCATCCGGCGCTCGCGGTCGAGGCGCAGGTCGCGCTCACCCTGCGTACCCTCGGCGGGCTCACCACCGACGAGATCGCCCGCGCCTTCCTCGTACCGGAGCGCACGATGGCGCAGCGGCTGGTGCGGGCCAAGCGCAAGATCAAAGCAGCGGGGATCCCGTTCCGAGTGCCACCGCCGCACCTGCTCCGCCAGCGACTCGACGCTGTTCTCGCCGTCGTCTACCTGATCTTCAACGAGGGCTACAGCGGACGCGACGAGCTCGCGGCAGAAGCGATCTGGCTGGGACGCGCGCTGGCTGAACTGCTTCCGGACGACCCCGAGGTTCACGGGCTGCTGGCGATGATGCTCGTGCACGACTCCCGTCGCGAGGCGCGATTCCGCGACAGCGAACTCGTGCTGCTCGGCGATCAGGACCGGTCACGGTGGAACACCGAGCAGATCACCGATGGACGCGCCGAACTGGACCGAGCACTCGCCCTCGGCGGCCGAGGCCCCTACGTCCTGCAGGCCGCCATCGCCTCGTTGCACGCCGAGACGCCGTGCGACTGGGCGCAGCTCGCGGCCCTGTACGGGGAGCTCGCCCGCCTGACCGGCTCGCCCGTCGTGGAGCTGAACCGTGCCATCGCCATCGCCGAGACCGAAGGCCCCGAAGCCGGCCTGCGCCTCGTCGCCCAACTCGGTCTCGACGACTTCCGCTACCTGCACTCGACCAGGGCCGAACTCTTGCGGCGCCTCGGGCGCACCGACGAGGCACGCGACGCCTATCGACGTGCGAGAGAACTCACCGACGACGGCGCCGAACGACGCTTCCTCGAACGCCGGCTGACAGAACTCACCGCTGGAGATCGGCCGTGACCTCGTGGTGAGTGACGCGTTCGTCCCACCGCGTCAGAGCGCGGCGGGCTGTCTCTTCGACGACGGCTCGCTCGGGGTCCTCGTCGGCGAACGCGCGTACGTCGTCCATGCCGGCGAAGAAGGTGATCGAGGTGAACATCACTTCTTCGCCGTCCTGGCGACGTAGCAGCCGGGCACCGCGGAAGCCGGCGACTCGCTGGAGATGCCCGGCGACCTCGGATTCGTAGTGGTGCTGGTAGTCGTCGGCTGTCGTCGTCGAGGCCCATCCTCGCCACATCCGCGCGATCATGCGCCGCACCTGCCCTTCCTTGTCTGCCCGCGGGGAGCGGCCTTGCCTCAGGACGAGTATCGCGCGCTCGCGGTGTCAGACGGCGTTGCGATGCAGCAACGCCAGCGTCTGTTCCAGCTCCGTCTGCAGGATGCGGCTCGCCGCCTCTCCGTCCCCTCGCCTGATGGCGTCCACCAGTGCCGCGTGCGTGTCGTCGCCGGGGTTGGGGTCGGCGTGCCGCAGGCCCAGCAGCTCCACCACGTCCACCAGCCGCCCCCGCAGCCTGGGGGCGAACTCGGCGAACAGGTCGTCCAGCACCGGGTTGCGCGCCGCCGCCACCACCGCCGCGTGCAGCGCGATGTCCGCGTCCACGAAACCCCCGTCGTCGCCCCCGGCCGCCGCCCGCCGGGCCTGCAGGGCCGCCTCCAGTGAGGCGATGTCCTCGTCCGTACGGCGGGCGGCGGCCAGGCGGGCGGCCTGGGTCTCGACCATCATGCGCACCTCGTACACGTCCGTGATCGCGGCCCGCCGGAGCCGGGTGGACCAGTCGTCGGCCGGTTCGGTGGCGATGACGAACACGCCGCTGCCCTGACGGGCCTGCACCAGCCCGGCGCCCGCCAGCGCGCGCAGCGCCTCGCGGACGGTGGAGCGGCCCACGCCGAGAGTCTTGGCCAGGGCGTTCTCGCCGGGGAGCCGGGTGCCGATCGGCCAGTGCCCGCCGGTGATCTGCTCGCGCAGGTGCTCGGTGGCCTGTTCGACCAGGGGAGTGGGGCGGAGCGTGCCCAGCGGCATCGGATCGACCTCTCAGGTTGTCTGATGACCTGTGTTGTGGTTAGTGTACCCGGCATGACATCACGCGGTCTCCTTCTCGGCTGCCGCGGCGGGGCCTGAATCGACCGGCACCCCGCCGCGGTGGCTCCGCGATGCCGGTCGAACCCCGTAGAACGACCGGGAAGGAAACCCCGTGCACGACTGGAACAGGCAGCGCCCCAGCGCCATGCCGTACCACCGCTACCAGCCCGCCCACCGGCGCGTCGAGGTGCCGCTGACCGAGCGCGGCTGGCCCGCGCGGCGCATCGAGCGGGCCCCGCTGTGGGTGCCCGTGGACCTGCGCGACGGCAACCAGGCGCTGGCCGAGCCGATGGACCCGGCGCGCAAGCGGCGGATGTTCGAGCTGCTGGTGGCCATGGGCTTCAAGGAGATCGAGGTCGGCTACCCGTCGGCCAGCCAGACGGACTTCGATTTCGTCCGCGACCTGGCGGTGCCGGGCGCGGTGCCCGAAGACGTGACGATAGTGGTGTTCACGGCCGCCAGGCGCGACCTGATCGAGCGGACCTTCGCGTCCGTCGAGGGGCTGCCGCGGGTCGTCGTCCACCTGTACACGGCGACCGCCCCCACCTGGCGTGACGTGGTGCTCGGCCAGGACAGGGAGTCGTTGCGCGCCCTCATCAGAGACGCGGCCGGGCACGTCGCCCGGCTGGCCGACGCCCGTCCCGGAGCGCCGATCAGGTACGAGTTCTCGCCCGAGGTGTTCAACCTCACCGAGCCCGACTATGTGCTGGAGGTGTGCGACGACCTGACGGCCCTGTGGGACGCCAGCCCGGACCGCCCGGTGATCCACAATCTGCCCGCCACGGTCGAGACCGCCACCCCGAACGTCTACGCCGACCAGATCGAGTACATGCACCGCCACCTGGCCCGCCGCGACTCGGTGATCCTCTCGGTGCACCCGCACAACGACCGCGGCACCGGCGTCGCCTGCGCGGAGCTGGCGCTGCTGGCCGGGGCGCAGCGAGTCGAGGGCTGCCTGTTCGGCAACGGCGAGCGCACCGGCAACGTGGACCTGGTCACGCTCGCGCTCAACCTGCACTCGCAGGGCGTGGACCCGATGCTGGACCTTTCGGACATCGACGCGATCCGTCGTACGGTCGAGCACTGCAACCGGCTGCCCGTGCCCGATCGCCACCCGTACGCCGGCGACCTCGTCTACACCGCCTTCTCCGGCACGCACCAGGACGCCATCGGCAAGGGCCTGGCCCACCACGCCAAACGGGCCGCCGAGCTGGGCGTGCCCGTGGAGCAGGCGCCCTGGGAGGTGCCGTACCTGCCGATCGACCCCGCGGACGTCGGCCGCGACTACCAGGCGGTGATCCGCGTCAACAGCCAGTCGGGCAAGGGCGGCATCGCCTACCTGCTCAACACCCACCAGGGGCTCGACCTGCCGCGACGGCTGCAGATCGACTTCTCGGCGGTGGTCCAGCGGGCCACGGACGGCAGCGGCGCGGAGATGACGGCCGAGGAGCTGTGGCGGCTGTTCCAGGCCGCCTACCTGGATCCGGCGGACGACGGGCCGTACGCGCTGGCGGACTGGAGCACCGCGGAGAGCGGGCCGGGGGTCCATGAGTTCGCCGCCACCCGGCGTGACGGCGGCGAGCTGCGGGGGACCGGCAACGGCCCGCTGTCGGCGCTGGCCGGAGCGCTGGGCGGGGTCGACATCCTGCACTACGCGCAGCACGCCACCGGACCGGGCCAGGACAGCCAGGCCGTCGCCTACGTGGAGGCCCGCGTGGGCGAGACGGTCCGGTGGGGAGCGGGCCGCGACACCTCCGTACTGACCGCGTCCGTCCGCGCGCTACTGGCCGCCGCCAACCGAGCGGATTCGGTCCCCTAAGCGACGCGGCGCGGCTTGGGGACCAGGGTCAGGGTGGGGGCGAACCGCCCGTCGCAGCCCGGCACCGCGGTCACGTGCGCGGAGACCTCCCGGTCGCTCCGTACCCTGATGCTCGCGATGTAGAACGGCGTGAGCAGCGCCTGCGGTCGCCGCCGCCCGAGGCTCAGGTAGCCGAAACGGAACCACTGCGGCGTCAGCCACGCCTCCATCCCGGCAAAGGACTCCGCCAACCGGGCCACGACGTCCCGCGCGGCCTGGATCGGCGTCCGCACCCGCGGCTCGGCGATCACCGGGCCGTCCTCGTCGTCGGCGAAGCGGCGGGTCGACACACCCAGTGACGCCACCCCGCCGCTCGCGCCCAGCTCCACCGTGGCCGACGCCCTGCCGTACACCGGAAGATCACGTACGTAGTGGCGGAACGCGCCGAGCGCCCGGCACAGGCCGGGCTCGGTCCGGCGGTCCCCAGCGGTCTTCACCCGCCACAGGCGCTCGAACACCAGCTCGTCCTCAGCCGGTACGAGGGACGTCAGCCCGATCCGGTCTGCGGCGGTCCGGAGCATGCCGGTCAGTTCGGCGTCGCCGGGGTCGTTCTCGAAGACGTCCTCGAACGCCGGCAGGTCGAGATGGACGGTCATCGAGCCCGACGCGTGGAACCCCACGGCCCGCAGCCGGCCCGGCAGCCACACGGTGGTCCGATCCTGGTGGGTCACCACCTCCAGGTGTTCCGGGTTGTCGTCGCGCGAGCCGGCGACGGCCAGGACGAGGTCCTCCAGGCGGCGCTGGACCGTGCTCGGCTCGGGCGCGGCGAGCCCCAGCACGCTGACCGTGGCCGGCACCTCCCCGGCCATCGAGGCGAGCTCTTCGGCGAGATCGTCGGCGTAGGGCAAAGCGGGCATGAAGGCTCCTAGACTCCGGCTGTTCTGATCAGCCCAAGGTCAGACCCTCAATGATCAGTACGCCGGAGCACGGGCCGCGTCAGGACGGAACCTAGGGATGTCCCTAGTCCAACGGCTGTCGTTGGCACCATGCCGTGGCTTCTTTCGTTCTCCGAATATGCGCCGGTTCTCCGGCGGGGGAGGTCACTGAGCCATGGATCTCGATGATTTTCTGGATCGCCACCCACATGCGATTCTTCCGTTCGCCGCCACGTTCATCGGACTTGCTCCCGCGTTCAACCTTCCCGAACTGACCTGGTACGGCTCCCGGTTCTGGACGGGCGTGGTGATCGGAACCGTCCTCGCGATCGGGCCGACGGTGTTGATATGCGTGCGCCGGACCCGCATATGGGGAGGGACCATCCTTTTCCTTGCCGTCGCGGCCGCCGTAGTATGCCTGGCGCCGAGCATGAACCCTTATGACGAAGCGGGCGTCGTGGAGTTCCGGAGCTCGGCTGCCACATTCCTGAGCTGGAGCACTGCCGTCATATTCGGCATCGGCGTCGCCGCGGCACTCAGGACGGATCGCGGCGCGGGGCACCTGGCCTGGGTGGAGACTTCCGGGACAGACTACAGGGCAGCGTGCGACTGCGGCTGGCGCGGCGAGATCGGTGCGGAGACGGCGGCCTTCGGTGCGGCGGGCGACCACGCCAACCGGGTTTCGCTCCAGGTGAGGCCGCCTCAGGACCCCTGGTAGAGGATGCTCGCCCCGTCAGGAGGACAGGTGTCGGGCGCAGTCGTCGCGGTAGCGCAGCACCAGCTCGCGGATCCGCTCGGGGTCGGCGAGCACGGCCCGCGACACCGAGGGGACGACCGCCTGCCGTACCGGAGCGAACAGCCGGGCCAGGTCGGCGGGAGCGGCGCCCTGCGCGCCCAGGCCCGGCGCCAGGATGGGGCCGTTGAGGTGCTCCAGCGGATGGTCGAGCGCGGACAGGTTGGCGCCGATGACGACGCCGACCGGGCCCAGCGGGGTGCGGCCCGCGTTCGCCGCCGCGGCGCCCGCGAAGATCTCGCCCGCGACCGCCGTCTGCAGCGCGACGGCCTCCGGATTGGAGGTGCGCGCCAGGACGAAGACGCCGGCGTCGTTGGCGATCGCCGACGTGATCGCACCCTCCAGCGAACCGAAGCCGAGGTACGGGCTCAGCGTCACGGCGTCGACCGCGAGCGGGCTGCCCCGGTCGAGGTACGCCTCGGCGTAGGCGGCCATCGTGCTGCCGATGTCACCCCGCTTGACGTCGAGGATCACCAGCGTGCCCGCCTCGCGCAGGTCGGCGATGACGCTCTCCAGCACGGCGATGCCCCGGCTGCCCCAGCGCTCGTAGAACGCGGACTGCGGCTTGACCACCGCCGCCACGTCGCCCACCGCGTCCACCACGGTATGGCTGAACCGCTCCAGCCCGGCCGGGGAGTCGTCGAGCCCCCACGCGGCGAGCAGCGCCGGACTGGGGTCGATGCCGACACAGAGCGGGCCGTACTTGTCGAGCCTGGACAGCAACCGGATCCCGAACGACTCATTCACCACTGGACTCCCCTCGCGACGTACGCAGACTATGGGCGCCGGTCGCAGGCAGGAAGCTTTTCGACCATGGCGGTATGGCCGGCTCTTCTCGCCGTCAGTCTTCCAGAGTCCGCCTGCGGGGTAGATCAGCAGACATGTACGAGATCGCCCACCGCACGCTGACGCTGCGCACCGAGCCGCTACGCGAGGTCGTCGTCACGATCGGGCTGCCGATCGAGGAGCCGACGGGGGAGTGGTCGTGCCCCTACCGGATCGACGGGCTCGCCGGGTGGGAGCACGACCGCAAGGTCACCGGCGTCGACTCGCTCCAGGCGCTCGAACTCGCCATGGCCATGGTCCGGGCCGCGCTCGGCGGCTCGCACGAGGCCAAGGAGGGGTGGCTGAGCTGGGACGAGGAGCCCGCCGACAGACGCCCGCACACCGTGTACGTCCGGTGGGAGAAGGAGCACGACGTCGCCTACATCGCGATGAAGCACGAAATAGTGCCAGGAGAGGCGGTACGGCAGACCGTATCGGAAGACGTCGTCCTCGACTACGGAGCGTCGGGAGAGCTGCTCGGCGTGGAACTGCTCAACGCGACCACGTCGATGCCGTCCGAGATGCGCATCTGACCGCCCGATTTAATGGTGGCGTGATCGCACCTCGTATCGTGGCAACAGACCTGGACGGCACTCTCCTCGACTCCACCGGCACCGTGTCCTCGCGCACCCGCCGTGCCCTGCGCCGAGCGCGCGAGGCCGGAGCCGACATCGTGTTCGTCACCGCCAGGCCGCCACGGAGCGTGGACCCGATCGCCGCGATGGCCGACGTCACCGGCACCGCGATCTGCAGCAACGGGGCGATCGTCTACGACCTGGACATCCGCGAGATCACCAGCACGTACGCACTCGACCTCGCCGCCGCCAGGAAGCTGACCGAGACGCTCCGCGAGGCCCTGCCCGGTGTGGCCTTCGCGGTGGAGACGGGCCGGCAGATCCTGGTCGAACCTGGCTACACCAGGCGCATCGTGCCGGACCTGCCGTACACGCGGGAGGTTCAGGTCGCCTGCGACGGGAACGAGCCGATCGTCAAGCTGCTGGCCTGGTCGGCGACGCACGCGGTCGACGAGATGTTCACCGCCGCGGTGGCGGCCGTCGAGGGCGAGGCCGAGGTGACGCACTCGGGCGGCACCGGGCTGCTGGAGATCAGCGCTCCCGGGGTGACGAAGGCGGGCACGCTGGCCGGGCTGTGCGCGGAGCGGGGCGTGGATCCGGCCGAGGTGGTGGCGTTCGGCGACATGCCCAACGACCTCGCGGTGCTCGCCTTCGCCGGGGCGGGGTACGCGATGGCGAACGCCCACCACCTGGTGATGGCGGCCGTCGAGCGGCGCACGTTGTCGAACGACGACCACGGGGTGGCCGCGGTCCTGGAACGCCTCTACGCCTGACAACTCGCCTGTGACCGGCTTGTTATGCCTCGCGTGTATCACCGCAGTAGGGCGTGACTCTTTCTCCATACGGGAAAGAGACGGAGGCCACCGGATGCTGACCATCGACTACGAGAGCGAACCGTACGCCGGGGGTGACGGGGACGGGCTGCCGTCGCGCGACCTGGCCTTCCCCCAGCCGCTGCTGGACCGCTACGGAGCCAAGGTCCTGGACCCGGCCACGGTCGAGCTCGACGCCGGCGAGAGCCGTCCCGACTCGACCGTCTACCGCTCGGACGTGCTGCTGGTCCCCGTCCAGGTGCTGAACTCCGACGCGGGGTTCGCCTGGATCACCGACACCCTCGCGCAGATCCATCTCACGATCGAGGTCTCCGGCCTACGGGACGACCACCGCCGCGCTGGTGAGGTGCCGAGCTGGCATCCCGTCGTGCTCAAGGTGGCCCCCGGCGAGACGGACGTGGTGATCGACGCGTGGCGGGCGCTGCGGACGCTGCGCCGAGCGCTCCCGGGCTTCGCCGACGCCGCCGGGCAGGCGCCCGTCAGGAACCTGCTGTCCAAGATCGCGCTGGACCACCTGCTCGTCGGGTCCGCGTTCGTCGGCGTCGGCGCGGCCCTGGACATCGGCGGCGAGCCCGCCACGAGCGGGCACGGAACGACCGGCGGCGCCTACGCCACCCCCATGGCCGGATACGCCAGAACCCCGGTGAACGTCGTAGGCGGCCCACCGGCCCGCAGACCCGCCGCGACCATAGGCGGCCGGCGCCCCGTGATGGTCATCCCCGACACCGGCCTGCCGAAGCAGCGGCACGCCTGGTTCCGGCCGGTGACCGACCCCGACGCGTTCCTGTCCGTCAGCGACGCGGCACAGCAGCGCATCCAGCTCGCCGTCGAGGCGAGCCGGCCGAACCCGGGCGTCGAACTCGTCGGGTACAAGGAGAACGCCGACCCGCCCAACCCCCTGCTCGGCACGCTGAACACGCACACCGGGCACGGCCTCATGGAGGCGGGACTGGTGTGCCAGGTCGCCCCCGACTCGCGGGTGCTCATGATCAGAATCATGCAGGCCGACGGCGTGGTGCCGGAGGAGGCGCTGCACGCCGCCCTGGACCACCTGCTGGACGAGATCGCGCGGGGCGGCTTCTACGACGTCGTGTCCCTGTCGCTCGGATACACGCACGAGGCCGCCGACGACCCGCTCCACACGCCGCCGCTGCTGGCCAAGCTCACCCAGCTCCGGCGGCGCGGCGTCATCGTGATCTGCTCCGCGGGCAACTACGCGTCGAGCCGCGCGTTCTGGCCCGCCGCGGGCGCCCTCGACGGCCAGAACGACCCCGACCTCGCGCCGATGCTGGGAGTGGGCGCGACGAACCCCGACGGAACGATCGCGATCTTCAGCAACGAGCACGAGGCCATCCAGTGGCACGTCTCGGGCGCGGTGCTCGTCAGCACCTTCCCGCCCGGCGTCAAGGGCGCCAGGACCGCCTCGCTCGAACTGACCGGCCGGGCCTCCTTCGACAGCGACAACCACCAGAGCCAGTTCGCCACGTGGAGCGGTTCGTCGTTCGCGGCGCCCGTACTGGGAGCCACGATCATGCAGCTGTTGATCCAGGACCATCAGGCCGTCGACCTGGCGAACACCGACCGGCAGGTGGCGCTCAAACGCGCGCACGCCGTGGTCGCCAGGCTGAAGAACGGCGACGTCCCGACGATCACGCCGGTGTGATGGCCGCGGACCTGAGACCGGAGCCCGTTCCCGCCGATCGGCGGGAACGGCTGGCGGGCCTGCTCCAAGAGGCCAGAGACGGCCGGCGTGAAGCGCTGACCCTGATCGCCGCCGACCTCACACCGCTGCTGTGGCAGGTGGTCAGGCGCCAGGGACTGGACCGGGAGGCCGCCGAGGACGTCATCCAGACGACCTGGCTGAGGCTCCTGCGCCACCTGAAGTCGATCACCGCTCCCCGCGCCCTGATCGAATGGCTGGTCACGACCGCGACCCGCGAGGCGTGGCGGGTCCAGGCGACACAGCGCGACGCCCAGCCGGTGAGCCCCACGGCGTTCGACGACGTACCGGATTCCGACACCCTGCCGGAGGAGCTCGTCCTGCGGAACGAGCGGCACCAGGCGCTCTGGAACGCCATGGCGCGGCTGTCGGACTCCTGCCGCGATCTGCTGCGGCTCGTCGCGTTCGTCCGCCGCCCGAACTACGACGCGGTGGCCCTCACGCTGGGCATGCCGAAGGGCAGCATCGGCCCCACGCGCGGCCGCTGCCTGGCGAAGCTGCGCCGCCTGCTCGCCGAGGACCGTGGCTGGAGCGTGTCATGATCCCTCCAGATGACCTTGACCCCACTGACGAGTTCATCCTCGACGAGATCAGGAGGATGTTCTCGGTGCTCGACCCCGTGCCCGAGACGCTGGTGGAGCGGGTCCAGTTCGCCCTGGACCTCGAATCGGCCGACGCCGAGATCCTGCGGCTGAGCGAGGAACTCGGGCTGCGGGCGGGCGTCCGCGGAGGTGAGGAGAGCCGGACGATCACCTTCGAAGGCGACGCCCTCACGATCATGATCAGCGTCAGCGTCCAGACCCAGCGCCTGGTACGGCTGGACGGCTGGCTCGCCCCGCCCGGCGACCACGTGGTCGAGCTGCGCACCGCCGAGGGGCCGGTCGTGGTCAGGGCGGATGAGCAGGGCAGGTTCGTCGTGGACGAGGTGATCCGGGGGCTGGCCCAGTTCGTCGTACGGCCGGCACTGGACGTTCCGGGGGAGGCCGCGATACTGGCGGTGACGCCCTCCATCGTCCTCTGAGAACCCGTGAGCAGCGCAGAGGTCTCGGAGATCCACGAGCGGGCGGCCCGCCTGCACGGGCTGGCCGTCGCCGCGACCGACGACGGCCACCCGGGGCTCGCCGCGCGGCGGCTGCGTCAGGGCCTGGCGCTGCTGCGCTGGGAGACCGGCGCGCCCCCTGAGACCGGGGATCCGGAGCGGGCGGCGCTGCTCGCCCGCCTCCTGACCAGCCTCGCCCACGCCGAGGCCGAACAGGGTCACTCCGCCCGCAGCACGGAGCTCCTCGACGAGGCGCAACGATGGGCGCCGCCCGCCGAGCTGGCGATCGTGCAGGGCCAGCGGGGGCTGATGTACCTGCGCACCGGCCGTACCGCCGAGGCGCTCGAACTGCTCGACCTCGCCGTGCCGCGGCTCGCCCGCGGCGTGGAGCTGGCCAGGGTGCTGCTCAACCGGTCGGTCATCCACCTCATGACGGGTAAGGTCCGCCTGGCCCGCGCGGACGCGCGCCGCAGCGCCGAGCTCTCCAGGGCCCAGGGTCACGAGGTCCTCGAGGCCAAGGCGCGGCACAACGACGGCTACTGCGACCTGCTGCTGGGCGACATCCCGACGGCTCTGGCGGTGTTCGGCGAGGTGGAAGGCGCCTATCGCCGGGTCAACCCCGGGTTCCTGCCCGTACTCGCGCTGGACCAGGCCAGGGCGCTGCTGGCCGCCGGCCTCGCCGACGAGGCCGGCCGTACGCTCGACGGGGCGCTCGACGGGTTCCGCAAACAGCGGCTGATGCAGGACTACGCTGAGGCGGAGCTGGCCCGCGCACAGGCGGCCCTGCACGCCGGGCGGTTCGCGGAGGCGCGCGCCTGGGCGCGCCGGGCCGAGGACCGCTTCCGCCGCAGACGCAGCCCGGCCTGGGCACTGCGCGCGGAGCTGATGCGCCTGCGCGCCGAGTTCGCCGACCCGGCCCGGCCGGGGGCGCGCGGCGCGTCCGATCAGGGCGGTAGACCGGGGTCGGGTGGGGTGCTGGATCAGGGCGGCAGGCCGGGGGCGGTCGCGCGCAAGGCCGTGGATCTGGCGGCGCGGTGTGCCGAGCTCGGCTTGCGCGACGAGAGCGAGACGGCGGCGTTGCTGGCGACCAGGGCGCTGGTCGCCGCCGGAAGCCTCGCCGAGGCGGAGGCGCTCTGGAGCGGAGCCGCGCCGCTTGTGGCACGGCCGGGTTCCCGCGACGCGCCGCTTGTGGCACGTCCTGGCTCCCGCGCCGCGCCGCTGGAGGTGCGGTTGATGCGGCGGCTGGCCGAGGCCGAGCTCGCCAGTGCGCGGGGGCTGCGCGGACAGGCGCTGCGGCGGGTCCGTTCGGGGCTGGCGCTGATCCACGCGCATCGTGGCCGCCTGGGCAGCCTGGACATGCAGACCGGCGTCACCGCGCTGGGGTCCGACCTGGCGGCCGCGGGCCTGGCGGCGGCGCTGGCGAACGGTTCGGCGCGGCTGGTATTCGAGTGGTCGGAACGCTGCCGGGCGCAGGCGTTCCGCTTCCCGCCGATCCGCCCTCAGCATGACGAGCCGACGGCCGAGGCGCTGGCCGAGCTGCGCCACCTCGCCCAGCGACTGCACGCGGGCGAGGCCGCGGCGCGCCGCGACCCGGAGATCCGCAGGCGCTGCCTGGAGCTGGAACGCCTCATCAGAGAACGCGGCTGGCAGCTTCCCGGGGTACGCGAGAGCCTGGTCCCCGTCTCGACCGGCGCGGTCGAGGCCGAGCTGGCCGCCGCCGGTCTCGCGCTGGTGAGCCTGCTGAACGTCCAGGGCAGGCTGCTGGCCCTCGTCCTGGGTGCCGGGAGGTGCCGCCTCCTGGAGCTCGGGGCGTACGCGCCGCTGGCCGAGGCCGTACAGCGGCTGACCGGCGACCTCAACGCCCGCGCCGGGCGCAACCTCCGGCCGAACCTGGCGGCGGTGATCGACGCGTCCCTACGACGGCAACTCGCCACCATCGCCGACGGCCTGCTCGCGCCCCTGCTGCCGTCGCTCGCCGGGGCGGACGGGATCGTCGTCGTCCCGACCATGGCCCTGTCGGCGATCCCCTGGGGCGCGCTGCCCGGCCTCGTCGGCAAGCCCGTGGTGGCGGCCCCCTCCGCCCAGGTCTGGGCCGCCGCCCAGCGGGCCCGCCTGGCCGGCGTCGCCGACGGCGAACCGCCGCTCCTGGTCGCGGGCCCCAACCTCACGGCTGTGGAACCCGAGATCGAGCAGCTCGCCACCCTCTATCCCAAGGCGCGGCGGCTCACCGGCCCCGCGGCGACGGTCGCGGCCACTCTGGAGGCGCTCGACGGCGCGTCCATCGCCCATCTGGCCGCCCACGGGCACCACGAGCGGGAGAACGTCCTGTTCTCCCGCCTGGTGCTGAGCGACGGACCGCTGATGGCCCACGACGTTCAGCGCCTGCGTACGGCGCCGCGGCACGTCGTCCTGTCCGCCTGCGACATCGGACGGCTGGTGGTACGGCCCGGTGACGAACTGCTCGGTTTCACCGCCGCCCTGCTCTACATGGGCACGCCGACCGTCGTCTCCAGCGTGGCCAAGGTGCCCGACGAGACGGCCATCGCGATCATGGCCGCCTACCACCGGCACCTCGCACTCGGCCTGTCACCGGCCGCCGCCCTGGCCGCCGCGTCCGCGTCCGCTTCGGCGGGGCAGTCGGTGGGGGAGTCGTTGTCCACGTTCGTGTGCTTCGGCGCGGGCTGACGAGCCGAGCTGGCGCGGTCTGTGTCCGCGTCGCGTGTGGTCTCACTCGACCCGCCAGTCCTCCTCACGCGGTGGATAGGTGAACGTCTGGGTGTCGGCCCAGCCCTGCGCGACGATGCGGTAATCGTGCGCGGCTTCGCTGGCGGTGTGGTCAGGGCCGATGTCGACCGTGTCGGCGATCGACCAGGCTCCGTTGATCTTCTGCTCGATGACGTAGAGGAACTCGTTGAAGCCCAGGGAGGAGGACACGAACGTGTTGACGATGGTGAGAGAGCGGCGACCCGCGGTCAGGGTGCGCGGGATCTCGACGATCTGCTCCCGCCATTTGTAGGTGCTGTCGCCGGGCAGTTGCCGCCATGTCCCGGCCGGATCCCCGTTCACGGTGATGGTGGCGTACTGGCGGGCGACGCCCGCGTCCAGGCGGCGGATCAGCCGCACTCCGCTGTTGGCGGGATCGACGGTCGCGGTGAACCGGCTCGACCCGCCGGCGCTGAACGCACGGCCGTCATCGCTGACGATGCGGCCAGGACCGACAGGGCTGTCGAGACCGTCGGACGCGACGCTTTGTGACGCTCCCCGCTGATCGATGATGACGCTCACGGCCCCCGCGGTCGCCAGCGCGGCCAACGCCGCCGACACGGCGGCTTGCCGCCAGCTTCGGCGGGGGACAGGGGCCGGCCCTGCCTCGCCAGGCCCGGCTGCCCAGGTGGCGGGCGCCGCGCCGCCGGGGCCGCGATCCGGCTCCGTCCCGTTGGGCTGGCGATTCAGCTCCGTCCCGGTGGGCATCCGGGCGACCCGTACCCGCTCCCACGCCCTTTCCCACGCCGGAAGCTGAGGTTCGGGCACCCGGCACGCCCGCAGGAAAGCCACCATCAACGCCTTCTTGGGGAAGCGCCGACCGGCCAGCATGTCCGCACAGGTCGCCCGTGGCAGCCGGGCGCCGCCCGCCTTGTCCGCCCGCAGCTGCAACTCCCGAAGTGACGTATCGGCCCGCGCGAACTGCTCGGCCAGCAACCTCACCAGATCCTCATGGCAGTTCACCGAATCCACCCCGGGCGGGGACGCCTGCCTGACGATCCGGGGATCCTCGCCACCTTCCGGATGGTCTCTCATCGCCGCCAACCCTTGCCCTCCCTGCCCGGGCCGTTCCGCCTGTCTCTGACGCAAAGTGTACGAGCGATTACCGGACGTGTCCGAGGGATGGCGACGCACCGCTCCGCGAGGGCGCTGTGGCGATCCACTGTCCGAGCCTGGCCACCGGGTGGCTCGATTCCGTCCGAGTCCGTCCGAGCGCCTGTTGGACACCTCGGTCGTCCGGCTTCGCTGGCCTCATCGCGGCGAACCCGCCGCATCAGACGCACCAGACGCACCAGACGCACCAGACGCAGCAGACGCAGCAGAAAGGCAGACCACCACCATGATGATCCGCAATATCGCGGCCAACGCACTCCTGACCGCGGTCCTGTTCGGCACCCTCCCGGGCGCCGGGGCCATCGCCACCCCCGCCCTGGCGGCGGCCGAGGAGTGCGGGGTCCGGAGCGATGGCAGGCTCTACTGCGGCAACACTCCGAACATCACTCTGTCGTACGACGCCTCCTACCAGACCGCGGAGACCGGCGTACTGACGAGCAGCTTCAGCTGGTTCCAGTGCTGGGTCGAGGGCGCCCCGCACGCCGGCGGCAACAGCATCTGGTACCTCGCCGCGGGCGACAAGGCGATAGCGCCCTACCGCGGCTGGGGCTTCCTGCCCGCCGTCCACGTGGCCACCGCCCACGACCCCGCGCCGGGCCTGCGCGAGTGCACCTTGGCCGACTACGACCTCATCGGCCCCTGATGCCGCCTTTCGACGACAACACCGAAGGAGACACACGGATGAACAAGCGTCCGGTCATCGCCATGGCCATCGCCACCGCGGCATTCGCACTGCTCGGGCTCGCCCCGCCCACCGCCTCCGCCTCCGCCTGCGGGGTCGACCCGCACGACGGCAGGCTGCACTGCACCAACGAGGGCGGAGTCCCCGTGTTCCACGAGCCCCGGCCCGTGGACACCGTGGACTTCCTGGACACCACGCAAAGCTGGTTCACCTGCTGGACACAGGGCGAGCTCCATCCGGGAGGCAACACCACCTGGTACGGAACCGTCGGCGACAGGTTCGGCGCCTTCGGGTACGTGCCGGCCTCCGTGGTGCACACACCAAGCGGCTTCGACGCCGACCCCAGCAGGTACGGCCTGCGCAGATGCTGAACCTGCCCGTCTGAACCGGTAAGTGAGCAGACCGGCGGCTGGTGAGATGGGCTGAGCCGAACCGCTCAGGTTCACCAGCCGCCCTGCTTCACCTGGGCACGCCGGAAGGCCGCGAGCGGTCTCGGCGATCTGTGTGGGAGCCGGCGTGTACGACTCCTGGCGTAGAGAGGATGACGACGGACGGGGGATGTCGCGCTGCCGTGGCGGCAAGATCCTTGAGGCCTCACGAGGTCGAAGGAGAGTCGAATGGTCACCCAGGTCGCCAAGGGCAGCGGGTATCTGACCGCGTTCAAGATCGTCGCCACTCTGAACACGCTGTCGGTGCTCTTTCAGGCCGTAACAGCCGGCCAGTTGCTCAGCGGGGCGTCGGCGGGCTCGCACGGAATGGGGGCGCTGGCCGTACACGTGCTGGGGCTGGCGCAGCTCGTCGCGGCCGTGCTGGTCTGGCGGCCGGGACGCGGCGCGGGGTGGCCCGCGCTGGTCGGGCTGGCGATACTGCTGCTCGGGTTCGTGCAGTCCGCGGTGGGCGGGTCGGGTGTACTGACCGTGCACGTGCCGCTGGGGATGGCGGTCTTCGGGCTGAGCGTGTGGCTGCTGGTCTGGGCTTGGCGACGCTGACGCCAGAGTGGCAATGGTGGAGTCAAGGAGCAGAGGTTCAGCGGCGCTTTCGCCACGGGAACGGCGGGATTTCGATACGCGAGTGAACAGAGCCATTCCACTTCGCCTGCACCCCGTGAGCGGCGAGAGTGTCGCACACCTCCCGTGCGATGGCGATGCTCGCCGCATCGCTCTTCGTCTCGTCGTCCTCGAAGGCACCGAAGGCCAGCATCAGCCCTTCGCCTTGAACGCCGGACTCGAGGTCCTGGCCGTGATAGAAGACCGCGCCGCGTGGTTTCTCCGGCAACTCCGAGGCGGCCTCGTGCGCGTCGGTCCAGCCGTCGGACATCGTGTAGCCCGCGTTCTGCAACGCGACTATGCCGTGTTCGTTGAGCTGCTCGAAGGCCTCGTCGATGGCGTCGTTCACGGTGGGGGTGCGCCAGGTGTCCTCACGTTCCTGCTGCTGCCGGAACAACTCTTCCGCGTACGCCTTCAGCTCATCCAGCAGATCTTCATCGGTCGTTTCGTCCGCCAGCCAATCCTCTACATCCCATTCGTCATCAAAACCACCTAAAACCGCTAGTTCGATCTGCGCCCGCAAGAATGCGATTTCCGAGTCTGACGCGTCCACGCCGTCGTCACCATTCTCACTGCTGTCGTCATGCATGCCAGGAACCTACATGATCACGACGACACTCCGCGTCTTACGACCGCGGGGACGGGCCGGACGCCTCTTCCCCTGTAGGGAGTCAGACGCGGATCAGCCGCCTTGTGACCGAGCGCGGGAGTGTGTGCTCTGAGCCACTGGTCGCTCGGAGGCGCGGGGGAGCGTGCTCTGGGTCGCCGGTCACCAGTCGCCGTGTCTGGCCAGGTGGTCGGCCTTGCGGATGGGCTCCGGCAGGCGGTGGTACGGGGAGAGCCGCAGGACCTCGGCGCAGGCCGTGTCGAGGGTGATCCGGTGCCCCTGCGACACGTACACCGGCTTGACGTCCTGCTGCGTACGCAGGGCCCGGCCCACGGTCGAGCCGTTCAGGTCGATCGGTGTCCACGCGCCCCGAGCGGGGGCCGGGGCGTCGTGGGTGCCGACGAAATGGGTCTTGCCCACGCCGATCGCGGGCAGTCCGGTCAGTACGCCCAGGTGACACGCCAGGCCGAACCCGCGCGGGTGCGCCAGCCCGTATCCGTCGCAGACCAGCAGATCAGGGGTGACGGTAAGCCGCTCCAGCGCCTCCACCAGCGCGGGCAACTCACGGAAGGCGAAGAGCCCCGGCACGTACGGGAACCGCGCCTTGCCGCGCACCACCACCTGCTCGACCACCACGAGACCACCCGCGACGCGACCCGCGCCACCCCCCGCGCCACCGCCCGTGCCACGACTCGCGACACCCTCCGCGAGATTGCCCGCGCCACGACCCGCGACACCCTCCGCGCGATCGTCCGTGGCGCTGCTTGTGGGTGCGGTTGCGGAGAGCACCACCACGGCGGCGGCTACGTCGTCATCGCCGTGGTAGTGCACGTCAAGGCCCGCCACCAGCGTGAACTCGGTCGGGCCGGTCAACTCGACGTGAGGCCGGAGCCGCTCCTGGATCGCCTCCGCCTCCTCGGCACTCGTCGGCCACGGGTGAAGCTGGTTTACACGCACACGGCCCAACCTATGCCGCATCAGACAGGGGTGCCGACCATCGCTCGATGAGGGTGGGGAGGCTATCCGCGACTGATGGTCCAGGCCCCGTCCGCTGTGATGGTGGCGTACCGGGTACCTGACGGCAGGACGACGCGCCCCTTGTAGGTGCCGATCTTGTTGACCAGCAGGTTCGAGTACTGGCCGCGATTGTCGAGCGCCCACACCGCGAAGTTGGATGCGCCGCTGTGGCGGATCGTCAGGCGACGCAGACCCTTGCTGGCCGTGGTGAGTCGCAGAACGTCCGAGCCGGACCCCTTCGCCTTGATCGCCCAGTAGCGGGCCTTGCTGATCGGGAGAACCTGGAGGGTCCAGGCGCCGTCGGCGGTGACGCTCAAGGAGCGGATCTTGTTGAGGCCGTTGACGTTGAACGCGGCCGTGCCCCGGTAATCGCCGATCGTGTTGGCGAGGAGGTCCACCTGCTTCCCGCTCGTGGTGAGCGTCCATACGGCGAAGTTGCTTTCGCCCTGGTGGGTCAGCTTCACGATGCTCGGCTTGGACGTCGCGGGGATACGGACCACGTCGTCGCCCTCACCGCGATAGGTGCCTGCGGTCGTGGGAGCGGCTTGAGCGGGGGTCGGCGTCGAGAGCAGGAACGCTCCAGCGAGCGTGGCCAGGCCGACGAGAGCACGTAAATGGAGACGCATCTGTGACTCCTGAGGCGAAGAAGTGTGGACGCGGTAAGACGTGCGATCTGGGGGAAAGGTGTACAGCTCCCGGGCCGCCGCCGGTGTGGGAGGACAGGCCCCAGCCATAGGTTGAACGCGGGTCTGGTGCGTACGGTAAAACGAGGCCGACACTATGGACATGCAGTCGTACTCCAGCGCCACCGCGCCGACCCCCCTCCTGGGCGAGACCATCGGCGAGAACCTCGAACGGACCGTCGCGGCCTTCGGCGACCGGGAGGCCCTGGTCGACGTCCCCAGCGGGCGCCGATGGACCTACGCGCAGCTCGACGCCGATGTGAACCGTCTCGCGCTCGCCCTGCTGGCCAGGGGCATCGCGAAGGGCGACAGGGTCGGCATCTGGGCACCCAACCGCGCCGAGTGGGTGCTCGTGCAGTACGCCACGGCGAAGATCGGCGCGATCCTGGTCAACGTCAACCCGGCCTACCGAAGCCACGAGCTGGAGTACGTGGTCAAGCAGTCGGGCATGCGGCTGCTGATCAGCGCCCAGACGCACAAGGCCAGCGACTATCGCGCGATGGTCGAGGAGATCGGCTTCGCGGACGCCGTCTACCTGGACGACCCGGGCTGGGACGCGCTCCTGGCCGAGACCGTCGAGGAGGACCGGCTGCGGGCCCGCATGTCGGAGCTGTCCTTCGACGATCCGATCAACATCCAGTACACCTCCGGCACCACCGGCTTCCCCAAAGGCGCGACCCTGTCGCACCACAACATCCTCAACAACGGCTACTTCGTCGGTGAGCTGATCCACTACACCGAGGCCGACCGGGTCTGCCTGCCGGTGCCCTTCTACCACTGCTTCGGCATGGTCATGGGCAACCTCGGCGCCACCTCGCACGGGGCCTGCGTGGTGATCCCCGCGCCGAGTTTCGAGCCGGAGGCGACGCTGCGGGCCGTACAGGACGAAAGATGCACCTCGCTGTACGGCGTGCCGACCATGTTCATCGCCGAGCTGGGGGTGGTGAAGGGGTACGACCTGAGCACGCTCAGAACCGGCATCATGGCCGGGTCGCCCTGCCCGGTCGAGGTGATGAAGCGCGTCGTCAGCGAGATGAACCTGCGCGAGGTCGCCATCTGCTACGGCATGACAGAGACGTCCCCGGTGTCCACGATGACCAGGTCCGACGACGATCTGGCCCGCAGGACCGAGACCGTCGGCCGGGTGCTGCCGCACGTCGAAGTGAAGATCGTGCACCCGGAGACCGGGCTGACCGTGCCGCGCGGCGAGCCCGGTGAGCTGTGTACGCGCGGGTATTCGGTCATGCTCGGCTACTGGGACGAGCCGGACAAGACCGCCGAGGCCATCGACACCGCCCGCTGGATGCACACCGGTGACCTGGCCACCATGGACGATGAGGGCTACGTCAACGTGGTCGGGCGGATCAAGGACATGGTCATCCGCGGCGGGGAGAACGTCTACCCACGCGAGATCGAGGAGTTCCTGTACCGCCACCCGGACGTCGCGGACGTACAGGTGATCGGGGTGCCCGACGAGAGGTACGGCGAGGAGCTGATGGCCTGGGTCATCATGCGGGACGGCGCTGAGCCGCTGACGGCCGAGGCGATCAGGGAGTTCTGCGCGGGGCGGCTGTCGCACTTCAAGATCCCGCGGTACGTGCACGTGACGGACGCCTTCCCGATGACCGTCACCGGGAAGATCCGCAAGGTGGAGATGCGCAAGCGGTCGGTCGATCTGCTCGGGCTGGAGTCCTGACCGCCGCGGATGGATACCCGGCGTCGGGGACAAAACGGACACGGCCTAGCATGGCCAGGTGATCACCGGTGAGGTTCTCGGCCTGCTCGGGGTGGGGGTGGTCGCCGGGGTGGTCAGTACGGTGGTGAGCCTGGCGTCGATCGTCTCGTACCCGGCGCTGCTCGCGTTCGGCCTGCCGCCGCTGACCGCGAACGTCACCAACACGGTCGCGTTGATGTTCACCAGCGTGGGCGCGGCGGTCGGGTCACGTCCCGAACTGGCGGGGCAGGGCCGCCGGGTGCTCCGGCTCGGCTGGGTGACCGCGCTGGGCGGGGCGACGGGCGCGTTGCTGCTGCTGGTGACTCCGGCGCGGACGTTCGAGCTGGTCGCTCCGTGGTTGATCGCCGGGGCCTCGCTGCTGCTGATCCGGCGGCCTTCCGTCAGGCCGGGGGGCGAGCACGGGATGCTGCTGCGGGTGGCGCTGTTCACCGTGTCGATCTACGTCGGGTACTTCGGGGCCGCGGGCGGGATCATGATGTTCGCGGTGCTGTCGGGCTTCCTCGACCAGTCGCCCGCCAAGCTGAACGCGATGAAGAACATGCTGTCCGGGCTGGCGAACGGGGTGGCCGCGCTGGGGTTCGCGCTGTTCGGGCCGGTGGACTGGGGGGCGGCGCTGCCGCTGGCGGCCGGGTTCCTGCTGGGCGGGTGGCTGGGGCCGAAGATCGCCCGCCGGTTGCCCGGTCAGAGCCTGCGGTATCTGGCCGCGGGGTGCGGGGTGGCGGTCGCGATCAAACTCGGGTACGACTCGTACGTGAGCTGACGTGCCGGGGAGCGCGAGAATCTGACCACCACCGACCTGCTCTCCCCGGCGTGCAACGCACCGTGCCGTTCGGCATGATCTGCCGCAGCCTGACCATCCTGTGGTACGCCACCCACGGACACAGCCCTGCCGACACCGCCGAACGACGGGCACGATCCCGCTGGTACACCACCACGACCGAACCGTCCTTCGAAGACATGGCGATCAAGCTCCGCCGCGTCATCATCGCCGAACGTTTTCGGCCCCAAGCCCCCTACCAGGCCACACCCGAAGAAACCCATGCCTTCATCGCAGCCTGGGCCGCCGCCCCCGGCCGGCCGCCGAGCCGGTACGAGGCCTCGGTGGCGAGCGCACGCGCCCCCGGTTCTATCCTGACGGCCGGGGGTGCGCGCGTTTCACCGGGTCACGCGTAGAGGAAGTAGTAGCCGTACCGGGGCTCCCATACGCATGAATAGTGGTCCCACCAGTTCTGGGTGATGCCCTTGGTTCCGATGCGCTCGCACTCCGAAAGGTCCGTGAAGACACCGGACAGTTTGGCGGCGCCGTCGGCATGCGCCGGGGCGGTGCCGATGGTCAGCGACACGCCGAGGACCATGACGGCCGAGGCGAGAACAGCGCGTACCTTTCGCATTCATCCTCCTGGGGCTGGGGAGATCATGAAGCTGGACACTAGCACTCAAAAACCGCCACGAAAATTGTCAGGGCCGAATCGTTCGCGGAAGGAGCTGAAACCTCCATCGGCGTTATCGCGGAGCTGTGCAGGTTTTACCGTCGGTAAGGCCGCCGTCACTTCCTGGGGTCGCTTTTTCTGGCTGCCTGTGCATGCCATGGATGATCTGAGCCTGTCGTCGCTCTATCTGCCTATAAAGTACGTTTTATGCTTCTTTTCCTGGTCGGTTAGCGCGGTGCGGCGAAAACTTTGACCATCGTGACTTACGTGCCATATCGTCTCCCCGTCCATATCGATGTGAGCCACGGCACTCGAGCGGGACGTTCGTTCTCGCAGGCGCCACGGTCGGCGTGCTGATCGCGGCTGCCCCGGCGTCGCAGGAGACTACGGACGGCCACTGGGGAAGCGGCGATCATCCGACTGACCGGAGTCGCACCATGCAAGCTCGAACCCGCACGGCCATGCTCGTCGGCGTGGCGATGACCGTGCTGGCCGCCGTCGGTGTGCCGGCATACTTCGCGCCGCCGGCCCACGCCGCGCAGGCGATCACCGACATCGCTTACGCGCCCGCACAACCGGCCGGTAGCAAGGGGCATCTCCTGGATCTCTACCAGCCGTCCACCGGCATCACGCCCCGGCCGCTGCTGATCTGGCACAAGGGCTCGGCGTGGACGGGTGACAACGGCAAGACCGGCGCGGACGCGATCGCGGACATCTTCAACCCGCTGGGCTTCGCCGTGGCCGGCGTCAGCGTCCGGTCCAGCTCCCAAGCCGTCTTCCCGGCACAGGTGCACGACATCAAGGCGGCCATCCGCTGGCTGCGCGCGAACGCCGCCACGTACAACCTCGACCCCAATCGTTTCGCGATCATGGGCGAATCCTCGGGCGGCTGGCTGACGGAGATGGCGACCCTGTCCGGCGGCGTGGCGGCGCTGGAGGGCACCGTCGGCACGACCGGAGTCTCCAGCGCCGTACAGACGGGGATCGCCTTCTACAGCCCGACCGACTTCCTGCAGATGAACGCGCAGAACCTGCCGACCGGCGGGCTGGACCACAACTCTCCCGCCTCCCCGGAATCCCTCCTGGTCGGCTGCCCGATCCAGACGTGCCCGGCCACGGTGGCCCAGGCCAATCCGATGGCGTACGTCGACGCCAACGACCCGCCGCTGATGTTCCTGCACGGCCAGGCCGACTTCCTGGTGCCGCACGGGCAGAGCGTCCTGCTCTACGACAGGATCAAGGCTCAGTGCGGTGACGCCACGTTCGTCTCGGTGCCCGCCGCGGACCACCTGATGGTCCAGGTCATGGACCCCGCCCACTACGGCCTGCAGACCGTCCGCACCACCACCGACTGCGGCGAGAGCGTCGGCACCGGCACGCTGAATCCCACCTGGGCAAACTTCGCGACCTTCCTGCGCGGCGGGCTCAACATGGGCACGTCCTGCGAGGTCGCCTATGCCACCGGTGCCTGGGACGGCGCCTTCAACGGCAGCGTGACCATCAGGAACACCGGCACGACCCCCATCGACGGCTGGACCGTGACCTGGGCCTGGTCGGGCAACCAGCAGATCACGACCGCCTGGAACGCCGTGGTGGTCCAGACCGGCACCCAGGTGACCGCCCGCGACGACACCCACAACCGTTACATCGGCCCCGGCTCCAGCCAGAGCTTCGGTTTCTCGGCGACCGCCACCGGGACGAACGCCATACCGGCCGAGTTCAAGCTCAACAACACCGTCTGCACCAGAGTGCCCGCCTGAGCCGACGTGCGCCGGGCCTGAGCCGAATGGCGAGGCCCGGCGCCGTTCTTCCGTCATCCGAATTGCCTTCGGAAATGCCGTGACGTGGAGCGGAAGAGAGCATTCCCAGAATTAAACACGTTCCGTCTGGCTGTGATCACGGAATGTCGCTGACCATGATCTTGCCTTATTCGATGAGCCGACCCTATCCTTGCTTCTGCGGCGCGCCGGTCTATTTCCCGGTTCTTTCTTTGAAAGGCCGGAGTACACATATTCCGGGACCCAAACAAATCGGATGAGCGGCGTCCCTGACAGCGTGAGCGCCGAGCAGGCGGTTCGTGAGGGCTGGTACCCGGAGGAGGAGGCCGAGAAGTTCCAGCAGATCGGCGCGGCGGTGGCCGGTGACAAGCCCGCGCCCGAGATGGCGCGGCTCGCGCTCCTGGACGCGTACGACCGTTGGGGTGAGTCCCCCTCACTATCTCGACCTGCTGCTCTATCCGCCGGCCCGAACGGCTGGCAGCCCCAGCACTACCTGCGGATGCACCTTCTCGGCGGGAACGTGCCGGCGTTCGAGATCCGGAGCGGCTGCGTAGGGATGATCAGCTCGCTCGACCTGGCGGCGAGCTTGTTCCGCGTCAAAATGCAGCCACGATGGCCCTGACCTGTGGTTTGACGGGGTATTGACGCCCTACAGGCTGCATGACAGCACACTCACCGAGCCAGGACACCCCTCATGCACGCAGGACGGTGACCTGGCGGCCGGACGGGGTGGTCGCCTGCTCGAAGCCGCCGCGTTCCTTCCAGGGTGACGCTTCGGGGCGGCGGTCGAAGATGACCAGGACGCCGGTTGGCAAGGTCAGCCGGTCGAGGTAGCGGTCGAGCTGGGCCAGACCCTCAGGCTTCGGGTCGTCTGCGCCGGGTCGCCACACCTTCAGTTCCATGGCCTCGCGTTGCATCAGTCGTCCACCGTCGGGACCGCTGTACGGCCAGCGAACGAGGACGTCCAGGCGTTTGGTGCCGGCGGCGTATTCACGGTCGAGGTAGCCGCCACCGTTGACCAGGCGGTGCAGGAAGGCCATGAGGATGATCTGGCAGGCGGCCTCGTGGTATCCCTCCTGCTGGATGAGGACTTCACCGTGTTCGCGCCAGAACACGACGAACTCCTCCAGTAGGCGTGGCAGGTCGAACCGGCCGTCGGGAAGCACGAAGCTGTGCGGGTCGGCGTGTATGTTCTGTTCCGTCAGGTCGCCCAGCACGCGCAGGATGACCTCCCGGTAGATCGGGTTGGCCACCTGCGGCGGAGGTTTCTGCGTGATCAGGCCCAGATCGCGGGCGTAGGACAGGTCGTCGGAGTTGCTGCGGTCGGTGTAGGGGCCACCGGCCACGATCGGTTCCATCACCCGCTTGACGCGGGGCTCGTGCAGCCGGGCCGCCAGGGAGTCCAGGTGGGTGGCGCGGGCCCGGATCAGCCGCTCCTTGGCGTTATCCACCTGTCCGTCGCCGATCGTCCCGGTCACCCCCATCTTGAAAGTGATCTCATGGGCGATGGCGTTGACCAGCCAGGGTTGTCCCTGGGTCAGCTCGAAGACCCGGTCCACCGCGTCCTTGGTGAACTCCTGGCCGGTCGCCTGGGTGTGCTGGTCGTAGAGTTCGGCGATCTGGTCGGCGGTGAAGTCGCCCAGGCGCAGTGAGTCAGCGATGATGTTGAACGGGCTGGCCGCATTGAACCGGTCAGGAGCGCCGCCCGAGGCGACCTTGTAGTCGCGCAGGTCGCGCAGTCCGCACAGCACCATCGACGCGGGGAACGGATAGCCCTTCGATCGCTTGTTGTGGCCGTCGCGGAGCTGGCTGAGGATGCTGACCATGCTGTTGCCTTGCAGGGCGTCGATCTCGTCGAGGAGCAGCACCACCCGGCGCGGACAGCGCCGGCACCACTCCCGCAGCGCCGCACCGAACCGGCTGCCCGGCGTGACCTGCGGCCAGGAATCCGGCGGCAGCAGCTCCTTTCGCCAGCCCGACAGATCGGCGGCCTCGCGGAGGGAATCCAGCAGAAGCGACTCCGCAGCGGCGTAGTCGTCGCCGGCCGACTTGGCACGCTCGCAGGAGAACGACAGGGCAGCGACGTCGCCCTCGGCGGTCAGGCCGGAGGCCAGGGCGTCCAGGATGGTCGTCTTGCCGGTCTGCCGGGGCGCGTGCAGCACGAAGTAGCGGTCCATCTCGATGAGCGCCCGCGCCTCGGGTAGCCGTGGTGTGGGGGGCAGCATGTAGTGGAGCTGCGGATCGCAGGGGCCGGTGGTATTGAAGTATCTTGCTCGGGGTGGCGACATGGTTACATTCTGCCATCATGCTGATGTGAGGACCCGAAGATCCTCAGGCGGGCCTCGGTCGGCGCTTCGTCGGTGAATGGGTCGTGCTGTTCCTGGTGGCGTAGCGGGTCGGTGCCCAGGAGCCGGCATCTGCCGTGGGCATGAGCGCGATCCGGGCAAACGGCGAACGCCGTCAGGAAAGACTTGCCAGCAACTCGGACACGCGGATCATCGCGCCGTGGTCTGGGCCGTAGAGCCTGGTGAGGTCATTCCGCAAGTCCGTGAGTGTGACGCGAGCCTTGTCCACATCGCCGACGCCGACTTCCAGCTCGCCGATCTGGCGACGCGACTGTCGCCGAGCGGTCCCGTCCCCGCGAGGTACGGCATGAGCCGATCGTGCACCTCGGCCGCCGTCGCAGGGCGGTCTTCCGGCTGCTTTTCCAGCATGGCCAGAATCAGCTCGTCCAGCTCCCTTGGCACATCCGGCCGGAGCTGCCCGACTGCTGTGGGAGGTGTGTTGATGTGCTGGTCCATCACGCTGTATTCGGATGGTCCGGTGAACAGATGCCGACCGGTGAGGAGTTCGTGCAGCACGGCGCCCAGCGAGTAGATGTCGCTCCTCTCTGTGGGTTTACCGGCGCTGACCTGCTCGGGGGACATGCAGGCGGCGGTGCCGAGCTGCTGACCGGTCATGGTCAGCTTGGTCAGCTCGGGATCGTCCATCAGGGCCAGGCCGAAGTCCACCATCTGGATGGAACCGTCCCGGCGCAGCATGAGGTTGGGCGGCTTCAGATCGCGGTGCAGGATGCCGAGCTCGTGTGCCGCCGCCAGCTACTACGAGAGGGCTAGTTCGTCGCCTCATCGCCGCCGGGGTCCACGTCACCATAGAGACGCGGACGCCATGTGCTGAGCTGGCGCCTGTGCGTGGCGACCGGCGACATCACTTACCTCGACAGGGCGCCCTGGTGGCGTGACCTCTGCTTCTCTACCTGGAGGGGCCAGGGCAGGCCGCTGGTCGGCTTCGGCTCGCACCGTAAATCGCTCCCTAGGCAACTCGGGCTCACGCCCTCGTGGCGGCGAGCTTCACCGAGAGCTCGCCAGTCACACCACGTCGTCGCGCATGACGCAGAGATCATGAGCCGCCCCGGTGCCGGAGCCGCGTATGAGGCGGCACGTCTGCGCTTCGAACTAGGTGCGGCCGTACGGAACCGCCGTGAAGAGCTCGGTCTGACCCAGGCTGAACTGGCCGAGCGGGCCGGGCTCAAGTAGCCGGCTGTGGCGCGGTTTGAGGCTGGCGGCACGATGCCTACCATCCCCATGCTGGAGCGTCTTGCCGAGGCCCTTGCCCTGCGTCTCACTGTTCGTCTTCAGCCGCTTCAGAAGGCGGGCCAGGGACGGCCACATCAAGACAGGCCCCTGCCTGCTCTTTCGTGGCTGCGATGCGATCGCGGGAGCGCGACCGGAGGCCAGGATCGGTAGATCAGTGCCTCGCCTCCGGTTCGTGCCCGAAGTCGGCGCCCCTCATCGCGTAGCGGAGCGTCCGGGCAGAGCGGTCCGTGAGTCGTGCGGAACCCGTCCAGCCCGATCTTGCCGGCTGTTTAGAAGTCGAATTCGCCGCGCCTGGCCCCGTCCAGGAAGGCATCCCAAACGCTTGCCGTCACCACGAACGGTGCCTGTCCTGGACTCTCGGTGTCACGGATGGCCACCCGTCCTCCGGACAAGGGGGCGACCTCGATGCAGTCTCCGCCATTGGGTCCGCTCATGGTGGCCTTGCGCCAGGCGGCGGTCCTCAGTTCGTCGTTCACGTCCATGCCTTGATTGCCTCTCTGAGTAGCTCGACAGACACATGTTGGGGGTGTGCCTCAGCTCGGATGGCGTCGTACCTCGTATGGAGCGCAATGACGTCCTCCGATCGGTCAGTAACCTGCCCGCGTCCGGTGGACTCGTAATACACGATATCCGGACTTCCGGCTATCTGTGCGATCACGAAGCCACCGAGGATCCCTGTGGTGACACCAAGAGCTATGGGGACCACTTGGACAGCGATACATGGCATTTTCGCCATCTCGACTAGGTGTTCAAGCTGGCGACGGATGATCTCTCGTCCTCCGACGGGGCGTTGGAGGACGCCTTCATCGAGGACCGCCCACAACATGGGGGGATTGGGACGGGACAAAATGACCTGGCGCTCCAGACGTGCTTGTACGGCTTTTTCTACCTGCTCGTCTGTGACACCAGGCTCGCCACGCAGCATGGCGCGAGCGTACTCCTCTGTTTGCAGCAGCCCAGGAACGAGAAGGGGCTGCCACGTTCGCAGAGTGTGAGCTTCCTGCTCGATGTCCAGCCACTCGCGAAACCATCGAGGGCTCGCCTCCCGGCTCAGGAGCGGCCAGAGCCGAAGTAGCTCCCCGTCAGCTCTCAAGGCTTCGTCGCAGCGTTGTACGAGGTCCTTGCTCGGTGTCCGCTGAGCTCTCTCAATGAGGCCGACCAGGCTGGGGCTGAACCTGATTTTCTCCGCCAATTGCTCCTGGGACAATTTTGCCCTTTTTCGGAATTTGCGTAGCTCGGCACCGAAGAAGGCCAACGGGCTGGCCGTGGGATCAAGCTCAATGGGTGCGGGCATCCGTGACTCCAGTCTGACGAGTGGTGCGAGAGTCCTACGTCAATCGGACAGCCAGCAATACGGAACTGTCCGAACGGTGTGCCATTAATTTCATTCCGTAATGTAGCTCACCGCAGGCACCCTGTGTAGTGGCCAGGGCAAGCAATAACAGGCACGGCGGCATGGTCGCACAAGGTGTGGCCGCATCCGGTCTGATCGCCCAGTCTGAAGATGGGCCCAGTAGAAAATATTCCGGTCATAAAAGGAATTGTCCATCCATTTAATTCGGTTAGTCATGAATGCGCTGCAGTTCGGGCAAACCGGCGCTGGTGTGTGTGGGAGGTGAGGCAATGAACGGACTCTTTCTCGGCGAGATCGGGTTGCCGGGAGTCGCGCAATCGGTGGGTGTGGCTCGTCGCTGCGTCGAAGAGATCCTTTCGACGGGCGGAATGGCCAAGGCTGTTCGAGGAGAGGCCCTATGACATCGGTGACGGCTGCGGTGGCGGATCGGTCAGGCCCTCTCGGGCGGAGTATGGTCTGGCGGCTTCGCGATGACGCTCGGGCGGTCGGTGATGCTCGCGACCTCGTACGGCGCGTACTTCTGATGGTCGGTCTGCGGCGGAATCTGGTTGATGACGCCGTGCTGATGGTCAGCGAGCTGGTCACCAACGCGGTTTTGTACGGTGACGCGCCGTACGAGCTGGTGGTACGGGTCGATCCGGTCGAAGTGGTCTGCATGGTGGTCGACGCAGGAGCCGTCCGCCCGATGCTGCGGAGTACGGACACTCAAGCCGAGAACGGCCGGGGACTGCTGATCGTGGCGGAGCTGTCGGCCGGGCTGTACGGCTGCATCCCGCAGGGGTTCGCCACGTGCCCTGGACTGGCGGGCAAGGCGACCTGGTTCGCGCTGCCTCGTACGGAGGTTCGGCGATGAGCGGGGCACAGGACCCGCTGGAGGAGTATCACGGCCTCCACGTGGCCCCTCTCCGGAGGGATCACGAGCAGCTCGCATGGATGAGCCCGGCCGCTCGGTGCGGGTGGGTTCGGGTGCGCCGGCACACGTGTAGTCGTTGCGTGCCCTGGTACGAGTTCTGCGTCGCGGGTGGGCTGGCGTTCGTCCGGCGTTCCACCGATGGCGTGATCCACGAGACGGCGTGGACGATGGCGGCCGAGGCGGAGCGGGTCTGGGGGGCGCTGCTCAAAGGTGCAGCCCGGTGAGTTCGTCTGGCCTGGGGTGGTGCCAGTCTTGCCAGCGGGGCAGGGTCGTCGAAACCCGCTTGCGCGGGACATCCGGCTCAGTCTTGCAGGCGTCTCATTGGCGGGGCACGTGCTTCTCTAGTGCCCGTCGGCATTACCGTTGACAGCCGAGCTAGCGCTTCGACAAAGTTATGTACACACCACGGAGATATCTTGTGATCTAGATTCACAAAGTGAGTAGGGTGAGTGGGACTCGAACCCACGACCCACGGATTATGAGTCCCTTGGTCGCGTGTCGGGATGTGACTCCGTCGGGGTGGGCGTGCCGGTTTGTCCGCGACTCCACCGATTCCCGTGCCGGGCCGTACCGGATGGTAGACGCGCACGCGCAGATCGGGTGGTATGTCCACGAGGCAGGAGGGTGGCGACCCGGGGGCGATGGCCGTGCCCAATGCCGAGGCCGTCGACGATTGGGGCGAGGAGCACCCAGGCGGGGCGGGATCCGGCGGAGCCTTGGGACGATCATGACGGCCGCGCCCAGGGTGATGACCTGTCGCCTTAGGCGGCGGGCGAGGTGGTGGGCGTTGAGCGAAGTAACCGGGTACCCGGTGCCGATCGCGGCTCAGCATACCGAGGCTATACCGGTCGCTACTAAAGTCCCTTTCGTTCTTGGGTCCTCTGATCTGGGTCTCCTTATCGTACTCGCATTGAAAGAATGGTTCTGTGATGCGGAGTATTCGTACGCAGTTGGTCGCTACGGCGGTCGTACCTCTTCTGACCGCCGGATTGGTCGCGGCAGTCCAGCCCGCAGCGGCAGCTTCTGCCCGCGTCGAATCCAGCGGCGCAGCGAAATGCGTCCTGTTCCCGGGTACCCCTAAAAGGACCAGCATCGGGACCAGTGTGATCGGTGCGGGCACCGCGTCGAGTGACTGCAAGGGCCAAGTCACGCTCAGGCTTCAGCGCAAGCGGTGGTACGGCTGGGAAACCGTGGCGAATGACACCTGGGACACGAAGTACGGCAGGAGTGCGGTCGTCGAAAAGGGCTGTGCCGGTACCAACTACACCTGGCGTGTGTGGATGTACTCCGACAGCGCAGGCGGCGCCACCGCCGCGAACGTGAAGATCAGCTGCTGAGTGCCGCTCGATCAGTCGTGATGTGGGATGTCGGAACGAGCAGCTGGGGCTCGCTGCGCTGTGGCCGGGCCGACCGTGCCTGCGGGATCGACTTCGTCGAAAGGGGCATCCGGCCTGTCGGGCCGCAGATCGGTGGATACCAGCTACTGCCGCCTCAGCTACCTCACCCGTCCGCGACCGCCTCTGCCACTCGGCGGAAGGCCGTCGCGTCCGCGACACCGACGGAAATCGCGGGCGCGCACCGGTGTTATCAGCTCTACGCTCGCGCGCGGCCGATCAAGGCCTTCGTGTCCGAATTGCCCTCCAAGTGTGGACGTTCTCCAGGGGGATGGGCGCCGTCACCTCATCCGAGAGGGTCCGTAACGAGCTGCGGGTGCACCGGTCATGAGGGCCCAGTACCGGTCACCATAGGACCAGTGCCACCATTCGGTCGGGTAGTTCACGAACCCCGCCGCGGACATGGCGTCGCCGAGCAGACGTCGGTTGGCCCAGGCTTCAGGGGAGATCTCTGGATGGAGCGTGTAGCACGCGCCGCCGCTCTCTTCCGGCCCGGCGTTGACCGGCGTACCCATGTTCACCTCGGTGCCGTCGTCGGCGGCCAGCGTGAGATCGACGGCGGCTCCGCACACGTGCGGGGCCACTTCCGGCGGCGCCAGGGAGCGGCTGGCCTGGATGTGCACGAATTCCTCGGTCCACGTGGGATTGGCCTGGCGCAGTCGAGCGGCGTACCGGGAGAAGTAGTGTTCCTGCAGCGCGAGCGGCCGGTAGCCCTCCACGATCAGCAACCGCAGCCCGGCGGGAAGCCTGCCCTGCGCGATCAGCAATCGGTCCACCAGGCCCACGCGCAGGTGCGCGTAGTCCCCGGCCGGGTCGGCCTGGCGATCGTCCACGAGCATGGACGGCACCCTGCGCAGGTCGAAGAGCGGTTCGCCGCACTCCATCGCGGGGATGGCCGAGACTCGGCGATCAGACATCAGCACGATCGGTTCATCTGTCATTCGCGTGGGGGGATCCTTCCGCTGAGTCTTCATTTGTATGATCATGAGGCGGCTCGCTGTAAGTTCTCTGCAAATGCCCTCATGCGAGGTAGCAGTGGAATTTCGCCTGCTCGGACCGGTCGAGGTGTGGAACGGTGATCATTGGGTAGCGTTGGGCGGTCCCAAACCACGCGCGCTGCTGGCCGCGTTGCTGCTGCGGGCAGGCCAGGTCGTCTCCGTCGATCGGCTGGTGCATCTGGTCTGGGGCGCTCATGCTCCTGACACCGCTCGCGGACTGGTCCAGACCTACGTCTCCGCCCTGCGCCGCAAGCTGGGCGGCGATCTGATCGAGACCCGGCCTCCCGGATACCTCGTGAGACTCGACCGCGGAGTCCTCGATGTCCGGGCGTTCGAGCAGCTCGCCGACGACGCCCGGCGCGCCGTGGCGGAGGCACGGCACGAGGATGCGGCGCGGTCGCTGCGCGCTGCGGAAAGGTTGTGGCGCGGTCCCGCACTGGACGGGGTTGGGGAGGCACTCAGCGCCGATGTGGCCCGGTTGACCGAACTGCGGCTGACCGTCGTTGACGAGCGGATCGCTGTCGAGCTGCAGCTGGGCCGGCAGAGCGAGGTAGTGGCGGAGCTCACCTCGCTGGTGGCCGCGCACCCCGCCCGCGAGCGGATGCGCGGCCACCTGATGACGGCGCTCTACCGGCTGGGCCGATCCTCCGAAGCACTGGCGGTCTACGAGGACGGTCGCAAGGCCCTGGCCGAGGAGCTCGGAATCGACCCCGGTCCCGATCTGCGCGCGTTGCATCAGGCGATCCTCCGCGAGGATGTCGCTGTGCTGGGCTTCGTTCCGCTGGCCCAGCCGGCCATGGAGGAGCACGGGCGGGTCATCCCGGCGCAACTTCCGGCGGACGTACCGGACTTGGTAGGCAGGGCAGCTCTCATCGCCGGCCTCACGCCCCTGCTTGACATCAACCACACCGCGCCGCCGGTGCTTGTCATCTCCGGGAAGGGCGGAGTGGGCAAGAGCGCCGTCGCGGTGCACCTGGCGCGTCAGGCGGGCTATCGGTATCCGGACGGCCAGCTTTTCGCCGACCTACGGGGCACCACCGACAGTCCGGCGACAGCAGAGGAGGTGCTCAGCAGATTCCTGCGCGCGCTCGGTATCCCCTACACCGCCCAACCCGAGTCCGCGCAGGATCGGGCTGATCTCTACCGCAGCCTGCTGGCGCAGCGCCGGGTCCTGCTGGTCCTCGACGACGCTCGCAGCGAGCAGCAGATCCGCCCGCTGCTGCCCGGCGGGACCGGATGCGCGGTCCTGATCACCTCGCGGGGACGCCTGGCCGGGCTCGCCAGCGCCCACCTGACCGATCTGGATGTACTGGACACCGAAGGCGCGCTCGCGCTCCTCGGCTCCATCCTCGGTGCGGATCGCCTGGCCGCGGAGCCGGACGCCGCCGCTGAGATCGTCCGGCTTTGCGGTCTGCTTCCGCTGGCCGTACGGACTGCCGGAGCCCGGCTGGCTACCCGGCGGCACTGGACGCTGGCCACCATGGCAGGACGCCTGGGCGTAGAGCACCGGAGGCTGGACGAACTCGTCGCCGGGGACGTGGCCGTCCGGGCCAGCGTCGGGCTCAGCTACCGATTACTGGACCAGCAGGCTCAGACGGCGTTTCGCCGGCTCGGTCTGCTCGGTACCCCCGATTTCCCCTCGTGGATCGTCGCCCCGCTGCTGGACATCCCCGCCGATGACGCCGATGACGTCGTCGAACGGCTCGTCGACGCACAGCTCGTCGATCACGTCACGATCGACGCGGTCGGTCAGTCCCGCTTCCGGCTGCACGATCTGCTGCGGGTCTTCGCCGCCGAATGCTCCGAAGTCTGCGACACCGCTGCCGAGCGAGATGCGGCCATCACCCGTACGCTGGGCAGCTGGCTCCAGCTGATCATCGAGGTCGGTTCCCGGGTACCGTCCGGCGAGGTCGAGCTGCGCCGTCACTATGCTTCCGCACTTCCCGTGGACGACCACGTCGCCAGGCGAGTCGTGGCCGACCCCGAGGCATGGCTGGAAGCCGAGACACCGGCCTTGATCGTGGCGGTCGGGCGTGCCGCCTGTCTCGACCTCGACGTGGCCGCCTGCGACCTGGCCACGGCGCTCTCCTTCTTCCGCGTCTTCTCCGCCAACCGGCTGGCCGAATGGCACAGCAGCCACGCTGCGGCGCTGGCGGCGACCCGTCGCGCGGGCAACCGGCTCGGCGAGGCGGCACTGCTGGCCGGGCTGGGCCAGATCCACTACAGCCTCGATCACTTCGACCAGGTGCGTGAGCACCTGTCGCAGGCGCTCACCATCTTCATCGAAGCCGGGGACCGCAGGGGCGAGGCCGTCGCCCTGGCCGGTCTGGGCGGCGCCTGCCGGGAGCAGTGCCGCCTGCGCGAGGGCTTGGGTCTGCTGTCCAGATCGGCGGAGCTGTTCCGCCTGCTGGGCGACGACATCGGCATCGGCGCGACCTGCCGTCTTTCCGCCACTATCCACCTGGAGCTCGGCGAGTACGACGCCACATGGCCGCTGCTCGACCAGGCCCTCACCGCGTACCGGAGCGCCGACAGCGGGCGCGGCGAGGCACTGACCGTGCGGACCAGAAGCCTGGTCCACCGCGCTCTCGGCGACTACGCCCAGGCCGAGCGGGACAGCACCGAGGCCCTCGCCATGCTGCGGGCCTCCGGCGAACAGCTGATGATCGCGTTCGCGGTCCAATCGTGGGCCAAGGTGGAGATCCGGCAGGGCCGCGGCGCCGCCTGCCTGCCTTCGATGGTCGATGCTCTCGACGTGTGCAGAAACCATCTCGACCGGTACGGCGAGGCTCTGATGCTGCGCACCATCGGCGAGCTCCACCTGGCCGAGGGCGAACTGGACCTGGCAGAAGCCCACCTGATCGAGTCCATCGCCATCTCGCAGGAGCTCGGCACCGCGCTGCCGGCAGCTCGGGCCAGACGCGACCTCGCAGCCGTGCTGGCGGCGCGCGGCGACAGCGCCGCCGAGGCGATGCTCGCCACCGCGCTGGAAATTTTCTCCGAGCACGAGGCCAGAGAGTTCGCCGAGCTCACGCACCCTGCCGCCGCGCGCCTGCCACCACTCCGACGTCCTCAGACTACAGAACTGGAAAGGGCTTAGAGCGAACCTGCAGCGCGCCTCTCGATGCTCCGATCATGAAGATTCTCAAGGGTCTCCTAGCGGTGCTCGCCCTCGCTCTCGGCGTGGTCGCCATCTCACCGGCGCCCGCCATGGCGGTGGCGCGTTCGTCGATCGTCTCCGTGGCGCAGGACGAACTCAACAACTCAAGCCGCAACTACCAGACCTCCTCGGAGTGCAACTTCTACACCGGGTACTTCCGTGGCGGCTGGAAGGACACCTCAGGGTGCCCGACCACCGACGGCATCAAGTGGGCGAAGAGCGAATGGTGCGCCGACTTCGCCAAGTACGTCTGGAAGAAGGCCGGTGTCACCTACGCCGACGTACCGGAGACCAGTGGGGGGATCCTCACCGGGTGGGCGCAATCCTTCAGGGAGTACGGCGAGGCGTACGGCACGTGGCACAGCCGTGGCAGCGGCTACACGCCCCAGCCCGGCGACGCGATCGTGTTCGACTGGGACGGCGGCGGCATCGACCACGTCGGCCTCGTGACCTCCGCGAACTCCAGCACGGTCTATACGATCGAGGGCAACACCGACGGCGGCCACACCAGAGCCCACTCCCGCCCCCGCTCCAGTTCCGACATCGTCGGCTACAGCGAGCCCGTCGGCGCGACGAGTCGGCCGAGCGGTCGGGTGTCGGTTTACGGGGTGCTGGCGGATGGGAGCCTCACCTACACCGCCCTCGATGCCGCTACCGGCAACCGCACTCATGGTGCCATCCACGGCGCCCCCCTGCCCTTCACTCCCAAGGCTCTGGCCACCCTCGACTTCAACACCGTTCTCATCACCGACACCACCGGCAAGCTCTACCGCATCAACGTGATCTCCAACAGCGGAGACACCCTCGTCCACAACCCGCCGGTCCCGCTCGCCACCGGCTGGACGCACGACCTGCTGGCCTTTGACAGCACCTACCTGTACGGCATCGCCGACGGCACCCTGCGCCGCTACACCCTCAACGCCACCGACACCCTCACCGCAGCCGGCATCACCAACAACACCCTCATCGGCGAGGGCTTCACCCTGAAAACCCTCACCGCCACCGGCACAAAGTGGATCCTCGGCACCACTACAGGCGGCGCCCTCATCAGCTACCGCATCAACGGCGCCGGCTCCTGGGACCGCTACCAACTACGCGACACCACCTGGCAAGTCTTCGACCACCTGCTGTCTCCCGGCGCCGGCCTCTACTACGGCCACCGCCCCGAAGGATCCCTCCACGCCTATCTCGACGCCAACCCCTACGACGGCCAAGGCGACGACCTCAGCGGCCAGGTCCCCATCGACACCGAAGGCTGGACCCAAACCCTCCTGTCCGCCCAGCCCAACACCGTGACCAGCTCGTGAACGGGCGACTCCGCGCGTTCCTGTCGCAGGCTGCCGTTGCGGCCACGGCCGTGATCTCCTTGTGCGCCATCGCCTCCCCCTCGGCCGCGGCCCTCGATCCGGAGCCGGAGGTGAGCGCGTCTGACGTCACCGCCGCCTACCAACTCGCCGCGTGCGATCCCGGCGGCACGACATCGACCGACGCGGCCCTGGCTACCCAGCTCAACCAGACCCTCGACGACAAGATGCGCGGCTACATGTCCGCATACCGCGTGTCCTGCGCCCGCATGGTGATCAAGGCCGTGCACGACCGCGGGCTGGAGCCGCGGGCGGCCGTCATCGCGGTGACCACGACCATCGTGGAGACCAGCATCCAGAACATCAGCGAGGAAGTCGACCACGACAGCCTGGGACTTTTCCAGCAGCGCGCCACCTGGGGAAGCAAGTCCCAGCGGCTCGACCCGACATGGGCCACCAACGCCTTCCTCAACAAGATGCTCCGGGAATACCCGAACAACAGCTGGCGGACCGCGCCGATCGGCGACGTGTGCCAGAGCGTCCAGGGGTCCGCCTATCCCGACCGCTACCAGGTCCAGGCCGGTGACGCGCAGCTCATCGTCAACGCCATCTGGCCCTATGTCAGCGGGCCGAAGGGGGCCGCGCCGGTGTACGGGGTGCTGCCGAGCGGGCTGCTGACGTATACGGAGATCGACGCGGCAACCGCGAAGCGTACCCGTGGCGCCGAGCTCTCGACCGTCCCCCTGGGGTTCAAGCCCAAGGCGATGGCCACGCTTGACTACAACACTTTGCTGATCACCCAGGACGACTCCGGCGGGAAGCTGTATCGGGTTGACATCATCTCCAACCGGGGCACCGTCACGTTTGACCCACCGGTATTGCTCGGCACCGGCTGGACCCACGACCTGCTGGCCTATGACGGCAAGAGCCACCTGTACGGCATCGCCGACGGCGTGCTACGCCGCTACAACCTCACCAAAACGAAGCCAACCCTGGCCGACATCACCGGCAACACCCTCATCGGCAGCGGCTTCACTTTGAAGACACTCACGACGACCGGGCCGGACTGGATTCTCGGCACCACCGCCGCCGGACAACTGATCTCCTACAAGATCAACGGTGCCGACTCCTGGCAGCGTTACCAGCTGCGCGACGCCACCTGGCAAGTCTTCGATCATCTGCTCTCACCGGGCGGAGGCGTCTACTACGGCCACCGCCCCGAGGGATCCCTGCACGGCTACGTCGACGCCAACCCCTACGACGGCCGAGGCGACGACCTCAGCGGCCAGGTCCCCATCGACACCGACGGCTGGACCCAGACCCTCCTGTCCGCCCAACCAGGAACTGTCAGCTGAGACGCATGATGGGCCCCGGCGCCGACCGGGGTCCATCACAGGCCGCCCTCGCAATGTCATCCGCCTGAAATTCGTCGACATATTTAGATGGATTCCCCTGCGCCGCGGCGGCAGCCGTTTGCGGTGCGGCGAACTCCACGCGCTGCGCGAAAGTGACGACATACCGCCGACATACCAGGCTGAACTACCATCGCTCCGCATCCGCAGAGGCGCACGAGCCGGGTCGGTGCTCCTGAAAATCGGCACGGCCGGCCCTGGCGCTTCGCAAGACTGCCGCTTCCGCCGTTGGTCAGGTGCAGCCGTCGCAGGGAGAAGTGATTACAAGCATGCGTGAGGGTGGTCTGCGATGGTCTGAAGGGGCTGCCCCGGGCCATCGAGCCGTTCTGGCGGCAAGCCGTGGTTGCGGATCGGTGTGGCGGCGCCGGGATGCCATGATCAAGGCGCTCATAAGCTTGGCCCAGGTGCCAGGGCCGCGAACGCCGGCCACTCGCTGGAAAGCCTGCTTCGAGCGTCTGGCTCCGACTACCCCGTAAAAGCCCCGGCTACGCCGTTCTCTGTCCAGTCAGGTCCCTTTGGGAAGGAATCCCGTGCGTTTCGCTCGTCCTGTTGCTGCCGCCATGCTCGTGGCCGCCGCGTTAGCTGTCCCGCAACCCGCGCAGGCTGCTGTGTTCAAGCATCCTGGGGTCCTGGTCAGCCGGGCTCAGCTCGACTTCGTCAGAGCCAACCTGGGCAAGGAGCCGTGGCGAGCCGCCTGGAGTAAACTGCAACGCCACTCCTACGCCTCGCTGTCCTACACGGCCAAGCCCCGCGCCGACGTGAACTGCGGCGGGAATTCCATTCCCGACAACGGCTGCTCCGACGAGCGTGAGGACGCCATGGCGGCCTACACGCACGCCCTGCAGTGGTATCTGACCAAGGACTCCCGCTACGCCAAGAAGGCGATCCAGATCATGGACGCCTGGTCAGCTGTGATCACCAAGCACACCGGGAGCAACGCACCGCTGCAGACCGGCTGGGCGGGGGCCAACTTCTCCCGCGCCGCCGAACTCATCAAACACACCTACGGCGGCTGGAGCCAGGCCGCCCGCTTCGCCGGCAAGCTGCGCACCGTGTACCTCCCGACCCTGATCGCCGGGCGGCCGGACAACAACGGCAACTGGGAACTGATCATGACCGATGCCGCCATTGGCATCGCCGTGCACCTGGACGACCGGGCCTCGTTCGACCGGGCGGTCGCGACCTGGCGCGGCAGGCTGCCTGCCTACATCTACCTGAAGACGGACGGCTCGCTGCCCAAGGCGCCGCCGGGCAGCACGTACAACACCAAGGCCGAGATCATCGACTACTGGTACGGGCAGACCACGTTCGTAGACGGCCTGACCCAGGAGACGTGCCGCGACTTCTGGCACACCGGTTGGGGCCTGGCGGCCATCTCCCACGTCGCCGAGACGGCCCGCATCCAGGGGGTGGACCTGTACGCCAAGGCCAAGCACCGGCTGCGGTTCGCGATGGACTTCCACGCCAAACTGCAACTGGGCGGTACGGTCCCGTCGTGGTTGTGCAAGGGAAAGGTCACCCGCGACCTCGGGGACCACTTCGAGGTCGGCTACAACGCCCTGCACCACGGACTCGGCTACGACATGCCGTACGCCAAGCAGTGGATCGAGCAGAAGCGCCCCGCCGGGGCGTCGCACTTCCTGGGCTGGGAGACCCTCACCCACGCGCAGAACCCCGCCACCTCCTCCGTGGAGAGCGCCTCGGTTTACGGGGCGATGCCGGACGGGAAATTGACCTACACCGCCATTGATGCTGCTACCGGACAGCGCACGCGTGGCGCCTTCGTGTCCACGACCACCCTGGGTTTCACTCCCAAGGCGATGGCGACGCTGGACTTCAATACCCTCCTGGTCACCGAGAAGGGGCCGGAGGGCCGGCTTTACCGGGTCGATATCCAGAGCAATCGTGACAGCCTCATCTTCGAGAAGCCCGTCTATCTCGGCAGCGGCTTCACCCACGACCTGCTCGCCTACGACGGCAACGGCTACCTGTTCGGCATCGCCGACGGGACCCTGCGCCGCTACACCGTCAATGCGCTCAAGCCCACGATCGACAACATCAGCGGCGGCACCCTCATCGGCGGCGGCTTCACCCTCAAGACCCTGACCGCGACCGGCCCTGGCTGGATTCTCGGCACAACGGCTGATGGCAAGCTGATCTCTTACCAGATCAACGGTCCCGACTCTTATAAGAGGTACCAGCTTCGCGACGCCACCTGGCAGGTCTTCGACCATCTCCTGTCGCCCGGCGGCGGCGTCTACTACGGCCACCGGAGCGACGGCTCCCTCCACCGCTACGCCGACCAGAACCCCTACGACGGCCAGGGCGACGACCTCAGCAGCCAGAGCGCCGTCGGCACCGAAGGCTGGACCCAAACCCTTCTGTCCGCCCAACCCGCCACCGTCAGCTGACCGAACAACCGCCGGCCGCTGGAGGACCCCGCGTACCTTCCGAGGTCCTCCAGCATGGCCCTCGATGCCTGACTCCCCAGTGGCGGCCTGCGATCGGCATCGCCGCTGGTCGTTGGATGGGACCTGGGTTCGGATCCTCGATGAGCTGCGGGGCGGGGTGCGATGAGACCGAAGGCGAGGGCTGGACGGAGGACGACGTTCGCCCGGAACGCGATCTTCAGCATGGACCGGCCTGCCGAGTTCAACCGCGTCCTGTCCTTGACGAAGAACGCGGTCGACCTCCTGCGCATCACCCCGGCTTAACCGTGGGGCAGGGCCTGCCGGCCGGGTCTCCGGACAGGATCGTGTCGGCCTCGGGCTCGGTCAGCACGCCCGCGTCCAGCAGGCCTAGCGAGGCGAGCCCGCCGCCGTCAACGGGAAATCCTCGACCACCTGCCAGACCGTGCCGTCGTACGCCACCAGCTGGACCGCCCCCACCCGCGCCGTGACCGGCAGCCCTCGCTCGATCGCCGTCCCCGCCTCGTCGAGGGCGGCGCCGTCGTTCTCGTACCCGATTGAAAGGTGTGGCATTACCGTTTCGTACTTGCCTCCGTACGGCCGGGCCTCGGGCCAGCGCCCGGTCACCGCGTGCGTGAGCTGGACGAACGGCTCACCGGGCACCGGCTCCAGATACAGCAACTCGGGCAGCCGCCCACACCTGGCGAACACCACCTCGAAAGGCGCATACCCGGCGAAGAGCCCGGCCAGCGCCTCCCGGTCCACCGCGTCGAGCGGCAGGAACGGGTACATAACCGTCACATGCGCCGGCACCCCGTACGCGGCGGACGGGTCGAGCGCGGTCCGCCACCGGCCCACGACCGGCTCGGCCTCCGGGATCGGCACCACCAGCGCCGTGAGCCCGGTCGGATAGCGGCCCGTTCCCTGAGCCTGGCTCATGCGAGTTTGGCGAAGCGGGTGGCCACCTCGCGCCAGATCGGCGTCGACACCGGCTCATCGGCCACCGCCCGCGCATAGACCTCGTCCGGGTCGAAGCCGTCGACCCGCCACTCGCGGATGCGCACCGGCAGCACCTCCGGATGGAACTGCACGCCCCACGCCTGCTCCCCGACCCGGAACGCTTGGTACGGGCAGGCGGTGGTCTGCGCCAGCCAGACCGCCCCCGGCGGCAAAGCGGTGACCGCGTCGACGTGGTGCTCGATGGCGGGCACCACCTCAGGCAGGCTGTGGAAGAGCGCGTCGTCGGCGGCTTCGGGCCGCAGTGTCACGGGGAGGCTGCCGTTCTCCGGAGCGCCCGCGTCGGGGGTCACCTCGCCGCCCGCGACCTCGGCCAGCATCTGACCGCCCAGGCAGATGCCGAACAGCGGCACGCCCTCGTCCAGCGCCTGCGCGACCAGGCTCCTGGCCGTGGCCAGCCACGGCGCCCGGTCGTCGTCGCTCGGCAGGAAGCCGCCGCCCAGCATGATCATGGCATCGTGCGACAGCCTGGCAGGGAGTGGGGCGCCGTCATAGGCGGGTACGACGTCCAGCCGCAGCCCGGCCTCCTCCAGCCAGCCGCCGAGGCGGCCGGGGCCGCCGCTTCTGCTGTTCTGCACGATCAGCACGTCACGCATCGACACCCTCCAGCGTCGCCGTCTCGGTCGTCCGGTACGTCACGCGTCGACGCCCACCGGCATTGCCATCTCGGTCATTCAGCACGTGCTCACATCAGGCCCGCCGACTGCGCGGTGTGCCGCAGCAGGAGTGCGGTCGTCACGGGGCCGACGCCGCCCGGGACCGGTGTCAGCGCCCCGGCCCGGTCCGCGACCGCGGCGGAGTCCACGTCGCCGGCCAGGCCTCCGTCCTCGGTGGGGTTGGTGCCGACGTCGATGACGACCGCGCCGGGCGCCACGTGCTCCGCCCCGATCAGCCCGGCCCGTCCCACGGCCGCGATCAACACCTCGGCCGTGGACGTGACGGCCGCCAGGTCGCGGGTGCGCGAGTGGCAGACGGTCACTGTCGCGTTCCGGTCGAGCAGGAGGTGCGCCAGGGGCTTGCCGACCACGGTCGAACGGCCGACGACCACGGCCCGGCGGCCCTCCAGCTCGACTCCGTAATGATCGAGCAGCGCCAGCACGGCGGCCGCGGTGGCCGGGGCGAACGCGGGCAGCCCGGCGGCCAGGCGGCCCAGGGACAGCGGGTTCGCGCCGTCCACGTCCTTGGCCGGGTCGATGGCGGCGGCCAGCTCCTGCGCCGACGCGTCCGGGGGGAGCGGGGTCTGCAGCATCAAGCCGTGTACGCCCGGGTCGGCGCTGAGCCGTTCGAGTGTTTCCCGGATGCCGGTGGCCGTGGCGCCGGGGCCCAGGTCGGCGAGGTCGCAGGCGATGCCCACGCCTGAGGCGGCCTTGGCGATCGACCGTACGTACCACAGGCTCGCCTCATCGGCGGTCGCGACCACGACGGCCAGCTTCGGCTGCGGCCCGGCCGCCACCCGCGCCGCCGTCTCCGCCCTGATGGCGGCGGCCAGTTCCTTACCCGTCAGCGTCTTCACACGTCGATCCTCTCGTACGCCCCTGCAGCCCCGTGACCATCCCCCCGCTCAACAGGGCGGCGCGCATAGGGACGGCGCGTGCCCAAGGCCGCGCACTCGGGTGGTGCGCAGTGGGGTGGTGCTCCTGGCGCGCGTCCTGGCGGCGTACCCCTGGGAGGTGGGCGGTCACGGGGTGAGGCGTTCGCGGACGGTGGCCGTCACCTGGTCCGCTCTGGCGACTGTGGCGTCCACGTGGGCGAGGCGGGCCTGGAGCGCGGCGCGGGACTTTTCGTCCTTGATGCCGTTCAGGTTGATCTCGACGTTCACCCGTGCGGTCGTGAGGGCCGCGCGTGCCGCGTCGGCGGCCGCCGCCACGTCCGTGATCACGTTGGGGTTGCCGATCGGCAGCAGCAGCTCGCAGAGCTCGACCAGGCGCGTGGCCGTCTCGACGACCCTGGCGGGCGGTTCGGCCGCGCCGACGAGGGCCGAGGCGATCGCCGCGCTGCGTTCCGGGCCCTTCGGCAGGCGGTAGGCGTCCGTCACCGCGGTGAAGGCCACCGCGTCCTCCTCCAGCAGCCGCAGCGCCCGTGCGCGCATCGTGTCGGTCTCGGCGATCAGCGCGACGATGGCCTCGGCGTGGTCGGTGTACTTCTCCCCGGTGGTGTAGCGGGCGACCATGCCGAGCAACGCGGCGGCCTGTGCCGCGTGCAGCGCCGCGGTGGCCCCGCCGCCCGGCGCTGGTACGTGGGCGGCGAGCTGGGCGAGGAAATCGACGATCCTGGAGTCGCGCATGGCGGCATTCTGCCAGGCCACGACCGCACCGACGGTCAATCGCGGTGGATCGGCCGGGTCGCGTCCTCAGGTCCCTGATAAGGCGGGATCACTCCGTACGTGGGCCCGGCCGGGAGGGCGCGCGGGGCCGGCGACCGCCAGCGGGACGGGAAGGCCGAGCACACCAGCAGCATCACGCCGAACATCAGCAGCAGCCCGGTGTAGGCCAGGGTCAGGAACCCGGACCACAGTTCGTCGCCGAACAAGCGGTCGGGGATCAGACGAAGTCCGCTTATCTCCAGGAACGGCAGGATGCCGAACGCGGTGAACTCCAGCCCGCCCACCAGCGAGGCGACGGGCGACAGTCGCGAGCCGAGCAGGAACGCGAGCAGGATCCCCGTGACGAGGAGCACCCCGAGCCCGGTCCAGGAGAGGATGAACTGCTGGTAGCTACGACTGACCTGATCGACGCCGTAGAACAGTCCGACGGCGATCAACGGAGGGAGGAGCAGTCCAGCGACCACTCCGAGCGCATGACGGGCACCATTTTGCATGATCAACCCCGTTTGTCGGTTTGCGCCACAACCTACCGCGTGGACTCCCGCACGACGAGATCCGGTTGGAACATGATCTGCTGGTGCGCGTGCGTCGCCGGGTTGTCGCACTCGTCGAGCAGCAGCTCGGTGGCCACCCGGCCGAGCTGGTACGTGGGCTGCCGGATCGAGGTCAGCGACACCGTGGAGGCCGAGGCGAAGTCGATGTCGTCGTACCCGATCAGCGACACGTCGTCGGGCACCCGTACGCCCGCCTGGAGCAGGCCGCGCAGCATGCCGAGCGCGAGCAGGTCGTTGGCGCAGAACAGCGCGTCCGGCAGCGTCCCCTCGGCGAGCAGTCTCTCGGCCGCCTGCTGGCCCGCCTTCGCCGTCATGGCGGGCATCGCGACCTCGAGCAGTTCGCGCGGGTCGCGGCCGCCCGCGGCCATCGCCTGCTCGGCGCCGCGCCTGCGGTCCTGGCACTGTCTGATCACGGCGGGTCCCGTGACGTAGCCGAGGCTGCCCGCGCCGCCCTCCAGCAGGTGCGCGACGGCCATCGAGCCGCCGGTCACGTCGTTCACGGCGACCGCGCACTGGTCGGAGCGCTCGGCCGGATGGTCGACGAGCACCACGCAGATGCCGCGCCCCCGTAGCTGGTCGAGCCGGCCCGGGTCCTCGTCCGACGGGGTGATGAGCACGCCGCGCACCCGCTGTTCGGCGAACACCAGCAGGTTGCGCTCCTCCTTCATCCGGCTGCCCGAGGAGTTGCCGAGGATGACGGCGTAGCCGCGCTCGCTCGCCACGTCCTCCACCCCGGCGGCCACGTCGGTGAAGAACGGGTTGCCGATGTCGATCACGGACAGCCCGACGGTGCGGCTGTGGCCGGCCCGCAGGGTCGACGCGGAGCCGTGCCTGACGAAGCCGAGCTCCCTGATCGTCGATTCGACGCGGATCCGGGTGGAGTCGGCCACTTTCTCCGGACGGTTGAGCACGTTGGACACCGTGCCGGGCGACACCCCGGCCCGGGCCGCGACGTCCTTGATGCTCACCGTCGTCATCATTGCCCCCGTGGCTCGTAGGTGCGCAGGCTCTCGCTTCGTCGTACCAGATCCCGCATGTCGGCCAGGTCACCGACCACGCCGCGGGCCCGCGCCTGGACCAGCGCGTTGCCCAGGGCGGCCGCCTCCACGGGCCCCGCGACGACCGGCAGGCCGGTCGCGTCGGCGGTGAGCTGGCACAGCAACGCGTTACGCGATCCGCCGCCCACCAGGTGGACGACCTCGACCGGCCGCCCGCTCAGGCGGACGGCGTCGGCGACGGCCCGCTGGTAGGCGAGGGCGAGGCTCTGCAGGATGCATCGTACGGCCTGCGCCCTACCCTCCGGAGCCGTCTGCCCGGTACGCGCGCAGTAGTCCGCGATCCGGGCGGGCATGTCACCCGGCGGCAGGAACGACGGATCGTCGGGATCGATGACGGCGTCGGTCCTGGCCTCCGCGGCGGCGGCGAGCAACGGCTCCAGCGGCGGGTTGTCCCACACGCGCATGCACTCCTGCAGGATCCACAGGCCCATGACGTTGCGCAGGTAGCGGGTGGTGCCGTCGATGCCGGCCTCGTTGGTGAAGTTGGCCAGGCGGCTCTCCTCCGTGAGCACGGGGGCGGGCAGCTCGACGCCGACCAGGGACCAGGTGCCGCAGGAGATGTAGGCGAAGCGGTCGCCGGTGGCGGGCACGCCGACCACGGCCGAGGCGGTGTCGTGCGAGCCCACCTGGGCCAGGGAGGTGGTGTAGCCGATCTCGGCGGCCACGTCGGACCGCAGGGCCGCGACGCCGCCATCCGAAATTTCGGGAAAAATCCGGCTTGGCAGCCCGAGGCGGGCGATCAGCTCCCAGGCCCAGTCCCGCTTGGTGACGTCGTACAGACCGGTCGTCGAGGCGTTGGTGCGCTCGGCCCAGCGCTCGCCGGTCAGCCAGTACCCCAGGAGGTCGGGGATCAGCAGCATCGTCTCGGCCCGGTCCAGCCGGTCGCAGGCGAACTGGTTGACCGTGTTGAACCGGAGGAACTGCAGCCCGGTCACCTCATAGGGATCGATCCGCTCGGTGATCTTCTCGGTGCGGCCGTCGCGGTAGTGCACCGGGTTGCCGATCAGCGCGCCGTCGCGGTCGAGCAGCCCGTAGTCGATGGCCCACGCGTCGATGCCGACCGACTCGGCGGGCCCGGCCCTGCGCAGCCCGTCGAGCAGGCCCTGGTAGAGGGAGAGGATGTCCCAGTGCAGGGTTCCGGCCACGCGTACGGGCCGGTTGAGGAAGCGATGTTCCTCCACGAGCCGCACGCTGTCGGCTGACACGTCGGCACTCATGACCCGCCCGCTGGAGGCGCCTAGGTCCACGGCAGTGAATCGCACCCCCCGATTAAAACGTAACAATCACAAAGACGCCAGAAGAGGCGTGAAGGCATTGACGCCTGCTGGTCCAGCGCTTAGATTCCGGGTTCGTCGCGATTAAAACGTTTGTTGTCCGGAGGGATGCATGAGTGTCACCCCCACACTCGCGCTCGCGAACGTCAGCAAGTCGTTCGGAGCGGTCAGAGCGCTGCGCGAGGTCTCACTGGACCTGTTCGCCGGTGAGGCGCACGCCCTGGCGGGCGAGAACGGCGCGGGCAAGTCGACTCTCGTCAAGACCCTCGCCGGCGTCCACCGGCCCGACACCGGCCAGGTGCTGCTGAACGGCGAGCCGGTCGTCTTCGCGGGACCGGCCGACGCCCAGCAGGCCGGGGTGGCCGTCATCTACCAGGAACCGACGCTTTTTCCGGACCTGTCCGTCGCCGAGAACATCTTCATGGGCCGTCAGCCCCGCCGCGGCCTCGGTCGCATCGACCGCAAGGCGATGCACGGCCAGGCGCGGGAGCTGTTCGAGCGGCTCGGCGTCGCCCTCGACCCCGAGCAGCCGTCGCGCGGCCTGTCCATCGCCGACCAGCAGCTCGTCGAGATCGCCAAGGCCCTCTCCCGCGACGCCCGCGTCCTGATCATGGACGAGCCGACGGCCGCGCTGTCCGGCAACGAGGTGGCGCGGCTGTTCTCGGTGGTCGAGGCGCTGCGCGAGCACGGCTGCGCGATCCTGTTCATCTCGCACCGGCTGGACGAGATCTTCTCGCTCTGCCAGCGGGTCACGACGCTGCGCGACGGCGCCTGGATCGCCAGCGAACCCGTCTCGGGGCTCACCCACGACGACCTGGTACGCCGCATGGTGGGCCGCGAGCTCGGCGCGCTCTACCCCAAGGAGGAGGCCCCGCTCGGCGAGGTCGCGCTCCAGGTGGAGCGGCTGACCCGCGAGGGCGTCTTCACCGACGTTTCCTTCCAGGTACGGCGGGGCGAGATCGTCGCGCTCGCCGGGCTGGTGGGCGCCGGGCGGAGCGAGGTGGCCAGGGCGGTCTTCGGCGTGGACCGCTGGGACGCGGGCTCGGTGTCCGTGGACGGCCGGCGGCTGCCCGCCGGGAGCCCGACGGCGGCGATGGGCGCGGGCCTGGCCCTGGTGCCGGAGGACCGCCGCCAGCAGGGGCTGGTCATGGAGCTGTCGATCGAGCGCAACATCGGCCTGACCGGGCTGGGCTCGCTGCGCAGGGGCGTGACGATCTCGCGGAAGGCCGAGCGCGACCGGGCCAAGGACTGGGCGGTGCGGTTGCGGCTCAAGTTCGCCCGGCTCAGTGACGGGGTGGGCGTGCTGTCCGGCGGCAACCAGCAGAAGGTAGTGCTGGCCAAGTGGCTGGCCACGAAGCCGTCCGTGCTGATCGTGGACGAGCCGACCCGCGGCATCGACGTCGGCACCAAGGCGGAGGTGCACCGGCTGCTGTCGGAACTGGCCGGGCAGGGCATCGCGGTGCTCATGATCTCCTCCGACCTGCCGGAGGTGCTGGGCATGGCCGACCGGGTGCTGGTCATGCACGAGGGACGGCTGACCGCCGAGATCTCGCGCGCCGACGCGACCGAGGAGAGCGTGATGAACGCCGCCACCGGGAGGGCCGCATGACTGGGATCCGCATGACTGGGGAAGCCGCGTGACGACTGCGACCGCGCCGCCCGAGCAGACGACGTCGGCGCGCAGTGCCCGCGGGCTCGTCGACCTGGTGTTCCGCGCCCGCGAGCTGAGCCTGGTCATCGCGCTGGCCGCGCTCGTCGGCGTCACGGCCAGCGTCAACGGCAACTTCCTGTCCGGGCAGGGCGTCGAGGACATCCTGCTCAACACCGCCATCCTCGCGCTGCTGGCCGTCGGCCAGTCCCTGGTGGTGATCACCCGCAACCTCGATCTGTCCGTCGGCTCCGTGGTCGGCCTGGTCGCCTTCGTGACCGGCGACCTGCTGGCGAGCGGCTGGGGCATCGTGCCGGGCGCCCTGCTCGGCGTGGCGATCGGCGCGGCCTGCGGGCTGCTCAACGGGCTGCTGGTCAGCTTCTGCCGGGTGCCCGCCCTGGTGGTGACGCTCGGCACGCTGTACGTGATCCAGGGCGTCGACCACTACATCGCCCACGGCCGGCAGATCAACGCGGTCAACCTGCCGCCGGGGCTGCTGTCGCTGGGCAACGGCTCCGTGCTCGGCGTGCCGTACCTGCCGCTCATCACGCTGGTGATCATGGTGGCGATCGGCTATTACCTGCGGTCGTACCCGAGCGGCCGGGAGTTCTACGCCATCGGCTCCAGCCCGGAGGCCGCCCGGCTGGCGGGCGTGCCCGTCAGACGGCGGATCCTGGTCGCCTACCTGGTCAGCGGCTGCCTCGCGGGGCTGGCGGGGGTGCTCTGGCTGGCCAGGTTCGGGACGGTCATCGCCGACTCCGCGCACGGCTGGGAGCTGCTCGTGGTCAGCGCGGTCGTGGTCGGCGGCGTCGCGATCACCGGCGGCGTCGGCAGCGTGTACGGCGCCGCGCTCGGCGCGCTGCTGCTCACCACGATCGGCAGCGCGCTGGTCGTGCTCCGGGTCAACCCGTTCTGGCAGCAGGCCATCACCGGGGCGCTGCTCCTGCTGGCCATCAGCGTCGACCGGGTGCTCGCCCTCAGACTGGCCCGTCTGCTCAGGAACAGGAGCCGCCATGGCTAAGGCCTTGCGCTGGGACGTGCTGGTCGGCGCGCTGCTGATCGCCGTGTTCGCCGCGGGCTCGCTCACCTCGCCGAGCTTCGCGACCGTCGACAACCTGTCGTTCGCGCTCGGTGACCTGGGCGAGATCGCGCTCATCGCGCTGGCCATGACCATGCTGGTCGTGGCCGCCGAGGTGGACCTGTCCGTCGCCTCCGTGCTCGGGCTGTCGAGCGCGCTGGTCGGCTCGCTCTGGGACAGTGGCATGGCCATCGAGACGATCATCCCGCTCGCCGTGCTGACCGGGGCCGTGTGCGGGCTGGTCAACGGGTTGCTGGTGACCCGGCTCGGGCTGCCCTCGCTGGCCGTCACGATCGGCACGCTCGCCCTCTACCGCGGCCTCGCCTACGTCGTGCTCGGGGACCGGGCGATCGCCCAGTTCCCGCCGGACTACACCGCGCTCGCCCTGAACGACGTGCCGGGGACGCCCGTCCCGTACCCGATAGCCCTGTTCGTCCTGCTGGCCGCCGTCGTCGGCGTGGTCCTGCACGCCACCGGCTTCGGCCGGGCGCTGTACGCGATCGGCGCGCAGGAGCAGGCCGCGTTCTTCGCCGGAATCCGCGTCAAGCGCATCAAACTGCTGCTCTTCGTGATCTCCGGTACCGTCGCCGGCTTCGCCGGTGTCGTCTTCACGCTGAGGTACGGCTCCGCCCGGGCCGACAACGGCGTGGGCATCGAACTCGCCGTCATCGCCGCCGTGCTCCTCGGCGGCGTCGACTTCGACGGCGGCAAGGGCACGCTCGGTGGCGTCATCGCCGGTGTGCTGCTCATCGGGCTGCTGCGCAATCTGCTCATGCTCGGCGACGTCTCGACCGAGATCCAGTCCATCGTCACCGGGCTGCTCCTCATCGTCTCGGTGCTCACCCCCCGTCTCGTCTCGCTCGTCAGGCCAGCTCTGAAAGGATCCCTATGACCCCGATGCGCCTGACCGCTGTGACCGCGCTCCTAGCTCTTGGCGTAGCGGCTTGCGGCGGCACGACCAAGTCCAGTGTGACCTCGGCGCCCGCGCCGGCGCCGGCCTCCTCGTCGGCCGCCAAGGCCGACCCGAACGCCCCGATCAAGCAGGGGCTGAAGCTCGCCTTCCTGCCCAAGGCGATCAACAACCCCTACGAGACGATCGTCGACAACGCGGGCATCGAGGCGGCCAAGGAGTACCAGGGCGAGGCCAAGGAGGTCGGCCCGTCCGACGCGTCGGCCTCGTCGCAGATCTCCTACATCAACACGCTCACCCAGCAGGGCCACGACGCGATCCTCATCGCAGCCAACGACGCGAACGCCGTCTGCGGGCCGCTCCAGCAGGCCCGCGCCAAGGGCATCAAGATCGTCGCGTACGACTCGGACGCCGCTCCGGAGTGCCGCGACCTGTTCATCAACCAGGCCAGCTCGGAGGAGGTCGGCCGCAGCCAGGTCAAGCTGCTGGCCGGGATGATCGGCAACAAGGGCGACATCGCCATCCTGTCGGCCACCGCGAACGCCACGAACCAGAACACCTGGATCAAGTTCATGAAGGACGAGCTGACCAAGCCCGAGTACAAGGACATGAAGCTCGTCAAGGTGGCCTACGGCGACGACGACGACCAGAAGTCGTTCACCCAGACGCAGGGCCTGATGCAGGCCTATCCCGACCTGAAGGGGATCATCTCCCCGACCACGGTGGGCATCTCGGCGGCGGCCCGGTACATCTCCGGCTCCAAGTACAAGGGCAAGGTCGTGCTCACCGGGCTTGGGACGCCGAACCAGATGCGGCAGTTCGTCAAGGACAAGACGGTGGCGAAGTTCGCGCTGTGGAACCCGAAGGACCTCGGCTACCTGGCCTCCTACGCCGCCGCGGCGCTGGTGTCGGGGCAGATCACGGGGGCTGAGGGGGAGACGTTCAAGGCGGGCAAGCTGGGCGAGCGCACGATCGGCAAGCAGGGCGAGGTGATCCTGGGTCCGCCGTTCACCTTCGACGCGGCGAACATAGACCAATTCGATTATTAAACAAGCTCTTGTTTTTTTACGGCACGGCCAAGTGGGCCCCAACCGCCGACCAGGGCCGGCCCCTGTCCAGGGGCACGCTCCTCCGGTGGAGGTGGCTGGGCGCCGTGACGTGCGCAGTCTTGGCCGTGTTCCGTGAACCAGGTTCGGCGCCGTCAGGGGCGCCGGATCCGGCCGCACATCGTCCCGCCGACGCGGCGCCTGAGAGGCGCCTGGAGGGGCGTCTGGCGAGTGGTGGTGGGTCTATTGAGAGGAGGTTGGTGTGGAGCGGGTTTGTTTTCTGTTGCGGGTGCGGCCCGAGCGGCTTGAGGAGTACAAGGAGCGGCACCGGGCCGTATGGCCCGAGATGCTCGATGCGCTGACGAAGACCGGGTGGCGTAACTACTCGCTGTTCCTGAGCGATGACGGGCTGCTGGTGGGCTACCTGGAGACCGATGACTTCGCGGCGGCTCAGCAGGCGATGGCCGAGACCGAGATCAACAGCCGCTGGCAGGCGGAGATGGCTCCCTTCTTCGAGGCCGGGCGGCCCGACGAGGCGCTGTTCACGCTGGCCGAAGTTTTCCATCTGGATTGAAATCGGGGAAAAATGATCAAGGATCAGCTGCGGCAGCAGCGCATAGAGACGCCCTCCTGGGCGTACGGCAATTCCGGCACACGGTTCAAGGTGTTCGCCCAGCAGGGCGTGCCGCGCGACCCGTACGAGAAGCTGGCCGACGCGGCGCAGGTGCACCGCTACACCGGCGTCGCGCCGACCGTGGCGCTGCACATCCCGTGGGACAAGGTCGATGACTATGAGGACCTCGCGCGGCACGCGACCGAGCAGGGCGTGACCATCGGGGCGATCAACTCCAACGTGTTCCAGGACAACGACTACATGCTCGGCAGCGTCACCCACCCCGATCCCGAGGTGCGGCGCAAGGCGCTGCGGCACCTGCTCGACTGCGTCGACATCATGGACGCCACCGGGTCGGACACGCTCAAGCTGTGGTTCTCCGACGGCACCAACTACCCGGGCCAGGACGACATCAGGGCCCGCCAGGACCGGCTCGCCGAAGCGCTCGCCGCGGTCTACGAGCGGCTCGGCGAGGAGCAGCGGTTCCTGCTGGAGTACAAGCTGTTCGAGCCCGCCTTCTACATGACCGACCTGCCCGACTGGGGCACCGCCTACGCGCACTGCCTCAAGCTCGGCCCGAAGGCGCAGGTCGTGGTCGACACCGGGCACCACGCGCCGGGCACCAACATCGAGTTCATCGTGGCGTTCCTGCTGCGTGAAGGGAAGCTCGGCGGGTTCGACTTCAACTCGCGCTTCTACGCCGACGACGACCTGATGGTGGGCGCGGCCGACCCGTTCCAGTTGTTCCGCATCATGTTCGAGGTCATCGGCGGCGGTGGGTACACCCACGAGACGGCCTTCATGCTCGATCAGTGCCACAACATCGAGCCCAAGATCCCCGGTCAGATCCGCTCGGTGATGAACGTGCAGGAGGCCACCGCCAAGGCGCTGCTCGTCGACCGCGACGCGCTGGCCGTCGCCCAGCGGGAGGGCGACGTGCTGGGCGCCAACGCCGTGCTGATGGACGCCTACAACACCGATGTCCGCCCGCTGCTCGGTGAGCTGCGGGAGGAGATGGGGCTCGCGCCCGACCCGATGGCGGCCTACGCCAAGTCCGGATACTTCGAGAAGATCGCCGCCGACCGCGTCGGTGGCAACCAGGCAGGCTGGGGGGCCTGATGTCGAACGCCAAGAACGAACTGCTCGAAAGAGCGCACACGCTCGGCTCCGATCCGCGCAACACCAACTACGCGGGCGGCAACGCCTCCGCCAAGGGCACCGAGAACGACCCGGTGACGGGCCAGGACGTCGAGCTGCTCTGGGTGAAGGGCTCCGGCGGCGACCTGGGCACGCTCACCGCCGGCGGCCTGGCCGTCCTGCGCCTGGACCGGTTCAGGGCGCTGACCGGCGTCTACCCGGGCGAGGAGCGCGAGGACGAGATGGTGGCGGCCTTCGACTTCTGCCTGCACGGCAAGGGCGGCGCCGCACCGTCGATCGACACCGCCATGCACGCCCTGGTCGAGTCCGCCCACGTCGACCACCTCCACCCCGACTCCGGCATCGCGATCGCCACCGCCGCCGACGGCCCCGAGCTGACCGCGCGGATCTTCGGCGACCGGGTCGTCTGGGTGCCGTGGCGGCGCCCCGGCTTCCAGCTCGGCCTCGACATCTCCGCGATCAAGGCGGCGAACCCGCAGGCCATCGGCTGCATCCTCGGCGGCCACGGCATCACCGCCTGGGGCGAGACGAGCGCCGAGTGCCAGGCGAACTCCCTGGAGATCATCCGTACCGCCGAGCAGTACATCGCCGACCATGGCCGCCCTGACCCGTTCGGCCCGGTCGTCCACGAACCCCTGGCCGAGGAGGCCAGGCACCGCCGCGCGGCCGAGCTCTTCCCCGCGATCCGCGGCCTGGCGAGCACCGACGCCCGTCAGGTCGGCCACTACACCGACTCGCCCGAGGTGCTCGACTTCCTGGCCCGCGCCGAGCACCCCAGGCTCGCCGCGCTCGGCACCTCCTGTCCCGACCACTTCCTGCGTACCAAGGTCGCCCCCCTCGTCCTGGACCTGCCGCCGGACGCCCCACTCGCGGACGTCCTGACCCGGCTCGGCGAGCTGCACACCCAGTACCGCGCGGACTACGCCGCCTACTACCAGCGCCACGCGGCGCCCGACTCGCCCGCGATGCGCGGCGCCGACCCGGCGATCGTGCTGGTGCCCGGGGTCGGCATGTTCAGCTTCGGCAAGGACAAGCAGACCGCCCGGGTCGCCGGTGAGTTCTACGTCAACGCGATCAACGTGATGCGCGGCGCCGAGGCGCTGTCCAGCTACCGGCCGATCGAGGAGTCGGAGAAGTTCCGCATCGAGTACTGGGAGCTGGAGGAGGCCAAGCTGCGCCGCCTGCCCGCGCCCAAGCCGCTGGCCGGGCGCATCGCGCTGGTCACCGGCGGCGGCTCCGGCATCGGCGCCGCCACCGCCAGGCGGCTGGCCGCCGAGGGGGCGTGCGTGGTGGTCGCCGACCGCGACCTCGCCGCCGCCGACAAGGTCGCCGCCGAACTGGGTGGCGCCGCGTACCGGCCGCAGGACGTCGCGATCGCCGTACGCGTGGACGTGACGTCGGAGGAGCAGATCACCGACGCGATACGGCAGGCGGTGCTCGCCTTCGGCGGTGTCGACCTGGTCGTCAACAACGCTGGCCTGTCCCTGTCGCGCTCGCTGCTGGAGACCACGCTCGACGACTGGAACCTGCAGCACGACGTGATGGCCCGCGGCTCCTTCCTGGTCTCCAGGGAGGCCGCGCGGGTCCTGCTGAGCCAGGGCATGGGCGGCGACCTCGTCTACATCTCCTCCAAGAACGCCGTGTTCGCCGGGCCGAACAACGTCGCCTACGGCGCGGCCAAGGCCGACCAGGCCCACCAGGTGCGGCTCCTCGCGGCCGAACTGGGCCCGCACGGCATCCGGGTCAACGGCGTCAACCCCGACGGCGTCGTACGCGGCTCCGGGATCTTCGCCTCCGGCTGGGGCGCCAACCGGGCGGCCGTCTACGGGGTCGAGGAGGAGCGCCTGGGCGAGTTCTACGCCCAGCGCACGCTGCTCAAGCAGGAGGTGCTGCCGGAGCACGTGGCCGCGGCCGTGTTCGCGCTCGCCGGCGGTGACCTGTCGCTGACCACCGGGCTGCACATCCCGGTCGACGCCGGAGTGGCCGCCGCCTTCCTCCGCTGACCCACGTACCCTCCCCAAAGGCTTCAGCCGGCAACGGCGGGACACCTCACCCGCAACCGAAGAGGAGATCAAAGACATGACGCTCGAACGGATCCCCGCCCGTCCCACCCGGGTCGGGCTCGTCGCGGGCGGGCTCGGCGCGTACTGGCCGCAGTTCCCCGACCTGCTGCCGCAGCTGGAGCGTTCGTCGGCACGAGTGTCCGAACGCATGGGCACACTCGGCTGCGAAGTGGTCGACGTCGGCTTCATCTCCGACGCCCAGCAGGGCGCGGCCGCCGCGGAACGGCTGCGGGAGGCGGGCTGCGACCTGATCGTCGGCTTCCTCACCACCTACATGACCGCCACCATGCTGCTCCCGATCGCGCAGCGCAGCGGCGCGCCGGTGCTGCTGATCAACCTGCAGCCGTCGGAGTCGATGGACCACGAGACGTTCGACACCGGGCAGTGGCTGGCCTACTGCGGCGCGTGCCCGCTGCCGGAGATGGCCAACACGTTCACCAGGGCCGGGATCCCGTTCCGTTCCGTGTCCGGCTACCTGGAGGACGAGCGGGCCTGGGCGCGGATCGAGCGGTGGGTGAAGGCGGCGGGCGTGCGGGCCACGCTGCGTAACGGGCGGCACGGGCTCATGGGCCACCTGTACCCGGGCATGCTCGACGTCGCCACCGACCTCACGCTGGTGCCGGTCAACCTGGGCGGGCACGTGGAGGTGCTGGAGTTCGACGACCTGCGCGTACGGGTCGAGAAGGTCACCGACGCCCAGGTCAAGGAGCGGATGGAGCTCGCGCGGGAGGTGTTCGAGCTGGCCGACACGGTCGTGCCCGAGGACTTCGAGTGGGCGGCGCGCGTGTCGGCCGGGCTGGACCAGCTGGTGGCCGACTTCGAGCTCGACAGCCTGGCCTACTACCACCGCGGGCTCGACGGCGAGATCCACGAACGGCTCGGCGCGGGCATGATCCTCGGCTCGTCGCTGCTCACCGCCCGAGGCGTCCCGGCGGCGGGGGAGTACGAGCTGCGGACCTCGCTGGCCATGCTGATCATGGATCGGCTGGGCGGCGGCGGCTCCTTCACCGAGCTGCAGGCGCTCGACTTCCTGCGCGGTCATGTCGAGATGGGCCACGACGGGCCGGCCCACCTGGCGATCAGCTCGCGCAAGCCGCTGCTGCGCGGCCTGGGCGTCTTCCACGGCAAGCGCGGGTGGGGCGTGTCGGTCGAGTTCGACGTCGCGCACGGACCGGTGACGGCGTTCGGGCTGCTCCAGCGGCGGGACGGCCGGTTCGGCTTCGTCGTGTCGGAGGGAGAGACCGTGGACGGCCCGCACCTCAAGATCGGTAACACGACCTCCCGCGTGGACTTCGGCCGCGATCCGGGGGAGTGGACGGACGACTGGAGCGCCACCGGCATCTCCCACCACTGGTCCCTCGGCATCGGGCACCGGGCCGCCGAGCTGCGTGCCCTGGCGGACCTCATGGGGGTGGAGCTGATCGAGGTCTGACTGTTTCTCAGAGGTGCCTGTGAACCTGCCCTTTGGGCCTTTGCCCGGCTCGGGGGCGGGGGCATCGTGGGGCGCATGAGATCAGCGATCCTCACGACCGCACTCTGCGCCCTCCTCGCTTTGTCTGGTACGCCCGCGCAGGCCACCACTTCGCCGGAGACGATCGCGCTCCCCAACGGCTTCCGGCCGGAGGGGATAGCGATCGGCAGCCGGCCCGTGGCCTACCTCGGCTCCCTGGCGAACGGCGACATCTACCGCGCCGACCTGCGCACCGGACAGGACGCCGTCGTCAGCAAGGGCCCCGGCACCCCCTCGGTCGGCCTCAAGCTCGACTCGCGGAACCGTCTGTTCGTAGCCGGTGGCACCGCCGGGACCGCCCGGGTGATCGACGCCCGCACCGGAGCGGTGCTCAAGTCGTACACGCTGGCCACCGGGGCGTCCTTCGTCAACGACGTCGTGGTCACGCGAGACGCGGCCTGGTTCACCGACTCCACCAACCCGGTCCTGTACAAGCTGGCACTCGGCCGCCACGGCGCGCTGCCCGACCAGGCCGTCTCGGTCCCGCTCACCGGCGCCATCCAGTACACGACCGGCAACAACGCCAACGGCATCGCCCCGACCCCCGACCGCAAGGGCCTGCTCATCGTCCAGTCCAACGTCGGCAAGCTGTTCAGGGCCGACCCCGCCACCGGCGTCACCACGGAGGTGAACCTGGGCGGCGAGTCCCTGGTCAACGGCGACGGCCTGCTGCTGGACGGCCGGACGCTGTACGCGGTGCAGAACCGGCTCAACACCGTGGCCGTCATCCGGCTCAACGCCGACGGCACCTCCGGTCAGGTCGTGAACCGGCTGACGGACCCGCGCTTCGACGTCCCCACCACCGTGGCGTCGTTCGGCAACCGGCTCTACCTGCCCAACGCCCGCTTCACCACGACCCCGACCCCCGACACGCCGTACTCGGTGAACGCGATCCCGGCACCGAGTTTTTCAGGTTCACGTGAGGCCGTCGAGGTGCCACCAGGTTCCTGATGGCCAGGTGCGGCCGTCCCAGGCGCGGCGCTCGATCGGGCGCGGATCGGGCTCGACCCGGCTCCGGCCGGAGTCGAAGATCATGGTCTGGCGGTGTCCGGTGTCGTAGGGCGTCCAGCCGGGCGTGTCACCCAGGGCGAAGCGTCCCCAGGTGTCGTGCAGTTCCGCTGACAGCGCCCGGTCGGCGGCGTCGGTGAGCGGGACCGACCGCCAGATCATCGGGCCGTCCGCGCCGTGCCCGCCGCGCAGCAGCCTGCCCAGGTGCGTCGTGGCGGGCACCCCGGCAAAGGGCCCGTCGTAGCGGGAGCGCCACACCGGGGCGTGCCGCGCCTGCGCCTCGGCCAGCCGGGTAGTGGGGATGCCGTACCGCTCGTCCCCGAGGACGGCCAGGCCGAGCGCGGTGTCGTCGAGCTCCGGCCGGCTCTCGCGGTACGCGGCCAGCATCGTGTCCGCCTCCTCTGCCCCGAACAGCTCGGCCAGCACCCGCGGTGCCTGCGCGGCCGTACTGCCGTCCATCATCTGGAAGGTGCCGCCCTCGTTCCCGCAGGTCTGCGTGAGCAGCGGGATGCCGGCGGCGGCACCCGCGGCGATGGCGTCGATGGGCCGCCCCGACAGCACGGTCCCGTCGATGACCGGCCGCCAGACCCAGAGCGCCCGCACCCCGGTGGCGATGGCGTCCTGCGCCGCGACCATCTCGGCGGCGGGCACCTCGCGCACCCGGTCGGCACCCACGCCGAGCTCCCGCAGGAACCGCCCAGCCACCGCCTTGGCCTGCGCCTCGGTGGCCACATGATCACCACCGCCGCTGCTGGACGCGGCCCGGTGGATCAGCCCGCGGGTGAGCGGGGTGGCCAGCAGATTGGCCACACTCTTGGCCCCGGCCGACAACCCGTACAAGGTCACCCGCTCAGGATCCCCGCCGAACGCGGCGATGTTCTCCCGCACCCACCGCAACGCCTGAACCTGATCGAGCAGCCCCGACACCCCGGAGGAGTCGCCGATGTCGAGGAACCCCAGGCTGCCCAGACGGTAGTTGAAGCTCACCACCACAAGATCATGACTGCGCACGAAATTTCCGCCGTCGCCGTACATGTCAACACCACTGCCGGTGAGATAACCACCCCCATGCACCCAGACCAGCACCGGCCGCAGCCGCCCGTCGGGGGGAGGCGCCGCCACGTTCACATACAGGCAGTCCTCATCCATGACCGGCGCCGGCAGGCCCGGCAGGACGGACTGCATGGCCGCCTTCCCCGGCTCAGTGGCATCCCGCACGCCCCGCCAGGGCGCCGGAGGCTGCGGCGGCCGCAACCGGAGCTCACCCACGGGAGGAGCGGCATAGGGGATCCCCTGCCAGCTGAGCACATCCCCGAGATCGACCCCACGGACCGTACCGGCACGAGTCACAACATTGGTCACGCCGACCTTCATAGCAGGAGGACCCGGGTAAGGTAGTGATCTTCGGCTGGCGCGAGCCGCCGGAGCCCTCAAAGGCATACGCCCATGAAGCATTTCGACCAGGCACCCGCCGGTCTTCACCTCGACGCGGCGCTGAAGGCCCTGGCCACCACCTTCCGCGGCATGACCGCTCGTCCCGACGAGCACAACTGCGAGTGCCACTGGGGCAGCGCCGAAGACTGGCTGGTCTGCCACGCCCCCGAGCGTCTGCGCGCCGGCCGTTCCTGCAACCCCGCCGACCCATGCGCAGGTGGTATATACGGGGGATGAATGAGCCGGACGCTGGCGTGGTTCAGCCGGCGATGCTCGTACGTCCCGTCGATCCCACCCGCTACGGCGGCGTGGTCCGGCCGGACAAGACCGTGCGGTGGGCGGTGGACGAGCTCGAGCTGGTCAGGCGGATGCGTGGGCGATCCCCGGACACGTGGCGCTCGCCGACCGCCTTACCCGAGTCGCTGGACCAACTCGCCAAGTGGCTGACCGAGCTGGGATGGGACGATCTCGCCTGTTTGGCGCGCCGGGAGGAACTGGCGGTCTATCGGACCTTGTCCGCCGACCAACCGGGCTCGTTCGGTGACAGGATCGTCCACGCCTTGGCCGCGTTACGCCTCAGCCTCATGGACTGCAAGCGGTATGAGGAAGCTCTCGAGGTTGTCGAGGAGCTCCTGCGGCTGTCCGAAACCAACCGATCCGCGCAGGCGAAGGCCTCGGATGCGCGCTCCTGGCGGACGCTGCTCCTCGCCAGGCTCGGCCGCGACCAGAAGGCGGTGGAGTCCGCGGCAGAGGTGGTAACCGAGATCCGCGGCCGGCTGCAGCACGCTGGGGCCCGATCGGCCGGCTTCGAGCTCATCCACGCGCTGACGGCCTACGCGGATCGCCTGGACAAGGTCGGCCGTGTCGCCGAAGCCGCCGAGGTGAGCGCCGAGGTCATGGCGGCTTGGTGGCGACAGCCCGACTCGACGGTTCAGTTCCTCCTGGCGCTGGACCTGTGCAGCGAGCGGCTCGTCCGGAGCGGGCAGACCGAACAGGCGCGCGCCTGCATCGTCGAGGCGATGCGCAAGATGCGGCGCCGCAAGCGTGACACCGACCAGGCAAGGGTCTGGCACAACCTCGGCGTCCGCCTGCTCGCGCTGGAGGTGCCGGAATCAGCGCTGACCGCCGCCGAGGAAGCGGCACAGCTCTACCGCGACAGGGCGCGCGCTCATCAGGAGCGGCACCGGAGTCTGCTGGCGAACGACGACTGGGACGACGATCAGCGCTACTCCGAGGCGTACCTGCGCAAGCGGCGACATGAGGAGCTGAGGTCCTCGCGGAAGGAGGTCCGCCGAGCCGAGCAGGCCCTGCACGACGCCCTGCTCACCCTGAGTGCCTGCCTGCGACGGCTCGACCGCGTCGACGAGGCGGTGGCGGCCGACGCCGAAGCCGCCATCCTCCCCGGCTAAGGGCACTACTCCCGGAGTCGTAGTCCGGTCGGTCGTTGATCCCGAGGTGGTAGCGGCAGATGACTTCGCCTGTACGACGCCCCTGAGCAGTCGCCGGACGACGATTGCGGTCATGAGAACCCGTCAGAACATCCACGCCAGGCCGGGGCTCACCCTCGCCGTGGTGGCCGTCGTGCAGTTCACAGTGTCGCTGGACCTGTCGGTCGTGAACGTCGGGCTCCCGCAGATCGCCGCCGGCCTCGGCTTCAGCGCTGTGGGCCTGACCTGGGTGATCCACGCCTACGCTCTCACCTTCGGCGGGCTGCTCCTGCTGGGCGGCAAGGCCGCCGACCGGTACGGCCGCAGGCGGGTCCTGCTGCTCGGGCTCGGCCTGTTCGGCCTGGCCTCGCTCGTCGGCGGCTTCGCCCAGGTACCCGGCCATCTTGTCGCCGCCCGAGCCGCGCAGGGCATCGGGGCCGCCGCGCTGGCTCCGGCCGCGCTGGCGCTGCTGACCGAGACGTTCCCCACGGGCAAGGCCCGCGTCCGGGCCTTCGGAGTGTGGAGCGCGATGAACGCGGCGGGCGGCGCCCTCGGCGTTCTGCTGGGCGGCCTGCTCACCGAGTACGTCAGCTGGCGCTGGGTGATGTTCGTGAACGTGCCGATAGTCGCGTGCGTGCTGGCCCTGGCCTGGCGCGGCATCGCCGCCGGTCCGCCGGCCGCTCGCGGCGGCCGTCCGGACGTGCTCGGCGCCGTCCTGGCCACGGCGGGCATGACCTTGCTGGTGTTCGGCGTCGTCCGCACCGATCAGTACGCGTGGACCTCGCCGGTCACCCTGACGACGCTGGCGGTCGCCGCCGTACTGCTGGCCGCGTTCATCTATGTCGAGCGGACCACCACTCGCGAACCGCTCATCCGGCTCGGCCTGTTCGCCAACCGCTCGGTCGCCGGCGCGAACGTCTACAACCTCCTGGTCGGTGCGGCCATGGCCGCGGCCTTCTATTTCATGTCCCTCTACCTCCAACGAGTCCTGGGAACGGGGCCGGCGCTGACCGGGGCGATGTTCCTGCCGTTCGCGCTCGGCGTGGTCGCCGGTGCCGTGCTCGCCGTCAAGCTCGGCTACCGGCTCGCTCCCCGGACCCTTCTGGTCATCGGCGGGCTCCTGACCGCGACCGGGTTCGCCTGGTTCGGCCTGATCAGTCCTGATGGCGCCTTCATCACCGACGTCCTGGGGCCCTCGATCATCGCCAGCGTCGGCTTCGGGCTCTGCCTCGGACCGGTCGTCTCCATCGCCACCGGCGGCGTCGCGCCCCACGAGACCGGAACCGCCTCCGGCCTGCTCAACAGCTCACGCCAGATCGGCGCCTCACTCGGCCTCGCCGCCCTCGGCACCGCGGCCGCCCACCGCACCGGCCAGCTAGCCACGCCCGAGACCCTCAACGATGGGTACGCCTTCGGCCTGACCCTCAGCGCCGCGCTCCTGACCGCCGCCGTCCTCGTCGCCCTCACCGTCCTGCGCCGGACCAGCCCACCATCACGGGCGGCTGAGCGGGCCGATGACCGCGAGCTGCTCCCCACCCGGAATTGACCAGGAAACATCACCGCAGGAAGGTCGTTTGGGCATGACTGTTACCTCGATCGATCTCTTGGCGTCCTCCTTCCGCCTTCACCAAGGCGGCACGATTCACGCCGGGAAGAGAAAAATGGACGCCGACCAGGAGGGTTGGCAGCTGATGGCCTTCCACGCGAAGACCGCCGCCGACGTCCATGCCGACCACTGGGAGGTCCACCCCGAGGCCGAGGAGGTCGTGTCCTGCCTCATCGGGAAGATCCGCCTCTACCTCCGTCCGGAGCGGGCGGGACAAGAGGAGGAAGAGATCAGGCTGCTGGCCGGAACCGCCGCCATCGTCCCGCGCGGGCGATGGCACCGCATCGCGCTGGACATCCCCAGCAACATCATGGTCGTCACCCTGCCGCGTGGCAGCCGGCTGGAGAAGCGGACCCTGCAGCAGGGCGACGCGGACCAGGCCGGCCCAGATGAACGCCGTCAGGGCGCTTGAAAGCTCATCGACCCGGCCACGACCGGGGCGACGCGCAGCCACGGGCGGGCGGTGAAGGAGCGGTGGGTCAGCAGCCGGTGGAAGCCGACCGTCACCCCCAGCCCGGTCACCCCGTAGAAGACGGCGGCCGGCAATTGCCGTCATAGCCCGCCTCGGCGGGCTTGCGGGTGGGCGGCATGCCGGTCACGCCATGATCGGGAAGCGGTGGTCCAGGCCGGTGATGCGCAGCAGCCGGGCCATGCGCGGAGGAACGCCGGTCAGAGCCAGCGTGATGCCCCGTGTCCGGGCACGGCCTTGCACGCCGATCAGCACGCCCAAGCCGCCCGCCCCGCAGAAGGTGACCCGGGACAGATCCAAGATGAGCAGGTCGGTGCTGTGGTCGAGGGTGTTGATCAGCCTCTTGCGCAGACGGGCTGTGGTGAAGATGTCGATGTCCCCCGACAGCTGCACGAGGGTCGGCGCCGAGGCGCTCACCCCGGCGAGCGGGGCGGTGTCGATGACGGTCATGGAAGTCCTCCTCACGGGAGAAACTGAAAGGTCATGAGATGCCTGCCGGCCGAAGATCGGCCCGCCGCCAGTACGGGCGGTGCCAGGACCGCTCGATCCGGCCGGCAGGCGGCACGGGGTCATTCCGACGTCGTCGGCCGTCCCATGAATGGCTGCGCCATCTGCCCGATGACCGACCCGCCCTCGTCCTCCCAGCGGGCCGAGCCGTCGGCCGTGGCCTCGGCGGTACCCGAAGGGGTGATCAGCAGGACGACCGGCTCGCCGGCGGCGAAGCTGAGAGTGATCACGCGCGGGTCGGTGCGGCGGAACCAGTCGACGCGGACCTGACGCCCGCGCGCCGGGATGCGGCGCGGGATGTTCTGCCACGCATCGCCATGGACGCCGACGCGGAGCGTGACTCGACCAAGCAGCCGATCCACGGCGGCGATGAGACCAGGCAACTCGGCGGCCGCGTCACGGGAGGAGGGCCACCAGGCCCCGTCCACCACCGCGCGCCGATTCGACACCGGACAGAGACTGAGCCGTAGCGCGGAATTGACCCGAGGGATCGCGGACGAGGCGGAGCTGAGCGGTGCGGGTTGAGAAAGAAGTGTCGGCGTCATGGTCGCCTGACCTGTCCAGGCCCTCGGAAAGGGGCCGGTGGTGGTTCGCCGGAGGCGACGCGGACCTGAATGCCAACGCTCGAAAAGACCTCGGTGTCTTCACTCTACCTCGTACTTCCGGAATTCGGCAATTCCGGAAGTAGACTGAGCAGGTGACTTCCGGAAACACGCCCTCAGAGCTCACGAAACCGGCCGGAGTAGCTTCCGGAAACACGCGCCAGTCACTGGCCGTCCCGCTCCCCGCCCCCCACGCCGCCGTCCTGGCCGACTACTCCGCTGTACTCGCGCACGCCCCGCTGGCCGACTCCACCAAGACCAAGTACGCCTCCCGGCTGCGCGGCTACCTGGCCTGGCTGGCCGACCAGGCCGACGCCGGCATCCTGGACGGCGACCCGCTCACCGACCCCATCGCCGCCACCGGCGCGGTACATGACTTCCGCCGGCATCTGAAGAACGGCCGCCGCGCCCCCAACACCATCGACGGCTACCTGTCGGCTCTGGACGACTTCTACGCCCGCCGCGGCCTCGGCAAGCCCCAGGCGCGCCGCGAACGCGACGCGCGCCCCACCGCCCCCCGCGCCCTGGACGCCCCGCGCACCCGCCGCTACGTCCGCCACGTCCAGCTCACCGCATCCCCGCGCGACAAGGCCATCGCCCTGCTGCCCTACTACGCCGGCCTGCGCATCTCCGAGGTCGTCGGCCTCGACCTGGCCGATGTACGACTGTCGGCCCGCGAGGGCGAACTGCGCATCCGCGGCAAGGGCCGCGACGGCGGCAAGATCCGCCTGCTGCCCATCCATGCGGACCTGCGCCAGGCCCTGACCCACTGGCTGGAGGCCCGCGCCGATGGGAAGGGGGCCGGCACCCACGCCGCGGTGTTCCTCAACCAGCGCGGCGGCCGCCTGAGCGACCGCGCCGCCCGCGACATCATCACCGGCCTCGGCGACGCCGTCGGCCTCAATGACGACCCCGCCGAACCCTTCAGCCCGCACGTCCTGCGCCACACCTTCGCCACCCAGCTCATCCGCGACGGTAAGGACCCCATCCTGGTCGCCGAACTCCTCGGCCACGGCTCGCTGGACACCACCCGCCGCTACGCCCTGCCCACCGAAGCCGACAAGGCCGCCGCTCTGGACGCCCTCATCACCGACCATTGACCACCCAGCCTCCTGTGCGTCGGCGCCCGGGCAGGTGCGGGTTCAGCCCTTGTCGCTGCCCTCGTTGGCGCCGCGGACGAACCGGCGCTGGAAGATCACGAAGATCACCGCCACCGGGATCGTCGCCAGCAGTGCCGCGCCCAGCTTGAGCGGGTACTGCGTGCCACCCCCCAGCGACCCGCTGACCAGGTCGGCCAGCCCCCGAGGCAGCGTGAACAGTGCCGGGTCCTGGACGGCCACCAGCGTGTGGGGGAACTCGTTCCACGATCCCTGGAACGAGATGATCGTCAGCGTGATCAGCGCCGGCCGCGCCATCGGCAGAACCACCGACCAGAACGTGCGGAACGCGCCCGCGCCGTCGATCCGCGCGGCCTCCTCCACCCCCGCCGGGATCGAGTCGAAGAACTGCTTCATGATGAACACGCCCGCCGCGTCCACGATCACCGGCAGGATCAACGCCAGATAGCTGTCATACATCCCCAACTGATTGAGGACCAGAAATTTCGGGATAAAGAGGACGACGCCTGGTACGGCCATCACCGCGATCACCGCCCCGAACAGCGCCGACCGCCCCCGGAACCGCAGCCTGGACAGCGCGTACCCGGCCAGCGAGTCGAGGAACACCCGCCCGACCGTCAGCACGATGGTCACCAGCAGCGAGTTGCCCAGCCACACCGGCAGGTCGGTGCCGCTGAACACCCGCTCGAACCCCGCCAGCGTCCCCGGGTGCGGGATAGGCGACAGCGGGGAGGCGGCCGCGTCCGGCTCGGTCTTGAACGAGTTCGCGATCTGGATGACGAACGGGTAGATGAACACCAGCGCGAAGAAGATCAGGATCGCGTAGCCGGTGAAGACGCTCGCGAGCTTGCGCACCTCAGCCCCTCCTCTCGCGCATCACCCGGCGCTGGAACAGCGTCAGCAGCACGATGATGAGGAACAGCACGAACGAGATCGCCGTCCCCGCCCCATAGTCGAAGTCCCGGAACGCCGTCCGGTACGACAGGAACGCCGGGGTCAGCGTCGTCTTGGCCGGAGCACCCTGGCTCATGACGTAGATCTGGTCGAACACCTGCCAGGTCCCGATCAGCCCGAGCGTCAGCACCAGGAACATCGTCGGTTTGAGCATCGGCAGCGTCACGTACCGGAACCGCTGCCACCGCCCGGCCCCGTCGAGCACGGCCGCCTCCTCCAGCGTCACCGGGATGTCCTGCAACGCCGCCAGGAACATCAGCATGAACGTCCCCGACGTCGTCCACACGACCAGCGCGATGATCGCGCACATCGCCACGCTCGGCCCCGACAGCCACTCCCACCACGAAAGACCGAACGGCCCCGCCCCGGCGAGCGCCGCAGGCGGCGTGTCCATGCCGAGCAGCAGGTGGATGACCCCTCTGGCGTCGGAGAACCACTGCGGCCCCTGGATGCCGAAGAAGCCGAGCAACTGCGTGAGCGCCCCCGAGTTGCTGAAGATGAACAGGAACACCACGCTGATCGCCACCGAACTGGTGACCGACGGGAAGTAGAACGCGCTCCGGAAGAACGACTTGCCCTTGAGCAGGCGGCTGTTCACGATCAGGGCCAGGCCGAGCGCCAGCGCCGTCTGCAGCGGTACGACGATCGCCACGTAGTAGGCGTTGTTCCTGATGCTGATCATGAAGTTCTCGCGGGCCAGGTCGTCGCGGGTGAACAGCCGGCTGTAGTTGTCCAGCCCGACGAACGGCACGCCGCTCGTGAACGGGCTGCCCTGGCCGTTCCACGAGGTGAGGCTGACCCACATCGCCATCAGGATCGGCAGCAGCAGGAACACCCCGAGGATCACCACGACCGGCGCGACGAACAGCCACCCCGTCAGGTCATCCCTGAGCCGGTTGCGGCGCATCATTCACCCAGCGCGGACTGCGTGTTCTTCTGCAGCCTGGCCAGCAGTGCCTTCGGGTCCTGCGTGGTGAGCTGCTGGAGGCCGGCGTCGAAGTCGGACAGGACGCTGTCCATCTTGGCGGCGTTCACCGGGCCCTGGGCGTAGCCGGCGCCGTCCACGAACGCCGTGTCCGTGGGGAACTCCTTGACGTAGGCGTCCTTGGCCGACTGCCGCGACGGCATCACCCCGAACGCCTTGGCGAAGGTGAGCTGCTGGTCGGCCTTGGTCATCGCCTCGACGAAGGCGATCGCCGCCGTCTTGCTCGCGCTCTTGGCCGCGATGCCCCAGCAGTTCGTGAACGACAGCGTGCCCTGCTTGGCCCCGGCGGGCAGCGGGTGGGCGGTGTACTGGATGTCCGGGTAGTCGGCCTTCAGCGCGCCCTTGATCCAGTTGCCCTCGATCGTCATCGCGGCCTTGCCCTTGCCGAACGCCTCACCGGGCCACGACGCGCCGAGCTGCTTGGGGTATTCGGCCAGCTTGTCCTTGAGCAGCGTCTTGACGTACTCCAGGGCCTTGAGGTTCTCCGGGCTGTCGCCGGTGGCCTGCTTGCCGTCGGCGCTGGTGATCCAGCCGCCCGCCTGCACCATGAACGCGCCGATCCGGTCGCGGGTGTCGCCGATCGCCAGCGGGGTGATGCCCTTGGCCTTGAGCTTGCCGGCCACCGCGGTGAGCTGTTCCCAGGTGGTCGGCACGTCGGCCGCCGCCAGGCCCGCCTTCTTCCACAGTCCGTCGTTGACGATCAGTGCCAGCGTGGAGAAGTCCTTCGGCGCGCAGTAGAACTTGCCGTCCCGGGTGAACGTGGTGCGCAGGCTCGGGTAGAAGTCGTCCGGGTTCGAGATCTTGTCCCCGTACGGCTCCAGCGCGCCGACGCTGGCGTAGTCGGCGAACCGCGAGGCGTCCACGTAGAAGACGTCGGGCGGGGTGCCGCCCGCGAACGCCTGGCCGAGCTGCTGGTGGATGTCCTGCGCCGGGGTGACCGTGGCCTGGTTGCCGCTCGCCTTCGCCCACGCGTCCGCGGCCTGCTTGACCGCGGCCGTCTCCGGGTCGCCGGAGGAGGCGATGAGGATCCGCAGCGAGACGGGGCCGCTGCTCTGCGGCGCGGCCGCCGGCTTGTCCTCGAAGCCGCTGCCGCACGCGGTCGCGGCCAGCGCCAGTACGCCCAGCGCCGCCAGGGGGAGGTGTTTCATCGCGTTTCCTTTCACGCTGTACGCCGGATGACCAGGGAGGGCTCAAGCAGGACGTGATCCGGCTTGTCCGGGCTGTCGTCTTCGAGGAGCCGGGTCAGGACGCCGACGCAGCGCGCGGCGGCGTCCGACAACGGCTGGCTGAGGCTGGTCAGGCCGATCGCGGCCGCCACGGGCGTGTCGTCGAACCCGATCACGGGCACCGGCCCGGCCTGCAACGCCCCCAGGGCGACGGAGTCGCTCACGCACACCAGGGCGGTGGCGCCGGCGGCGATCAACTCCCGCGCCGCCGCCTCACCCTCGGCCGCCGACCCATCGGTCCGCCGCTCCAGTGCGCCCGCCTCGCCGCTCTCTTCGTCCTTCGCGTCTTTCGCGGTCGATGTACGCGGCCTCAGGCCCGCGTCTTCGAGCGCCCGAGCCCAGCCGCTCCTGCGGTCGTCGCCGACGCCGGAGCCCTCGGGCCAGCCGATGAACCCGATCCGCCGGTGACCCGCGCCGAGCAGGTGCCGGGTGGCGGCGGCCGTCCCCGCCGCGCCGTCCACGTCCACCCACGGATGGGCGCCGCCCTCGGGCATGCCCCACGGCCGCCCGAACGTGACGAACGCCAGCTCCCGCTCGGCCAGCCACGAGGTACGCACATCGCCGTAATGCGTGCCGGTCAGCACGAACGCATCCGGTTCGTACGCCCCCAGCAGGTCGTCGAATGTGGCGATCTCCGACCGGTCGTCGTCGGCCGTGTAAAGGATCACCCGATATCCCGCCTTGGCCGCCGAGCCGCTCAGCCCGTGCAGGAACCGGTCGAACACGTTCATGCCATCCTGCGTCTGCTCGATCCGGACGGCCAGCAGCCGCGACCGGCCGGTCCGCATGCGCCGCGCGGCCTGGTTCACCCGGTAGCCGAGCTCTTCGACCGCCTGCCGTACGCGCTCGCGGGTCTCTTCGCGGACGAGGTCGGGGGAGTTCAGCACGTTCGAGACGGTCTGCCGGGAGACGCTGGCCCGCCGTGCGACGTCGGCGATCGTCACCTTTTCGGGCATCGTGTCGCTTTCTAATGGTTTGAACGTTCAAATCGCCGTATGGCAGGATTGGATCGTTCAAGTAAACGGAGTGTTACGCACTATCTCCCTTGGACGATTCGCCTGTCAAGATTTGGGGGCCGCTTGTGCTCGACCAAGCCACGCACCGCCTGCAGCCGTTGCTGCACGACCTCGTCAGCACGGTCCTGGCACCGACGACCGCGCTGAGCGGCACCGACGGGCAGATCAGGGCAGCCGGGGTGCAGGGTCTGTTCCATGCGGACGCGCGGGCATTGTCCCAGGTCACGCTGGCCGTGGACGGCTGGGAGCCGGAGGCCGTGGGGCATGCCGCGCAGGCCGCGGGCCGGACCAGATTCGTGTCGCTGGTCCGCCGGCTGGGCGATCCGATCGCGGACCCCACGGTCCGCGTCGACCGTACTCGCGAGGTCGCCCCCGGACGGATGGCGGAGCTCATCGAGATCGCCTCCACCGCGACCCGACCCGTGACGGCCACCGTCACAGTGGACCTGAGCTGCGACTTCGCCCCGATCGAGCTGGTGAAGTCCGGCGGCACCGCCGCTCCGGCCCCTGCCTCGCTCGTCCCGTCCGCCGGCGGTGGGTCCCTGGAGTGGCGATCCGGCCGCATCCGGGTGCGGGTGACCGGCGAGAACGCGACGGTGGAGCCGCATCCCGGCCCGCTGGAAGACGGAGGCTCGCCTGCAGGTCAAGGCTCCTTCGACGGCAATCCGTACCAAGGAGGTGGCTCTTCGGGCGGGCGGCTGCGGTGGGAGATCTCGCTCGCGCCCGGTGAGCGCGTCACGCTGCGGTGGGCCGCCGTGATCGACGACCCGGACGCGGTGGTCACCGCGCCGGCCAAGCCGCTGGAGTGGAGCGTCCCCGAGGTGACGGCCGACGACACCCGGCTCGTCCGGCTGGCGGCGCGCTCGCTCGAAGACCTGCGCTCCCTCAGGCTGGCCGAGCCCGGGGAGCCCGGGGACACGTTCCTGGGGGCGGGGGTGCCGTGGTTCCTGACGTTGTTCGGGCGCGACAGCCTCTGGGCCGCCAGAATGCTGCTGCCTCTGGGCACCGACCTGGCGGCCAGCACCCTCCGCGTGCTGGCCAGACGGCAGGGCACCCACGTCGACCCGGCCACCGGCGAGGCGCCCGGCAAGATCATGCACGAGCTGCGCCGCCACGAGCACAGCGGCGGCGGGCTGCGGCTGCCCGCCGCCTACTACGGCACCATCGACGCCACCCCGCTCTGGATCGGCCTGCTGTACGACGCCTGGCGCTGGGGCATGCCCGCCGACCAGGTCGAACCCCTGCTCCCGGCCCTGGAGGCGGCGCTCGGCTGGCTCGGCGACCACGCGGACCCGGATGGGGACGGCTTCCTGGAGTACATCGACCTGACCGGCCACGGCCTGGCCAACCAGGGGTGGAAAGACTCGGGCGACGCCGTCCGCTTCCACGACGGCCGCCAGGCCGAACCGCCCATCGCGCTGTCGGAGGTCCAGGGGTACGCCTGCGCCGCCGCCCACCAGGGGGCCGCCCTGCTGACGGCGTTCGGCCGCCCGGGGGCCGAGCGGTGGCTGGACTACGCGGGCACGATGGCCGACCGCTTCCGCGCCCGTTTCTGGGTTGGCCACCCCGCGTCGGCCACAGACAGGGGGAGCGGTCAGTCCGCGTCGGTCGCCAGTCGCGAGGGCGGCTATCCCGCGCTGGCGCTCGATCGCGACAAGCGGCCGGTCGACTCGCTGACCAGCAACATCGGCCATCTGCTCGGCACAGGGCTGCTGTCGGAGGGGGAGGAGGCGAGAGTGGCGGAGCTGCTCGGCGCCCCGGCGATGTCCGGCGCCTTCGGGCTCCGGACGATGTCGGCCGATGACGGCGCGTTCAGCCCGCTGTCCTACCACTGCGGGTCCGTCTGGTCGCACGACACCGCCATCGTTCTCGCCGGCCTGGCCAGGACCGGTCATGGGCGGCTGGCGGCGGACCTGGGGCAGGGCCTGCTGGCGGCGGCGGAGGGCTTCGACTACCGCCTGCCCGAACTCCACGCGGGCGACGACCGGGACACGGTCGGCCGCCCGGTGGCCTACCCGGCGGCCTGCCGCCCCCAGGCGTGGTCGGCCGCCGCCGCCGTGACACTGCTGCACGCGGCTGTGGGCCTGTATCCGGACGTACCCGGCGGCAAGGTGCTCCTGCGCCCACTCGCTGGAGCCCCGCTCGGCGCGGTCACGGTGCGGGGCCTGCGAGTGGCGGGCGCCGACGTCACGGTGTCGATCGACCGCTCCGGCAGGGCCGAGGTGACAGGCCTCCCGCCCGGTCTGTCGGTCGAAGTAGCGGATGGGCCGCATGGGGCCGCCGGTTGAGGCGGTGGACGGCTCGTACGCCCCGCAGGCGCCTGTGGTCGCCGGTCAGCCGGCCGAGCCGACGGAGAGTTCGGTGAGGTGGGCGTCCGGTGAGGTGGTGAGGGCGGTCAGGACCAGCGAGGCGATCGTGGACGGGCGCAGGCACTGGTCGGGGTCGTACGGCGAGCCGAACTCGGCCCGGACTTTGCGCAGCAGCTCGGTTGCCGTGCCGCCTGGGTAGATCGTGGTGACCCGGATGCCGTGCCGGTGTTCCTCGTCCCGTACGGCGTCGCCCAGCTCGCGCAGGGCCGCCTTGCTGGCCGCGTAGGCGGGCCAGCCGCGGGGGCTCAGGCCGGGTGCGGCGTTGATGAGGACCACCCGGCCCCGGCGCGTGCGCAGGGCGGGCAGGAGGAGGCGCAGGAGCTCGGCGGCCGAGGCGACGTTGACGTTGAACGTGTCGCGCCACAGTTCCACCGAGCTGTCGGCGGTGGCCACGACCTCGGCGATCCCCGCGCAGTGCACGAACGCGTCCAGCTCCCCGATCACCGGTAACGCCGCGGCCAGTGCCTCCGGCCGGGCCAGGTCCGCCACGACGATGGTGACACCTGCGGGGGCGACACCGGTGAGGGTGGCGTCGGCGGACGGAGCGGCCGGGGTCATCATGTCCGGCCACGGGAGGTTCGCCGCCATCGGGGTGATCTCCCCCAGACCGGCGACCTCGCCCACCGCGCCGGGCAGGCCCGAGCCGATGGCCTTGTGCACGCGCCCGCCCGGCCCGGTGACGTCGTCCACCCCGCAGTGCTCGTCGAGGGCGCCCAGGTGGGCGGGGTCGCGGACCACGGCCAAGACCCGGTAGCCCGCGTCCAGGAGCGCCTTGGCGATGGCCGAGCCGATGCCACCCGTCGCCCCTGTCAATAAGACCGTGCCAGCGTGGGTCATGGTCAGAGCGTGGCAGAGGCGCCGGTCGTCCGTCTATCAGGACTTGATCGTGTAGCTGTCGCCGTACACCTTCCAGGTCAGCGGCGGGTTCAGGTCGAGGTTGCCGTTCTTGAGGAAGACGCGCTGCTCGGTGTCGACGCGGGTGGTGTCCTCGTGCGCCTCCTCGGCCTTCATCGCGGCCTTGCGGGCGTCCAGGAACGCGTTGAGGTACGTCGTCTCGTTGCCGCCCTGCGCGGGGGTCTTGGCCTTGGACATCGCGGTCTTCCTGATGCCGCCGAAGCTGAGCTTGTCGCTGCCGGGGCCGTGCATGACGATCGCGTCGTAGTAGATGAACTGGCCCAGCGCCCGCAGGCCGTCCGTCTTGGCCTGCTTGACCGACGGGTTGAAGTACACGCGGTCGCGCTCGTCGTTCTGCGCCGTCTGGAAGACGGTGTCCTTGGCGGCGGTCTTCCAGTCCTTGGTGAAGTTCGGGTCGAGGCCCGTGTGCGAGTCGGTGCCGTTGACCTTGCGGAGCGCGGGCAGGTATTTGGCCAGGACATTGCCGGGCTTGCGGGCGGCGTAGAGCTCGACGAGCGCGAGCATGTCGCTGGTGCCGGAGCAGAAGCCGATGATCCCGGCCGTGTAGCCGCGGCCGTCGTCGATGTCCTCGATGTAGCCGTACTGGGCCTTCCAGTCGAGCGAGGAGTTCTCGGCACTGGACACCAGCTGCATGGCGATGTCCTTCTTGTGCGGATCGGTGAGGTCGACCGCGGCCTGGCTGGTGCCCGTGAGCGCGAGAGTGGTGGCTAAGGTGACCATGGCGACGAGAGTGGTTCGGAGCAACGTGATCTCCTGCTCTTCGTTAGGAAAGATTCCTAACGAACCATACTCACAGGAGTCATCTTATGGGGCCTATGTTGTGAAATTTGGGCCCCTTACCGGCGTAGCGCGGCGAGTTGCTGTTCGAAGGGGACGACCGGCTCCACGGGCTCTCGTGCCGGGGTGCGGTTGCGCGACAGGTCGGCCAGCTCGCCCGCGGCGCGGTCGATCCGCTCCGCCAGGCCGTCGGTGAAGTCGTCACCACCGCCGCCCCAGTCCTCCGACGCCGCGTAGACGGCGGTCGGCGCCACCACGGCCCGCAAGTACGCGAACAGCGGGCGCAACGCGTGCTCCAACGCCAGCGAGTGCCGCGCCGTCCCGCCGGTCGCCGCGATGAGCACCGGCTTGCCCGCCAGCGCGGCGGGGTCCAGGACGTCGAAGAACGACTTGAACAGGCCGCTGTAGGAGGCGCTGAAGACCGGGGTGACCGCGATCAGGCCGTCGGCCTCCGTCAGCGCCTCGATCGCCTCCCGCAGCCGGGCGCCGGGGAAGCCGGTGACGAAGTTGTTCGCGATGTCCACGGCCAGGTCGCGCAGCTCGATCACCCGCACCTCGGGCGCGGGGTCGTCAAGCCGCCGCACGGTCGCCTCGGTCAGGCGGTCGGCGAGCAGGCGGGTGGAGGACGGCTGGGTCAGACCCGCCGTGACGACGACGAGCTTCATGAACTCACCTCAGCGACTCGGGTGGTGTGGACGGGGCCGTCGGGGACGTCGGCCGGCCGGTTCGCGGCGAACTCCCGGCGCAGCACCGGCACGACCTCCTCCCCGAGGATGTCGAGCTGCTCCAGGACGGTCTTCAGCGGCAACCCCGCGTGGTCCATGAGGAACAGCTGCCGCTGGTAGTCGCCGAACGACTCCCGGAACGTCAGCGTCTTGTCGATGACCTGCTGCGGGCTGCCCACCGTGAGCGGCGTCTCCTCGGCGAACTCCTCCAGCGACGGGCCGTGTCCGTACACGGGCGCGTTGTCGAAGTACGGGCGGAACTCGCGGACCGCGTCCTGCGAGTTCTTCCGCATGAACACCTGGCCGCCGAGCCCCACGATGGCCTGCTCGGGCGTGCCGTGACCGTAGTGGGCGAACCGCTGGCGGTAGAGGGTGATCAGCCGGATGAAGTGGTCCTTCGGCCAGAAGATGTTGTTGGCGAAGAACCCGTCACCGTAGTAGGCGGCCTGCTCGGCGATCTCCGGGCTGCGGATCGAGCCGTGCCACACGAAGGGCGGCACCCCGTTCAGCGGCCGCGGCGTGGAGGTGAAGCCCTGCAGCGGCGTACGGAATCGGCCCTCCCAGTCGACGACGTCCTCGCGCCAGAGCCGGTGGAGCAGCGCGTAGTTCTCGACGGCCAGCGGGATGCCCTGCCGGATGTCCTGGCCGAACCACGGGTAGACGGGGCCGGTGTTGCCGCGGCCCAGCATCAGGTCGACCCGGCCGTCGGCCAGGTGCTGCAGCATCGCGAAGTCCTCAGCGATCTTGACCGGGTCGTTGGTCGTGATCAGCGTCGTGGCCGTGGACAGCGTGAGCCGCTCGGTCCTGGCCGCGATGTAGCCGAGCATGGTGGTCGGCGACGACGGCACGAACGGCGGGTTGTGATGCTCGCCGGTCGCGAACACGTCCAGCCCCACCTCCTCGGCCTTGAGCGCGATGGCCACCATCGCCTTGATCCGCTCATGCTCCGTCGGCGTCCTGCCGGTGGTGGGGTCCATGGTCACGTCGCCCACACTGAAGATCCCGAACTGCATATCGCTCACCGCCCTTACTATTGAAAGTTCAACAACCGCCCAAGCAGCAGGTGGCCCGGGATTATTCCGTACGGTCAGAGGGCGTTGATCTCCAGTGGTCCGAGCACCCGCCGGGGCGCTCCGCGCTCGGCCACGGTGATCATGGCTCTGCCGATCTGCTCGGTCGTGGTCACCGCCTTGGGGAAGAGCCGCCGCAGCACCGGATAGAGCGGCGCCATCGCCACGTACGCCAGCCGATACCAGGTCGTCCGCGAGGTGACGCCGTGCATGGGCTGGATGTAGCCGGGCCGGAACATGAACGCCTCAAGCGGCAGTGCCAGCAGCGCGTTCTCGGTCTGGCCCTTGACCCGGGCCCACATCGCCCGGCCGTGCTCGTCGGTGCCCACCCCGGACACGTAGACGAACGTCGAGCCGGGGCTGAGCCGCGCGAGAGTGTCGCCTGCCGCCAGCGTGTAGTCGTAGGTGACGCGCCGGTAGTCCTTCTCGCTCATGCCCGCCGAGGAGACGCCGAGGCAGAAGAAGCACGCGTCATAGCCGGACAGGTCTGCCTCGATCGGGGTGAGGTCGAGCAGGTCGCCGTGCGTGATCTCGCGCAGCTTGTCGTGGGTACGGCCGGTGGGGGTGCGGCCGACCGTGAGAACGGCCTCCACCCGGTCGTCGACCAGGCATTCCCGTAGCACGCCCTGCCCGACCATGCCGGTGGCGCCAAAGATGATGACCCTCATGCGAGCTCCGTTCCCGGCCCGAATGCTATCGCCAGATCGGCGGCGGCGAGGCGCAGCGCCGCGGTCGCGGCAGCCGGGATGGCCAGCCCGCGCGCCGAGATGCCCACGGCCCCTCGGCCACCTCCACCACGACCACCCGCCCGGCGGACAGCCGCGCCAGGTAGGCGGTGTGGCCGGTGCTCGCGGCCAGGTGACGCAGCACGGCCCCGGCCCGCGGCGGTCGGCCGAAGGCGCCGAGCATCTCGTGGAAGCGTTCGGCCACCTTCGTGCCGAGCACGTAGTCGCCGTCCTGCCGCCGGTGCAGGTAGCCCTCGTAGCACAGCGTCCGTACCAGGTGGTAGGACGTCGACAGGTTCAGCCCGCAGCGGCGCGCGATGACCTTGACCGTCAGCGGCCGGTCTGCCCGCGCGACCTCCTCCAGGACGCGTAGCGCGCGGGAGACGCTCTGGATCAAGTCGCTGGGTGCGGCAGCCATGCTTCCAATGTGCGCCATCTGAAAACCGGCGGTCTACCCGTGACCGGGCGTCGGACGGACGATGTGGCCATGGCGGACATACCGCAGTGGGCGAGTCAGGCGCTGGCCGGGGTCTATGACCCCTGCTGCAGGGAGAAGGGCATCTCGGTCGTCGAGATGGGGCTGGTCAGGTCGGTCGAGGTGACGGCCGGGTGGGCGAGGGTGGAGCTGACATGATCGACGACGTCTTCGTGTTCGACAGCGTGGCGCACATCTTCAACTTCGAGCCGAAGAACGCGTACGGCACACCGGGCCAGATGTTCTCCAACCACCTCTACGCCTTCCACACCACGCTCACGCCCGACGGGGAGACCAAGCTGTCGCCGGAGGAGTTCCTGCGTCAGTGGACGGTCGGCGACATCCGGCGCATGGTGTACGAGGAGTCGGACACGGACATGCTGGTCGCGATGCCGTTACCGCTGACCGATCTCTACCACGACGGGTTGTCGCCCTGGACGGAGTGCGCCGAGCTGGCCGCCCGTGACCCGGAGCGCACGGTGTTCTGGGGCACGGTCAACCCCCTGGAGGGCCGCAAGGCGCTCGACCTGATGGAACGTCAGGTCGGTGAGTACAACGCGCGCGCCTTCAAGCTGTACAACGTCCGCTACGACTACGGAGCGCCCTACCCGTGGCGGATGGACGACCCACGGGTGGCCTTCCCCATCTTCGAGAAGGCCCGCGACCTGGGGGTGAACCTGATCGGCGTGCACAAGGGCGTCCCGCTCGGGCCGCAGCCGATCGAGCACACCCAGACCTGGGACATGGACGGCGCCGCCGCCAACTTCCCCGACATCAACTTCGTCATCTTCCACGTCGGGCTGCCGTTCCTCGACGAGACGTGCTGGCAGCTCATCCGCTATCCCAACCTGTACGCCTCGCTGGCGGCGACGATCAACTTCGTGGTCAGGGCGCCCAGGATGTTCGCCGAGATCATCGGGAAGCTGCTGTTCTGGTGCGGCGAAGACAAGATCGTGTACGGGTCGGAGGCGCCGATCTTCCATCCGCAGTGGGCGTTGCGGGCGTTCAAGGACTTCCAGATCCCGCAGGACCTGTGCGACGGCTACGGCTACCCGCAACTCACCGACCAGGCCAAACGCAAGATCCTCGGCCAGAACCTGCTCCGCCTGCACGGGATGGAGCAGCGTTAGCTCGTCGGCGGAGGTCAGGCCAGGCCCAGTTCGGTGAGGACGGCGCGGGCTTGCTTGAGCTCGGCGCGCAGCCGGGCGAGCTCGCGTTCGAGTTCGAGGATGCGGCGGATGGCTTTGAGTGTCATGCCCTCGTCCGCCATCCGCGTGATGTGCTGGACGATCAGGATGTCATGACGTGAGTAGCGGCGCTGGCCGCCGGTGGAGCGGCTCGGGCTGAGCACGTCGTGCTGGTCCAGCCGGCGTAGGTATGCCTGCTGGACCTGCAGCATGTCGGCCACCTGGCCCAGGGAGTAGAGCGGCGCGTGCTCGTCGTCGAAGGGCAGCTCAGGCATGGGGGTCTCCTGGTTCGTCCGAGGGGCGGGTCCGAGACGCGCTCGGGGCCCGCCCCTCGGATGGCCGCGTCACGCCCGGATGGCCTTGGTGTCGCTGCGGTGGATCTCCACCTTGCGCGGCTTGGCGCGGTCGAGGACGGGGATGCGGAGGGTCAGGACACCGTTGGCGTAGCCGGCGTCGATCTTTTCGCTGTCCAGGTGCTCGGACAGGTAGACGCGGCGGGTGAAGGTGCCCATCGGACGTTCGCGGACGAACAGCCGCTCGTCCTCGCCGATCTCCTCCTCGCGGCGGGCGCTGACGCTCAGGACGCCACGGTCGACGGTCACCTCGATGGAGTCGGGGTCGATCCCCGGCAGATCGAAGCGGAGGACCACGTCGTCGTCGCGGCGCAACCCGTCCATGGGCATGATGGCGCCCTGGTCGGCGGCTTGCCGAGCCAGGCGGTTGAACTGGCGCTCGAACTCCTGGAAGAACGGGTCGATCGAAGTGAGCAGCATCTTTCCGAACCTCCCTGCGGGATCTTGGAACCTCTATGTTCAGTTGCAGGTTATCTCCTCTGTGGAATGAAGGCAAGCTGCAACCCCGTAGTCGCGGAGGTTCGTGAGCTGGCCGTGGGTTCGGGGTGGCGCCGCCCGTTCCGGACCGTCCCGTCGCAAGGGGCGTACAGCGCTCGTCGGCGGCTTGGGGAGTGTGCCGCGAATCCGGTGTCGCGACCTGGTATTCCCGCTATTAACCCGCCTCATGGCGGCAAAGCTGGCTAGCGTGGCAGGATTGTCTGAAGCGTCAGACTGCTACAGTTTGCCGATCTAGGAGCGTATATGCCGAATGCTCGGGAGATTGATGATCTGACCGAAATTTCCGGTTTGGAGTATCGTCAGTCCGGGCCGACAGCGCTGCGGATATTGGTGGGCAGGCAACTGCGCCGGCTGCGGGAGTCACGGGGTATCACTCGTGACGCCGCGGGATACGCGATCCGCAGTTCGCATTCCAAAATCAGCCGCCTGGAATGCGGGCGGACCAGTTTCAAGCTGCGCGACGTGGAAGATCTGCTCACCCTGTACGGCGTGGTCGAGGAGGCCGAGCGCGCGGTCGTGCTCTCGCTGACCAGGCAGGCCAACGCTCCCGGCTGGTGGCACGACCACCGCGACGTGGTGCCCGACTGGTTCGAGGACTACCTCGGGCTGGAGCAGGACGCGGCGATGATCCGTACGTACGAGGTCCAGTACATCCCCGGCCTGCTCCAGACGGAGGACTACGCCCGCGCGGTGATCACGTGTGGCGATCCGGACAGCCCGCAGGAGGAGATCGAGCGCCGGGTCGCGCTCCGGATGCGCCGCCAGCGGCTCCTCCAGGCGGCCACGGCGCCCACGCTCTGGGTGGTGCTGGATGAGGCGGCGCTGCGCCGTCAGGTCGGCGACGCCGCCACGATGCGCGCGCAACTCGAGCACCTCAAGGAGATGGCCGACCGCCCCCGCGTCACCATCCAGGTGCTGCCGTTCAGCTACTGCGGTCACATCGGCGGGGTCGGCCCCATCACCATCCTGCGCTTCGCCCAGGCCGACCTCGACGACATGGTCTACCTCGAACAGATCGCCAGCGCCCAGTACCTCACCAGGCGATCCGACGTGCACCCGTACCACCATCTGATGGACGAGCTGGGCATCCACGCGCAGCCGTCGGCCGCGACCCGGGCGATCCTCGATCAGATCATCGGCAAACCGGACGAGGAGTAGGCCTACGGCTTGCGGGCCACGGCGCAGAAGGCGTCCACCTCGTCGGGGACGCCGAACACGGCGGCTTCCACCCGCCAGCGGGAGACCGAGACGACGCCCGGATCCACCAGTTCGAGGCCGTCGAAGAAGTGGGCGATCTCGTCGGGGGTGCGCAGGCGGTAGGAGTAGGACTGCTCTTCGTCGTGGAGCCGTCCGGCTTCCGCGGCCGCATCGGGTTTGATGGTGTTCGTGCCGTCCTCGAACACCAGGAAGCTGCCTGACGGCAGCGCGTCCAGCAGCCGCCGCGTCAGGGCGTGCGCCTGGTCGTCGTCGAAGATCGTGCCCATGACGCCGAGGAGCATGAGCGCGGTGGGCCGGGTGAGGTCCAGCGTCTTGGCCGCGTAGTCGAGGATCGTGTCGGGGTCGCGCACGTCGGCCTCGATGTAGTCGCAGGCGCCCCGGGGATCGCTGGTCAGCAGCGCCTGGGCGTGCACCAGCACCAGGGGATCGTTGTCGACGTAGACGACGCGGGAGGCCGGGTCGACGCGCTGGGCGACCTCATGGGTGTTGTCGACGGTCGGCAGTCCAGTGCCGATGTCCAGGAATTGCCTGATACCTGCCTCTTCGGCAAGGTATCGGACGGCGCGTCCCAGGAAAGCGCGTGCGTGGCGGGCGATGTCCTCCATGCCCGGGTAGATCTGCCGCAGTTGTTCGGCGTGCTCGCGGTCTACCGGGTAGTTGTCCTTTCCGCCCAGCCAGTAATTCCACACCCGAGCCTGATGCGGCTTGGTGGCGTCGATTTTGGAGGGCAGTGCCGGATCGGATTGCGAGGGTTCATCAGACACGAAACCTTCTCCTCTTTTGTCGCCTATGTGGTGTCCAGCCCAGTCTCCCGGCCATATATCCCGCTGTCACCCACAAAACTGTGTCTGTTCGTATGTTTGTCACAAATTCGGAGGTTGGCGGACGATACCGCTGAGTACGTCGTCCAGGGTGACCACGCCGAGCATCTGCCCGCCGGCATCGGTCACGGCGGCGAGCTGGGCCCGTCGCTTACGCATGGTCGCCAGGACGTCCGCGAGCGTCGCCGTCTCGCCGATCAGCGGCAGGGGGCGGATCGGCAGCGGCTGACGCGAGCCGTGCCCGTTGAGCGCGTCCAGGACGTGCAGGTAGCCGCGCAGCTCGGCGGGGCTGTCGCCGTGCACCGGGAACCGGGAGTGACCGTAGCGGCCCGCGTACTCCTGCAGCCCGAGGCTGTCGATCGTCGCGGGCACGCTCACCACCTCGTCGATCGGCACCATGACCGTGGCGACCGGGCGAGCGTGCAACGCGAGCGTGGCGATCATCCGGTCGCGCTCGTCCTGGCGGAGCAGTTTGTGCTGGCGAGACTCCTCGATCAGCACCGGGAGTTCCTCCGAGGTGTAGACGGTGCGGATCTCGTCGGTCGGCGGGATGCGCAGCAACCGCAGCACCACATCCGACATGGCCTTGATCAGGGTGAGCAGCGGGCGTATCGCTCGGGCGAGGACGAACAGGGCGGGCACCAGCCACAGCGCCGCCGTGTTCGGGCCGGACAGCGCGAGGTTCTTCGGCACCATCTCACCGATGATCACGTGCGCGGAGACCACCAGGAGCAGCGCCAGGGCGAAGGCGACCGGATGCACCATCTTCTCGGGCAGCCCCACGGCCGCGAAGAGCGGCTCCAGGGCACGTGCCACGACCGGTTCGCCGAAGGCGCCGAGCATGAGCGAGGCCAGCGTCACGCCGAGCTGGGCCGCCGCCAGCATCGTGGGCATCGTGTTCATGGCGGCGAGCACCGCCTGCGCCCGGCGCGAGCCCGCCTGCGCCTGCGGATCGAGCTGGGTACGGCGCGCGGAGATGAGGGCGAACTCGGCGCCCACGAAGAACCCGTTGACGGCCAGGAGCAGCACGAGGACCAAGCCGTCGGTGATGGTCATGAGAGGTCCTGACTCGGCGCGGTGAGGGTGATCTGCTCGATGCGCCGGTTACGCATGGACTCCACCCGGAGCGTCCACCCGTCGACGTCGACTTCGTCGCCTGGATCGGGGATGCGGCCGAGCCGGGCCATGACCAGGCCCGCGAGCGTCTCGTAAGGCCCTTCGGGCATGCGGAACCCGGTGCGTTCCTCGACCTCGTCCGCCCGCAGCACGGCCGGCGCGCTGATCGAGGCGCCCGGCGCGAGCAGCGCGGCCGTGGGCTCCGCCGACTCCTCCTCGGGTAGGTCGTACTCGTCGGCGATGTCGCCGATCAGCTCCTCCACCAGGTCTTCCACGGTGACGATGCCGGCGAAGCCGCCGTACTCGTCGATCACCACGGCCATCTCGACACCCGTCGAGCTGAGCCGTTCCTGAACCACCTCCAGGTTCACCGACTCCGGCACCGTGACCGCCGGCCTGGCGATCGCGGTCACCGGTGTCCGTTCCCGCTCCGCCACCGGCACGGCGCACGCGCGGGGGACGCTGGCCACGCCGAGGATGTCGTCCAGCTCCGCGCCGCCCACCGGGATGCGCAGGTGCCGGGTGCGGCGGGCCAGCTTGAGGAACTCGGCGACGCTGCTGGATCCGGCTATGGTCACGCAATCCGTACGCGGGGTCATCGCCTCGGCCGCGATCTTGCCGCCGAAGCGCAGCGCCCGCTGGAGCATGGCGGCCGTGCTCGGCCGCAGCACCCCGGCCTCGGCCGAGAGCCGCACCAGCAGGCCCAGCTCCTCGGGGGAGCGGGCCGAGGCGAGCTCCTCCTGCGGCTCGGCCCCCAGACGGCGGACCAGGCCGTTGGCCACCGCGTTGCACACCTTGATCAGCGGTCCGAACGCCGCGGAGAACACCCGCTGCGGCGGCGTCGCCAGCCTGGCCACGGCCATCGGCCTCGACAGGGCGGCGTTCTTGGGCACCAGCTCGCCCAGGACCATCTGCGCCACCGTGGAGATGACGATCGCCAGGACGACGGCGGCGCCACGACCGGCCGGAACGTCGTCCAGCAGCGGTTCGAGCAGGTCGGCGATGGCCGGCTCGGCCACGACGCCGAGCAGCAGGGACGTGACGGTGATGCCGAGCTGCGCCCCGGACAGGTGGAACGACAACCGCCGCACCGCGGCCTCGATCCCCTGCGCGCCCCGATCCCCGGCCTGCGCGAGCTGGTGGACCCGTACGCGTTCGACGGTCACCAGGGAGAACTCCGCCGCGACGAAGATCCCGTTGGCCAGGATCAAGGCCAGCGCCCCGAGCAGGAAGAGCACATCCAGGACCATGGGCGAAAGCTAGCACCAGGGGAAGACAAGTGTGTCTGGCAGAGTCACCGTTTCGATACGTTGGACCATATGACGACTTCTCACCTAGAGGCCCCCCAAGTCGTTCAACCGGCGCTGCCCAGACTCGCCTGGCTGGACGCGCTGCGGGGCATCGGCGCGCTCGCGGTCGTGGGTGAGCACCTGATGACCTGGGCCATGCCCTGGTTACGGCCCATCTCCTTCAACCTCGGCATGTACGGCGTGCTGGTGTTCTTCCTGGTCAGCGGGTACGTCATCCCGATCTCGCTGGAGCGGCACGGCGACGTGCGGGCCTTCTGGATCGGCCGCCTCTTCCGCCTGTACCCGCTCTACCTCGCGGTCGTCGGCCTGGTCCTGGCCCTGTCGTGGTGGATACCGGTGCGCGCCGAGGTGCCCCGGGATCCCTCTTCGGTGGCCGCGCACGCGACCATGCTGATGGACGTGGTCGGCGCCGGTGCCGTGGTGAACACCATGTGGACGCTGTCGTACGAGATGGTCTTCTACCTGCTGGTGGCCGCTCTGTTCGTGACCGGGAACCGTGGTGGTCGCGGGCTGCTGGCGGTCGCGTTCGGGCTGGCCGCCGTCATCACCGGCCTCGCGCTGTCCAGCACGCCGCTGGCCGGCGGGTGGCTGGCCTGGGTGTCGTTCGCGGTGTTCGCCGTCGGGCTGGTGTGTGTGATCTCCGGCCGGATGCGGACGGCCGCGTGCTGCGCGCTGGGGATGATGGCGCTGGCGTTGCTGCTGCTGAGCAGCCGTGTGCCGTGGTTCGGCGCCGCGATGCTCGCGGTGATGTTCATCGGCACGGCGATCCATCGATGGGAGCGTGGGCAGGGCGGTCTGTGGCCGGTGGCCCTGGCCGCGTCGCTGGTGACGCTGTCCCCCTTCTGGGCGATCAACGCCGGGTGGTGGTGGGTGCGGCCTCAGGTGTGGGCGCTGACCATCGCCCTGGCGGCCTTGACGTTCGCCGGTGGCATGGCCTGGCGTAGGCGGCGCGTGCCGTACGTCCTCACCTGGCTCGGAGTGATCAGCTACTCCCTCTACCTGACGCACCTGCCGATCCTCACCCTCGTCATCCAGGTGGTGGGCGAAATGCGCTGGTCGCCCTGGCCGATGCAGATCGGCATCGGCCTGTTCGTCATGGGCGTGGTCCTGCCGGGCAGCTGGCTGACCTACCGATTCCTGGAGCAGCCCATGCAGCGCCTCGGCCGCCGGCTGGCTCGCGCGCGATGATCGGCGCCGCCGCCGTCCGCCGGGTGGCAAGCTTGGGGCGTGCGTGTGATGCTGCTCGGCCGGTTCGAGATACGCGACGATGAAGACCAGCCGGTCGAGATCCCCGGCGCGAGGGTGCGCGCACTGCTGGCCAGGCTCGCGCTCGAACCCGGCCGGGTCGTGCCGATCGACGTTCTCACCGCGGCCATCTGGGGCGATGAGCCGCCGGCGGGCAGCGCCAACGCCCTGCAGTCCCTGGTTTCCCGCTCCCGCCGGCTGCTCGGCGCCGCGGCGATCGAGTCGCAACCGCCCGGCTACCGCCTGGCGCTCGAACCCGACGACGTCGACGTCACCCGGTTCGAGCGGCTGACGACCGCCGGCAGCCTCGCGGCGCTCCGTGCGGCCGAAAGCCTGTGGCGGGGGCCCGCGCTCGCGGATCTCGCCGACCTGCCGTTCGCCGCCCCCGCGGGGGTACGCCTGGCCGAGCTGCGGTTGTCGGCCACGGAAGAGCGGCTGGAGCTGGAGCTGGCCGAAGGCACCGACATCCTGGGCGAGCTACGGCCGCTGGCCGCCGCGCACCCGTTGCGCGAACGCCTGCAGGGCCTGCTGATGCGCGCCCTCTACGCGGCCGGTCGGCAGGCGGACGCGCTCGACGCCTACGAGCGGACCCGGAGCACGCTGGCCGACGAGCTCGGGGTCGATCCGTCGGCGGAGCTGGCCGAGCTCCACCTGGCGATCCTCCGCCACGATCCGCGGCAGCAGTCCCGCAGCCGGACCCGGCGCACCAACCTGCGCGCCCAGGTGACCAGTTTCGTCGGCCGGGAGCAGGAGCTCGCGCAGCTCGCGAAGGCGCTGGAAGCCGGTCGGCTGGTCACCGTCGTCGGGCCGGGCGGCGCGGGCAAGACGCGGCTGGCCGCCGAGGTCGCCGACCGCTCCGCCGAGCTCGCGCCCGACGGCGTCTGGCTGGTCGAGCTCGCAGCGGTGACCGAGCCGCTCGACGTCGCCCACGCGGTGCTCACGGCGATCGGCGCCAGGGACGCCGGCTGGTTCGAGTCCGAGGGCGCAGCGGCGCACCGTGACGCGACCGGCCGGCTGGCCGAGGCGCTGGAGGGCCGGCGTGTGCTGCTGGTCCTGGACAACTGCGAGCACGTCGTGTCGGCCGTCGCCGTGCTGGCCGACCGCCTGCTGGGCGCCTGCCCCGACCTGCGCATCCTGGCCACGAGCAGGGAGTCCCTGGCCATCGGCGGCGAGAGCCTCTACCCCATCCCGCCCCTGGAGTGGCCGGCGGCCACGGTCCACGATCCGCGGACCTATCCGTCCGTACGGCTCTTCATCGAGCGCGCGCTCTCGGTCCGTCCCGGCTTCGTGCCGGACGAGGGCAGCCTCGCCACCGTCATCGAGATCTGCGCACGGCTCGACGGGATGCCGCTGGCCATCGAGCTGGCCGCCGCGCGGATGCGCGCGTTGAGCGTCGAGCAGATCGCGGCCAAGCTCGACGACCGCTTCCGCCTGCTCACCAGCGGCAGCCGTACGGCCCTGCCACGGCACCGGACCCTGCAGGCCGTCGTGGACTGGAGCTGGGATCTGCTGTCCGGCCGCGAACGCGAACTCGCGATGCTCCTGGCCGCCTTCCCCGGTGGCGCCACGCTCGGCGCGCTCGAAGCGGTGAGCGGGCCGGAGGCCGCCGACGTGCTCGACGCCCTCACCGCGCTGGTGGACAAGTCCCTGGTCGAGCTCTCCGGCGAGCGCTATCGCATGCAGGAGACCGTCCGGTCGTACGGGATGGCGCGGCTGATCGAGGCCGGACACGACCGGGCGGTCCGCGACCGGCACGCCCGCCACTTCCTCCGGCTCGCCGAAACCGCCGACGCCGAGCTGCGCGCGGCGGACCAGCTCCACTGGATGGCGCGGCTGCGGGCCGAAGACGACAACCTCCTGGCCGCGCTGCGGTACGCGGCCGAGGCCGCGGACGCGGAGCTGGGCGTGCGGCTCCTGGCGGCCCTGTGGTGGTTCTGGTATTTGCAGGGCCGCAACATCGAGGGCATGCACTGGGCGCGCGGCATCCTGGACCTGCCCGGCGAGGTGCCCGACGCGCAGCGCCCGGTGCGGCTGGTGCTGGAGGGGTTCGCCCACCACGGGCTCGGCGCGGCCGAGGCGGCCCGGCAGGCGGTCGACACCGGCATCGAGCTGCGTGACCGGCTGGACGGCGAGCTGTCCGGGCGGGTCCTGCTGCTGTTCGCGCCCGTGTGGCTGGGCGATCCGGCGGGGGCCGCGCGGGCCGCCGGACGGATGCTGCCGCGGCTCACCGGCTGGGAACGGGCGACGACGCTGCTGATGCTGTCGATCATGGCGGAGAGCGAGGGCGACATCACCCGGGCCTTCACCCTCCTGGAGGAGGCCCGCCAAGGGCTGCGGGCCCTCGGCGAACGCTGGGCCCTGTCCTCGGCGTTGCGGATGCTCGCCGAACACCAGGCCCGCCAAGGCGACCTGGCCGCTTCGATCGACGCGCGGCTGGAGGCGCTCCGCCTGGCCGGCGAGCTCGGCATCCTCGAAGATCAGGCCGCCATCCTGGCCTACCTCGCGATCTCGCGCGCCCGGCTCGGCGAGCTCGACCTGGCCCAGGCCGACATGGAGGCGGCCTGGGAGTTCGTGGAGCGGCTGCGTAAGCAGGAGGGCATCGAGTACGTCCGGCTGGCGCGGGCCGAGGTCCTGCTCAGACGCGGCGAGCGGGCGGCGGCCCGGCGTGAGCTCGACGCGGTGGAAGCCGCGACCCCCTACTCCGCGGTCCGCGCGTCGGCCGGCTGCTACCGGGCGATGGCCGCCCTGCTCGACGGCGACGTGGCCGGCGCCCGGCCGCTGCTCGACACCGCGATCGAGCTGGCCGCCGACGCGGCGGACATGCCGACCCTGGCCGGCGCGGCACACCTGTGCGCCGCGCTCGCGCTGGCCGACGGCGAACCCGCGCGGGCCGCCCACCTGCTCGGCCTGGCCACCGCGCTGCGCGGGACCGCCGACCTCAGCGGGTTCGACAATCTGCTGCGGCCCGCCGAACGCGCCCGCGCCCTGCTCGGCGACGCGGCGTTCGCCTCGGCCTACGACAGCGCCGCCGCGCTCACCCGAGATGTCGCCGTCCAGGCCGTACGGCGGCGCTAACGCGTCTGGTCGCGGTTGAGGCGGATCAGCGTGATGCCGTACGTGATGATCCAGACCACCCACATCAGCCAGCCGAGCAGACCGAGCAGGCCGAGCGGACCGGCGTGGTCGATGACCAAGGGGGCGAGGGTGGCCGAGCCGAACATCAGCGCGGCCGACACCAGCCCCCAGGTGCCATGCCATGACCGGAGGAGACCGGCACGCAGGCCGCCGATCGACAGGCCGAGCATGGCGAGGGCCAGGAAGGTGCCGTTGAGGGTGAACAGCGCGCCGTGCAACCCCCAGAGCCCCGAGCTCGCCGTGCTGTCGTGGGCGAGCGCGAGGCGGATCGCGATGATCCCGGCGAAGGCGGCGTTCTGCAGGGCCAGGCCGGTGAATCCGAGCAGCGACCAGGCCTCGCCCCGGTCGTGCTCGGACCGCCGCAGCGCGGAGACCGCGCCCGCGCCGAACAGCGTGGCCAGCACCCAGGCGGCGGGGGTGAGCGCGGAGGAGATGCCGACGATGCCGCCCTTCGCGCCGAAGAACGCGGTGACCTCGCCGATCTCGGCGCCGGTGAGCGGCAGGCCGGCGGGGACCGCGATCACGTTGCTGAGGACGATCAGCCCGGCGAAGCCGAGGGCGGCGATACCGCTGATCTGGGGGAAGCCCATGGTGGGTTGTCGTAGCATGTATTCATTATAAACAGCGTAAAGTCATGTGGAGTGAATCATGGATGCAGAGCCGGGCCGGCGCCGCTACGACTCGTTGCGCCGGACCACACAGGCGCAGGAGACGCGGGCCGAGATCGCCCAGGCCGCCCGCCGGCTCTTCGTCTCCCAGGGGTGGGCGGCGACGACCGTACGCGACGTGGCCCGCGAGGCGGGGGTCTCCGTGCCGACGGTCTACTCGACGTATGGGAACAAGGCCGGGCTGACCCGGGCCCTGGCGGACGCGGCCGACCTGTCGGCCGACGTGCCGCGGATGCTCGCGGAGCTGGAGGCCCCGGCGACGGACCCCGGGCGGCAGCTCGCGGCGATGGCCGCCTATGACCGGCGGCTGTTCGAACGCGCGGGCGACATCATCACGCTGGTGCGCGAGGCCGGCCGTACCGAGCCCGAACTGGCGACGACCTACCGCGACGCCCGCGGCCGGGGCGACGAGACCCGGGTCCAGGTGTTCTCCTCCTGGCCGGCCGACGTCCTGCGATCCGGCTTGGACGTGCGGGCGGCCGTCGACATTTATGCGGCCGTCTGCAACATCGACGTCTACACCACGCTCACCACCGAACGCGATTGGTCACCCGATCGAGTCCAGCGGTGGTGGAGCGAGGCGCTGGCCCGCGAACTCCTGGCCTGAGGTGTCCCTAGGGGCCGGCCGCGTCGTCCACGGGCAAGGGGCGGGCTTTGAGGCCGGCGAGCATCTCGTCACGGAAGAACCTCAGGTGCTGCCGCCAGATCTCGCCCGCCCGCTCGGCGTCGCCGTCCTCGATGTACTGGATCACCATCCGCGCCTCGTCCATGTGGCCCTTGCGGGTGTGGTCGGGGATCAGCGCCTGGGAGCGGAGCGCCACCCAGCGTGGCGACTCGGTGTAGCGCAGTGCTTCCTCCAGGGCCCGCTCCAGGATGGGGTTGCGGGCGGCGCGGGCGATGGCCCGGTGAACCGGCAGGTCGCTCTGGTAGTGGCCGGTCGTGCGGAACTCCTCTTCGAGCGCTCGGCCTATGGCCTTCAGTTGTTCGATGTCCTCGGGGTAGCGCTTGGCCGCGGCGAGCTCGGCGAGCTGTGGTTCCACGGCGAGCCGGGCCTCGAAGACCTGGGTCGGCAGCAGCTCGATGCCCCAGTTCTCCACATGCGAGGCGGTGGCGACGACGACGTTGCCCCGCCCCTGATAGGACTGGATGATGCCGGCGAGTTCGAGGGCGGCGAGCGCCTCGCGGAGCGTGGGGCGGCTGACCCCCAGCCGCTGGGCGAGGTCGCGCTCCGAGGGCAGGCGCTCATAGCGCTCGATCGGCTGGTCCCGGATGGCCGTGACGATCCGGTCCGCGACCTGCGCGGCCGCACTGCGTACCACGACCGGGGCGAACAGATCGTCAGGGGGTTCGGTGTTCATCTCACATCCATCGTGAAGGGAGGGTACGCCTGGCTATACCGGGGTGACGGTGTGACCCGCTGCGGCCAGGGTCGCGAACGCGGCATCCGCCTGTTCGGACCTGACCAGAACGTAGTCCGTGTCATAGGTCGAGACCACGAAGATCGGGATATTGGCTTCGGTGAGTGGCCCGGCGATCGACGCGAGGATGCCCGTCAGGGAGAAGTCCAGCGGACCCGCCACCACCAGGCAGGTCCAGCCGGGCTCGACCCTGGCCTCCGCCCGTGGGGCGAGAGCCTCGGGGCAGACGAGGGACAGCTCGTCGGCGGTCCTGGTCAGGCAGTAGAGCGAGCCCGTTCCCGTGACCGGGACGGTGTGCTCGGCCGCGGGGTCCATGCGGCACACCGCGTACGTCTCGGGAAGCACGCGCAAGCTCACGCGCGGGGTCTCAGTCATGGGCGGGATCCTGTTCGGCCATGGCGCGCACCACCGGTGTCATGGCCTCAAGTGCCTGGGCCACGTAGTCGAGGCCGAATCCGACGTTCATCCGGAGATAACCTTCGCACCCGAAATACACCCCCGGGCAGATCAGCGTGGAGGCGTCGACACGTAGACGATGCCCGACCTCGACGGAGTCAAGCGCGGTGGCGAAGCGGACGAAGGCCAGGGGAGTGGCCATCGGCCGGTGCGCCGTGACGAGGCCCCCGAGTGACCGCTTCCAGTCCTCGAACAGGGCCCATCCCTCGCCCATCGCCGCGCGGTTGCGGCCGAGGATGCGGGCCGCGGTGTCCGTTTGCAGCGCGAGGGCGGCCAGGACGTTGTCCAGGCGCCCGGTCGCGATGGCCGCGTACTCGTGACGCCGCCACAGCTTCCGGATGACGTCGGGCGGACCGGCCGCCCAGCCGACGCGCAGGCCCGACAGTCCGTACGACTTGGACATGCTGTTGACGCCGATGACCCGGTCATAGCGGCCGACGAAGGTACGGGCGGGGGCGGCCGGGTCGTGCTCGCTGCCGTGGTAGACCTCGTCGGCGACCAGCCAGGCGCCGCAGCGTTCGGCGATCTCCACGATGGCGGTCATCTCGTCCTCGTCGAGGATGTAGCCGACCGGGTTGTTGGGGTTGCAGACGTAGATGACCGAGGTGCCGGGGACCGCCAGGTCGCTGAGCGCCCGCAGATCCGGCCGCCAGCCGCGCTCGGGATCGAGCCGGAAGGCGCGCACGTCACAGCCCCGGTTCCTGGCCAGACCCCAGACCTGCTGGTATCCCGGCTCCATGACGATGACCCGGGAGCCGGGCGGGCAGTAGGCGTCGACGATGGCGGCATTGGCCTCGGAGGCGCCGACGGTGACCAGGACGTTGTCCGCCGTGAGGTCACCGCCGGGATAACCGGCCGCGATGAGCTCGCGGAGCTCCCGCTCGCCGTTGACCTCGGGGTAGTACAGCTCGGTGGCCAGCAGCGCCCCGAGGTCGGCTTCCGGGCCGAGGAGCTCGGCGAGCGAGACCGGGTCGATGGTGCTGTCGGAGAGGTTGAACCGTACGGTCTGCTCGTAGTCGGACTGCCAGTTCTCCAGTTCGAAGCGCTGGTAGGGCGGCGAGGTGTTCACCATGCGTATGCCTCCGGTGCGGGGCCGGACGCGGGGAAGACGGCGTCGAGCGCGGCCAGGTCTGAGGGGGACAGGTTCAGTTCGGCGGCGGCCAGCCCGTCCCGCAGGTGCGCCAGGGTGCGGGCGCCGACGACGGGAGCGGTCACTCCGGGCTGGTGGCACAGCCACGCCTGGGCGACGGTGGCGGGCGGGTGACCGAGTTCGCCGCACAGCGCCTCATAGGCGGCGATGCGGTCGCCCCACCGGTCGAGCTGGGTGGTGGCCCGCGAGCTGGCGCTGCGGGCGGCGGTGCGGGTCTTGGCGAGGATCCCGCCGAGCAGCCCGGAGTTGAGCGGGCTGTACGGGAGCACGCCGATGCCATAGGCGCGGCAGGCGGGCAGGACCTCCAGCTCCGCCGCGCGCTCCATGAGGTTGTAGATGCTCTCCTCGGCCACCAGGCCGAACAGCCCGCGGGCCTGGGCGGCCTCCTGCCCTTGCACGATCTGCCAGGCGGCGAAGTTGCTGGTGCCCGCGTACCGGATCTTGCCCGCCTGCCGCAGGTCGGTGAGCGCCTCCCAGATCTCCGGCCAGCCGGTGGCGCGGTCGACGTGGTGCAGCAGGAAGATGTCGAGGTGGTCGGTGTTCAACCGGCGTAGCGACGCCTCGCAGGCTCGCCGGATGTGCCGGGCCGACAGGTACATGTCGTTCGGGCCCGGTCCCATGCGGCCGTACGCCTTGGAGATCAGCACGATCTGGTCGCGCCGGCCTGGACGGTCGGCCAGCCAGCGGCCGATGATCTGCTCGGTGAGCCCCTTGGCGGGATCGTGGTCGGCGATGGTGCGGTTCGCGTCGGCGCCGTAGACGTCCGCGGTGTCGAAGAGGTTGACTCCCGCCTCGACGGCTTCGTCCATGATGAGGCGGGCGTCGTCCTCGGAGGTCTCGGGGCCGAAGTTCATGGTGCCGAGGGCGATGGGGCTGACGCGCAGCCCCGAGCGGCCGAGAGGGCGGTACTCCACGGTCAGCTCTCCTTCCCGGCGAAGCGATCCGGTGAGAACCGGTCGAGAGGGATGTCGCAGGCCCCGTCGAGGGCGAGGTCGACGGTGATGTCCCCGATCCCGGCGGCGTGCTTGAAGCCGTGGCCGGACATCCCCCCGGCCAGGACCAGGGCGGGCGCGCCGGAGGGAACGCCGATGACGAAGTCACCGTCGGGAGTCTTGGAGTTCATGCAGGCGGCGGCGGCGACGGCACGCGGGGTGAGGCCGGGGAACGCGGTTCGGCAGAACTCCTCGGCCGGGAGCAGGTCGCTCTCGCTCACCGGGTAGTCGTTGTCGCGGGCGTGGTCGAGCCACCGCTTGGGCGCGGTGGGACCCGCGCCCACCTTCACCCCTCTGCCGTCGACGTCCGGAATGCCCCAGCCGTCGACCGTCCCGCTCTCCCGGATGAAGACCGGAAACACCTCGGGCCGGTACGACTCGCGGTCCGGGCCGGTGAACCAGGAGAGCAGCGAGCGTTGCACGCGCAGGGGAAGGGCCAGGTCAGGCAGCAGGTCGGTGAACCAGGCCCCGGTGGCCACGATCGCGCGCCGGGCGTTGAAGGTGCCGTCGCCGGTCTCCACCCGTACGCCGCCGTCGTCGTGGCGCAGCGCCGTCACCTGGGTCTGGAAGTGCAGCCGGGCGCCGGCCGCCGCGGCACGGCTCAGGGCGGCGGCGATGGCCGCCTCGGGGTCGAGGACCCCGGCTCCGGGCTCCAGCACGGCCACATCGCCGGCGATGGTGGCGTGCTGGGGGTAGCGGGCGGCGAGTTCGTCCGGCTCCAGCAGCAGGTGTTCGATGTCGGCCTCCTTCGCGCAGCGCAGCGCGTCGTCGATGAGCGCGCCGTCGCGGGGGCCGATGCACAGCCCGCCGGAGCGGCGGAGCAGCGTGGTCCCCGACTCCGCCTCCAGCCGCTGCCAGAGGGTGTGCGCCCGCTCGACGACCGGGATGTACTCGCGGCCTTCGAAGAGGGTCTTGCGGAAGATCCGCGAACCGCCGTGCGAGGAACCTCGGTCGTGGGCGATGCCGTACTGCTCTATGCCGATCACCGAGGCGCCCCGGGCGGCCGCGCGCCAGGCGGCCATGGAGCCCATGGCGCCGAGCCCGAGCACTGCTATGTCGTAGGTGTTGCGGATGGTCATGAGAGAGGACTCCTGGTGGTGCTAGAGCACTTTGGACAGGAACGCCTTGGTCCTGTCGTGCACGGGATTGCCGATGACCTGCGCGGGCGTCCCGGATTCGACGACCACGCCGTCGTCCATGAAGACCAGGGTGTCGCCCACTTCGCGGGCGAAGCCGATCTCGTGCGTGACGATGATCATCGTCAGGCCCTCGCCCGCCAGGTCGCGCATGACGTCGAGGACCTCGCCGACCAGTTCGGGGTCCAGGGCCGAGGTGGGTTCGTCGAACAGCATGAGTTTGGGGCGCATGGACAGGGCGCGGGCGATGGCGACCCGCTGCTGCTGGCCTCCCGACAGCCTGCGCGGGTAGGCGTCGAGCTTGTCGCCGAGTCCGACCCGGCGCAGCAGCTCCACCGCCCGGTCGCGGGCGGGCTCCCGCGACTCTCCCCGCACCATGACGGGGCCGGCCATCACGTTCTCCACAGCGGTGTAGTGGGAGAAGAGGTTGAAATCCTGGAACACCATGCCGATCTCGGCCCGTTGGCGGCTGAGCGCGCGGGCGGACAACTCGTGCAGCCGGTCTCCCGACTGGCGGTAGCCGATCAGTTCGCCGTCGACCCAGATCCGGCCGGACTGGATGCGCTCCAAGTGGTTGACGCACCGCAGGAAGGTGCTCTTCCCCGACCCGGACGGGCCGATGACGCACATGACCTCTCCGCGCCGGACTTCCAGGTCGATGCCCTTGAGCACCTGGTGACGGCCGTAGCTTTTGCATACGCGCTCGGCCCGCAGCAGGGGTTCCCCGGTCATGTCAGTCCCTCCTGGCGAGGCCGCGACCGGCGGAAGCGCCGGTCCGGGCGGTCGGCGTCGGGCGAGAAGTGCCGCTCGACGAAACTCTGCGCGACGGTGAGCAGGGAGGTCACGAGCAGGTACCACAGACTGGCCACGATCAGCAGTGGGATGGTCTGGAAGGTTCGCGAATAGACGATCTGGGCGCTGTAGAGCAGATCCGGGATGGCCAGCACGCTGACCAGGGAGCTGGTCTTGAGCATGGAGATCGTCTGGTTGCCGGTCGGCGGGATGATGACCCGCATCGCCTGGGGAAGGACGATCTTCCGGGTGGTCTGCAGTCCGGTCATGCCCAGCGCGTTGGCCGCCTGGATCTGGCCGGGCGGCACGGACAGGATCCCGGCCCGGACGATCTCCGCCATGTACGCCGCCTCGTTGAGAGCCAGCCCCAGGATGGCCGCCGTCATCGGGGTGATGACCTGGTTGGCGTCCAGGGAGAGCAGATCCGGGCCGCCGAACGGAAGACCCACCGCGATCCTCGGGTACAGCGCGCTGATGTTGAACCAGAAGACCAGCTGGACCAGGAGCGGAGTGCCGCGGAAGAACCAGATGTAGCTGCTTGAGGTGCTGGACAGCAGCTTGTTCGCAGACCCCTTCATCACGGCGAGGACGATGCCCATCAGGACACCGATCACCATGGACACACAGGTGAGCTGGAGCGTCAGCAGCAGGCCGGACAGGATGGTCCCGTCCGTCAGCCACCGCGCCACCACGTCCCACTGGTAGCGGGGGTTGGTGAAGGCGGAGGACACGACGCCGACGATCAGGACCGCGGTCAGCCCCGCCGCCAGCCAGCGGAAGGGGTGCCGTTGCGGGACCGCCTTGATGGTGAGGTCGGGGCGATCTGATGGGTACGCCATGGCCTAGGCGCAGCCCTTCATCACCGGCTGGAAGTAGTACGTGTGGCCGGCCTTGATCTCGTCGGGATCGGTGAAGATCTTGGACTCGATCACCGTCCCGTCCGGTCCCACGCCCCAGGGAGCCGAGACCTTCTCGTAGTCCGCGCTCAGCGTGGCCCCCTCGACGGCGACACCCGTGCCCCAGGTCTTGGCGATCTCGGCGTAACCGCCGGATTTGATCAGGGAGTTGATGCTCGCCTGCAGGGCCTTGAGCAACGGTGTGTTGCCCTTGGGGACCGCGATGCCGGCGATGCTGTGGCTGGTCTGGTACGTACTGATCACGCACATCGCGTTGCCGGAGTGAGCCGCGGCGTATTCGACCTGGGGCTTGTCTCCGACCGCGATGTCGGCCCGGCCGGACTGCAGGGTGAGCACCACGACGTTCTGGTCGGGGATCTGCAGGACCGTGATGGGCTTCTTGCCGTTCTTGGTACACGTGGCGCTGGCCTCGGTGACCGCGTCGACCTGGCTGACCCCCTTCTGGACCGCCACCCGGTAGCCGCAGAGCTGGTCGAAGGCGTTGACCTCGATGCCCGAACCCTTCTTGACGAGGAATCCGCCGCCGGACAGGTAGTAGGAGACGAAGTCCATCGCGTCCAGCCGTTCGTGCTCGACGCTGAAGCCCGCCATGCCGACGTCGTACTTGGCCGCCTGGAGCCCCGGGATGATGGAGTCGAAGGAGATGTTCTCCCAGCGGGCCTTCAGGCCCATGGTCTCGGCGATCGCGTTCCCGAGGTCGATGTCGAAGCCGGTGAGGGTCTTGTTGTCGTCCTTGAAGAACTCCAGCGGCGCATAGGGGGCATTGGTCGCGAAGACCAGCTCGCCGCTGGACTTGTACTTGTCGGGGACGAGCGCCTGGACCTCGGGCACCGCCGCGTTCTTCGGCGGGGCGGCCGGCGATGATCCGGTGGCCGAGGCGGCGCCGGTGGCCGGTGAGCTGCCGGCGGGGGAGCCGCAGGCGGTCAGGGCCAGCAGGCCGGCGGCGGTGAGGAAGGACAGGGAACGACACCTACGCTTGTGGGACATGGTGCTTACTCCTTGGGGGGTGTGGGACTCGAAGCAGACAGGCTCCTGCGCTCGTGCGCACGTCATGGTGGGTGATTGGGACCTAGGGGAGTCTGAAATCGAAGGGGGCGTCGCGGTCGCAGCTCAGCCGCCCGTCCTCGACGCGTACGAGCGCCGCCTGGGCGACGGAGGACTGGGAGGAGGTCGGGACCTGGTCGCCGAAGCTGTCGTGTCCCGACTGGGTGTAGTAGACGAGGTAGGCGGTCGAGTCGCCGACCGGGATCACGTCGGGGGACCGGACCGGCCCGCCATCCCCCGTCCGGCTGCCCGAGGTCGCGACGAACGCGCCGCTCTCCTCCCAGGTCAGTGCGTCATCCGACCGGTATGACGTCAGGCCGGCCCGCGACTCCGCGACCAGCCACCAGAAGCCGCCGAGCCGGAACACCACCGGGCTCTCGTGCCACTGCGGTAGCACGGTCACCGGGTCGGACCACGACGCGGGCGCCAGCGCTTGGGTGCTGACCGAACGCAGGGCCCCGCCCGCCGCCTCGTCCTTGAACCACAGGGTCCACAGCCCGTCGGGGGTACGCGCCACGCACGGGTCCACGGCGTGGTCCGTGCCGAGATCCAGCCGCCCGTGATGCCGCCAGGTCCACAGGTCGGTGCTGCTCAGATGGTGGATCCGGCGCAGCCACGGGCTGGGGCGGCCATGGGTGTCCCATGCCGGGTCGTCGGGCACGCCCCGGATGAAGGTGGTGAACAGGTGATACGTGCCGTCGTCCGAGGTGACGACCGCCGGTCCCCAGAAGGTGTTGTGCCCGGGCTCGATGGGCAGGTCGAGGGTTCCCCGGTAGAGCCAGCTCGCGCCGTGGTCGTCGGAGGACGCGAGCCCGAGCGGCGTCCCGTGGCACCTGCCGATGGAGGCGGGGCCGGACAGGCGGACGTTGGCGCGGCGGTGGGCGAAGACGCACCACCACGTGGACGTGGCAGGGTCGCGCACCAGGACCGGGTCGGTGACCCCGTCGAAGAGCGGGTCGGTGATGAGCGGCGCGAGCGGTGGCGCCGCGGTGGGGGTGGTCACTGGTCGGGTGCCTCTCTGTGCGCGTACGCGTCTCGCGCGGCCGCCTCGTAGCCGTTGGTGGTGGCGGAGGTCACGGCCGGGGCGAGCGAGCCGTGAAGGTTGCGTGCGACCGCCGCCTCGTTCCAGGACAGGCCGGCGACGCAGCGATCGGCGAAGATCCGCGTGGCGGCGCTGAGCGCTGGTAACCCGGTCAGCAGGTTCAGGGTGACCACCGGGGCCATCGCCGAGACCTCCAGCTCGCCCGCGCTGACCGCCAGATGGGCCGTCGTCGCCGCGCCGGCCAGTTGGAAGGCGGTCTGCATCGCCAGCTCAGGGATGACCGGATTGATCTTGCCTGGCATGATCGAACTACCCGCCTGCATGCTGGGCAGGATCACCTCGCCGATGCCGCCGTCCGGCCCGGAGGCCAGGAGTCGCAGATCGGTGGCGACCCGGGCGACGACTCGGCCGGCCCGGCTCATCGCCTCCGTCACGGCCGCCAGCGACTCCAGCGATGCCAGCCCGTAGTACGGGTCCTCCGCGCGGCGTACCGGCGTTCCCAGGGCCGCGGCCAGGTTCCGTACCGCCAGGTCCGCGAAGCCGTCCTCGGCGCCGAGCCCCGTGCCCACCGCCGTCCCGCCCAGCGGGACCGCGAGGAGCCGCTCCGCGGTCAGGACGAGATTCTCCACCGCCTGGCCGATGCCGTACGCCTGGGACCGGTGCACCGCGCTCACCGGGAGCGGCACCGCGTCCTGCAGGCAGGTACGGCCCAGGTGCTGGAGCTCGTCGTACTCGTGGGCCTTGGCGAGCAGCACCTCCCGCAGCCGGTTCAGCGCGTCCACCGCGTCCATGGCGGCCGGGTGGACCGCGATCCCGATGGCCGTCGGCATGACGTCGTTGGTGGACTGACCCCGGTTCACGTGGTCGTTGGGGTGGATCTCGGCGTTTCGCAGGATCTGGCTCGCCCGGCGCGCCAGGACCTCGTTGACGTTCATGTGCGTCGAGGTGCCACCCCCGCCTTGCAGGATGGGGAGCACGAAGTGCCGGTCGTGCCGCCCGGCCAGCACCTCCATCCCGGCGGCGACGATCGCGTCCGCGACCGCCTGATCCACTGCACCCAGCTCGGCGTTGGCGCGCGCCGCCGCGATCTTGACGTGCACCACCGCGTGGACCAGCTCGGGGTGATCGCACAGCCGGGGGCCGGGGATCGCGAAGTTCTCCGCGGCGCGGGCCGTGTGCGCCCCGTACAGAGCGTCCGCTGGAACCAGCACTTCGCCCAGCGAGTCCCGCATGGGTATGGCTGCCGTCACGTATCCCCCAGACAGGAGCAGTTGCCAGGTGGCCTGACCAATTTCTTGGACGCAGACTTCCACTGGCCAGGCCACCTGTCAAGAGGTCGCTTCGAGCTGATCTCCGGCTGGGCGGGTGGCGCATCGCAGGTCTGTCGTTCACGATGAAGGCCCGGATCCACCATCAACAGGGAAGGTCAAATTTCATGCGTTTATCTGTTTTCCTGACGCTGGGCGCCGTGGTCGCCGCAGGTCTGCTGGCGGTGCAGCCCGTGGCGTCGGCCCAGGCGGCGGTGACGTTCTACGCCGACTCCGGCGACTCATGCTTTCGCGGGATCACAGAGGGGACGCTGGACTGGCTGACGGGGCCCGTGATCCGGCCGACCGTCAAGGTCGACGGGTACCTGTCCGACGACGCCAACCTCTCGCCCTGCACCCGGGACGGCATGTACTCCACTGCCGTCTTCAACGCCTACAACGGCACCACCCTCGTCGACTCGGAGACCTACAAGGCGGACGACGCCCAGGTCCCGCTCTCCTTCACGCTGTCGGATCCGGCGGGAGTCACCGCCATGGATCGCGTGGTCGTCCAGGTGTGCCGGTTCAGCAGCTCGCCGATCGGGGTCAGCTACTGCGGCAAGGCCGCGGAATACAAGATGCCCTGAGTCTCCGGCTACACCTCCACGACCAGGCCGTCCTCGGCGAGCTCGAGCGTCAGGTCCGCACGTCTGCCCAGCACCTGCGGGCCGGCGTGCGTGAGCACCAGCCGCTCGCAGCGCAGCCGGTCGAGGTGGGCGATGAGGTCCGGCAGGTGCAGGTGGTAGGGCACGGCCCGGTCGAAGGTGTACGCCTCGCAGACGAACAGGTGCGCGCCGTCGGCGACGTCGATCAGGGTGTCGGTCCAGGCTCCGTCACCGCTGTACGCGATCGTCCGGCCGGCGACGCCGACGCGCAGCGCCAGCGCGACTGCGCCGGCCGCATGGTCGGCTTCGAACGCTCGGACCTCGTATCCCTCGACGTGCGCCGCCGATCCGGGCGCCACCTCGTGAACCTCGACCGCGAACCGCCTGGCGACCGACGCCGAGCCCGGGAAGAACACCTCCATGGCCTGTTCGAGGCGGGCGGCCAGACCGGGCGGCCCCACCAGGTGCAACGGCCGGAGCCGCCGCCTGAACTGGCCGTCCAGGATCAGGAACGGCAGCCCGCCGAAATGGTCGCCATGCAAGTGGGAGATCGCCACGACCGACACGTCGTTCGGCTCGTGCCCGAGGCGTTTGAGACCGGTCAAGGCGGTGGCTCCGCAGTCGATGAGCAGCGCCCCGTCACGGCCCGCGGCCCGCACGTGCAGGCAGGTCTGCAGCAGGCCACCGTCGCCGAAGGCGTTGCCAGAGCCCGTCATGGTCACCCGCACGGCAGCGTCCATGGCCACCACTCTAAGATGATCGCCCCGTCATGGGGCGCGCCTGGCTGTGGCGGCTGCCCACGTGCGCAGGTAGGACTCGGCGCCCGCGGCCAGGTCCCGGACGATGTCCGGGCCGGCGATGACCCGCATGTCCTCGATCCAGTCGGGCACCAGGCCGTAGTTGGCGACGCCGTCCGTGTTGACGTCCCAGACCCGGTCGCCGGTGCGCTGCCGGTCCAGGGTCACGCTCCCGTCGAAGGAGGTGAAGGGGTAGGTCACCGGGTTCGCGGAGTTGCCGGCGCGGGGTCCGGGGAGCTTGCCCAGGCCGTTGACGTCCAGGCCGTAGCCGTACCCGGGGATCTGGTGCGCCTGCCTGAGCGGCTGGGTGCGGCGCCACTCCGTGACGAAGTCCTGCGCGTTGTGCCCGTACTGGGTGATCATCCCCCCAAGGGCGTAGATCCGGTCGAAGTAGCTCGGGTCTGCCCAGCTGTGGGAGGAGATCACGCCCGGGTAGCCGGCCGCTTCGAGGAGGGTGAGCGTACGGCCGGCGGCCTTCGCGCTCATGTGGTCGATCTCCACCAGCATGCCCCGGCGGATCATTCCCTGGACCATGTACTCGCCCAGGGCGGTCAGCCCTTTGGTGTTGCAGTGCGGCGCGGGGGGATAGACCGGCAGCGAGACCCCCGGAGGCAGCAGCCCGGCGAGCTGGTCGGGCAGCACGCCGCCGGGATCGATGGGATTGTCGTGCTCGGGTCCGGTGCAGGTGCGCGCCTGCCAGAAGGAGCCGGTGCTGAGCAGGTTGCCCAGGTTGACGATGGCGCCCTGGGTGCCGGAGTCGAAGCGCACCCCGCACAGGGCGTTGTCGTACTTGTGGCAGACGAACATGCTCCGCACGCCGAGCGCGTACATCTCGTCCAGCCCGCGGTCGATCTGCGCCCGGGTGCACTGCGGGAGGCCGAGGATCTGGCGGCAGCCGAACGGCTCGGAGGTCTCGACGCCCAGGACGACGGCGAGCTTGCCCGCCTCGACCGTCCGCCTGGCCTCGGCCGGGTCGCGCACGATCCTGAACCAGCCCTGTCCGGGCCCGCCGTACTGGGCGTCGATGTACTCCTGCAGCTCGGTGGCCCGCTGCGCCTCCAGCCTGAGCGTGGCCATCTCGTCGCAGGAGTTCTTCCGCAGCGGGTAGATCGCGCACAGCTGGCGGTTGGCCACCAGGTCGTTGACCATGATCCGGAGCCCGCCGCGCCAGGCCCGCTCCACCCACGTGTAGTACGCCTGCTGGTGGGTCAGCGAGTCGTGCGCCGGCCAGTCGCGGAACGTGGGCCAGCCCACCGGGTCGTGGGTGCCGGTGGGGGAGCCGGTCCGGGTGAAGTTCTCGAACCAAGCCAGCTCGCCGTGGGGATAGTGGTCAGGGCAGTCCGTCAGGGCCTGGGCGATGCCGGCGGGGTCGAACGGCTTGCCGCACAGCAGCATGCCGCCGAACGCCTCGTACGAGAACAGGTGACTGTGCGCGTCGACGAACCCGCGTACATCGGATGCCGCTGACGATCTGCCCCCCGGAGAGATCAGCGAGGCGGTCAGCAGGAGGAGGACGACGGCGATGGATCGGCGGCGCATCATGGACACCTCACGCGGCTGGGGGGCCTGCCGTCAGCATCCGCCGCCTACGCCCCGGCAACAAGGCCCAAACATGAGTGCATCTCATCAATGTCGCGGGTGCATGCTGCGGGCTTTGCGGGGCAGGGGGGTGGAAACGGGATGAGGTGCGATGACGCTGCTGTACAAACCGCTGTCACTGCTGTTCGGCGTGCTGGGCGGGCTGATCGCCGGCCTGCTGTTCAAGCAGGCGTGGAAGATCATCGCGCGGGAGGATGCGACTCCTGACGCCGACGACCCGGACTACACCTGGCGGCAGGTGCTGGTGTCCGCCATGCTGCAGGGCGCCGTCTTCGGCCTGGTGAAGGCGGCCGTTCAACGCGCCGGCGCACGCGGCGTCCGCGAGGCGACCGGCCGCTGGCCGGCCGACGACCGGCGCCACGGGAGGCGAACCCGACCGCTCAGACGCGGCCGGAGATCAGGGCGAACACCTTCTTGATGTCGGCCTCGGCTCCTTCGTTCAGCTTGGGACGCCGAGCCGTGCGCGTACCTTGGCGAGGAGATCGTGCGGGAGCGGGGCGTAGCCGTACAAGGACAGGTAGGACTGGCCGCCGTCGCCCGCGGTGTAGCGCAGGAAGGTGCGCACCAGCGGGTCGGAGTTCTTGGAGCAGGTGATCTCGTAGGTGATCATGATGATGGGGTAGGCGTCCCTGCTTCTGGTCAGGTAGTCGAACTCCACCACCAGATCGCCATTCTCGCCGACGATCCGGGCGCCTTCCAGGGCTCTGGTCGCACTTTGGGGAGAGAGCGCGACGAACTGGCCGGCGGCGTTGCGCACCTTGGCGGTGTTCAGGCGGGCATTGCTGGCGAACCCGTACTCCACGTACCCGATGGAACCGGTGGTGCGCTGGACGGCCTGGGTGATTCCAGAGGAGCCCCCGACACCCTGCCCGGGCGCGGGCCACTTCCTCGATGGCTGGTACGGCCAGCCGCCCGCCGCCTTGAGATAGGTGGTGAAGTTGTGGGTCGTGCCCGACTCGTCGGAGCGGTGGACGAGCCGGATGCCGACGTGCGGCAGGCGCCTGCCGCGGTTGTCGGCCGCGATCTCCGAGGCGTCCCAGGTGGTGATCCGCCCGCTGAAGATGCCGGTCAGGGTGGCGGGCGAGAGCTTCAGATCTGGCGTGGACGGCAGGTTGTAGGCCAAGGCGATGGGGCCGACCAGCATCGGCAGGTGCACCGCGCGGCTGCCGCAGCGCCTGTCGGCCAGCGCCTGTTCGCGGGGTTGCATCGCGACATCTGAGCCGGCGAACGCCGTGGTGCCCGCGATGAAGTCGCGGATGCCGGCGCCTGACCCGTTGGCCTGGTAGTCCACCCGAAGGTCGGGGTGGACCCGCTGGAACTCGGCGCGCCAGGCGTCCATCGCGCCCTTCTGCGCGCTCGAACCCGAGCCGGAGATGGACGCGGTGATCGGCGGGTTTTCGGGCACGTCGTCGCGGGTCAATATCGCGGTGCCGCTCAGGCCGACGGCGGAAGCGGTCAAGGTGAGGGCGGCGAGCACAACCGACCCGGCGATCCCTGTCGGCTTATCCATCTCATCGAGGATATGAAGCGGTCATGACAACCGTGTTGACTAATCGTCAAGTTTCTGTCTTTGCGCTGCCAAACTGGGGCAACGCAGCGGCCTCTCCACTGGAGGAGCCGACAGGTCCGCTCCCTGCCCGCGCAGCCGGACGGGGAGCGGATTCACGTGGTGCCAGGTGCTATCCGCCGATGTGTGGTGCGCGTGCGGCGGCGGAGCCGTCCCGGATCACCTCGCCGGTGAGGTTGCCGTTGGCTCCCGAGCCCAGGAAGACGATGAGGTTGGCCACGTCGCCTGCGTGGGAGAGCCGGTGCGTGGGGGTGGCGGCGGCGAGGGCGTCGGTGACGAACGCCGGGATGTCGGGGCGGCTGTCGGTCAGGGTGAAGCCCGGCGCCACGACGTTGACCAGGATCCCGTCCCGGCCGCCGTTCCAGGCCAGGCTGCGGGCGAGGCCGTACAGGCCCGACTTGGCGGTCCCGTACGGGCCGGGTCCGGGCAGGCCCTCCTCCGCGACGCTCGAGGAGATCAGCACGATGCGGCCCCAGCCCTTGGCGCGCATACTCGGCAGGACGGCGTGGACCGAGGCCGCCGTTCCGATCAGGTTGGCGCTGATCATCGCGTCCCACTCCTGCAGTGGCACGTCTTCGAACCGCAGGCTCGGGTCGGGCGGGCCGTCACCGCCCCAGCGCACGGCATTGGCGACGAGGACGTCGATCCCGCCCCAGTGTTCGACGACGCTCGCGACGGCGTGAGCGATGGTGGGCAGGTCCTCAAGGTCGAGCCGGACGAGGTACGCCTGCCCGCCGGCGGCCTCGACATCGGCGGCCACCTTCTCCGCGCTGTCGGGGTGGTCGCGATAGGTGATCGCCACGCGGGCGCCTTCACGCCCGTAGGCGCGGGCGGTAGCGGCGCCGATCCCGGTCGACGCGCCGGTGATCAGGGCCACGCGGCCGTTGAGATCCGTGTTCATGGTTGTCCTCTTTGTCTTCGCTGATCAGGTGGAGGGTCAGGACGGTGTCTCGGCGCGCACCCGGGTCGCCAGGGTGCGCACCGCGTCGAGCGCCGCGGCATGGGAGGCCTCATGCTGCTCGCGGAACTGCGCGAGGAAGGGCATGACCGTGGCGTGGGTGAGCTCGGCATGGACGAACTCCACGTCGTCCAGTCCGAGCACGGAGAAGTAGGCGCGCAGGTAGGGCTCCTGGAAGTCGAACTGCTCGCGGGGCGTGCCCGGCCCGTAGCCTCCGCCGCGCGCGCTGAGCACCACGGCCGACTTTCCCTTGAGCGGCAGCCAGGGCAGGGTCACGCGGTCGATCCACGCCTTGAGCGCGGCGGGCACCGAGAAGTTGTACATCGGTACGCCCAGGAGCAGGACGTCGGCCGCGAGCAGCTGCTCCACCAGCGGGCGGGTGGCCGCCCAGCTTCTGGCCAGCTCGGGAGCGCCGGCGGCGACCTCGTCCATGGCCTCGATGTCGCGCACCCCGTTCACGGATGACTGGGTGGCGAGGTGGACGCGGTCCTCGTCGATGGGCGGCACCGGGTCCGCCACCAGGTCGCGGTAGGTGTAGCTCCCATCGGGATGGGTGGCCCGCCACTCGGTCACGAAGGTTCCGCCGAGCCTGCGCGAGAAGGAGTCGCTGCGTCCGCTGGCGTCCAGATGCAGAAGATGCGTCACAAGATTTGCCTCACATTCAAGATGATCTGGATTCACAATCAATATAGAGCAAGATAGTTGTGAGTCAAGAACATCTCGGCTTGCTATCATGCTGCCATGGCCATCTCTCCCGACCCCGACGGCTCGCCCGGCAGCTGGTTGCACCAGGACCTGCACTGGCTGTTCGCGCGGCTGAAGCAGGGTCTGGCCACGGCCGAGACGGCGGCCGTGCGCGAGCACGGCATGACGCTGTGGGGCTACACGGTGTTGATGGCGATCGTCGAGGTCCCCGCCCGCACCCAGCTCGTCCTCGCCCAGGCCGTGTCGGTCGACAAGAGCAAGCTGGTCCTCATCCTCGACGAGCTGGAGGGCGCCGGCCTGGTGCGGCGCCGGCCGGACCCCGCCGACCGCAGAGCGCGCATCATCGAGGTCACCCCCGAAGGGAGCCGCGCCCTCAAAGCCGCCCGCAGTGACATCGAAGCGATAGAGGACCGGCTCCTGGCCGACCTCGCCCCTTCGCTGCGGACCGCTCTGAAGGGCGCGTTGCAAGACCTCGTCGGTGAACCGATCGCGAGGGTCGAGGACGGACGGCCCCACGAAACCGCCTGCGCGCCCGACCCAGCCTGACCGCGCCTCAGAGCCGATCAACTCCGTGCGAGGTCAGCAGGCTGACAGGGCCCGCGAACAGCGAAAAGCCCCAGTCTCCCGGCATGTGCCGTGAGCTGGGGCCTGTCAAACTAGTGTGGTGGACGATACTGGGATTGAACCAGTGACCTCTTCCGTGTCAGGGAAGCGCTCTCCCGCTGAGCTAATCGTCCTTGGAGGTGGAGACGGGATTTGAACCCGTGTAGACGGCTTTGCAGGCCGCTGCCTCGCCTCTCGGCCACTCCACCGAGCCGGAAGCTCCGAGCGGAAGACGGGATTCGAACCCGCGACCCTCACCTTGGCAAGGTGATGCTCTACCACTGAGCCACTTCCGCGTCGTCTCCGCTGGTGTGCGGTGACGAGAGAACTCTAGCGAATCCTGGCCGAGTCCCCAAACCGGAGTGTTCCCACCTGTTCGGCGTACCAGGTGATCCCGGCCACGTGCTCGGCGATCTCGCGCAGGGTCCAGTTGGGGGTGCGGGGCAGGTCCCAGGCGTCCGGGGCCGTGGCGTAGCGGTTCACGTACGCCTGGCCCAGGCGGGTCCAGCGGGAGCGGGCCTCGGCCAGGTCGAGTTCGGTGAAGCGGGCCCAGTCGGCGTCCAGCGTCACCATGCGGCCGTGCCAGTGGTCCTCCTGCGGGGTGGCGCCCGCCAGGAGCGCCTCGACCTCGGCGAGGTGGTCGATGAGGTGGTCCTGGACGCGGCGTACGGCTTTGGCCGGGGTCCACAGGTTCGCGCCGTCGGTGACGATGGGGGTGCCGTCCCAGGCGAGCCAGGTTTCGGCGAGGGTGAGACAGCGGCCGACCGCTTCGGCGACGAGCAGGGCGGGGTTGTCCGTCGCTGCGGCGTTGTCTGTCGCTTCGGTGATGATGAGCGTGGGGTTGTCCGTCATGTGGTCGATCGTGGCCGAGTAATGGTTGGGCCGGCGTCTAAGCGTGGTCGGCCCTGTGCGGTCGCGACGGTGGAGCCGCTGACTGGGGCGGCGCAAGAGAGGGGCCGCTTGTGCGGGGTTCCTCGATGGCGGTCAGCCGATGGTGTGGCCGCCGTTGACGGTGATGCGTTCGCCGGTGACGAACGCCGCCGCGTCCGAGGCCAGGAAGGACACCGCGCCCGCCACGTCGTCCGGCGTGCCCATCCGGCCGAGCGGGACGTGCGCCCGGTACGTCGCGAGCTCCTCCGCGCCGATCTCGGCGTGCCGTTCGACGGGGATGAAACCGGGCGCGACCAGGTTCACCGTGACGCCGTACGGTCCCAGCTCGCGGGCCCACGCCCGGGTGAGCTCGAACTGGGCGGCTTTCGCGGCGATGTAGGCGGACATGCCAGGCAGGGCGCGGTCCACGATGTCCGAGCCGATCTGGATCACGCGGCCTCCGCCCCGCGCCTTCATGCCCGGCAGCGCAGCCTGTAGGAGGAGCGTGGGGCTCTTGACGAAGAAGTGGAGCTGGTCCAGGTGCGTCTGCCAGGTGAGATCCTCGAACGCGACCTTCGGCTGCGGGCCGGTCGCGTTGAGCACCAGCACCTCCACGGGGCCCAGCCGGTCGGTGACCTGGGCGACCAGTTCGGCCGTCGAGGTCTCGTCGGTGACGTCGCCGGCGAACGCCTCGGCGGATCCACCGGCGGCGCGGATGCTCGCGGCCACCTGCTGGGCGGTCTCGCGCTCGGAGCGGTAGTTGACGGCCACGGTATGGCCGTCGGCGCCCAGCCTGCGGGCGATCACGGCGCCCAGGCCGCGGGACGCTCCGGTGACCAGTGCGACGCCGTCTCCTGCTGCCAACGGGACCTTTATGGTTAGGCCCACCCGGGAGCCCAGAGAGATTTGGCTGCCCGCAGAGCATTCCGTGACATCAACGAGGGTAGCCGGAGAAAAACCAGAATCTACCGGGGGAGGGTTTCGAACATGAACACCCCGCACACCGGGACGGCACGATCGGCCGTGCAAGTCGCGGCGCTCATCGTAGGAGTGGTGTTCCTGCTGGCCGGCGTGCTGGGATTCATTCCCGGCATCACCACCGGCTACCGCGCCATGGTGTTCATCGGCCACCACTCCGGCGCGATGCTGCTGGGCATCTTCCAGGTCTCCATCCTGCACAACATCGTCCACCTGATCTACGGCATCACCGGCATCGTGTTGTCGCGCACCTGGTCGGGCGCCCGGTACTTCCTCATCGGCGGTGGCGCGATCTACCTGCTGCTGTGGCTCTACGGCCTGTTCGTCGACCAGGCGAGCGCGGCCAACTTCGTGCCGGTCAACACGGCCGACAACTGGCTGCACTTCGTCCTCGGCCTCGGCATGGTCGTGCTGGGGCTCGCGCTGGCCCGCGGCACCGTGAAGAGCGGGACGGACACCCCCTGAGGCGATGCTTCGACGGGCGGCGAAGTGTCCGTGGGTTAGCGTCAGGTATGGCCGCCGAATACATCGCGCACGACTCCGACATCGCGCCCGTCGCGGCGCTCATAGCCGATCCGACCAGGGCGGCCATCCTCACCGCCCTGCTGGGCGGTCGCGCGCTGGCCGCGGGGGAGCTCGCCCGGCTCTCCGGCGTGAGCGCCGCCACCGCGAGCGCGCACCTGTCCCGGCTGCTCGACGGGCGGCTCGTCGATGTCGTACGCCAGGGCCGCCACCGCTACTACCGTCTGGCCGGGCACGAGGTCGCCGAGGTGCTGGAGGTGCTGGCCAGGGTGAGCGCCCGGCCGCCCATCCGGTCCCTGCGCCAGTCGCGCCAGGCCAGGCTGCTGGAGGAGGCCCGTACCTGCTACGACCACCTGGCCGGACGGGCCGGGGTGGCGCTGCTCGATCAGCTGGTCCAGGGCGGGTTCCTGGTGAACCAGGAGGTCACGGACAAGGGCGAGCGGCTGCTGGGCCGGCTCGGGGTGGACGTGGCGGGGGTGCGGAAGGCCAGGCGCCGGTTCGCCCCCGAATGCCTCGACTGGACCGAGCGGCGGGCCCATCTCGGCGGGGCTCTCGGCGCGGCGGTGACCGCCGTGCTGTTCGAGCGCGGGTGGTACCGGCAGGGGACGGTTCCCCGGGCGGTGGTGCTGACCGACGAAGGCAAGGAGGGGCTGGCCGCGCTGTTCTCCGGTAAGGAGCTAACATCGCATACGCCGGTTACCTAAGCGAGAGAGTCACATCATGGGCGACAACGGAGTCGTGAACGTCGGTCCTGAACCCCTCACCTTCGACGACGTCATCAGGGTGGCCCGTCACGGCGCCGCCGTGCGGCTCACCGACGACGCCATGGCCGCGATCTCCGCGGCCCGTCAGCGCGTCGACGAGCTGGCCGAGAGCCCGGTGCCCTCCTACGGGATCTCGACCGGGTTCGGGGCGCTGGCCACGCGGCACATCGACCCGGCGCTGCGCGCCCAGCTCCAGCGCTCGCTGGTGCGCAGTCACGCCGCGGGCAACGGCCCCGAGGTCGAGACCGAGGTGGTGCGCGCGCTCATGCTGCTGCGGCTGCACACGCTCGCCACCGGTCACACCGGCATCCGGCCGACCACCGCGAAGACGCTGGCCGCGCTCATCAGCGAAGGCATCACGCCGGTCGTCCACGAGTACGGCAGCCTCGGCTGCTCCGGCGACCTGGCGCCGCTGGCGCACGTGGCGCTCACGTTGATGGGTGAGGGCGTAGTGCGCGACAAGTACGGAAATATCACCGCAGCGGAGGAGGCGCTCAAGCAGGCGGGCATCGAGCCCGTCGAGCTCGCCGCGAAGGAGGGGCTCGCGCTCATCAACGGCACGGACGGCATGCTCGGCATGCTCATCCTGGCCATCGACGACCTGACCAGGCTCGTCAGGACCGCCGACGTGAGCGCCGCGATGAGCGTCGAGGGGCTGCTGGGCACCGACCGCGTCTTCGCCCCCGAGCTGCAGGCGCTCCGGCCGCAGCCGGGCCAGGCCCTCTCCGCCGCCAATATGACGAAAATTCTGGATAACTCGGGCATCATGGCGAGTCACCGCGACCCGACCGCGTGCACCCGTGTCCAGGACGCCTACTCCCTGCGCTGCGCTCCCCAGGTGGCCGGAGCCGCCCGCGACACGATCACCCACGCCGCGAACGTGGCCACCTGGGAGCTGGCCAGTGCCGTGGACAACCCCGCCGTGCTCTCCGACGGCCGCGTCGAGTCGAACGGCAACTTCCACGGCGCCCCCGTCGCCTACGTGCTGGACTTCCTGGCCATCGTCGCCGCCGACCTGGCCTCGATGTCCGAACGTCGCACCGACCGCTTCCTGGACGTGGCGCGCAACCACGGGCTGCCGGCGTTCCTGGCCGACGATCCCGGTGTCGACTCCGGCCACATGATCGCCCAGTACACCCAGGCGGCCATCGTCTCCGAGCTCAAGCGGCTGGCCGCGCCCGCCAGCGTGGACTCGATCCCCAGCTCGGCCATGCAGGAGGACCACGTCTCGATGGGCTGGTCGGCGGCCCGCAAGCTGCGCAAGTCGGTCGACGGCCTCACCAGGGTGCTGGCCGTCGAGGTGCTCACCGCCGCCCGCGCCCTCGACCTGCGCGCCCCGCTGGAGCCCGCCCCGGCCACCGGCGCGGTGGTGCGGGCGCTGCGCGAGACCGTCCCGGGCCCCGGGCCCGACCGCTTCCTGGCACCGGAGATCGAGTCCGCCGTCCGCCTGGTCGCCGAGGGCGGCGTGGTCACCGCCGCCGAGTCCGTCACGGGCCCCCTGGCGTAATTTTTCGCGATATTTCAGCCCGCCGTACGCCGCCCGCGGTCTCGGCCGCGGGCGTCGGCGCGTAGCGCGAGCCGCGTACGACGGCCCGCGCTACGGCAGCGCGACGATCGCGTCCACCTCCAGCAGCAACCCGGGCATGAACAGCTTCGACACCTCCACGGTCGTGCTCGCGGGCGGCGTCCCGGGGAAGTACTTCCGGCGCACCTGCCCGTACGCGACACGATCGTCCATGTTCGTGAGGTACGTCCGGACGAACACCACATCCTCGAACCCTGCCCCCTGATCGGCGAGGATCCGCGCCAGGCACTGGAACACGTGCTCGGCCTGCACCGTCATGTCCCCCGCCCCGACCACCTCCCCGCGCGAGTCGAAGGCCGCCTGCCCGGAGACGTACAGCATGTCGCCGACCCGTACGGCATGGGAGTAGAAGCCGTTCGTGGCCGGAACGGTCGCGGGGTTGACCGGCACGGCCCGGTGCGCGGCCCGCCCGCCCACGTACGCGGCGATCGCCGTCACGTCCTGGTCGCCGAGCCCGGCCGCCTCGGCCTCCTGCAGGCGCTTGCGTGCCGCGGCGGCGAGCGCGGCGTCCGGCCAGGCCGCCAGGGCCAGGTCCTTGGCCGCCAGACCGAGCGCGTAGCGGGTCTCGGGGGCGGGCGTCCGCAGCCGTTCGGCCAGGACGCCCAGGGGAGTGCCCGACAGCACGTCGGCCAGCGCGTCGCGGTCCACCCCGTGCGCCTCGCCGTACGCGTACGTCTCCGCGATCAGCACCTGGGCCGGCACGAGGGCGCTCATGACGGCGATCTTCATCGCCGCGCCCGCCCCCAGCGGCCCGCACTCGCGTACCGTGCCGAACACCGACAGCACGTCGCGCAGCCCCGACAGGTCGCCGCCCGCCAGCACGGTCAGCGTGCCGTCGGCCGCTGGAGCGACGCTGCCCAGCACGGGCGCGTCCACGAGCCTGACGGAGGCGGGCAGCAGCGCGCGCAGCTCCTGGATCGCGTCCGGGCCGATCGTGGACATCTCCACCACCGTCGCGTCGGGCCGCAGCCCGGGCAGCGCGGCCGTCAGCACCTCGCGCACGGCGGCCGGGTCGCGCAGCATCGTGATGACCAGCTCCGCGCCGGCCACCGCCTCGGCGACCGTGACCCCGGTCCCGCGCCGCCATGTCGTCACCTTGTGCCCGGCCTCGATGAGCCGCCGGGCCATCGGGACGCCCATGCGTCCCTGTCCTAGAAATGCAATCACCTGTTCAGTTAAGCGATAGGCGAGGCATTCCGCCAGCGACTAGATTGCATACCAGCCATGACAGATATGAATGCCTTCGACACCGGAGCGCTCCGCCTCTTCGACGAGGTGGCCAGGAGCGGCTCCTTCACCGCGGCCGCCGAGCTGTTCGGATACACCCAGTCGGCGGTCTCCCGGCGCGTCGCCGCCCTGGAGCGGGCCACCGGAGGGCCGCTCTTCGAACGGCTGGCCAGGGGCGTACGACTGACACCGGCCGGCGTGGCGCTGCACCGGCACGCCATCGCCGTGCTCGACCGGCTCGAACGCGCGAGTGAGGAACTGGCCGCGATCCACGGCGGCAGCGGCGGCACGCTGCGGGTCGGCGCGTTCGCCACGGCCAACGTCGATCTCGTGCCCATGACGCTCAAACGGTTCGCCGAGCGGCGGCCGGAGGTCGGCCTGCGGCTGGTCGAGGGGCTGACGGCCCGGTTGATCGAGCGGCTGCGGGCGGGAGCGCTGGACGTCGCGGTGATCAGCGACTACCCCGCGGGGCTGGCCGCCGAATGCGACCGGGTCGTGCCGCTGCGCGAGGACCGGCTGCTGGTGGCGTTGCCGCGGTCGCACCGGCTGGCCGCGGAGCCTGACGTGGACCTGCGCGACCTGGCCGACGAGACGTGGATCGAGGCCGCGCCGCGCGGGCAGCCGACGTTGCTGGTCACCGCCTGCGCCGCCGCCGGGTTCACGCCGCGCAGCGGGCTGCGGGTGGCGGAATGGACGGGGAAGTTTGGGTTCGTCGCCGCCGGGCTCGGGGTGACGCTGGTGCCGGAGCTGGCGGCGCGGGCCGTACCGGCGGATCTGGTGTTGCGGCCCCTGCGCGGGCTGGCCCCCGCGCGGAAGGTCTACGCGGCCCTGCCCGAGGCGCCTTTGGCGTCCGCGCAGGAGTTCGTCCGATTGCTGGGAGAATGGCAGGTGTGTACGACGGCTTCGCCCGTGTAGGCAACCTCCTTGCCACCGGCCTGCGCGACCTGACGACCGACCTCGCCGCCCTCGACGGCGACGGCTGGTGGGCGGTGGTGGTCGGCTACGAGGGCAAGGTGACGTGCGCCCGGTTCGACCACGTACGGCCGGCACCCCTGCCCACGCCCAGGACCGCCTGGCACGGGCCCGCGCCCGACCGGTGGCACAGCTCCCTCGATCAGGCCGCCTACGAGCGCGGTGTCCAGGCCATCCGCGACTACATCGAGCAGGGCGAGGTCTACCAGGCGAACCTCTGCCGCGTCCTGACCGCGCCGGTGCCCCACGACGCCGACCCGCTGGCCCTGGCGGCCCGCCTGGCCGTCGGCAACCCGGCCCCCTACGCGGCCGTCGTCCAGGTGCCCGGGCTGAGCGTGGTGTCGGCCTCGCCCGAGCTGTACCTGTCGCGTGACGGGGACCTGGTCGAGTCCAGGCCGATCAAGGGCACTGGGGTGACCGCGGACGACCTGCTGGAGAAGGACTACGCCGAGAACGTCATGATCGTCGACCTGGTCCGCAACGACCTCGGCCGGGTCGCCGCCGTCGGCTCCGTCGAGGTGCCGTCGCTCTGCGCCGTCGAGGAGCATCCCGGGCTGGTCCACCTCGTGTCGACCGTACGGGCCAGGCTCGCGCCGGGGGCGGGCTGGCCGGAGCTGTTCGCGGCGACGTTCCCGCCCGGCTCGGTCACCGGCGCCCCCAAATCGTCCGCGTCGCGGATCATCAATGAGCTCGAACCGGAGCCGCGCGGGCCATACTGTGGAGCAGTGGGCTGGGTCGACGCCGACCGTCGCAGGGCGGCGCTGGCCGTGGGCATCCGGACGTTCTGGATCTCCGCCGGCGAGATCCGCTTCGGCACGGGCGCGGGCATAACCTGGGGCAGCGATCCCCGGCGTGAATGGCTCGAGACCGAGCTGAAGGCGTCCAGGCTCATCGCACTGGCATCCTCAGGAGGAAATAGATGACTATCCCTGTCTGGGTCAACGGGGAGCTGCTCGACCCCGCGGCCGCGACCGTCTCGGTGTTCGACCACGGGTTGATGGTCGGCGACGGCGTCTTCGAGACCATCAAGATCGTGCACGGTGAGTCGTTCGCGCTCACCAGGCACCTCGACCGGCTCGCGCTGTCGGCGCAGCGCATGGACCTGCCCGCGCCCGACCTCGAGGCCATCGCCGACGGCATCGGCAAGTGCCTGGCCGCCGCCCCCGACTGGCCGCTCGGCCGCATCCGCGTCACCTACACCAGCGGCCCGGGCCCCCTCGGCTCCGACCGCGGTGACCAGGGCACCACCTCGGTCGTGATCGTCGACGAGCAGAAGCCGTTCCCCGGCACCGCGAACGTCACCGTCGTCCCCTGGCCGCGCAACGAGCTCGGCGCCCTGTCCGGCGTCAAGAGCACCTCCTACGGCGACAACGCCAAGGCCCTGGCCTACGCCAAGGCTCGCGGCGGCGGCGAGGCCATCTTCGGCAACCTCGCGGGCAACCTGTGCGAGGGCACCGGCTCCAACATCTTCATCGTCCGCGACGGGCGGCTGCTGACGCCGACGCTCGAGTCCGGCTGCCTGGCCGGCGTCACCAGGGCGCTGGTGCTCCAATGGTGCGGCGGCGAGGAGACCGACGTACCGATGTCGGCCCTGTACACCGCCGAGGAGGCGTTCCTCACCTCCACCACCCGCGACATCCAGCCGATCAGGCTGGTCGACGAGACCGAGCTGCCGGTGGCGCCGGGGCCGATCACCGCGAAGGCGATGCGGATCTTCGCCGAGCACGCCGCCGCCGACCTCAACCCCTGATCAGGTGGCTGCCGGTGCGCTCCGGCCGGGCGATCCGCCGCGGCTCGGCGACTACCTGATCACCGGCCGTCTCGGCCAGGGCGGTCAGGGCGTCGTCTACCTCGGCACGGGTCCCGATGGTGAGCAGGTGGCGATCAAGGCGATGGCCGGCGGCAGGGCGGGCATCGACCGTACGGCCCAGCGGGAGCTCGCCGCCGCCAGGCAGGTCGCCGAATTCTGCACGGCCCGGGTGATCACCGCCGACCTCGGCTACGACCCGCCCTACGTCGTGAGCGAGTACATCGACGGCCCGTCCCTGGCCGACGTCGCGCCCCTGCGTGGCGCGGACCTCATCCGGCTGGCCATCAGCACGGCCACCGCGCTGACCGCCATCCATCGGGCGGGCGTGGTGCACCGCGACTTCAAGCCGGGCAACGTGCTGATGGCCAAGGACGGGCCGCGGGTCATCGACTTCGGCATCGCCCGGCTCGCCGACCTCACCGCGACCAAGGGCGGGATGGCCGGGACACCGCCCTACATGGCGCCCGAGCAGTTCGGCGACGGGCCGGTCGGGGCGGCCGGCGACGTGTTCGCCTGGGGCTCCACGATGGCGTACGCGGCCACGGGACGGCCGCCGTTCGGCGACGACACGATCGCCGCGGTCGCCTACCGGATCCTCCAGGCCGAGCCCGGCCTGGGCGACCTGCCGGAGCCGCTGCGCGGGATCGTGGCACGCTGCCTGGCCAAGGCCCCCGCCGCCCGTCCCACGGCGCGCGACGTCCTGCTGGAGCTGCTCGGCGAGGACCGGCGCGCGGGGGAGTCCGACGTGCTGGAACAGGGTGCGCTCGCGGTCACCGAAGTGCTCGAACAGGGTGCGTCGGCGACCACCGAAGTGCTGGAACAGAGTGCGCTCGCGGCCCCCGGCGCGATGGGACAGGGCACGCCGGCGGCTACCGGCGCGGTGGAGCCGGAGGCGCCGACGATCACCGCCACCCGGGTCCTGATGGCGCGCAGGAACGTGCTGACCGGGGCGGGCCTCGCGGCGACGGGTCTGGTGGTCACCGGGGCGCTGCTCTGGGCGCGCTCGGCCGGCCGCGCGAACATCACCACGGCCGCCGCCACCGGCTCGCCGGGGCCGAGCACATCCGGCACGCCCGAGCCCGCGGTCAGCGCGCCTCCCGCCAAGCCCGCGGAGCTGGTCGCGGCCATAGAGGCGGCGACCATCGTGACGCCGCTGGCCGACTTCACCTACGAGGGCGGCCTGAGCCAGAGCTCCTTCTACGGCAAGGCCCGAGGCCAGCTCGTCTTCGACGCGACCGACGACATGACCACGGACTTCAACATGCGGGTCGAGTCGGTCGGCGACACCCGGCAGGTGATCGTCATAGAGAGCGCCGACAAGCCGAAGGTCTATCTCGACGGCAAGCCGGTGACCGGAAAGGAGACGTCGGACGCGCTCTACTTCGCCGAGATGCTCCCCGTGACCGCCGGGGTCGGCGTCCTGCTCGACGTGATCAGCGTGACGCCGCGGATCAGCGGGGAGGCGCGGACGTACTCCGGGTCCCTGGTGACCACCAGGGGACCGCGGATCGTCCAGCAGAAGATCTCGGAGATCACCGGCGGGTGGACCGCCGACGAGCTCGCCGACACCCAGCTCACCTGGAAACTGAAGCTGGACGCGCGCGACAGGCCGATCTTCTTCGACCTGTCCTGGCGCGCGTTCAACGAGACCGGCCGGGTGGCCTCCTCCTTCGTCACCACCTACGCCAACTGGCGGGCGGGGAGCATCACGGCACCTCAGTAGGACTTCTGGGTCTGCACGTTGAAGTCATCCATCTTGACCTGCTTGGCCGGGTCGGTCAGCGGGTCGTCGATCTCGATGACGTCCAGGCCGCCGCGGATGTCGCTGGAGTAGATGTAGCCGTTGTAGTAGTAGGCCGACCAGGAGCCCGCGACCCCGTCGTACGGCACCGGGTCGAAGTAGCCGATCTCCTTGGGGTTGGCGGAGTCGGTGAAGTCCCAGATCGACACGCCGCCCTGGTACCACGACTGGACCATGATGTCCTTGCCCGGCACCGGGAGGAGCGAGCCGTTGTGGGCGACGCAGTTCTCGTTCTCCTCCTGCTCGCGCGGGATCTTGAAGTAGCCGCGCCGCTCCAGCCGGCCGTTCACGAGGTCGTAGATCGCGTCCGCGCCCTTGGTCCGCGGCGTGTCCCGGTCGCAGGTCGGCGCGGAGCCGCCGCCCAGCTCGTCGCCGAACACGACCTTGGTCGCATCGTTGTTGAACGTCGCCGAATGCCAGAGCTGGAAGTTCTCCTCGTCGCGTATCTGCTGCAGCACCTTGGGGTTGACCGGGTCGGAGATGTCGAGCAGCACGCCGTCGCCGAAGCACGCGGCCGCCGCCAGCTTCTTCTCCGGGTACGCCGTGATGTCGTGGCACCCGGCACCCGTCTCCTCGCGGTCCGGGAAGAAGTTCGGCCTGGCCACGACCTTGGCGGCCTTGGGGTCCTTGGTGGGGATCTCCACCACCTGGAGGAGCTCGTGCGGCGGCGGGCAGGTCTCCGACTCCGGCTCGGGGCCGGGCGAGGACACGTACACGTACAGCGTCTCCCCGTCGGGGATCATCGTGTGCGTGTGCGACCCGCAGTCGGTCGCGACGGCCGAGACGTACTTCGGGTTCTTCTTGTCGCTGACGTCGAAGATCCGCAGCCCTTCCCAGTGGTGGCTCTTCGTCGTGGAGGCGCAGCTCTCGTCGCTGCGCGGCTCGTCGATCGACAGGATCAGCAGGTCGCCGTAGATCGAGACGTCGTTCTGCTCCGCCGGGCAGTCGACCTGGCTGACCGTCTTCGGCTTGGCCGGGTCGCTGATGTCGTAGATCGAGAACCCGCCGAAGTTGCCCACGTACGCGTAGTCGCCCTGGAAGGCCAGGTCGGTGTTCCAGTCCATGGCGCCGTCGAGCGGCGCCGTGCGGGGCATGTGCGCGACCCTTTTGACGTTCGGGCTCGTCTTCGCGTCACCGGTCGGCTGGGAGGTGTTGACGGGCTCGCCCGCGTCTCCGGAGGGATCCTCCCCTCGCGGACCCGCCTGCGGCCCGGCGCTGCACGCGGCCACCAGCAACACCGCCGCGCACACCACCGCCCCCCGTACCTTTCCGAAGATCACGCGCTATCCCTCTCGTTCGTGGCTCAGTATGGAAGCTATGTCAGTGATGTCCCGGTCGCGTGCGCTCATCGTCACAGTCTCGACGGCACTCGTGCTGCCCGCGCTGTCGGCGTGCGCCCGGGAGCCGGAACAGCCGTCCGCGATCGGCACCGACGCTCCGGTGATCGTCCCACAGGGCCCGGGCACCCCCGCGCGCACGGCCACGCCGGGCGAACGCCTCGGGCAGCCGCCGCCCGCCCCGGCCGCCGCCGACGTCCGCTTCGCCGAAGGCATGATCCCGCACCACCGGCAGGCTTTGGAGATGACCGGCCTGGTCAAGGACCGTACGACGACACCGTCCGTACGCCGCTTCGCCGACCAGATCGCCAGCGCCCAGCGTCCCGAGATCATCGCCATGTCCTCCTGGCTCGCCTCCCTCGGCCGCCCGGTCCCCGCCGACCACGCCCACGGCCCCGAGGGCTACGGCATGGCCACCCTGGAGGAGATGAACGCCCTGCGCACGGCCCGCGCGGCCGCCTTCGACCGCCTGTTCCTGCAACTCATGATCAGACACCACGGCGGCGCCCTGAAGATGGCCGACGAAGAACGCTCCACCGGCACGGACCAGCAGATGCGACGCGTGGCGAAAGACGTCTACTCGGGCCAGAACATCGAGATTACGAGAATGAAAGCGGCGCTGGCCTCGATACCCCAATAGTCCCAGCAAACCTCCAGAAACCCGACATACCCTCTGCATCGTGGCCCGCCGCCACGGCGGGCCGCACCAGGCCCGCGACGGAGAGTCAGAGGGCGTGCCGTTCTTGGCGTCAGCAGCTGAGGTTCGGGCAGCTCAACGCCGGCACCAGGCGATCGCTCGCGTATACGCCGTCATGGTCGCCGCGGAATTCGTTGACCAGCCACGCTTCCCCGCTCGCAGGCCAGTACGAGATGTTCTGCGTGTTGCCGGGAGCGGTCGTCAGGTAATGGACGTCGAGCGTGCCGCGGTCGGCGGTGAACACGCCGCTTTGGAGGTCCCAGACCGGACTGGTCCATCCCTCGGTCGGGCGAATGCGCCCCCACAGGGCGGCGGCGGGAACCCGGTGAGGCGCGGCCTAGATCACAAAGGCCGGCCCAATCCCCGGACCGGGGCCAAGAACGCGCACGTCACGGCGCGAAACCCGCTCCACCGGAGAAGCGTGCCCCTGGACAGGCCTCAACCCCGTACGGCGGTTGGGGCCCACCGTGCTGAGCCGTAAAAGATCAAAAAGGGGTTTGTGGGGTGTCAGGACGGCCAGAGCATGTTCGTGAGCTCGGCGTCGAGATCCATGAAGTCGGTCTCGCGGCCGGCCGGCACCTTCTCGTAGGTGCGGTGGAGGAACTCGGTCAACGGCGCCAGCGGCACTTCGAACAGTGCCTGCCCGAACGGTGACGTCAGGCTGATGTGCAGGGTGCGTTCGCCGTCGGCGCGTGCGGGCCATACCTGCACGTCGCCGTCGCCGACGCGTCTCACGATGCCGACTGTCAGCAACTCTCGGGCAAAGATCCACTCGACCGGTTCGTCGTTCCCTACGTGGAAGGCCATGCGGATGGCGTACGGGTCGTCGGCTGTGTAGCTCAGTCCGGCGAGCAGGGGGACGGTAGTACGGTCGGGGACCACAAGCCGAAGGCCAAGCTCGGCGGAGACGGTGGTGCTGTTCATCGTCAGCCAAACCTTTTCGTCGAAGGTCCCCTCTTCGGGGCTATCACTGCTCTGACGGACTTCGTCCTGAGCTATCACGCGGAACGAAGAAACCTGTAGGAAAGATTCCGCTCCTAGGCCCTTCTGTAACGCACATCACAGCTGGACATTTAGGCATCTACCTGGCTAAACGGCATGAATCGGGTCGTATTTACAAGGGTTTTGCGCTTCGTGGAGCCTGTTCCGACGGGCCCACCAAGAACGTTCCTTGAGAAAAGATCACGATCGGCACCTACCGGAACACGACGATGGTATGCCAACGAGCCGTCGCACCGATGGGCAACCGCACCCTTTCCCCGAATCCTCACCTGCGCCTCCCGCCGCTTCGCGACCAGTCCCGGAGTGCGGTATGGTTTTCCCGTCGGCGCCGCAAGGGGCCGCAGGGCGGGCGATTAGCTCAGCGGGAGAGCGCTTCGTTCACACCGAAGAGGTCACTGGTTCGATCCCAGTATCGCCCACCAGCTCAAAGGCCGCTTCCCGATCAGGTAAGCGGCCTTCTTGATCTTTTCGCGGTGGTCTGTCACCCGTTGAGAGCGCCTCCCAGACACCCGGGCGCGCCGCTGTCGGCATCAGCCGGGCACTCCGCTGGGGCTCGCACTTTTTACCCGTTAGGGAGATGCCGTCGAGCACCTCGCCGCAAGCCGGGTTCCGGCGGGCGGGCAGAAAGCCCCGACAGGATCTGCTCGTATCGGGAAGGCCCGATGGAGTGCGTGGCGCCCGGCCAGGGTCTGCTCGTTTCGGGTCGGGGTCTCCTCACACGGTCAGCGCCTGGCGGACGGCGGACTCGGCCTCCTCACCACCCCGGCCCGACGACGTCACCCGCCCGGCTTCCAGGACGTAGTACCGCTGCGCCGCCTTCACCGCGAACCCCACGTGCTGTTCGACCAGCAACACCGACATCCCGCCGCGGCCGGCCAGCGCCAGGATCGTCTGTTCGATCTCGGTGACGACCGACGGCTGGATGCCCTCGGTCGGCTCGTCCAGCAGCAGGAGCCTCGGCTCGGTGATCAGTGCCCGGGCTATGGCCAACTGCTGGCGCTGCCCGCCGGAGAGCAGGCCCGCTCGGCGGTTCATCAGGCCGGCCAGCGCGGGGAACAGGTCCAGAGCCTCCGCTGTGGCGGCCTTCCCGTTACGGCGGCCATCGGCGATGAGCTGGAGGTTCTCCGCGGTGGTCAGGTGCGGGAAGCACTGCTGTCCCTGCGGGACGTAGGCCATTCCCCGGGCCACCCGCTGGTGCGGGGCCAGCCCGGTGATGTCCTGCCCGCCCAGCCGGATCGTGCCCGTGCGGGGCTTGAGCAGGCCGATGGCGGCCCGTAGCAGCGTGCTCTTGCCGGCGCCGTTGTGGCCCAGCACCGCCGTCACCCCGTCGTCCTGAACGGTCAAGGACAACGCGCGCAGGACGATGCTTCGGCCGTATCCCAGATCGATCCCGTCGAACTCCAGCATCATGCCTCCCCTGCAGCCGCGGCGGTCGCGCCGGCGTGTCCCAGGTAGACCTCCTGCACCTTCGGGTCCGCCTGCACCTGGGCGACGGTGCCCTCGCTCAGCTTCCGGCCCGCGTGCATGACGGTGACGGTACGGGCGAAGCGCCGCAGGAAGTCCATGTCGTGCTCGATGACCACGACGGTGCGCTCCTCGCTGAGCAGCCCGAGGAGTTCGCCGGTGGCCTCGCGTTCATCGTGGCTCATGCCGGCCACCGGTTCGTCGAGCAGCAGCAGCTTGGCGTCCTGCACCAGCAGCATGCCGATCTCCAGCCACTGCTTCTGACCATGGGCGAGGGTGCCGGCGAGGTTGTTCCGCGCCGTGGCCAGCCCGATCGCCTCCATCGCCTGGGCCACGCCGTCCGGCACGCTCTTGCGCCTGCGCAGCATGGTCAGCGGGCCGCGGCCGGTTCCCGCGGCGATGTCGAGGTTCTGCAGCACGGTGAGTTCCTCGAACACGGTCGCGGTTTGGAAGGTGCGGCCGATGCCCAGCCGGTTGATGTGGTGGACCTTCCGGCCGAGCAGCTCCTGACCGCCGAACGAGGCCGAGCCGGAGGCCTTCACCAGGCCGGTGACCGCGTCCACGAGGGTGGTCTTCCCGGCGCCGTTGGGCCCGATGATGAAACGCACGTCGCCGGGTGGGACGTCGATGTCCACGCCGTCCACGGCGGCGAAGCCGTCGAAGACCACCCTCAGGTCACGGATCCGCAGCCCGGCGGCGCTTTCGGTGCTCACTGGGCGACCTCTCTCGTGTCCGCAGGGGCAGAGGCGGGGATAGGGGTAGCGATGGGCGGTGCGGTTTCGCCGGCGGGTGCCGCCCTCCGGGCGGTGCCGTCGGCGGCACGGCGACGCCGGATGAGGCCGGACACGGATGCGATACCACCCGGTAGGAAAGCGACCAGGAGCACGAACAGCAACCCTTCGAAATACGTCCACGCGGCCGGGAACTGCTCCGACAACGCGGTCTTCGCCCAGGCCACGCCGATCGCGCCGAGAACCGGTCCGAGCAGGGTCGCCCGGCCGCCGACGGCCACTCCGACGACGAACTCGATGGAGGGCACGACACCGATCAGCGCGGGGGAGATGATGCCCACCGCGGGCACGAACAAGGCGCCGGCCAGGCCGGCCATGCCCGCGGCCACGACATAGGCCACCAGCTTGACGTTGGCGGGGTCGTAGCCGAGGAAGCGGACCCGTTCCTCGGCATCCCGGGTCGCGACCAGCAGCTCGCCATAGCGGCTGTGCATGAGCTGCCGCGCCGCCGCCAGCATCAGCAACAGGCAGCCGGCGATGATGAAGTAGACCATGCGCTGGTTGACAGGGTCGTCGAGGTTGTAGCCGAAGAAGCCCTGGATGTCGGTCAAGCCGTTGGTGCCCCCGGTGGTTCCCTGCTCACCGATCAGGAAGATCGCCATCGCGGCGGCCAGTGCCTGGGACAGGATCGCGAAGTAGGCGCCGCGCACCCGCCGGCGGAAGACCAGCGAGCCGAGCAGGAACGCCAGGAACATGGGCAGCAGCACGACGGCCGCCATCGCGAAGAACGGGTCGGCGAACGGCTCCCACCACCAGGGCAGGCTCTCCACCTGGCCGTAGAGCTGCATGAAGTCTGGCAGATTCCCGGGACCGGCGTCGGCGAGCTTGAGGTGCATCGCCATCGCGTATCCGCCGAGCCCGAAGAACACGCCCTGGCCCAGGGCGAGCATCCCGCCCCGGCCCCAGGCCAGGCCGACGCCGACGGCCACGATCGCCATGCACAGGTACTTGGCCAGCAGGCTCAGCCGGAAGTCGCCCAGGACCAGCGGTGCCACCGCGAAGAGCGCGAGCGCGGCGAGGGCGAACCCGGCCCTCGTACGCGCCGGAGCGCCCGCGGCGAACCGGCCGCCCCAGCGTGCCAAGCCGTCGGCGCTCATGCCAGGCTCCGGGTGCGCAGGGTGAACAGGCCCCGTGGCCGCCATTGCAGGAACGCCACGATGGTGAGGAACACCAGCACCTTGGCCACGCTGAGCGTGGTGGAGTACTCCACCAGCGACTGCATCAGGCCGAGGGCGAAGGCCACGATCACCGTGCCCTTCAGCTGCCCGATGCCGCCGACCACGACGACGAGGAAGGCGTCGATGATGATGTTGGTGCCCATCGTCGGCCCGATCGGGCCGACCAGGGTCAGCGCGACCCCGGCGATGCCGGCGAGCCCGGAGCCGATGAAGAAGGTCAACCGGTCCACCCGGCCGGTGGGTATCCCGGAGGCCGCGGCCAGATCGCGGTTCTGCACGACGGCGCGGATGCGACGGCCCAGGGGGGTCGTGCGCAGCAGGAGGGTCAGCGCGGCGACGGCCAGCAGGGCCAGGGCGAGGATGAACAGGCGGCTGTTGGCCAGCACCAGATCGCCGGTGCCGGTCGAGAAGATCTTCGTGCTGCCGCTGAGGAGCTCCGGCGCGTGCGTCTGCACGTTGGGGGCGCCGAAGATGTCCCTGGCCAGCTGCTGCAGGATGAGTGAGACACCCCAGGTGACCAGCAGGGTGTCCAGCGGCCGGGTGTAAAGCCGGCGAATGAGCAGGAACTCCAGCACGACGCCCATCGTCCCGGCGACGAGGAACGCCACCGGCAGGGCGACCAGCAACGACGCTCCGGCGCTGGTGATGATCTGCTGCAGGACGTACACGGTGTACGCGCCGGCCATGATGAACTCGCCGTGGGCCATGTTGATGACGTTCATCTGGCCGAAGGTGAGCGACAGGCCCAGCGCGATGAGCAGCAGCACCGCGCCGATGCTGATGCCGGTGAACAGTTGGCTGAAGACCAGCGTCACAGGTCGGACCTCCGGATCGTGAGGGGGTGGACTGTGGGCGGGTGAGCCGGTCGGACCGGCTCACCCGGTCGGCTGTCAGGTCAGGCCGCCGGCCCAGCTGTAGCCCTTCAGGAACGGATCGGGCTTGACCGGCTGGCCGGAGTTCCACACCTCCGTGATCAGGCCGTCAGAGCCGATCTTGCCGATGCGGGCGGTCTTGAAGACGTGCTGTGTCGGGCCGTCGACCGTGACCTTGCCCTCCGGCGCGTCGAAGGTGATGCCGCCCCCGGCGCTGGCCGCCTTGACCTTCGCGACCTCGAAGGAGCCGGCCTTCTCCACCATCGCCTTCCACAGGTAGACCGACACGTAGGCGGCCTCCATCGGGTCGCTGGTCGGCTTGTCCGCGCCGTACTTGGCCTTGTAGGCCTTGACGAACTTCTCGTTGGCCGCGCCCGGAGTGGTCTGGTAGTAGTTCCACGCCGTCAACTGGTCGGCCAGGTACTGGGTGCCGATGCTCTTGACCTCTTCCTCGGCGATGGACACCGAGAGCACCGGCATCTTGTCGGCGGTCAGGCCGGCGGACTTGTACTCCTTGAAGAAGGCCACATTGCTGTCGCCGTTGAGGGTGTTGAACACCGCGTCGGCGCCCGCGGCCTTCACCTTGTTGGTGATGGTGGAGAATTCGGTGGAGCCCAGTGGCGCGTAGTCCTCGCCGAGCACCTTCATGCCGTTGGCCGCGGCGTACGCCTTGATGATCTTGTTGGCGGTGCGCGGGAAGACGTAGTCGCTGCCCACCAGGTAGAGCGAGGTCTTGCCCTGAGCCTTCAGGTAGTCCAGCGCGGGCACGATCTGCTGGTTGGTGGTCGCGCCGGTGTAGTAGATGTACGGCGACTGCTCCAGGCCCTCGTACTGGACGGGGTAGAACAGCAGCGCCTGGTTCTTCTCGTACACCGGCTTGACGGCCTTGCGGCTGGCCGAGGTCCAGCACCCGAACACCGCGGCGACATGGTCCTGGCTGATGAGCTTCTGCGACTTCTCGGCGAAGGTGGGCCAGTCCGAGGCGCCGTCCTCGCTGATCGGCTCGATCTTCTTGCCGAGCACACCGCCGGCGGCGTTGATCTCGTCCACGGCGAGCATGAGGGAGTTCTTGACGGTCACCTCGCTGATGGCCATGGTGCCGGACAGCGAGTTGAGCAGTCCAACTTTGACGGTCGAGCCCGACGTGTCGGCCGCAGCCGGGGCAGTGGGGGTCTGGTCGGTCCTGCTGCCACACGCGCCAAGCGTCAGCGCGGCGACGAGAATCGCCGCACCCGCCGCCGCGCGGCGTCCGCGAACCCGGTACATGGAAACCTCCTCCGCTCCGCCAGGGAGCGTGAACCGTGGAATTCGATGACGAAGCCACGCATTGCTGATTCGCCGTCTCGCTAAAAAGGAATGCGATCGATTGGCATAGTCAGCGTCAGCTAAAGCCATTACGGAGATGTTTCGCAGCCCTTAAGTAGCTGTTTCTAGCTGATGTGAAAGGGCGCTTACCCGAAACAGAAAAAGCCGCCGCACAAGTCGTGTGCGCCGGCTTTTCGAGAATTGTCGCAAGGTGGCTGCGCGGGCCGCGCCGAAGGCTCCCGCCCGGGCTCGTCGCGTGACGCTCGCAGCCGTCCGACCTGCGAGTCCCTCGCAGATCCTTCCTGTAGGAAGAATTTTGGAGGTGCGGCGCGTACGCTGTCAAGCCCTGCCTATAACTGGGCCACCACATCGAACTCCAGCCCTTGTGCCTCGGCCAGGTAGATGCGCTGGCGCATGTGTCGGCGCCGCATTCGCAGCAACCCGCGCGGGCCTTCGTAGGAGACCGTGTCGGCGTGGCCCACGATCGTCCGCACGTCCAGCGTTCCGGCCTGCTCGATGAGCGCCGCCAGCAGGAGTACTCCTTCGTAGCAGGACTCGCCGAGACTGCCCAGCGGCGGCGCGTCCACCCCGAACCTGCGCGCGTACCGCCCGTGGAAATCGAGATTCTCCGAAGTCGTCAGGGAGGCGAAGAAGCCGGCGGTGCTGTACAGCCCGTTGGTCGCCGAGGGGCCGCTGGCCAGCAGCATGCTCTCGTCCATCAGCGTGCTCAGCCGCAGGCACCGCTGGTCCAGCCCGCTGCGGGCGAACGCCCGGTTGAAACGCACCGCGTCGCTGCCGACCAGCAGCATCAGCACCGCGTCGCCCTCGCTCCGCTCGATGTGCCGCAGGACCTCGCCGAAATCCTGGGTGCCCAGCGGCAGGTAGGACTCGCCGCAGATGACCGCCCCGCACTCCGCCGCGTACCGGCGGGCGGCCCGCGCGGTACCGCGCGGCCAGACGTAGTCGTTGCCCACCACGAACCAGCGCCGCAGCCCCCGTTCCCGTCCCAGCAGCCGCATGGCCGGGGACAACTGGTCGAGCGGGGTCTCGCTGGTCATGAACACGCCGTCGGTACGCTCGCCGCCTTCGTACAGAGCCGTGTAGACGTACGGCACCCGGTGGGCGACGCGCGGGGCGAGGGCCTGGCGTACCGAGGAGATGTGCCAGCCGGTGACCCCCTGCACCGCGCCCAGCGACACCAGCGCCTCCACCTCGGCCGCCACCCGGTCCGGCGGGGCGCCCCCGTCCACCGGCACCAGACGGAGCTCGCGCCCCAGTACGCCCCCGGCCCGGTTCACCTCGTCGGTGGCCAACTCCGCGCACAGTTCGCAGGCCGGCCCGAACATCCCGGAGGGGCCCCGCATCGGCACCACCAGCGCCACGTTCACCGTCTCGCCGCTCAGGTCGACGCCATCGGCGAGACCACGCGGCGACGGGTCCGGCGATCCAGGGAACTGCCTGTCAAACCGCGGCATGACGCCATGCTTCCTGGTCAAGGGCATGATTTCCACACCATTCCGGAAGCTGCAACCGGTCTGTAGCATGAGACACCTTCCCCGATCAAGGAGGGTCATGGCTGTTCCGGGTACGCATCAGCCGCCGGATCTGATCCACCTGCTGACGCGAGCCGAACGGCTACTCGGCCGGCGCCTCGCCGTCATCCTCAACGCCGAGGGCTACTCGCTGGACGCCTGGCGGGTGATCACCCTGCTCGCCGACGGCACCGGCCACCACATGACCGAGGTCGCCGAGCACGCCTTCCTCCCGCCGGGCACCCTCACCAAGCTCATGGACCAGCTCGTCGACGACGGTCTGGTCTATCGCCGGGTCGACGACATCGACCGGCGTCGCATTCGTGCCTACCTCACCCCGCGTGGCCGCAGACTCCACCGGCAGCTCAGCAGGCAGGTGGAGGCCGGCGTGCCCCGGCTACTCGCTGCGAGCGCCGAACAGGACCTGCTCAGGGACCTGCTGGCGCGCCTTGTCGACTCCCTTGCCCATCCGCCGGCCGCCCGATCGGAATCCGCCGCGGTTGACGGCCGTATATGACCTCATTGGCCGGGCGTTAGCGCGTCGACGGAATTCATGACCTCCTCGAAGTCGAGCGATGTTCTCTAATCCGGATTTGTGGCGGGCCGTTGCATGTGCGCAGCTCGGCGTTTTCGGTTCCTCTGGGGGATGTCATAGAGAATGGCGGGTTTCCTGCTGTCTTACGGAGTCTTCTCGCGGCGGTGGAGGACCGCCCAGACGACGTGCCTCTCCGCATTCATGTCGCGGACCTGCTCGTCGATCAGGGGGATTCGGCGGCCGCGCTCGCGCACTGCTCCGCCGCTCTGGAACGTGATCCCGGCAACGCCGAGGCGCTTGCCGTCCTTTCCCGGGCGGCGGATCGTCTGCGTCCGGATGACGGGGGCGAGCGTCCTGACGTGACCTTGTCGGATGTCGGCGGGCTGGAGGAAGTGAAACGGCGCCTGGAGGCGTCCTTCCTCGTCCCTATGCGTAATCCAGAAATGCGTCGTCTTTACGGCCGTAGCCTTCCTGGTGGCCTCCTGCTGTACGGACCTCCGGGATGCGGCAAGACCTTTCTCGCGCGCGCCATCGCCGGGGAACTGGGGGCCGGCTTCTACACGGTCTCGCTGCCCGACGTCCTGGACATGTGGGTCGGTTCGAGCGAACGCAACCTGCATGGAATGTCCTGAGCTACTTGCGAGTGTTCGAAGCCGCCGCCGAACGCTGGACGCCGGATCTCCGTGATCGTTCGGCCTGCCCGCAGCTTGGCGAACAGTTGAGCAGGCCCGGACATGGAGGCCTCCAGCAGGATCGCACCGACGTTCATGCGGCGCTCGGGCGACGGATCTCCGATCTGCCGAGGGGCGGCGTCGCACTTCGGCTCTACGATGGCGCAGACGACAGCCCCGATCATGGAGAGCCTGAAATGAACGAGCTGATCGCCTTTCTCCGCGCCAGGCTCCACGAGGACGAGCGGGGAGCGCGTGCCGCATCGCCGGTGTCGTGGCCGTCGAACGCCGAAGAGGACGAGGGCGCAGCTTCGAGCGGCGATCAGGCGCGCGCCACTGCCGCCTATCTGGCCCGCTACGCTCCGGCCCGCGTGCTGCAGGAGATCGAGGCCAAACGGCGGATCCTGGATGAGCTGGTGGGGTTCGTCGCCGAGGCCGAGTTCCTGCCCGTGGATGAGGGCAACACGACCAAGGCGATGGCGGTCGGGGTCGTTCGCCTCCTCGCCCTCCCGTACGCCGGCCACGCGGCATACCTGGAGAAGTGGCGGCCGTGAGCAGAGTTCCCGGCACCCCGCGTCAACATGTGCGCCCCACGGGGACCAAGCCTGGAGGAGACTGCGACGGACGAACCGATGTACTTCTGGAGCGAACATGACCTGGAAAGACCACGACTTACCCGTACTCACGGCGATCGTCCAGATGGCGGATGAGGGCGCGGCGCTGATCCAGCCGCACCAGATCGTCGAACGGCTCCGCATGGACCCGGAGCAGGTGCGGCGGGCGCTCGCCGCTCTCGCCGGTGAACGGCCGCCGTTCTTCCGGTTCACCGATGTCACGGGCGCCGATTCGGCCGGGCGGGAGATCGACGGCATCCACAGCCCGACCGGTGAGGCCCGGCGGGTCGTAGGAGGGGGGCCGGCCGAACTGCTCGCCAGGCAGATCATCGCCGGTCTCGAAGCCGCCGCCGAGGGGGAGCCTGACGAGGAGAAGCGCGGCAGGCTTCGGCAGACGGCGCAGTTCCTCGGAACCGCTGGATGGGGGGTCCTGCTCGGCGTGGTGGGGAACGCCGCTGCCGCGGCCGGCGAGGCTTGAGGTCGCCGGCAGTCCCCTGAACGCGGGCTCCGGGAGAGTCCCGATAATCAGGTGTGGCGCGTCGCGTTGATCAGTAACGTGGGAACCAGTTCATCGGGTCTGGTGCCGGCACGGGTCGAAGCCCGTCGGTTATCCACTTCCAATGGGGTTGTCGCGGGTTCGAATCCCGTCACAGGCTTCGGTCTGTGTAGCTCAGCTGGCCAGAGCACCGAACGCCGGTGGGCATCCCCACATCCGTGCCGGTTCCAGGCCTGACGAGCAAGGGGAGCGGGTGGTCATCACCACATCCGCTCCCCTTTCGCATATCCGCTCTCGGGCGGGTCGAACGGAAGGAGCGCACCATGGCACGTGATCCCCTCGCCGCGGTCTCCGCGATCGCCACTCCGCAGACGCAGCGGGTTCCCGGCCGCACCGACCAGGTGCAGAACGCCGCCGGCGGCTACGTCTTCGACAAGGACCTGTGGAACAAGCTGGAGGATTTCCTCATCCTCGGCACCACGGGCGGCACCTACTACGTGAGCGAGGACAAGCTGACGGCGGAGAACGCCGACGTGCTGTTCCAGGCGATCGCCGAGGACGGCCCGCGCGTCGTCGCCCTGCTCACCGCGATCTCGACGGCTCGGCCGCCGCGTGCTCCGAAGCAGCGGCCTGCCCTGTTCGCTCTGGCCGCCGCTTACGCCAAGGGCGACGCCGGCACCAGGCAGGCGGCGAAGGTGGCGCTGGCGAAGGTCGCGCGCACGACCGATCAGCTGGCCCAGTTCTTCGGCTACCACAAGAACCTGGGCGGCAAGGTGACCGGTCGCGGGACCTCGCCCGTGGTGGGCCGGTCGCTGCGGACCGCGCTCGGCTCCTGGTTCCTCACCGGGAGCGCGGACGACGTCGCGTTCAAGGCATGCAAGGCCGCTCAGCGCAGGACGCCGCAGGGCGAGGCGTTCAGCCTGCGGGACGTGCTGCGGGTCGCCCATCCGGTCGCCGACGACGAGCAGCGCAGGACACTGTTCGGCTGGATCGCCGGGAACGTCACGGACGAGCGGGCCCGCGAGGTGCTGCCCGCCGTGGACAGGTTCCTCACGGCGAAGGCGGTCACCGGCGTCGACGTGGCGATCCGGGTCGTGAACGAGTCGCGGGTGCCCTGGGAGTTCTTCCCGGACGCGATGCTGCGCGAGCCGAAGGTGTGGGACGCCCTGGTCGACACGGTCGGCATGACCGCGCTCATCCGCAACCTGGCCCGCATGACCCGGCTCGGCACACTGACGCCGCTCGGCGACGCCACCCGGCGCGCCGTGGCCCGGCTGACCGATCGGGACGCGCTGCTGCGTGCCCGCGTCCATCCGATGGACGCCTGGCTCGCGCTGCGTGTCTACGCCTCCGGCCGGGCCCAGCCGAACCCGCGCGCCGACGCCCACACGTGGGCGCCGGTCCCGGCGATCCTGGACGCGTTGGAGGAGACGTACGAGTTGTCCTTCGGCAATGTCGAGCCGACCGGGAAGCGGTTACTCGTCGCCGTGGATTCGTCCGGGTCGATGAGCGGCCAGTGGTCTGACGGTGTCAGGGTGGGTGGCTCGCCGGTCGGCAGTCCGTACGAGGTCGGCTGCGCCATGGCCGTCATGCTCGCCCGCATCGAGGAGAACGTGCACGTCATCGACGTGGACACCGCCGTGCACGCCTCCAAGGTGACGCCGCGTACCAACCTGCGGGAGATCGCCTCGTGGGAGCCTTCGGGCGGGGGCACGGACCTGTCGCTGCCGTTCACCTGGGCGGCCAAGGAGCGGATGACCGTGGACGGGATCGTCGTCCTGACCGACAACGAGACGTGGGCCGGCCGCTCCCACGCGAGCCAGGCGCTCGACGGTTACCGCAGGCGGGTCAACCGGGACGCCCGCGTGGTGGTCGCGGCGATGACCGCCGCCGGCTACTCGATCGCGGACCCGAAAGACGCGGGTGTGCTCAACGTCGTCGGGTTGGACGCCTCTCTCCCGCTGATCGTCAACGGGTTCGTGCGCTGACCGGATCCCGACGATGAGATCAGAAGCGCCGCTCCGGCTCGCGGTCCGAGCGGTCCGAGTGGTCGGTGGGTTCGCTTCTGGGCGGTGGCGGCGGGCAGTGCGAGGCGGCGGGGTCCGCCGGCAGGCGGACGGTGAACACCGCTCCGGCGCCCGGCCGCCCGTCCGCCGTGATCGTCCCGCCGTGCCCGTCCACCACTTCCCGTACGAGGGCCAGCCCCAGCCCGAAGCCCCGGCCCACGAACCGGGCGAACAGCCGCTCGGAGTCGTCCGGATCCAGGCCCACGCCGTCGTCGCGCACCTTGAGCTCCACCACCTCCGAGCCGCCGGAGACCGTCACCCAGATATGACCCCCCATGCTCGTATGGCCGAGCGCGTTGTCGAGGAGCGCGGCGATCACCCGGCGCAGCGCCGACTGGGCCCCGCGCACGAGGTGGTCGTCGAGCCCCTGGCGGCGTACCTCGATCGTCACGCCGTGCGCCGCGGCGCGCGCCGCCTCGGCCACGGCCTGTTCCTCGGCCAGCGCGGCCAGGTCGACCGGGACGAACGGCCGGCGCAGCTGCTTGAACTGGGCCGACACCAGCAGATCCTCGACCACCTCGCCCAGCTGCCGGGAGCCGGTGACCAGCTGGTCGACCTCGTCGATGACCAGGATCTGGTCGGTTCCGCGCCGCAGCTGGCGGGCGACGAGCTGGGCGCGGGTGTGCAGGCGGGTCAGCGGGGTGCGCAGCTCGTGGCTGACGTCGGCGGCGAACCTGCGCTGGCGGGCCAGGGCCTCGCCCAGCGGCGCGATCGCCCGGCGGGCGAGGACCTGGCCGATCAGCAGCGCGGCCAGCAGCGCGGCGAGTTCGGCGGCGCCGAGCGTGCGGAGCAGCCGATGCCGTTCGGCGGCCTGGTAGCGAAGGTCCATCACCGCCTGGGTCGCCACGTCACCGTGCCGCTCGGTGCGCACGAGATAGCTCTGCCCGGCCAGCTCGACCTGGTCGACCTGCGGCGCGCTGCCTGCGGCCAGGTACAGGGCGCCGTCCAGGGGCAGCGCCTCCGGTGCCCCTGGAGAGCTCCGCAGGGTGCCGTCGCGCAGCTCGAACAGCCAGACGCAGGGGGGAGGGTGGGTGACGGAGCCGTGGCTCGTCGCGGCGGCCAGGTCACGCCGCGCGGAGTCGTGCTGGTCGTTCAGGGTGACGCCGTAGACCACCGCTCCGAAGAGGGCGAGCACCAACGAGATCGCGCCCGCCACCTGTACGGTGATCCGGCGGCGGGCCCCGGTCAGCAGCCGCCGCTCCGGATCGGCCGCCTCCCGCCCCCTCACAGCTCACCCAGGCGGTAGCCCACACCCCGTACGGTGCTGACGATGCCCGGTCCCAGCTTGCCGCGCAGATAGTAGACGTAGGTGTCCACGATCGCGTCGGTGCTGGCGCCGTCGAACACCCGCTGCCGCAGCGAGGCCCGCGTGTGCACCTGCCGCGGCCGGGTCGCCAGCGCGTGCAGCAGCCGGCACTCCTGGCCGGACAGCGTGACCTCCTCGCCGGTCGGCAGCCGTACGGTGTGCGCCGCCGGATCCAGCCGGCCCGCGCCGACGGGCAGCAGCCCGGCCTGGTCCAGGTTCCTGCGATGCAGCGCCCGCACCCTGGCCAGCAGCTCGTCGATCTCGAACGGCTTGACCAGGTAGTCCTCGGCGCCCGCGTCCAGCCCGGCGACCCGGTCGGCGACCGTGCCGAAGGCGGTCAGCAGGAGCACCGGCACGGTGACGGCCTGCCGGCGCAGCCGCCGCAGCAGGTCGATGCCGTCGACCACCGGCAGGCCCCGGTCGACGATCATGGCGTCGTAGGCGCGGCTCAGCCCCAGGTGCAGGCCGCGCTGCCCCTCCAGAGCCAGGTCGACCGTGTATCCCTCGTCGGTGAACAGGTCTACCAACATGCCCCCGAGCTCACGGTCGTCTTCGACGAGTAACAGCCGACGGGAGGGTGAGCCGGCTGTACCCGATGTCCCAGCCACGGACCCACCGTGGCATCACTGCCGCGGAATTACCAGGGTCCCGACAGGCATTGACATTTCGTGAAATGAAGATCAAGCCGAGGTTGCCTCCTCCAAGGGGCGGGGCTCTTCGGGTTCGGTTCTCCTGGCCTGTTCGAGGCGTTCCGGCAGCGCCAGCTTGTACAGCGGCAGAGCCCCCGCGGTCGTGATCACGGCCACGAGCACCAGCATGGCGAACAGCTCCTGCGTGATCATGCCCTGTGCCAGGCCGATGTTGATGAAGATGAGGATCATCAGCCCCCGCGCGTTCATGAGCGCGCCCACCGCGTACGACTCGCGCCAGCCGAATCCCATTCCTTTCATCGCCAGCGAGCAGCCGAAGTACTTCCCGCTGAAGCCGGCCGCCAGGATCAGCGCGAACGCCAGCAGCATGGCGCCACCGGCGATGCCGTTGAGATGGGTGTTCAGCCCCGAGAAGGTGAAGAACACCGGCAGCAGCAGCGTCGAGACGACGTCCATCATGCGGCCGTGCAGCACCTTGCGGAAGGCCGGATCGCGGGGCATGGTCAGCCCGGCGACGAAGCCGCCGAAGACGGCGTACACGCCGATCCAGTCGGTGAGCCAGCCGGCGGTGAGCGGCACGAGGATGACGACGTACATGGCGCCGGGGCCGAGCCGGCCGGTTCGCACGAAGCTCGTGCCCAGGGGCCGCAGCAGCGGGCGGACCACCGCCAGCATCACCACCGCGAACAGCGCGGCCAGGCCGATGGTGCGCAGCGCGCCGCCGGAGCCCGAGCCGAGGTGGATCGCCGACAGCAGCGCGAGGATGCACCAGGCCAGGGCGTCGTCGATGGCGGCCGCGATCAGCGTGAGCCGGCCGAGCGGGGAGTTCTCCAGCCTCCGCTCGTACAGGATCCTGGCCAGCATGGGGAAGGCGGTCAGCGACAGCGCGCCGCCGAGGAACAGGGCGAACTCCCACCGGTTGACGTCCGGGCGGGAGAGCAGGTCGTACAGGACCAGGCCGCTGCAGAAGCCCAGGGCCAGGGAGGGGATGATGCCCGAGCCGGCCAGGACCGAACCCCGGCGGACCTCGCCGGGTGATCGCGCGCTGTGGTCCAGCCCGGCGCCGACCAGGAACATGTACAGGGTCAGGCCGATGGTGCTCAGCACGTACAGGACCGGCCTGACCTCCTTGGGGAACAGGGCGGCCTGGGCCTCCGGGAACAGCCAGCCGAACAGCGTCGGGCCGAGCAGGACGCCGGCCACCATCTCGCCGAGCACCCGCGGCTGCATCACCATCAGCGCCAGCCGGCCGCAGAGGCCGGCGACCAGCAGGATGACGACCAGGGCGGGCAGCACCTTGAGGATCAGTTCGAGGTTCGGGTCACCGGCGGCGACCAGGGCCATCGTGGGCATACCATTTCTCCGCTCGTAATCCGGACGATCAGTGAGAGACCGGCTGGCCGTCATCCGCGAAATAGCGCTCGCACAGCCGCTGCCTGCGCGCGTCCCAGACCATGTAGCTGCCGAGGACGAGCTGGACGAGGCTGCGCCAGACGTCCTCCCACCGGTCGCGGAACCGTACGAACAGCAGCAGCGGCCGGTGGGCGGCACTCCTGGGGGCGTACCGCGGGGTGAGCAGGCACGGGCCCCGGTTGGGCAGGGACCGGGTGTGGGCGGCGGTGGAGTCCAGGGCGTACAGGCGCAGGATCTCCTCCGCCGCGACCCGCATGGCGATCGGCGCCAGCCGCCAGGCCGGGCAGGGCCGGTTGGCGGCGATGCCGAACGGGATGTGGTTGAGCTCCCGGGCCGAGGCGTGGTCGGGATGGCTGCGTTCATGGTCGAATCGGCCCGGGTCGAAGCGGCCGGGGTCGGTGAAGCCCGCGCGGTGGAACTCGGGGTAGTTGAAGCACAGCACCGAGCCGGCCGGGATCGCCGTTTGCTCGTCGAGCGGGATCTCGCCGGTGGTGACGCGGTGGGCGACGCCGAAGAGCGGGTAGAGCCGGAGCGTCTCCGAGATCACCTGGTCGAGGTAGCGGGGGCCGCTCGCCAGCGCCCTGGCCTGTACGTCCGGGTGCTGGGCGAGGACCATCAGCAGGTGGGCCATGGCCTCCGACAACTGGACGACCGCCGTGTTGAAGAAGGCTCCCTGCAGGTACAGCGCCTGCTCCCTGGCCGACAAGCCCTCGGGAAGCGGGTGCCGCACCCGCGGCAACTGGTCCACCAGATACGCGGTGAGCCGGTCACGCCGGTCCATGTGCCGCAGCCCGCAGCCCTTGAGCGCGGTGACGACGTCGTTCGCGTTGCCGATGATCAGGTCGCGGGCCACCCGCGGGCACCGCCTGCCGAAGACGAGCTCGTAGGAGAACTCCGCCCAGAGCGGCATCATCAGGTCGCGCAGCCGGACCAGCCCGCGCGCGTCCCGCAGCGTCCGCGCGACGCAGCGGCGGGTCAGCTCCTCCGCTTCCGTACGCGGTACGGACATAAAGCCGCGCGTGGCCCGGGCGACGGCGTCATACCGTTCCCCCGCCTCCAGGTGCTCCTGGTGCATCTCGGGGCCGGGCGCCAGCCAGTACCAGAACAGGTCCGACAGGGCGGCGCCCTTGCTCCGGCCACCGGCCGCCGGGTGGGAGTAGACCTCCCTGAACCGCTCGACGCCGACCAGGTCGCCGGGCACGGGGATGCCCTCGTCCCCGTTGACCCGGTTGAAGACGCGTACCCGCAGCGCCACGACCCGGCCGGGCAGCCACCACGGCAGGCTCAGCACGGCGATGACGGCCAGCGCCGCGGCCACCGCGCCAGTCACCACGGTCAGCATGCGCGTAGCACCATCCCCGGTTCGAGCTCGTCGATCGACGCGCAGCCGCACAGGGTGAGTGCCCGCTCCACCTCCGAGCGCAGCAGGCTGAGCACGCGGCCCGCGCCCCGCTCGCCGTCCGCCGCCAGGCCCCAGATCACCGGACGGCCGACCGCGACCGCCGCTGCGCCCAGCGCCAGCGCTTTCAGCACGTCGGTGCCCCGCCGGACACCGCCGTCCAGCAGCACGGGGATGGCTCCGCCGACGGCGCTCACGATGTCCGGCAGCAGGTCGATGGCCGCCGGGACCGTGTCGAGCTGCCGGCCGCCGTGGTTGGAGACCAGCAGCGCGGAGACGCCGTGGTCGAGCGCCAGGCGCGCGTCGGCGGGATGCGCGACGCCCTTGAGCGCGATCGGCAGCCGCGTCATCTCCCTGAGCTGGTCGATGTGCGTCCAGGAGAGCTCCGGTGACATGACGATCGGCCGTACTCGCGCGCCGTCGCGCAGATTCTCGCAGCACATGCCCTCGGGCAGGTCGTGGAAGCCGTTGCGCCGGTCCCGGGCCCGCGCCCCCAGGGTGGGGGAGTCCACCGTGACGACCAGCGCCTTGCAGCCGGCCGCCTCGGCCCGCCGGACGAGCGTCTCGGTGAAGGCCGCGTCCGGCTGGAGGTAGAGCTGGAACCAGAGCTCGGCCCCGGGCGCCGCCGCGGCCACGTCCTCGACGGCGACCGTGGACGCCATGCTGACGATCATGATCGTCTCGGCGGTCCCGGCCGCCCGCGCCGTGGCCCGCTCGCCCTCGGGGTCGGCGAGCCGGTGGAAGGCGGTCGGCGCCACCAGCACGGGCATGGCCGCGTGGCTGCCCAGCAGGGTGACGTCGAGCTGGAGCTTCCCGGCGCCGCGCAGCACCCGCGGCAGCAGCGCGAGCCGGTCGAAGGCCGCCTCGTTGGCCCGCAGCGTGACCTCGTCACCGGCCCCGCCGGCGAAGTAGTCGTAGTACGCGGGATCGAGGCGAGAGCGGGCCGCGGCCTCGAACTCGCCCAAGGTCTCCATCACGCCGGTACCGAGGCGACCTGGCGGGCGAAGAAGGCCCGGAGCGGCTCCAGGTGCACCTCGGGGGAGGTCCACTCGTTCTCCAGGTTCTCGGTGATGTGGTGGACGGCGGGCGGCGTGCCGGGCCGGTGATGCCGCACCACCGGGTGCAGGTAGTGGCCCTCGTGGGCGCGGGCGGAGTCGCTCTGCCGGATCCGGCCGACCGCGATGTCGAAGGGGTCCACCTTGTCGTGTTCCGGGCCGTACTCCAGCGTGATCGCGTAGTGGCCGCCGTCGCCGATCGGCGGGCCCTCCAGATCCACCGGCAGCTCCTCCAGGTAGCGCGCCCCGCCCCGGCCGTCGGGGACGATGACGTCGGCCATCAGGCCGAACTGCTGCCACAGCGCCGAGGAGCGGTTGACCCGTTCGAGCACCGCCGCCGCCATGGCCTCCGGGGTGGCCGCGAGCTCGCGGGCCGGCCACGGGACGCCGTGGTACCTGTTCTCCAGGATGCGGTGCAGCGAGCGCGTGCCGTAGCGGAAGCCGTGGATGAAGCCGCTGGTGCCGCGCTTGAAGTCGCGGGACTGCGTCAGCGTCCCGGCGAAGTGGAGGCCGGGCACGCTGACCGACTCGTAGGCGGGGGTGAGCGCCGGGAACCTGTCCTGGATCATCAGCTCCGGGCGGCACCCGTCATCGAAGATCGAGGCGTCGAACCGGAAGCCGGTGCAGACGATCACCCGGTCGTACGGGATGTCCTTGGTGACCTCGTCGGCGCGGGCGAAGCTCACCGTCACCAGGTACGAGCCGTCGGCCTGCTGCTCGATCCGCCTGACCGAGCCGTCCAGCACCGCGTTCTGGGACTTGAGCTGGTAGGTGTCGAGGAAGTTGTTGTTGACCGCGCGCAGGTGCCCGACGAAGTGGGTGCGCCACGCCATCCGTACGGAGTTCGGCCCCGCGACGTGGATCACCGCGGCGGTCTCCACCAGGTTGTCGGCCGTCTCGAAGGCCGAGTTGCCCTTGCCGATGACGAGCACCCGCTGGTTGACGTAGCCGGACGGGTCGGTGGCGGCGATGCCGTAGGGCTCGGCCGTCTCGATGCCCGGTATCTCCGGGATGTTGGGCCGGGTGACCCCCGCCGCGACGATCAGGCGCTTCGCCTCGTACGTCCGACCGCGCTCGTCGCTCACCTGGAAGGGCCCCTCGCCGGGCGCGCGGGTGATGTGGGCGGCGCGGGCGTCGTAGACGATCCGCAGGCCCCAGGCGGCGGCGAAGTCGGCGAGGTAGCGGACCATGTCGTCAGCGGCGGGGAAGTACCGGTCGCTGTAGCGGGTGAAGAGCAGATCCTGGTCATCCGACAGCAGGGAGTTCCAGTCCATCCGGAGGTTGAGCTCCGGGTCGGAGGATCCGGTGTGCTTCTTGTTGATCGAGATGAGCGTGCGATGGCGGGGGAAGGTCCGGAAGAACATGCCCGGCGTGGGACCGGCTTCGAGGATCAGGTACGACCGCCCCGCCTTCTCCAGGAAATATCCCAGCTGCAGCCCAGCCGGGCCGGCGCCGATCACCAGATAGTCGAGGGCGTTGTCCGGCACGGATGCCTCCGTCACAGCGATGTGGTTGAACGGACAACAGCAGTGTTGGCTGGCAATTCTCAGAAAATGCTCAGAACATCCGCCCGCCGTGCCGGTCCAGCAGGGCACGCTTGTCCGGTTTGCCGCTCGCGGCGACCGGGACGGCGGACACCACCGTGATCGTCCGGGGGACGCTGTCCGCGCCGAGCTCGGCGCGTACCAGGGCGGTCAGCGCGTCGTGGTCCGGGTCCCGCCCGGCGGCCGGCACCACGAACGCGTGGACGGCCTCCCCGGTCAGCTCGTCCGGAGCCCCGGCCACGTACGCCTCCTCCACGTCGGGATGACCGGTCAGCACCTGCTCGATCGGCCCCGCGTACACCACCATCGCGTTGACCATGATCACATCGCGGGTCCGGCCGACCAGGTACAGGTAGCCCTCCTCGTCCACGTGGCCGAGGTCGCGGGTGCGCAGCCAGCCGTCCCGCAGCGTGTCGCGGGTCTCCTCCGGCTGCCCCCAGTAGCCGGACATCAGGTACGGGCTGCGTACGAAGATCTCGCCGGTCCCGCCCGCGGCCACCTCCCGGTCCGCCTCGTCCCGGACGCTGATCTCGACCCCCGGATGCGGCCGGCCGACCGAGGCCAGCAGGCGGGCCGGGCCGTGGGCGATGTCATCGGGTGTGAGCATCGCGATGTTGCCCGCCTCGGTCTGGCCGTACCCCTGGTAGATCACGGGACCGAGCCGCTTCGCCGCGGCCGCCAGCCGGGACGGGCTGATCGGCGACCCGGAGACCATCAGCGCGCGCAGGCTGCCGACGTCCACCGCCTCATCGCGCAGCAGGCCGAGCATCTGGTACAGCCGGGGCACGGTGATGATGGAGCCGGTGATCCGGTAGCGCTCGATCGCGTACGGGAAGACGGGCCGCCCGTCGTCCTCGGGGATCACCGCAGTGCCGCCGCCCAGCAGGCACGGCGCCAGGAACTCCAGGACGACCATGCTGGCCAGCGTGCCGAACAGCAGGTAGCGCTCGAAGGCGGCGGCGAGTTCGGCCGCGACCGGGCCCCAGACGCGGGGCTGCCACGCCCAGTGCCCGCTCAGCGCGCGGTAGGTGATCGCACAGCCCTTGGGCCGCCCGGTGCTGCCGCTGGTGAAGGTCAGGGCGGCCACGTCGTCCGGGCGGGCCGTGACGGTGAGGGGCCGGCCGTCGTCGGGGCGGGCCAGCAACTCCGCCAACGGCAGCACGGGAAGCGGCCCGGCGGCCGTGAGCAGCCCGGGTGTCGCGGTCGACCCGTCGACCAGGAGGGCGTCGATCTCCATGCCGAGCACGTGGGCGAGCTGCCCGGCCGGGTACCCGGGCCGGACCCCCACGACACGGCAGCCGAGCGCGTGCGCGGCCAGGTGCGCGGCGAACGCCTCCGGCGAGACACCGGTCCGGACGGCGACGCCCCGGCCGGGCCCCAGCCCGGCCGCGGCCAGCGCGCCCGCCAGCCGCCGGATCAGCTCCAGCAGCTCACCGCGTGACACGGTCCGGGAACCGTGCTCGAAGGCCGTGCTCCCGGGCGAGTCCCGCAGCGCGTCGAGCAGAGGATGCGGGAACAACATGATCGGCTCCTCACCCTTGCAGTGATCGTTTATTGGTCATATAACCGGCTTGTCGTCCCACCGAGACGTTAGGCAACGCACATCAGAGACCGATCAGAGAGGGGAGCGCGATGTGAAGGTGATCGGTGCGGGTTTCGGCAGGACGGGCACGGCGTCGCTGAAGGCGGCGCTGGACATGCTGGGCTACGGCCCCTGTTACCACATGTCCGTGGTCATCGCGGAGCCGTTCCGGGTCCGCCAGTGGCTCGACGTCGGCGAGGGCCGTGCCCACGACTGGGACGAGATGTTCGCCGGCTTCCAGTCGGCCGTGGACTGGCCCGCCGCCTCCTACTGGCGGGAGCTGGCCGAGCACTTTCCCGAGGCGAAGGTCATCCTCACCGTCCGCGACCCGCGGCGGTGGTACGACAGCGTCAGCGACACCATCTTCGCCAGCGCCCTGGCCGAACGCCGCCCGCTGCCGGTGCGCCGCCGGATCATCCGGTGGCTGGTGGCGCGCCGGGTGCCGGACTTCGCCCTCTACCCGCGCATGGCCAGGGCGACCGTCATGGACCGGATCTTCGACGGCCGCATCGACGATCCGGCGTACGTCGTGGAGGTCTTCGAACGGCACGTCGCGGAGGTGCGGGCGGCGATCCCGGCCGGGCGGCTGCTGGTCTTCGACGTCCGGGAGGGCTGGGGGCCGCTGTGCGCCTTCCTCGGGGTCCCCGTGCCGGACGAGCCCTTTCCCCAGGTCAACGAGCGGGTGGCGTTCCGCCGCAAGTGGCCGCGCCGGCAGTTCCAGCTGATATTCCGCGGGCGCTGAAGGTCCTCGGGAGCAGGCAGAATGAGAGGCGTGCCCCGACGTGACGCGAAACCCGCCTCCGCCCCGTGCCCGTGCGGGCTGCCGGCGACCTACCAGGAGTGCTGCGGGCGGCTGCACCGCGGCCTGACCGCCGCGCCCACGGCCGAGGCGCTCATGCGGTCACGCTTCAGCGCCTTCAGCGTCGGCGATGCCGGATATCTCCTGCGCACCTGGCATCCGGCGGCCCGCCCGCCGCGCCTCGACCTGGACCGGGCGACGCGCTGGACCCGCCTGGAGATACTTGCGACCACCGGGGGCACCGTCTTCCACACCGAGGGCACCGTCCGCTTCCGTGCCCACTACACCGACGCCGGCGAGCCGGGAAGCATGGAAGAGCACAGCCGCTTCGTCCGGCACGAGGGTGGCTGGACCTACACCGGGGCCGAGCGTTGACCGATCTGTTGTCCTGGCTCCGCGCCACGATCGAGGCCGACAGCACGACCGCCGGGGCGGCGACTCCCGGCCCGTGGTCCTACGACCCCGTCAGGGAGTGGTACGACGGCGAGGACTTCGTCACCATGACCAACGGGCAGGAGTTCGTCGGCTTCGGCGACCCGTCGGCCTTCCGCGGCGCGGTCTGCATCACCGGCGACGCCGGTGACGGCCCGTCCATGAGGGACGCCGTGCACATCGCCCGCCACGATCCCCGTGACGTGCTGGCCCGCTGTGAGGCCGAGCTGCGGCTGCTCGCCGAGCACGGCCATGGCGAGAGCTGTGACAGGGGGCCGGCCTGCGACGTTCTCCGGCTCCTCGCGTACGGCTACCGCCACCGGCCCGGCTGGCTGCCCGAATGGGCGCCGCGCTGAGTTCGGCGGGCGCGCCTGCGGGTACTGGCCGCGCACAACCAGGAGGGGTGCATGGGATTACTGGCGAGGCTCAACAGCAGGTTCGGGCGGCGGGGACGGCGGCTGCGGGCGACGGCCCGGCAGACGTTCGACTGGCAGGACCTGCGGCCGGGCCAGCAGGAGGCGATGGAACACCTGCTCGACGGACGTGACGTGCTGCTGGTCATGCCGACCGGCGCCGGCAAGTCGGCGGTCTACCAGGTGCCCGCGCAACTGCGCGACGGCCCGACCGTGGTCGTCTCGCCGCTCATCGCGCTGCAGCGGGACCAGGTGATGGGCCTGCAGAAGGCCGACGCGGGCGGCGCCGTGGCGGTCAACTCCACCTCCTCGGTCAAGGCGGGGCTGGAGAAGGTCACGGCGGGGGAGGCGGAGTTCGTGTTCCTGTCTCCCGAGCAGCTCGCCAAGCCCGACGTCGTCGCCCAGCTCGCCAAGGCGAAGCCGTCGCTCATCGCGGTCGACGAGGCGCACTGCGTCTCCTCGTGGGGGCATGACTTCCGCCCCGACTACCTGCGGCTGGGCAAGGTCATCGAGCGCCTGGGGCACCCGCCGGTGGTGGCGATGACCGCCACGGCGGCGCCGAACGTCCGGGAGGAGATCGTCCGCTCCCTCGGCCTGAAGGACCCGGTGCAGATCGTGCGGGGGTTCGACCGGCCCAACATCCGGCTGGAGGTGCGCCGGTTCGTCACCGACGACGACAAGAGCCAGGCCCTGGCCGAGCACGCCGCGTCCCTCGACGGGCTCGGCCTGGTCTACGTCGCCACCCGGCGCGAGGCCGAGGAGTACGCCGCGCTGCTGACCGGGCTGGGCCGCCACGCCGAGCCGTACCACGCCGGGATGCGGACGGCCGAGCGGACCCGCGTCCACGGGCTCTTCACGGCGGGCGCGGTGGACACCGTGGTGGCCACGTCGGCGTTCGGGATGGGCATCGACCGGCCCGATGTCCGCTACGTGCTGCACGCGTCGCCGCCCGAGTCGCCCGACGCCTACTACCAGGAGATCGGCCGGGCGGGCCGGGACGGCAAGCCCGCTTCAGCCGTGCTGTTCTACCGCTCGGAGGATCTCGGCCTGCGCCGCTTCTTCGCCAGCGGCCGGGCCGACGCGGAGGCGTTGTCCCGGGTGGCGACCCTGGTGAAGGAGCACGGCGGCACCGTACCCGCCACCGAGCTGCGCGCCCTGCTGGGAGTGAGCGCCTCGCAGCTGACGAGCCTGGTCAACCTGCTGGAACAGGCCGAGGCGGTGACGGTCACAGACTCCGGCGACCTGCGTTACGCGCGCGGCGGCCCGCCGCCGCAGCGGGCCGCCGCGCGGGCGGTGGAGCTCGACGACATCCGCCATCGCGTCGACGACTCGCGGATCGACATGATGCGCGGCTACGCGGAGACGACCGGGTGCCGCCGCCGCTTCCTGCTGGAGTACTTCGGCGAACCGTACGACGCGGCCTGCGGCACCTGCGACACCTGCCAGGACGGCGCGGAGCCCCTCGCGACCGGGGACGGGCCGTTCCCGCTGCACGCGAAGGTCGAGCACAACGCGTGGGGGCGCGGGACGGTCATGCGCCGCGAGCCGGACCGGATCACGGTCCTGTTCGACTCGGTGGGCTACAAGACGCTCTCCCTGGCCGCGGTGGAGGGCGTCCTGCGCCTGGCCTAGCCGCGTCAGGCTCCCTCGCTGTCAGGCTCCCTCGCCGAGCTTGGCGAGCAGGGTCTGGGCCTGGGCGGCGAAGCCTTCGTCGCCCGATTCGACCGCTCGCCGCAGATGCTTTCTGGCCAGGTCCAGGTCGCCGTCGCCGTGCTTGATCTCGCCCAGCCGGTAGGCGGCCTCGCCCACCAGGTCGGGCTGCCGCGTGTCGGTGGCCAGGGTGAGCTCGTAGTAGCGCACCGCCGAGCCGCGGTCGCCCAGCCAGTACGCCAGCTCGCCCAGGTGCGCGGCCGCCAGGGGCGCCTGGTTCTCGTCACCCGAGTCGATCACCTGCTGGTACCAGCGCAGCGCCTCGGGCCAGTCACGCTCCCGCTTGGCCAGCGATCCCAGGTACATCTTGGCGACCACCGTCGCCAACCCGCCGGCCTCACCCGCCATCTCCACGACGCGCTGGTACAGCTCGCGGGCCCGGCCCGCGTCCTCGTCGTGATAGGTCTGGCCGAGCAGGACCAGGGCGCGGCGGCCGAGCCTGCTGTCCGCTTCGGAGACGCGGCCCAGCACCTCTCGGGCCTCCGCCACCTCACCCGCGTCCACCAGCGCTTGCCCCAGCGTGACCAGGGCGGCTGGTTCGCCGCTCGCCGCGGCCTGGCGCAACGTGCGCAGCGCGCCCTCACTGTCGCCGTGCTCGTTCTGCATCAGGCCCAGCACGCTCGCCAGCAGGGCCTGCGCGCCCGGGTCCAGGTCGGTTTCGGCGGCGTCGTCCGTCAGGCGCTGGGTGACGTCCGCCAAGCCGGCGGCGTCTCCCGCCACGCGCAGCAACGGGACCAGCCGGCCACTGGCGACCAGCCGTACGTGGGCGTCGGGGTGGTCGGCCAGCCGCTCGTACCTGGCCCGCGCCTCGGCGATCTCGCCGGCGGCGGCGTACAGATCGGCCAGCTGGATCTCCAGGTCGGGGTCGGGATCGGGCAGGAAGCCCACGGCGCTCTCGATGTACAGCACCGCGCTCGCGCGGTCGCCCGCCTCGGCCAGCTCGGTGGCGCGCTTCCCGGCCACCTTGAGCGCCTCCTGCGCCTCGCCCGCCCGGGCGGCCAGCGCCAGCGCGCGGACCGCCACCTGGTGGTCGCCCTCGGTGAAGGCCCGGTTGGCGACCACGATCACATTGTCGGCGGCCATCTCGACCAGCTCCGACAGCAGGTCGGGGTCGTCCGGGCCCACCTCGATGGCGGCCACCCGGCCGAACGCCTCCGCCGAGGCCGCCAGGTCGCCGTCCTCGAACGCCCACTTGCCGAGCAGGTTGCCCGCCTGCGCGCGTACATCCGTGTCGCCGCTGTCAGCCGCGCCGCCGAGCTCGGCGCGGGCCGCCTCACCCTCGCCACGGTCGCGCAGCGTACGGGCCAGGTCGACGCGGATACGCGGAGTGAGCTCCGCGGACCCCAGGTTGACGGCCTGCCGGTACAGCCGTACGGCGGCGTCGGTGTCGCCGCGGTGCCGGCGGGCGTCGCCCCACATCCAGTAACCGGCGGCCATCGTCTCCATGTCGCCGCTGGTCACCGCGCGCTGGGCGGTCGCCGCGACGCCGTCGAAGTCCTTCACCTGCAACTGCGCCAGCATCAGGCTGCGCAGCGGGGTCAGCGCGGCCGGATGATCGACCTCGGAGCCCTTCCGGTAGGCGGCGACGGCGGCTTCCATGTCGTCGTCGTGATACCAGGCGATGTCGCCGAGGTCGTCGTAGGCGGTGGCCACCTCTTCCGGATCGCCGTACTCGACGACCAGCTCCAGCATCGCGCGCGCCTCGGCGGAGTCGTCCGCGACGCTCTCGCGGGCGGCCCGGATGACCTGCCGTCCCGCGGCGCCCGCGGTGGGGGTGCCGGACTGGTTGCGCATCAGCCAGCTCAGGGAGTCGAGCGTGCCCGGGCCTTCCTCGTCGCCGTACGCCTCAAGGATGGAGAACAGCTCGGCCCGCCGGCGCTCGTCCCCTTCGTCATCCTCGTCCTCTTCCGTGCTGCCGGGCAGTCCGGCGGGGACGACGATGTCCTGTTCGTCCAGTGGGGGCTGGGGGGTTGGGTGGCCGGCGGCGCGGGCGGCGAGTTCCAGGGCCAGGTACTCCTCGCCCATCTCCTTGAGCAGGGGCAGCAGTTGCGTGGTCGCCGCCAGCCGTACGCGCGGGTCGTCCGCGGTGGTGAGGGGCTCCAGCAGCGCGCGGGCCTCGGCCGGGGAGCCGTGCTCGGTGAGGAGTTCGGCGAGCTTGATCAGCAGGCGCGGGTCGCCGTCCGGGGGGAAGGCGGCGGCGCCCTTGTAGTACGTGCGGACGGCGTCCAGGTCGCCCCGCTCGGCGGCGGCCGACGCGTGCTCCTTGGCCAGCTCCACGGCGTCGCCGTGCGCCCCGCCCGCGGCCCCCAGGTGCAGTGCGCGGACGGCCACGGTGTGGTCGCCCGCCTCGGCGGCCTCGTAGGCGACGGCGGCCAGGTTGTTCAGGGCCATCCCGTGGTACTCGCGGTCGTGTTCTCCCGGGGCTGGATGGCGGAGACCGGCGGCCGCGGCGGCGCCGAACGCCTCGGCAGCGCCGGCCAGCCGCCCGTCCTCGGCCAGCCAGGCGCCCAGGTGGATGCCCGCGAGCAGTACTTGGCCGGGGTTGTCGCAGGTCAGCACCGCTTCCATCTCGCGGTGGGCGGCCGTCGTGTCGCCGAGCTGGTGGAGTGTCTGGCCGAGTTCGACCCGGATGTAGGGGACGGTGTCCGGGTCGGCGCCCTCGATCGCCTCGCGATAGCCCGCCGCTGCCCCCGCGAGGTCGCCGCGGGCCTTGGCCACGTCGCCCAGCGTCCAGACGCCCAGCGTGACCGTCTCGGCGTCGCCGCTGCCGACCGCGCGCCGCGCGGCCGCCTCCAGGACGTCGACGTCCCCGCGCAGCGCCAGGACGCCGAGCAGGCGGCGCAGGCAGGTCAGCGCGGCCGGATGATCGACGGCCGCGCCCAGCGTGAGCGTCTCGGCGGCGGCGTCGGTGTCTCCGGCCAGGTCGTAGGCGAGGCCGAAGTTGTCGCAGGCGATGGCCACCTGCTCGGGCGTACCGAACTCCAGCACCAGCTCGTACAGCTCGCGTGCGCCGTCCGCGTCGGCGCGCAGCCGCTTCAGCGCGGCGCCGAGGACGAGGTCGGCCGCCTCTGCCCGCTCAGCGGTCGTCGCGCGCTCCAGCAGGGGCCGGACCTCCGCGAGGTCGCCTTCGTACAGGGTGATGCGCAGCTCGGCGATCGCCGGTGAGCCGTACGCCTGGGTGAAGAGCTCCAGCGCTCCCGCCCGGTCGTTCTCGTGCAGCCGGAGCATGGCCAGTTCGTCCGGGCTCGCGGTGCCGAGGCGCTCCTTGGCGGGCAGCCGGATGGAGGGGTCGTCCGCGGTGGCGGCCCGCTCGTACGCCGTACGCGCGCCCTCCGCGTCTCCGGCTTCGGTCAGGTAGCCGCCGAGTTCGTACGCGATGAGCGGGATGTTCTCCCCGGAGGACGCGTCACCCGCCGCGGCGAGCCGTTCGAAGGAGGCGATGGCACGTGCGGCGGCCTCGGCGGCCCGCCCCGCCTCGCCCCGGCGGCCGAGCAGCCTGGCCAGCATGACCCCCGCCGTGGCGGCGACCTCGGTGTCCGGCTCAGAGCCGGGCTCGCCGTCGATCGCCTGCCGGTACTGTGCGGCGGCCGCGTCGAGCTCGCCGGCCTCTTCGAGCGCGGCGCCGATGACCAGATGCACGTGCGGCCCGTCGCCGGTCGCGGACACCTGGAGGTCCCGGGCCTCGGCCACCTGGCCCGCGGCCACGAGTACCCCGGTCAGGACGTCCAGGAGCCGGACGTAGTCGTCGTCGTCCGGGTCCAGGGCGTCCAGGGCCCGCCGGTAGGCCGTGGCGGCGCCGACCAGGTCGCCGAGTGAGGCCAGCGCCTCACCGAGGCTCTTCGCGCCCACCATCGCCTGGTGCTCGTTGTCCCCGTCGGCGGCGACGGTCCACGCCGCGGCGGCGCCGGCGAGGTCGCCCCCGTCGTTGCGCAGCGCGCCGAGATACAGCGCGGCCTCCTGGACGCGCTCCGGGTGGCCGCAGGCGATCGCCAGGGACAGCGCGGCGTCGGCGGCCGCCACGTCCCCGGCGCGCTGCCAGGCGTGGGCGGCCTCCAGCGCGAGCCAGGTGTTCATGAACGAGCGGTGGTCGTCACCGCGCTCCCCGATGGCGGCCAGCACGGCCGAGGCGCCCGCGAAGTCGTGGCCGAGCAGCCCGCGCGCGAACACGCCGTCCTCGCCGAGCTCCGGATGGTCCGCGCCGACCTGGTCGAACGCGTGGCGCGCGGCCTCGAAGTCGTCCATGCGGACCCGGGTGAACCCGAGCAGCCAGGCGCTGCGCGGCGCCCGGAGCCGGTCGCCGCGGGCCATGATCCGCTCGTGTACGGCCGCCACGCCGGGCAGGTCGCGACGGGTCTCCAGGATGTGCAGCAGCTTCGCCTCGGCCTCGGCGCCCAGGCCCGGATGCTCGCGGACGGACGCGTAGGCGGCCAGGGCTCCGTCGGCGTCGTCCTGACCTTCGAGCGCCGTGCCCAGCGCGTGGGCCACCCACGGCGCCAGCGCCGGATGGCCGTGCGCGTGGGCGCGGCGCAGCAGCTCGACGAGCTCTTCGTCCTCGTCGCCCTCGCGGATGATCGAGGAGATGACGGCGGCGTGCGAGAGCGCCAGCGGATCGCCGGCCGCGGCGGCTTCGCCGAGCAACTCGATCCCCTGCGAACGCGGCACCCCGAGCGACACGTACACCTGCGCGAGCATGCTCTTGGCCAGCGCGGACACGGCCGGGTCGGGATGCCCGGCGCACTCCTGATAGGCCGCGATCCCCGCCTCACGGCCGAGCCGCTGGTAGCCGACCAGGGCGGCGAGCATCGGATGCGGCGCCCCGCCGCCGGTGGCGGACGTCGGGCGTGGCGCGCCGCTCTCGGTGGTGAGCGCCGAGTCTGGCGCGCCGCTCTCGGTGGTGAGCGACGGATGCGCCCCGCCGATCTCGGCGATGAGGTGACGGTTCACGGCGGCGGCGAAGCCGTTGACGTAGTCGTCGCCGTCCGCGACGTACTCGAGCAGCTCGTACGCCTGCTCCACGTCGCCCTCGCCGTACTCCAGGGTGGCCAGCATGGCGCAGGCACGCGCGGACTGGAGCGGGACATCGGCGTCGATCACCCGGCGCAGCAGCACGCGGGCCTGGGCGAGGTCGTCCGCGCGGATCAGTTCCAGCGCGGCGTCGCAGTCGTCGACGGCCTGCTCCAGCGCCTCGTCCGGGCCGCGTACGGCGCCCTCGGCGTACGCGAGCGTCATCCGCGCCTGGAAGGCCACGTCGGCGTCGTCGAGCTCGGCCGCCTGCCCGAGCAGCGCGACGACCTCCGCCCGCCGCGGGTCGTCCCCGGCCAGCCCGTGCAGCAGCAGGCCCAGGCAAGCCACGGCGCCCTGGTGGAAGTCCGAGTCGCCGCCGAGCACCACCCGCCAGCAGGCGAGCGCCTCGTCCACCTCCCCGGCCTCGGAGTACACCTGGCCCAGGCAGGCCCGCGCCTCCAGCGCGAACCGCGGGTGCCCCGACTCGACCACCCGCCACAGGACGGCCCGGGCGCCTTCCTCGTCGCCGAGCTCGCGGGTGAACTTCGACTCCTGGATGAGCGCGTCGAGCCGGATCTCCGGCCGGTGATCCTCGGCCGCGCGCCGGTAGGCGTCCCGGGCCTCGACGAGCTCGCCCAGGTCGAACAGGACCGCGCCGAGCAGCTTCTCGGCCAGGCCGCGCTCGGCCGGATCGCCGACCGCGATCGCGTGCTCCATGACGCGGCGGCAGTCCTCGAACTCCGCCCGGTCGGCGTAGATCGAGTACAGCCGGAACGCCGCCTGGGAGCAGAGCTCGGGCATCCCGTGGGCGAGCATGCGGTTCAGGCCGGTCAGGATGATCTCGTCGTTCGAGCCGTCGTCCTCGTCGAGCAGCCCGGTGATGGCCTCGAACGCGTCCCAGGCCTCGCGCTCACGCTCGCCGCCGTCGTCCGGCCACCGCGTGTCCTCCAGGCCCTCCGTGAGCTCGGCGACCCCGGGGTGGTCGCCGCGTCTGGCCCGCGCCAGCGCCTCCGCGGCGCCGTCCAGGTCGCCGAGCCGCTGCAGCACACGTACGAGGGCGACGTCGGCCATCACCGAGAGGTCGGCGTCGGCACCCGAGGCGGCGAGCCGCAACGGGCGGCAGGCCAGCGCCCACTGCTCGGCGTCGACCAGCATGAGGCCGAGGGAGATCGCGGAGCGCTGCGCGAACACCGGATGCCCCGAGGCGATCACCGAACGGTGCGCCGCCCCCGCGCCTTCCAGATCACCTCTGTCCTGCAGGAGGCGGCCGAGCAGATGTGAGGCCTCAAGGGCGACGGTCGCGTCGCCGGAGACCACGACCTCCCGCACCACCGCCGCCGCGCCGTCCAGGTCACCCTGCCGCCACATGCCGATCGCCGTTTCGAGCCGCTCGGGCCACGAAGACATGCTTTAACCCCTACTGCCGGAATGTGATCACTGCCGTGCAAACGATGGAACGTACACGATCAGACTCCGGAGTTTCTGTGGTTTCGTATCATTCGCCGTTTTTTGGCCAGTTCTCCAGGCCACTCGCGGACAGGGGCAGCGCGGCGGAGAGCACCTCGATGCCGTCCGCCGTCACCAGCAGGTCGTCCTCGATGCGCACGCCGATCCCGCGCAGCTCGGGCGGCACGGTCTGATCGTGGGCGTGGAAGTACAGGCCGGGCTCGACGGTGAACACCATGCCCGGCTCGATGAGCGCCCCGTGGTACGCCTCGGGCGCGGCCTTGGCGCAGTCGTGCACGTCCAGCCCGAGATGATGGCCGATGCCGCAGATGAGGTAGCGGCGGTGGTGCTGGCCGTGCTCAGACAGCGCCTCGTCCACCGAGACGGGCAGCATGCCCCAGTCGTCCAGCCCGTGGGCGATGACCTCCATGGCGGCGTGGTGGAAGTCGGTGAACCGGTGGCCGGGGCCGGCCTGCGCGAGTCCCGCCCGGTGTGCCCGTTCGACCAGGTCGTGCACCTGGCGCTGGGCGGGGGAGAAGGTGCCGGAGGCGGGGAAGGTGCGGGTGACGTCCGCGGTGTAGTGGCTGCGTACCTCCACGCCCATGTCCAGCAGCAGCAGCTCCTCCGGCAGCACCGGGCCGTCGCAGCGCACCCAGTGCAGGGTCGGGGCGTGCGGGCCGCTGCCCACGATCGTCGCGTAGCCGGGGCCGTTGCCGTACGCCCTGGCGTACCGGTCGAACGTGCCCTGCAACCAGCGCTCGCCCGCCCCGGCGATCGCGGCCGGGATCTCGGCGAGCACGGCGGCGAAGCCCTCGACCGTCCTGTCCACGGCCTCCCGGAGCTGGCCGATCTCCCAGTCGTCCTTGATCATGCGCAGCTCGGCCAGCGTCCTGGCGACGTCCTCATCGGTGGAGACCGTGCCGTCGAAGTCCGCCAGCGGCCTGACCTGGACGCCCAGCGCCGCCGACCACTCGCCCAGACCGGGGGCCGCGCCCACCCACAGCTCGCCGCGGGCGGCGTCGGCGAAGAACCCCGTCTCGCCGGGATAGGCGGGGACGGGCAGGTACACGACCGCGTCGCCGTCCCTGACCACCGCCACAGCCTCCTCGGCCACGCAGCCGGTGAGCCAGTAGAAGTCGCTGCCGGGGCGGAAGTCGTAGGAGGTGTCGTTGCTGCGTACCGGGGCCCGGCCCGCGGCCACCACGACGGTCCGGCCGGGGAGCGCGGCGGCGAGCCGTAACCGGTGGGCGGCGGCGGCCTCGGCGGCACCGGGGACGACGGTCGGGGTGCGGTCGGGGATGTCCCAGCCCTTGCCGATGTAGTCGGTGAACGCCGGGATATCGATAAGTTTCGGCGGCTTATGGTCGTCAGTCACCTGTGATGCCTCCTCCGAGGTCCCGCACCAGTCCGGTCAGCCGGGCGAAGACGCGGTCCTCGCCCAGGCCGTCGTGTTCGTACTCGTTGGTGACCCACGCCTGGGCGTTGCCGATCCGGGCGGCGGTGTCCAGTTGCAGGCCGGAATCCACGTACATGTCGTCGTAGTAGACGGCGGCGGACAGCGGCACCTCGTTGGCGGCCAGTCGTACCGGGTCATAGAGCGGCGGCCAGTCCGTCCGCGAGGCCAGCAGCTCCACGGCCGCGCGGAACGGGCGCAGCGCGCGGATCTCCTCGAACATCCAGGGGTACATCATCTCCCCGGTGAACAGCAGTGGTCTAGCCGACTCCGCGAAGGCGGGGCGGCGGGCGCGCTCGCGCTCGGCGGCCCAGCCGGTGGCGCCCCGGGCCGAGCCGTAGATGCTCTCCTGGAGCGCGGCGAACAGCGGGTTGTCGCTGTAGGAGGAGCGGGCCAGCACCTGGTGCAGGAAGGTCTCCGTCGGGTGCTCGCCGTCGAGCGCCTCGTCGAGCAGCCAGTGCATGCGCTCGTACCCCGGCTTCATGCCGAAGTCGATGCCGAGCGACTGCAGCCGCCGCACCGTGAGCACGTCGCCGTCCGGCAGCAGGACGTCCTCGGCCGACAGCCGGTCGGCGAGGCGGGCCACGGTCTCGCGGTGGTGCGGGTAGCGGCGGTAGAACTCGGCGTTCTTGGCCGCGACGCGGGGATAGGTGCGCCGGTAGACCTCGGCGGCGTCCGGCTCCAGGGCGGGCAGGCCGCCGGTGACGTAGCAGGCGCTCAGCCCCTGCGGCGCCCGCGACAGGTAGGTCAGCGTGATGAACCCGCCGTAGCTCTGGCCCAGCGTCTCCCAGCGACGGCCGCCGAAGAGGGTCGTCCGCAGGTGCTCGGCGTCGGCGACGATCGAGTCGGCCCGGAAATGGGCGAGATACAGGGCGGCCTCCCACGCGCTCTCGAACGCGCTGATGACCCGCCCGTCGATCCTGGAGCTGCGGCCGGTGCCGCGCTGGTCGAGCAGGATCACCCGGTGCGTCTTGAGGGCCTGGCCGAGCCAGCCGTTCGTGCCGATCGGGCGCGGGCCCTTACCGCCGGGACCGCCCTGCAGGTACAGCAGGCACGGCAGGTCCTCGGCGGCCCGCACCGGATCGGCCAGCTCCCGGGCGAAGACCGTGATCGTGTCCCCATCGGGGTCCGACCAGTCGAGGGGCACCGGCACCACGTGGTCGCGCACGCGCATCCCGGGGATCGTGTACGTGGTCAACGGAGGCTCCCTTCACGGCGCCTGCGGTCCCATTCGGGATTGATGCGGGGGATGGCGGCCAGCAGCGTGCGGGTGTACGGGTCCTGAGGGTCGCCGAACACCTGGGCGGACGGGCCCTGCTCGACGATCCTGCCCTCGCTCATGACCGCCACCCGGTGCGCGATCTGCCGGACGACCGCCAGGTCGTGGGCGATGAAGACATAGCTGAAGCCGCTCTCCGCCTGCAGCCGCCGCAGCAGCTCGATGACCTGGGCCTGCACGGAGACGTCCAGGGCGGACACCGCCTCGTCGCAGATCACCAGCTTGGGGTTCACGGCCAGCGCGCGGGCGATGCCGATCCGCTGGGCCTGACCGCCGGAGAACTGCGCGGGGTAGCGCTGCGAGTGGTCCGGGTCGAGCCCGACCCGCTCCATCAGCTCACGGGCGTGCGCCCGCTTCCCGCCGGTCGGCGGGATCCCCTGGTAGACCAGCGGCGCCATCAGAATGCGCTCGACCGTGTGGCGGGGGTTCAGCGAGGAGTAAGGGTCCTGGAAGACGACCTGCACGTTGGCGCGGTAGCGGGCCAGCGCGGGCCCCTTGGCGGCGGTGATGTCCTCGCCCTCGAACGTAAGGGTGCCCGCGCTCGGCTCCATCAGCCGGGCCACCATGCGGGCGGTCGTCGACTTGCCGCTGCCCGACTCGCCCACCACGGCCAGCGTCTCGCCGAGCCGGACGTCGAAGCTGACCCGGTCGACCGCGGTGAAGGCGGTCCTGCGGCCCAGCGGCCCGCGGGTGACGAACCGCTTGGTCAGCTCGCTCGCCCTCAGCAAGGGCTCACTCATGACATCACCTCGTCGTTGGGGGAGTCGATGGGGGAGTCGTCGATGCGGGGGACGCTTTCCAGCAGCATGCGCGTGTACGTGTGCCGCGGCTCTGCGAAGACCTGCTCGGCGGTGCCGTACTCGACCTGCTCGCCCCGGCGCATCACCAGGACGCGGGTGGCGATCGAGCTGATCACCGCGAGGTCGTGCGTGATGAACACCATCCCCGTGCCGCTCCGCCGCCGCAGATCGGCGAGCAGGCGCAGGATCTGCGCCTGTACGGTCACGTCGAGCGCGGTGGTCGGCTCGTCGGCGATGAGCAGGGCGGGGGAGCAGACCAGCGCCATCGCGATCATGACGCGCTGCCGCTGCCCGCCGGAGAACTGGTGCGGGTAGTAGTCCACCCGCCGCTCCGGATCGGGCAGGCCCACCTGCTCCAGCGCCTCGATCGCGATCTTGCGCGCCGCCTTGCGCGAGCGCCCCCGGTGGGCCCGGTAGACCTCCTCGATCTGGAGGCCCACGGTGTAGTACGGGTTCAGCGACGACAGGGGGTCCTGGAAGACCATCGAGACCCGGTCACCCCTGATCCGGCGCATGTCCCTGTCGGCCCGGCCGAGCAGTTCGGTGCCGTCCAGCCGGATGCTGCCCCGGGTCACGGCGCCCCGGGGCAGCAGCCCCATGATCGCGAGGCTGGTCATCGACTTGCCGGAGCCGGACTCGCCGACGATGCCGACGGTCTCGTCGTCGGCGACGGTGAAGGAGACGTCCTTGACCACGTCCACCGGTCCCCGCGTGGTGGGGAAGGTGACGGTGAGGTCCTCCACGACAAGCAGGTCGCTCATTTCGCGGTGATCCTCACTCTCGGGTCCAGTCTGGTGTAAACGAGATCCACCACCACGTTGCCCACCACCACGAAGAACGCGGCGAGCAGCGTCACCGCCATGATCACCGGCTGGTCGTTCTTGGCGATCGAGTCGGCGGCCATCTTGCCGACCCCGTTGAGGCCGAAGACCGTCTCGGTGATGAGGGCGCCGCCCAGCAGGGCGGCGAAGTCCATGCCGAAGATGGTGGCGATCGGGGTGAGCGCGGGCCGCAGCGCGTGCCGCCGCAGGGTGAGCGCGGGGGACAGCCCCTTGGCCCGCGCCGTGCGCATGAAGTTCTCGGCCAGCGTGTCGATCACGTTGGCCCTGGTCAGCCGGGCGTACAGACAGGCGTAGCCGGTGGCCAGCACGACCCACGGCATCAGATACGACTGGAACCAGAGCAGCGGGCCGTCGGAGAAGGCGACCGCCGACGGGAAGGGCAGGATCTGCAGCCACACCACCAGCACGTACTGCAGCGCCAGCGCCAGCACGTAGTTGGGGATGCTCGACCCGCCGAGCGCCAGCCCCATCGCGGCGCGATCCCACCAGGTGCCCTCCTTGACCGCGCTGACCAGCCCGGCCACGATGCCGACCAGCAGCCAGAGCACCGCGGCGCCGATCGCGACGGTGGCGCTGACCGGCAGCCGGTCCACGACCATCTCCCAGACCGACTGATTGGTCTGGAAGCTGTAGCCCAGGCAGGGGGCCGCGCAGTGGACGAGGTTGGCTCCCGAGCCGTAGTCCCGCCCGGCGAAGATGCCTATCAGGAACGTCCAGAACTGGGCGAAGAACGGCCGGTCGAGCCCGAGCACCTCGTGGATCTGGTCGATCCGCTCGGGCGTGCACGTCTTCCCGCAGATCATCACCGCCGGATCCGGCTGCAGCGTGAAGAAGATGACGAAGGTGAACAGGCAGACCAGGAACAGGATCAGCACGATCCCGGCGACCCGCCCGGCCAGATAACGGGCCATCAGGAGGCCTCCCCGGCGTCGAAGGCGGCACGCAGGCGGTCCCCGAGCACGGTCAGGGACAGCACGGTGCAGAACAGGAAGGCGCCGGGCACCGCGAAGTACATCGGGTCCACGGCGTACCAGCCCACCGAGCTGGAGATCATCTGCCCCCATGACGGGGTCGGCGGGGTGACGCCGACGCCCAGGAACGACAGCCCCGCCTCGGTGCCGACGTAGCCGGGCACGGACAGCGTCGTCATCACGATCAGCGAGCTGCGCAGGTTCGGCAGGATCTCCTTGAACACCAGGGCCCCCGTGGAGGCGCCCGAGGCCCTGGCGGCCTCGACGAACTCCCTGTTCACCAGCGTCAGCGTCTGTCCGCGCACCACCCGGGCCAGGTAGGGCCAGCCGAAGACGCTGATCACCACGACCAGCAGCACCGGGCGGTTCCCCGACGGCAGCGAGGACAGGATCGCGATCATGAAGATCAGCGCGGGGAAGGCCATCAGGAAGTCCATGATCCGGCAGATCACCTGGTCGACCCAGCCCTGGTAGAAGCCGGCCAGCATGCCCAGCACCACCCCGAGCAGGGTGGTGAGCACGGTGGCCGCGGCCGCGATCAGCAGCGAGACGCGCGCGCCGTAGGCGATGCGGGCCAGGATGTCGCGGCCGTTCTGCGGCTCGACGCCGAGCGGGTGGCCGGCGCTGATCCCGCCCAGCGAGCCGCGCGGCAGCCCGCCGAGGTCGGTGTCGATGGCCGCGCTGTCGAAGTCGTTCGGCCCGTGACCGGTGATCGCGGAGATCAGCGGCGCGCAGATCGCCATCAGCAGGATCAGCACGAGGAAGGCGCTGGAGAGCACGGCGGCCCAGTCGTGCAGCAGCGCGCCCGCGACCCGCCGGCCCGAGGTGGCGGGCGCCACGGGGGCGCCCGCCGGGGGGAGAGTGGTGGTGGTCATGGTCGGCTACTTGCTCGGCTTGGCCAGTCCGACGGAGACCAGATCGATGCCGCCGGAGAACGCCGCGGACTGGTACGCGCCGGCGATGTTGGCGCCCGCGACGATGACGTACTTCTCGTAGGCAAGGGGCACGATCGGCGCCAGCTTCATGATCTGCTTGTCCAGCTCGCCGTAGGCGGCGTTCGCGGCCGTGACGTCGGGCATCGCGGCGATCTCGTCGATGCGCGCGTTGACCGCCTTGTCGTTGATCTGGGCGAGGTTCGCGTTGCCCTTGGCGGTGATGTTCCGGCCGTCGAACAGCGGCGGCAGGAACGTCGCGCCGGACGCCCAGTCGGGGCACCAGCCGGTGACGGCGGCGTCGTGCTGCTGCGCGGGTGTGCCGATCACCTCGTAGTAGGTGGAGGTGTCGATGTTGTTGATCTTGACGTCGATCTTCACCGCCTTGAGCGCCTCCTGGATGGCCACGGCGACCGCCGACATCTTCGGGTCCGGACGGGTGTCGAGGGTGAGGGTGAAGCCGTTCGCCTGGCCCGCCTCGGCGAGCAGCTTGCGGGCGGCTTCGACGTCGGTGGGATAGGGGTCGTACTCCACCCGGCCGGCGACCGTCGGCGGCTGGATGGAGGTGCCCTTGGCCGCCAGGTTCGTACCGCCCATCCCGGCCACCACGGTGTCCTTGTTGATGGCGTAGTTGATCGCCTGGCGCACCCGTACGTCGTCCAGCGGCTTCTTGGTGGTGTTCAGGCCCATGTAGGTGGTGCAGCCGTTGAGCCCGCTCAGCGTGCGCGACTTGAGCTGCGGAGTCTGCACCCGCGCCACGGTCGCCGCCTGGATCGTGCCCGCGACGGCGTCGGCGTCGGCGCCCTGCCCGGCCAGCATGCGCTCGTCGATGGTGGCCGGGTCCAGCCCGAACGTCCACTCCCAGGCGTCCGGCTTGGCCGCCCTGACATTGTCGGTGGCGGCCTTCCACTGCGGGTTGCGCACCAGCTTGAGCGAGGAGCCGCGCTGGTAGCTCGCCAGCTTGTACGGCCCCGACGCGATCGGCTTGGTGTCGAACGCGGCCGCCGCGCCGGTCCCCTTGGGGAAGGGGGTGAAGTTGGCCATGGCCAGCGCGCTGGGGAAGTCGGCGAAGGGCTTCTTGAGGTGGAAGACGATCGTCTTGGCGTCCGGGGTCTCGATCGTGTCGAGGTCGCCGGACAGGTACGGCCCCTTGTAGTCCTTGGGCGCGTCCAGGAGCAGCTTGGCGTACGGGGAGCCGATCCCGGCCTCGGGGTCGAAGCCGCGCGATGCGCCGAACTTCACCGCCTCGCTGTTGATCGGCGTGCCGTCCTCGAAGAACAGGTCGTCCTTGAGGGTGAAGGTCCAGGTCTTGGCGCCGTCGGACGGCTTGCCCGTGTCGGTGGCGAGATCGGGCACGATCTTCGTGCTCTCCGCGCCGGGGCCCGCGCCGAACGTGGTCAGACCCCGGTAGATGAGCCGGAAGAAGTTGTTGACGCCGCCGTCCCAGCCGCGCGCGGGGTCCAGGTGGGAGAAGTCCGCCTTGACCAGGAAGTGCACGGTGCCGCCCGTGGCGGCCGCCTTCGCCGACGACCCGGACCCCGGGGTGGTCGCGGCGCCGCCGCCTCCGCCACAGGCCGCGAGCGCCAGCACGGCGGTCACCGCGACGCTCGAAAGCGCAGCCGATCTCCTCATGTCGCCTTCTTTCTGAAGATCCCTCGACGCCCAGCCACCATGGATTCGTCAGTAATGTGTGGCATTGCACTGAACCATAGGTGTCTGCTGGGTTGACTGCCAAGGGTTACGGCGAGGAAATCATTGACCGTAACAAGACCGTAAACCGGGAAACGGTCAACCCAAGAGGTGGCCGGCGATCCGTACCAGGTCCGCGGGATGCGGCGCGGCGACCGTGCGGCCCGCGAACGTGGCGCGCGCCACCACCGCCGAGTCCAGCCACCCGTTGACGCCCTTCACCAGCAGGTCGCCGAGCTCGCCGTCGGCCAGGCGGAGCACCGCAGCCCCGCCCCGCGCGGCCACGACCTCGACGTCCCCGAGCGGGGTCCGTACGCCGACCGGGCCGTCGTTGTCATCCTGGACGAGCACGGTGAGGTAGTGGACGTCCCGGTCCGGATGGCTGCGCAGGAACGCGTCCGCCCGGCCGTTCAGGATGGACAGTGGGCCGGGTGTGGCGGGCAGCGGCTCGGAGGGGCGGAAGAGCGAGCAGGGCTCCATGTTCTCGTCGAGGGTGGGCACCGGGCCGTCCACCAGCACCCGGCCGCCGCGGGCGAGATGGCCGGCCAGCAGTCGCTGCACGTGGCGGTGCATGAAGGGCCCGCCGGGCACGGTCACCGTCGCGAAGGCGGCCAGCCGGTCCGGCGTGACCGTCTCCAGGTCGAGCAGCGCGTAGTCGCGGCACCGCGCCCGCATCCGGTCGTGGAAGGCGCGCAGCGTCCGGCCGCACTGCGGGCCGTCGGCGCCCGACAGGGCGGCGATCCCGGCATAGGGCAGGTACAGCCCGAAGGCCTCCGACGTCACCGGGACGCACTCCAGGAACTCGGCCCCGTGGCGGGCGAAGAAGCCCGCCAGCGCGTGGACCACGGGCGCCTTCTCCGAGGGCGAGCCGTCCGCCGCGATCGGCGCGCAGTCGGGATAGCTGCCGGTGTGGGCGGAGTCCAGGTCGGGCAGCCAGCCGGAGGTGGACACACCGGTGTAGAGGTTGACGCCGGTGGCCCCGGCGGCCAGGGCGAGCAGACTCTGGTGGAAGCTGGTCGCCGCGTCGACGTAGGCGGGGTCGTAGAGCTGGGAGAAGCCCCAGTTCTCCTCCATGTTGGGGCCGGGGGCGCGCTTGGCCGCGATCACGTAACGGGCCTGCGCGTCGGGGTCGGCCGAGACGACGCCCATCCAGTTGGTGAAGCCGTAGGAGATGCCGCCCCACAGCTCGGGGCGGACGCGGGCCAGCCAGTCGTCCAGCTCCGCCACGGTCGGCGGGTTGAGGTTGACCACCACGGGCAGTTCCGAGCCGACTGCCCGCACCGAGACCTGGTAGACCGCCGCCAGGTATTCGGCGTGGCAGCGGCCCCAGTCGGCCTTCGCCCGCGCACCGGACCCTTCCGGACGCGGTGGCTCGATCTCCGTCCACCCGCCGAACGACGTCTGATGGGCTTGGTTGTACGCATCGAGCGTGCCGTACCAGGCACGTAGCCGGTCACGGAAGAAGGCCAGCCCGGACGGGCTGTAGTCGTAGGCGGTCAGCGGCAGCGCGCCGTTGGTGTAGATGCCTTCGTTCGCGATCTGCAGCGCGACGACCGGGCCGCCGTCCACGATCACCTCCTTGCCCACCGCCGACAGCCACTCGCCGGCCCTGGCCAGGAAGGCGGCGCCCAGCGGCGCGGGCAGCGGGCGCCCGGGGCGGTGCGCGGGGGAGTCCGACCAGCGGGAGGGGGCGCCCGACGCGTCGAGCAGCGCCTCGATCGCCGGGTCCGCGTCGGGGCAGACCCAGTCGGGCAGCCCGCCGTAGGTGACCTCGGCGTGGATGAACGGGCCAGGCTTGGCCACCACCTTCAGCCCGAGGTCCCGGCAGAGCGCCAGGAAGCCGATGACGTCCCTGGACGGATGGGTCGCGCCGGTGAAGTCGGGCGCCGTGCCCGGCTCGGGCTGGTGGTGGCGCCAGGGCAGGTAACAGGTGATCACCTCGATGCCCAGTTCGTCGCGTACGGCCCGCAGCCGGTCCACCCAGACGGCGGGGTCGTCGCGGTAGTAGGGGTAGTCGGCGGTGAGGAGCACCCGCGGCTCGCCGTCGACCACGGCGACCCCGTCACGGAACTCGATGGACACGTTCACACTCCTCATGCCTTGAGCCCGGTGAAGGCGATGCCCTGCAGAATGCGGCGCTGGAAGACCAGCAGCACCCCGATCACCGGGATGACGGCGAGCGTGGCGCCCGCCATGATGTAGTACGCCCGGCCGCCGTCGGGGCTGGCCACGAGCTGCTGCAACGCCAGCGGCAGCGTGTAGAGGTCCGGGTCGTTGAGCACGACGAGCGGCCAGACCAGGTCGTTCCAGTGGAACAGGAAGCTGGTGATCGTCACGACGGCCAGCACCGGCTTCGACAGCGGCAGCACGATCCGCCAGAAGATCTGCATCCGGCTCGCGCCGTCGATCAGCGCCGCCTCCTCCAGCTCGGACGGGAGCGACAGGAAGAACTGCCGCAGCAGGAAGATGTCGAGCACCGAGGCGATGTTGGGCACGATGAGCCCCCACCCGGAGTCGAACATGCCGAGCGCCTGGGTGACGTGGAGCCGTGGCACCAGCAGCGTGATCGTCGGCACCATCATGCCGCCGAGCAGCACCACGAACAGCTTGTCGCGGCCCGGGAACGGGATCCTGGCGAAGGAGTAGGCGGCCAGCGCGTCGATGAGCAGCTTGGCGGGCACCAGGACCAGGCACACCCACACGCTGTTGACGAAGGCCCGGCCGAGGCCGCCGACGTTCAGGACGTAGTCGTAGTTCTCCAGCGTCGCCGCCCACTCGCCGGTCTTGCGGTCCACGGGCAGCAGGTTCGGCACCTTGGTGTAGATGTCGTGCCCGTGCTTGAAGGAGGTGGCCAGCATCCACAGGAACGGCACCACCGACACGGCCGCCAGCAGCACGAGGGCGACATAGATCGACGCCTTGCGGGCCCTGGTCATGACGCCTCCTGCTTGACGAACCTGAACTGCAGAGCGGTGATGATCATGATGAAGGCGAGCAGGATGAACGACATCGCGCAGGCGGCGCCCATGGCGTCGTACCGGAAGGCGAAGAGGTACAGATGGAGCACGTAGCTGAGCCCTGACTGCTCGGGCCCGCCGGTGACGCTCCGCCCCGACCCGGAGAAGATCACGTACACCAGCCCGAACACCTGCAGCGCCGCGATCACGCCCGTCACCAGCAGGTAGAACGTGGTCGGGCGGAGCATGGGCACGATCACCCGCCAGAACCGCTGCCACGGCCCCGCCCCGTCGATGATCGCCGCCTCGCGGATGGTCCCCGGAATGCCCTTCAGCCCCGCCAGATAGATGATCATCGAGATGCCGCACTGCCAGGCGGAGATGAACGCCAGGGCGGGGATGACCAGCTCGGGGGTGTTCAGCCAGTTCTGGCCGGGGATGCCGACCAGGCCGAGCACCGAGTTGATCAGGCCGTACTGCGGGTCGTACAGCCAGCGCCAGATCGCGCCCACCGCGGCCTCGGCCGTCACCACCGGCAGGAACAGCAGCAGCCGGAACAGGTTCGCCCCGCGCCGGATCGCGTTCACCAGCAGCGCCTGCACCAGCGCCGCCACCATCGTCAGCGGCACGGCGATCAGCGTGTACTGCAGGGTGACCTGCACGGACTTCCAGAAGTGCGGGTACTTGACGTCGTCGAACATCAGGTCCGCGTAGTTGGCGAGCCCCACCCAGGAGGCCGCCGAGCGCAGGTTCCAGTCCGTGAAGCTGTAGTACAGCGCCGACAGGGCCGGATACAGCAGGAAGACCACGAAGTAGCCGACCGCGGGGGTGACCAGGAGCCACCCCACCAGACGGTCGTTGGAGCGGCCGCGCGGACGCCTCCTGGGATGGGCCGCCACCTCCTTCCGGCCCTCCAGTACGGGTGCCGTCACCTCAGCCGGTCCAGCCCAGGAGGGACCGGGTCTTGCCCGCCGCGTCCGTCAGCGCCTGCTGGGCGGTGGCCTTGCCGGTCAGCGCCGACTCCAGGGCCGGGGCGATGATCTCGTCGTTGACCTGGATCCACTGCGGCACGGCCGGTCTGGCGTGCGCCACCTTGAGCTGCTCCAGGAACGCCGCCTGCTCGGGCCCGGCGGCGACGACCTGCGCCTTGAGGTTGACCGGGAAGCCGCCGAACGCGTCGGCGATGACGCCGTTGTTCTGGGCGTCGGTCAGGAACGCCAGCCACTTCCAGGCCAGGTCGGCGTTCTTGCTGGTGGAGAAGACCACGGAGTCCTCGCCGCCGATGTTGCCCGCCGGCTCGCTCTTGTACGGCAGGGGCGCCACGCCGAAGTCCAGGTCGGGGAACTGCTCGTGGATCGTCGGCACGTCCCACGGCCCGGAGATCGTCATGGCGGCCAGGCCGTTCTCGAAGGGTTTGTCCGAGTCGGTGATCTTGCGCGGCGACGACTTCAGCAGATCCACCCAGAGCTGCAGCGCCTCGACCGCCGGCGGCTGGTCGAACAGCACCTTCTTGCCCGCGTCGTCGACCATCTGGCCGCCCGCGCCGTGCACGACGCCGGGGAACATCCAGGCGCCGTAGCCGTCGCCCTTGGGCACGTTCATCCCGGCGACGTTCGCGTCGGCCTGGTGCACCCGGGCGGCCGTCGCCTTCATCTCGTCCCAGGTCTTGGGCGGCGTCGGGACCAGCTTCTTGTTGTAGAACAGCGCCACGCAGGTCTGGTCGGCGGGCAGGCCGTAGAGCTTGCCGCCGGCCCGGTTGGTGTCGAGCGCGCCCTTGTAGAAGGCGCTCTCGTCGATCAGCCCGGCGGGCACCTCCTTGATCGTGCCGTCCAGCGCGTACTTGGAGACCAGGGGCTGGTCGAGTATCCCGGCGTCGGGCGCGCTCTTGCCGGCCACGGCGCCGCCCAGCTTGGTGTTGTAGTCGTCCTTGGGGATCTTGACGAGTTTGACCGTGACGCCGGGATTGGCCTTCTCGAAGTCCTTGCGGACCTTCTCGATGACCTGACCGGCCTGCGGTGTGCGGTCCTGGTACATCCAGAAGGTGAGTGTCTTCTCATTGCCCGACCCCTGGCCGCCGCCACAGGCGGCGAGCCCGGCCACGAGTACCGCCACCGCGGCTCCTCGGACGACTGCTCGGCTCATTGTCTACTCCTCATCGGGGGGATGGGCAGACCATAATCTAAGTCTTGAATAAAGTCAGGAGCACCGAAGAAACACTTCGGTAACACCAGGCTTCGCGCTTTGAACTAACATGACGGGGCACTCGGGAGAGGACGGGACGATGGGCACGCCACAGCGCAGGACGGTGCGGGACCTCCGCAGGGGAAACCGCGCGATGCTGCTGCGGGCGCTGTACTTCGGCGGCCCGGCCAGCCGCAACGACCTGTGCGGGGTGACCGGGCTGAGCGCGGCGACGGTCAGCACCATGACGGGCGACCTGCTCGCCGACAACGTCGTGGTCGAGGCGGGTCAGGTCGACTCCGACGGTGGCCGCCCCCGCGTGCTGCTCCGCGTCAACCCCGTCTACGGCTACGCGATCGGCGTGGACGTGGGGGAGACGCAGGTCCGGGTCGAGCTGTTCGACCTGGAGATGAAGGAACGCGCCAGGGCGCACTACGCGGTGCGCTCGGCCAGGCACGACCCCGAGCTGGTCGCCCGCCACATCCTCACCGGCGTCGACGCGGTGATCGCCGAGGGCGGGATCCCCGCCGGCCAGGTGCTGGGCGTCGGCGTCGGGGTGCCGGGCATCGTCGAGCCGGGCCCCGACGCGCTGGTGCGCGCCAAGACGTTCGGCTGGGAGGCCGTGCCGCTCGGCGCGCTGCTGCGGGCGGGCACCTCGCTGCCGCTGTATGTGGACAACGGCGCCAAGACGATGGGCCAGGCCGAGCTCTGGTTCGGCTCGGGACGTGGCACCCGTGACGCGATCATGGTGCTGATGGGCTCCGGCGTGGGCGGCATGATCGTCGCGGACGGGAGCATCTACCGGGGCGCGGGAAAGGCCGCCGGTGAGGTCGGCCACCTCAAGGTCGTCGCGGGCGGCCGGCCCTGCCGCTGCGGCGCGCGCGGCTGCCTGGAGGCGTACGTGGGGGCCGAGGCCATCCTGGAGCGGGCGGGCGTCGTCGCCGACTCGGCCGACGAGGAGTCGGCGCTGGCCGGGGTGCTGGAGTCGGGGTCGCCGGTGGTCAGCGAGACCGTCGAGATGCTCGGGGCCGGCCTGTCGAGCCTGGTCCACCTGTTCAACCCGGAACGCATCGTGATCGGCGGCTGGGCGGGCCTGATGCTCGGCGGGCGGCTGCTCGAGGAGATCCGCGCCGCGACCGCCGCCAACACGCTGGCCCAGCCGTTCAGCGGCGACTCGATCGTGCTCGGTCGCCTCGGCGCTGACGCCGTGGCGCTGGGCGCCGCCACACTCGTCATCGAGGCGTTCTTCCGGGAGGCCGCCTTCCGGCAATCCGTCACGACTATTGCCTAAGTATTAAATAAAGTCGTTCTACCGCAGGCGTACGCAGTCGGGGTCGAGCCCCTTCACCCCGCCCACACCCAGCAGTTGCAGCGTGCGGACCAGCTCGGCGCGGAGCAGGGCCAGCACCCGGTCCACGCCCGCCTCACCGCCCGCCATCAGCCCGTACAGGTAGGCCCGGCCGACGAAACAGGCTCGCGCGCCCAGCGCCACCGCGATCGCGATGTCCGCGCCGCTGCGCACCCCGCCGTCCAGGAACACCTCCGTGCGGTCGCCGACCGCGGCCACCACCTCGGGCAGCAGCTCCAGCGGGGTCGGAGCGCGGTCCAGCTGGCGCCCGCCGTGGTTGGAGACGACCAGCCCGTCCACCCCCACCGCCGCCAGGTCCTTGGCGTCGTCCACCCGCTGCACCCCCTTGACCAGCAGCGGGCCCGGCCAGACCGACCGGATCCACTCCAGGTCGCGCAGCGTCACCGTCGGATCGAACATCAGGTTCGTGATCCCCGCCAGGTCGTCCGGCGCGCCGTCTACGGTGGCGAAGCGGAGCGGCTCGCTGGTGAGGAAGTCGAACCACCAGGCCGGACGGCCCAGCGCCTGCAGGACGCCGCGCCAGCGCAGGGCGGGCGGCATCGTCATGCCGTGCCGCACGTCACGCAGCCGCGCCCCCGCCACCGGCACGTCCACGGTGACGACCAGCACCTCCATGCCCGCCTCGCGGGCTCGGTCGAGCGTCTCGCGGCTGCGCCCGCGATCGCGCACGACATAGAGCTGGAACCAGTTCCAGCCGTCCGGCGCCGCCGCCACCACGTCCTCGGGCGTCGTGGTCCCCATCGTGGACAGCGTGTACGGCACGGCCGCCCGGGCCGCCGCCCTGGCCACGGCCCGCTCGCCGTCGCGGTGCATCATCCGGGTGAACCCGGTGGGCGCGAGCACGACCGGCATCGCGATCCGTTTGCCGAGCACCTCCACCGCCGTGGGCGCCTCGGACACGTCCCGCAGCACCCGCGGCCGCAGCTCGGCCCGCGCGAACGCCGCCACCGACCTGTCCAGCGACCGCTCCGCCTCGGCCGCACCGTCGACGTAGTCGAACACCACCCGCGGAGCCCGCCGCCACGCCAGCCGCCGCACGTCCGCCAGATCAGCCGCCGCGGCGAGCCGCCGCTCCATCGACGGGAACGGCCGCGGCCTGGGCGGCAGCACGGCACGCAACTCCCGCCAGCGCGGCATGCGCCGGGGATCCCTCGCGCTCGGCCCCATGCCCAGAACGCTATCAAGGCGGTAGATCTCGGTACACAGCCCTCACCCACGCACCCGCCGTCCGGATACGCCCGCCGTCCGGATACGCCCGCCGTCCGGCGCGCCTGCTCACCGCGCCCGCCGCCCGCGCCCGCCGTGTCCACTGCCCGTGTCCGCTTCGCCCGTCCACGCGCTTGGGACGTGCGCTGCACTGCGGGGTGCGTCGCGCCTGTTGGCCCCACCGTCCAGGGGTTCGCCCACTGCCTGGGTCTCCCGCGCCGCTGGTGCCCCGCCGCCCGCGCTGCGCGTGCCGCCCGTGCTGGTGAGTCGGTGGGTGGGGTGATCTACCGTGGGTCTCATGCGCGACGACTGGCTCACCCTGGTGGCGGACTCGCCGGCGGCCAGGGCCACCGGTGCCGAGCTGGTCGCCCGGTGGGCCGAGCCGCACCGCCGCTATCACACGCTCGACCACCTCGCCGCCGTGCTCGGCGCGATCGACCGGCTGGCGGACGCCGCCGACGACCCCGTCGCGGTGCGGCTGGCCGCCTGGTTCCACGACGCCGTCTACGACGGGCGGCCGGGCTGGGACGAGGAGCGCAGCGCCCAGCTGGCCCAGGCGCGGCTGCCCCGCTGCGGCGTGCCCGCCGAAAGGGTCGCCGAGGTGGCCAGGCTGGTACGGCTCACAGCCGCGCACGACACGCTGGCCGAGGACGACCGAGACGGCGCCGTCCTGTGCGACGCCGACCTGGCGGTCCTGGGCGGTCCCGGCTACGAGAGCTACACGGGCCAGATCCGCCAGGAGTACGCGCACGTGCCCGACGAGCTGTTCCGCCAGGGCCGGGCCGGGGTGCTGCGCAGGCTCCTGGCCGTACCCAGGCTCTATCGGACCGACGAAGCGCACCAGCTGTGGGAGGAGCGCGCGCGGGCCAACATGAGCCAAGAGCTAGCGGCGCTTGCGGCGGCGCAGCCCGCCGGCGATGAGGCGGCGCAGTAGCTCGCGCGAGCTGACCGCCTCCGCGCCCAGCTCCACGGCCCGGGCGTGCACGGTCTCCGGCACGTCGTAGTGATCGCGGTCGAACGCCCGCTCCGGCACGCCGAGCCGTACCGCGAAGGCGTGCAGTTCTTCCAGGGAGCTGTCGCTGACCAGATGCGACCACATGAGGCCGCGCGGCCCCGGCCAGGCGGGGGGATCGATGAGCACCGTCACGAGGTCAAGGGTAGGACCCTGCCCCGCACGGCCAGCTCCACGAGGTCCTTCACCACCACGTCGGCGCCCTGGGCGCTCAGCTCGGCGGTCTCGCCGTGCCGGTCGACCGCGATGACGAGCCCGAAGCCGCCCTTGCGGCCCGCCTCGATCCCCGGCAGCGCCGCCTCGATCAGGCCCGCCTTGGCCGCGGGCAGGTCCAGGCGGCGGACCGCCTCCAGGAACAGCGCGGGGTCCGGCTTGCCCGGCAGGTTCATCAGGGCCGCGTCGTTGCCGTCGACCAGCAGGTCGAACAGGTGCAGCACGCCCGCCGAGCCGACCAGCTTGCGGCCGTGCAGGCTGGCGGAGACGGCCGCGGTGCGCGCCCCCCTGCGGCGCAGCTCGTGCAGCAGCGCCACGGTCGAGGGGAAGGCGGCCACCCCGTACTTGTCCACCTGCGCCATGAACAGCCGGTCCTTGGCCAGGCCGAGCCCGTGCACGGTGGGCGCCCCCGCCTCGTCGTCGGGGGCGCCCTCCGGCAGCGTGATGCCGCGGGAGGCCAGGAACGTACGGACGCCGTCGAGCCGCGGACGGCCGTCGACGTGCCGCAGGTAGTCGTCACGGATGTCGAAGGGCGCCGAGCGTCCGCGCAGGAACGCGTCGAAGACATGCTTCCAGGCGGCCGCGTGCCCCCGAGCGGTGTCGGTGACCACGCCGTCGGTGTCGAAGACGACGGCGCTGATCGCGGTCAGGTCGATGACAGGCTCGTTCACACCTGTGAACGTAACCGCTCTACCACGCTACGGGTAGCTTCTCCACGCCATAGACGATGGCAAGCTTTCTGAACGGCACCTCACCCGCCACGTGGAGCCCCGGGAAGCGGCGCAGCAGCGCGGGGAAGGCGATGCGCATCTCCATCTGGGCCAGGGGCGCCCCGATGCAGCGGTGGATGCCGTGGCCGAAGGCCAGGTGCGAGCCCGCCGTCGCCCGCTCCGGCCGGACCTGCTCGATCCCCTCGCCGAGGTGGGGGTCGCGGTTGGCCGCCGTGAGCGAGCAGAGCACCATCTCGCCCTTCTTGACCGGGTGGCCGAGCAGGTCCAGGTCCTCGCGGGCGAAGCGGGGGAAGGCCACCTGCACCACGGTCATGTACCGCAGCAGCTCCTCGACCACCTGCTCGATGTAGTCGTCGTCCTCGCGTACCCGGGCGGCCTGCTCGGGGTTCTCCAGCAGCCAGAGCGTGCCGAGCGCGAGCATGCTCGTGCTGGTGTCGTGGCCGCCGGTGAGCAGGCCGTCGGCCATGCTGGCCAGCGTCCGGTCGTCGAGGTCGTCACCGTGGTCGCGCAGCAGTTGCCCGAGCAGGCCGTCGCCGGGGTTCTGCCGCTCGCGGGCGACCAGGTCCGTCAGGTACGCCATCGCGTCGTTGACCGCCTGAAGCGACGCCTCGGGGCCGGCGGTGAGGTCGAAGCGGTTCGTGCTGATCTTCAGGAAATCGGACCGTTCCTCGTACGGCACACCCAGCAGCTCGCACACGACCAGAGAGGGGATCGGCAGCGCGAACGACTCCACCAGATCGGCGGACGAGCCCTTGGCCGCCATCCGGTCCAGGTACTCCTCGACCATGGCCTCGATGCGCGGCACCAGCCTGCGCAGGCGGCGCATGGTGAACTCCGGCGTCAGGTACTTGCGCAGCCTGGTGTGCTCGGGCGGATCCCGGAAGCCCAGGCCGCCCGGGTCCTCCTGGCTGGTGCCCAGACCGATCACGTTGCCGAAGTCGTTGCTGAACCGTTCGTGGTCGGCCAGCACGCTTCGCACGTCCTCGTACCGGGTGACCAGATACACCGTCTGGTCACCCGGGATCCGCATCGGGAACACCGGCTGCTCCGTACGGATGCGGGCGAGCTCGGCGACGGGATCGAAGCCCTCGCGCATGAACTGGACGAGGGGGAAGTCGTCTGTGTCTGACATCGAAATCCGTCCTGCTGGGGATACATCACACGATGTTGGGATAAATCCCTACATAGATGGTCCCATCTGGCAGGACGCGATCTGGCCAGGGTCAGTCGAGCGCCAGCACCCTGGTGACCTCGTCCGGCGGTGGGACCGACCGGTCGTGCGCCCACAACGGCGGCTCGGGCAGCGGGGCCTCCGCCACCAGGGACGGCGGCGCCGGTTTGGGCCGGCGCGGCTCGCGAACCCCGCCCCGCCCTCCGCCCGGTTCGTCGAAGGGAAAGTCGTCGTCGTCCGGGCCGTGCGGCTCGCCCGGCCCGAAGCCGGGCAGCCAGCTCGGAGCCCCACTGGGGAGAACACGGCGTCTGCGGGATCGCTTGCTCACGAAGCCCTCCTCGGCCTCCTTCGCCAACCCGCTCCATTGTGCGTCACCACCTTCAGGAACGCGAGATCTCCTGCGATGGGGGATGTTTGTGGTAAACGTGGGCAAAGCGGGGCAGCAGAGGCCGTTTGGCGTACAGGTACGCCGTGTTCTGCGATGATCTCGCTATAAGCGGAGTTTGAGCCTCACGGATAGTGACTGATGCCCACATTCGAGGAAATTGCTGCCTTCGTCGCCGAAAAGCCGTTCGCCACCGCGGTCATCGCGCTGCTGGGCCTGGCTGGGCTGGTGCTCGCCTACCTGATACTCAGGGTCACCTGGCGGGCCCTGTCCTGGCTGGTCTCGCGCTATATCGCCCCCCGTCCCATCGAGGACGTCCTGACCGTCGTGGCCGCGTCCATCGCGACCGGTGTCTCCGCCCAGGGCATGTGGCGCTTCTCCGGTGACGTGCTCGGCCTCGACGGGCCGCTGCGGCTGCTGCTGTTCGCGTTCATCGAGGTCGCGATCATCACTTCGGCCGTGCGGGCCCGCCGCAACATGCGCGAGAACTTCTCCGCCGGGATCGACGGCATCGCGGTGTGGGCGCTGACCTGCCTGACCGCCGTACTGTCCAGCATGGACGCGCGCAGCCTGCCCGAGGCCGTCTTCCGGCTCGCCGCGCCGCTGGTCGCCGCCTGGCTGTGGGAGCGCGGCATGGCCATCGAGCGCCACCGCATCAGGGGCACGGGCCGCATCAACTGGCGGCTCACCCCCGAACGGCTGCTGGTCAGGGTGGGCCTGGCCGAGGTGAGCGACCGCACCGCGAGCGAGGTCGACGCGCACCGCAGGCTCACCCGCGTCGCGCTGGCCGCCAAGCGGGCCAAGGCGCTGCGCGAGAGCGGCGGCTCCGAGCGCAAGATGCGCGCCGCGCTGGCCAAGCTCGACAAGGCCATGGACCAGGCCGTCGAGCACACCGGGCTGGCCGTCGACCAGGGTCGCCAGGAGGCGCTGCTCGCCCAGATCGCCGCCCTGTACAACACCTCCGCCCTCATCGACGCCGACCCGCGGGTGCCCTGGGAGCCCGAGGCCGACCACCACCCCGTCCCCGCCCGCCCCGCCCTGCCGCCCGCGCTGGTCGAGCTCGTACAGGACGACGACGAGGACATCCAGGTCTTCGACACCACGCCGCAGGTCGTCGACACCGCCCAGCGGGCCGCGCTGATGCGCTCCGCCCGCGACTACTGGGACCGGCAGATCGCCAAGGGCATCGTGCCGCGTACGGTCGACATCGCGCAGGAGATCGGCCTCTCACTGCCCGCCGCCCGCCAGTATCGTGCCCTGTGGAAGCTGGAGCCCGAGGCGCACGCGCTCATCGAGGCTCTGTACCAGCAGCATGGCATCGTGGACACCGGCGCCTTCCCGGCCATCGCCGACGACGGGCGGATGCTGACCACGAAGTTCTAGAGCACGTTCGGGGGAGCGGGTTGAGGGAGCGCACGCTCGAACGGGTCAGGAAGCTCCTGGCCAAGGCCGAACGCACCGACAACGAGCACGAGCGGGCCACATTCATGGCGGCGGCGGCCTCGCTCATGGCCAAGTACGGCATCGACTCCCTCGACCCCGCCGACGCCCGCCAGACGCCGGGCGACCGGATCGTCACCCTGCCCAACCCCTGGGCCAGGGAGAAGGCGCGGCTGGTCAGCCTGGTCGCGCAGGCCCTGCGCTGCCGCCCCCTGCTCATCGGGCGCGGCGACGGCGGGCAGCGGGTGCACGTCTTCGGCTTCGCCGCCGACCTGGAGCGGGCCGACGTGCTGGCCACCTCGCTGCTGCTGCAGATGGCCACGGGCCTGGCCAGGGTACGGCCGCCCGACACCGCGATGCGCGCCTACCGGCGGTCGTGGCTGCTCGGGTTCACCGACGAGGTGTACCGGCTGCTGCGCGAGGCCGAGACGCGGGCCGAGGAGCGGGCGCCCGCCGCGAGCACCGCGCTCGTCCTGGCGGACCGGCGGGCGGAGGTGGAGCGGGTGGTGGCGGCGCACTACCCGCGCATCCGGCTCACCGTGCCGCGCACCAGCGGCACCGGCTACCGCGCCGGCGTCGAAGCGGGCCGCCGCGCCGACCTGGGCCGCACCCGCGTGGACGCCCAGTCCGGCCGCGAACTGACCTGACCCCGGCCGCCATCTGGCCTCAGCCCAGGGTGGCGGAGACCAGGGAGCGGGCCGCCTCCTGGACCTCAGCCAGGTGGTCAGGCCCCTTGAACGACTCGGCGTAGATCTTGTAGACGTCCTCGGTCCCCGACGGCCGGGCGGCGAACCAGGCGCTCTCCGTCGACACCTTCACCCCGCCCAGCGGCGCCCCGTTGCCCGGCGCCGCCGTCAGCACCGAGGTGATCGGCTCGCCGGCCAGCGACGTCGCCGTGACCTGGTCGGCCGACAGCTTGCCCAGCACCGCCTTCTCCTCCCGTGTCGCAGGCGCGTCCACCCGGGCGTACGCCGGCTCGCCGTAGCGGGCGGTGAGGTCCCGGTAGTGCTCGCTCGGCGAGCGCCCCGTGACCGCGAGGATCTCCGACGCCAGCAGCGCCATGATCACGCCGTCCTTGTCCGTCGTCCACACCGACCCGTCGCGGCGCAGGAACGACGCCCCCGCGCTCTCCTCGCCGCCGAACCCGAGTGAGCCGTCCAGCAGCCCCGGCACGAACCACTTGAAGCCCACGGGCACCTCGTACAGCCGCCGCCCGAGCGAGTCCGCCACGCGGTCGATGACCCCGCTGCTGACCATCGTCTTGCCCACCCCGGCACTCGCGGGCCAGCCGTCGCGGTGCGCGTAGAGGTAGGAGATCGCCACGGCCAGGTAGTGGTTGGGGTTCATCAGCCCGCCGTCGGGCGTGACGACGCCGTGCCGGTCGGCGTCGGCGTCGTTCCCGGTGGAGATCTGGTACTTGTCGCGACTGGCGATCAGCGAGGCCATGGCGTACGGCGACGAGCAGTCCATCCGGATCTTCCCGTCCCAGTCGAGCGTCATGAACCGCCATGTCGGGTCCACCAGCGGGTTGACCACGGTCAGGTCGAGCCGGTGCCGCTCGGCGATCTCCCCCCAGTAGGCCACGCTGGCCCCGCCGAGCGGGTCCGCGCCGATCCGTACCCCCGCCGACCTGATCGCGTCGAGGTCGAGGACCGAGGGCAGGTCGGCCACGTACGCGCCGACGAAGTCGTAACGCCCGGTCGTGTCCGCCCGCAGAGCCTTCGTGTACGGGATGCGGAGGATGTTCTTCATGCCTCCGGCCAGCAGGCGGTTGGCCCGGTCCTGGATCCAGGTCGTGGCGTCGGTGTCGGCCGGACCGCCGTGCGGCGGGTTGTACTTGAAGCCGCCGTCGGCCGGCGGGTTGTGCGACGGCGTGATCACCACCCCGTCCGCCAGCCCGGTGGACCGGCCCCGGTTGTGGGTGAGGATCGCGTGCGAGACGGCGGGCGTCGGCGTGTAGCCGTCACGGCTGTCGATGAGCACCCGCACCCCGTTGGCCGCGAACACCTCCAGCGCCGACACCCTCGCCGGCTCCGACAGCGCGTGGGAGTCGATGCCGAGGAACAAAGGCCCGTCGGTGCCCTGGGCGTGGCGGTACTCGCAGATCGCCTGGCTGGTGGCGAGGATGTGATCCTCGTTGAACGCCGTGTTCAGCGACGAGCCACGATGCCCGGAGGTGCCGAACGCCACCCGTTGCGCCACCTCATCGGGATCGGGGTGGAGGGCGTAGTAGGCGGTGACCAGCTTGGCGACGTCGACCAGGTCGGCGGGCTGGGCGGGTTGTCCGGCGCGTTCGTGGCTCATGGGGCCACTTTACGAGTGGCCGTAGGGAGACCGTCGGCTAGACTCGCGTCAGTCACTAGAATGGAGTTCTGTTGCCATGCGTATCGGGCTGCTCCTGAATGAATCCAAGGACCCGGACCCGCTGGGCGGGCTCCGCGACAGCCTCGCCCAGGCGGCCGACGACGGCTTCGCCTCCGCCTGGCTGTCGCACATCTTCGGCCTCGACGCCCTCACCGCGCTGGCCGTGGCGGGCAGCCAGGTGCCCGGCATCGAGCTCGGCACCGCCGTGGTGCCGACCTACCCGCGCCACCCTCTCGCGCTCGCCCAGCAGGCCATGACGGTCAACGCGGCGGTCCGCGGGCGGCTGTCGCTGGGCATCGGCCTGTCGCACCAGATCGTCATCGAGAACATGTTCGGCTACAGCTTCGAACGGCCCGCCAGCCACATGAAGGAGTACCTGAACATCCTGATGCCGGCCACCCGCGGCGAGCAGGTCGACTACGACGGCGAAACCCTCAGGGGTCACGCCCGGCTCACCACGCCCGGAGCAGGGGTGCGGGTGCTGATCGCGGCCCTGGGCCCGCGCATGCTCAAGCTGGCCGGCACCGTCGCCGACGGCACCGTGCTCTGGATGACCGGCCCCAGGACCGTCGCCGAGCACGTCACGCCCGTCATCACCGCCGCCGCGAGCGAGGCCGGGCGGCCCGCGCCGCGCGTGGTCTGCTCGCTGCCGATCTGCGTGACCGACGACGCCGACGCCGCCAGGGCCCGCGCCAACGAGGTCTTCTCCATCTACGGCCAACTGCCCTCCTACCGGGCCATGCTCGACCGGGAAGGCGCGGCCGGACCGGGCGACGTGGCGATCGTCGGCGACGAGGACAGCGTGGGCGCCCAGATCGACGCGCTGGCCAAGGCCGGGGTGACGGAGTTCGTGGCCTCCGAGTTCGCCAAGCGGGAACGTACCAGGGCATTCCTCAAGACGCTTCTCTGATCGGCGCGTCGGCCCAGGGACCGGGAGGCATCCGAATAAACTCCCGCAAGGTGAAGCGCGAGCTGCATGGCATAGACGTGTCCAACTGGCAGGGCTCCGTCGACTGGACCGACCACGCGGGAGCGGGGGTCAGCTTCGCCTTCGCCAAGGCCACCGAGGGCGGCGACTACACCGACCAGTACTTCGCCCGCAACTGGCAGGGCATGCGGGAGAGCTGGATCGTCTGCGGCGCCTACCACTTCGCGCGTCCGAAGGGCGACGCGGCCGAGCACGCGCGCCACTTCCTGCGCGCGATCACGGCGGCGGGCGGGCTGCGCCGTGGCGACCTGGTCGCGCTCGACCTGGAGAACAACGACGGGCTCCGGCCCGAGCAGGTCGCCCACCACGCCCGCCGCTGGTGTCACTACGTGGAGCGGCACGGCGGTGTGCGCCCGTTCGTCTACACCTTCCAGTCGTTCGCCCGCGCGGGCAACTGCGCGGGCCTCGGCGACTATCCACTGTGGATCGCCAGCCCGGAGAAACCCCGCGGCGAGCCGCTGGTGCCCAGCCCCTGGCGGGACTGGACGATTCATCAGTATGCGAACAGTCCGCTCGACCGCAACGTCTTCCACGGAAGCCGGGAAGACCTGACAAGGCTGGGGTTTCACCCGCGATAGCATCGGTGTTCACCACGACAGTGCTATCCAAGGGAGTCACCGTGTCAGCCGAGCTACGCATCACCCTCGCCGGAGCCGAGCGTGTGGTCGCGGCCGGCACGACGGCCGGTGACGCGCTGGAGGCCGACGGCCGCACCGTCATCGCCGCCAGGGTCAACGGAGAGGCCCGCGACCTGGCCCACCAGGTCGCCGAGGGCGACGTCGTCGAGCCGATCGAGGTCGCGAGCGACGAGGGCCGGGCCATCGTCCGCCACTCCACCGCCCACGTCATGGCGCAGGCGGTGCAGGAGCTGTTCCCCGGGGCCAGGCTCGGCATCGGGCCGCCCGTCGAGAACGGCTTCTACTACGACTTCGACGTCGAGCAGGCCTTCCACCCCGACGATCTCAAGCGCGTCGAGAAGCGCATGCGCGAGATCGTCAAGCAGGGCCAGCTGTTCTCCCGCCGGGCCGTCTCCGACGACGAGGCCCGCGAGGAGCTGGCCGCCGAGCCGTACAAACTCGAGCTCATCGGGCTCAAGGGCGGCGCCGACTCCGACGAGCACGCCGGCGTCGAGGTCGGCGCCGGGCAGCTGACCATCTACGACAACCTCGACCCGAAGACCGGCGAGCTGTGCTGGAAGGACCTGTGCCGCGGCCCGCACGTGCCCACCACCAGGTCCATCCCGGCGTTCAAGCTGATGCGCTCCGGCGGCGCCTACTGGCGCGGCAGCGAGAAGAACCCGCAGCTGCAGCGCATCTACGGCACCGCGTGGGAGTCGCGGGACAAGCAGGACGCATACCTCAAGCTCCTTGAAGAGGCCGAAAAGCGCGACCATCGCAAGCTGGGCGTGGAGCTCGACCTGTTCAGTTTCCCGCCGGAGCTGGGCAGCGGCCTGCCGATCTTCCATCCCAAGGGCGGGATCATCCGCAAGGAGATGGAAGACTACATGCGCAGGCGGCAGGCCGAGGCGGGCTACGAGTTCGTCAACACCCCGCACATCACCAAGTCGTCGCTGTTCGAGACCTCGGGCCACCTGCCCTGGTATGCCGACGACATGTTCCCGGCCTTCGAGCTGGAGGGCATCGAATACCGCGTCAAGCCGATGAACTGCCCGATGCACAACCTGATCTTCAGGGCGCGCGGGCGGTCCTACCGGGAGTTGCCGCTGCGGCTGTGCGAGTTCGGCTCGGTCTACCGCTACGAGAAGTCGGGCGTGGTCCACGGGCTGACCCGGGTGCGCGGCATGACGCAGGACGACGCGCACATCTACACCACCAGAGAGCAGATGGCCGACGAGATCAAGTCGCTGCTGAGGTTCGTGCTCAGCGTGCTGCGTGATTTCGGTCTGCTCGACTTCTACCTGGAGCTGTCCACCCGCGACGACTCCGACAAGTTCATCGGCGACCCCGCCGAGTGGGAGGAGGCGACGCAGGCGCTGCGCCAGGTCGCCACCGAGTCCGGGCTGGAGCTGGTGGACGACCCGGGCGGCGCGGCCTTCTACGGGCCGAAGATCTCCGTTCAGGCCAAGGACGCCATCGGCCGCACCTGGCAGTTGTCCACGATCCAGCTCGACCTCAACCAGCCCAAGCGCTTCGGTCTCGAATACCAGGCGGCCGACGGCAGCCGGCAGACCCCCGTCATGATCCACCGCGCGCTGTTCGGCTCCGTCGAGCGCTTCCTCGGCGTGCTGACCGAGCACTACGCGGGCGCTTTCCCCGCCTGGCTGGCTCCGGTGCAGGTGGTCGGCATCCCGATCGCCGATGCCCATGTGGCCTATCTGCAGGATGTCGCCAAGAAGCTGCGTGAGCGCGGGATCCGGGTCGAGGTCGACGCGGCCGACGACCGCATGCAGAAGAAGATCCGCAACGCGCAGAAGTCGAAGGTCCCCTACATGCTGCTCGCGGGCGACGACGACCTCGCCAACGGCGCGGTGTCCTTCCGCTATCGCAGCGGCGAGCAGAAGAACGGCATCCCGGTGGACGAGGCGATCGCTGAGATCATCAACGCCGTGGAGCGCCGCGTCCAGGTCTGACGTTCGGTTGTCGAAGGGGTACGGCGGGCGTCCGCCGTACCCCTTCGTGCGTCATTACTTGGCCAGGGGCTGGCCCTGCTTGTCGGTGAACTTCCCGATGAGGATCATGATGAAGTCGATCAGCACCCAGACACCCAGACCGCCGAGGGTGATGAGCTGGAGGATGCCGGTGCCGATCTTGCCGACGTAGAAGCGGTGGACGCCGAGCGCGCCCAGGAAGAAGCAGAGCAGGACAGCGACGATCCATGACTTGGCCATGAAAGAGTCCCTTTCGATTGGGGAGTTGGGCCGGGCGCTGAGGGCATGGTGAGCCCGGTCGGTGTTCATCCGCGGGAGTGATCACCGCGGTGCACGAACGCTAGCAACAGGAGCCCCGGGCCACCAGTGCTTCGGCGCTTTGTCAGCCGACGCGCTCCATATGCGGAAATATCCTCTCATCTCGGTAAATATCCGCTATGGCGGGATGAAAAGGTTGGTGGGCTCGGGCATGCGGTACGCTGACCGTACTCTGAAGATCACGCTTCCCAGAGAGATGCCGCAGAGCGGAAGCAGGCCCGCACATCGCGTGTGAGGACCCGGAGGGGCGGTGCGACTGTTCGCATGCCCTTTCGAAGGAGTGTTCTCCCGATGAACGTAGGTCTCGGCCTTCCCATCAACGACCCCGCGCAGCTGCTGACCTGGGCCCGCCGCGCCGACGCCGGCCCCTTCAGCGCGCTCGGCCTGCTCGACCGGCTCGTCTACGACAACCCCGAGCCGCTGGTCACCCTCGCCGTCCTGGCCGGCGCCACCTCGCGCGTCCGCCTCCAGACCGAGGTACTGATCGCGCCCCTCCACAACACCGCTGTCCTGGCCAAGCAGGCCGCCACGCTCGACCGCCTGTCCGGTGGCCGGTTCACGCTCGGCATCGGCACGGCCGGGCGCGAGGACGACTACCTGGCGGCCGGCGCCGACGTCCACCGGCGGGGGCGCCGCCTGGACGAGCAGCTCGCCCTCCTGCGCCGCGCCTGGTCCGGCGAGCCGTACGGCGCCAGCGCCAGCGATGGCGACGGCTGCGGCGGAGCTGGAGTCGGAGTCGGAGTCGGTCCGATCGGTCCCGCGCCCGCCCGTCCAGGCGGCCCCGAGGTGCTGTTCGGCGGCTTCGTCCCGGCCGTCTTCGAGCGTGTCGCCCGATGGGGTGACGGCTTCCTCGGCGCGGGCCTGGGGCCCGGGTGGATGGACACGGCCTTCCGCGACGTGGAACAGCGCTGGGCGCTCGCTGGCCGCGAGGGCCGTCCCCGGCTGGTCGCCCAGGTCAACGTCGCCCTCGGCCCGGACGCGGTGGTCGCGGAGGCCCGGAAGGAGATGGGCGGCTATTACGCGTTCACCGGCCGTGCCGAGCACATGCTGGACGGCCTGCTCACCACACCCGCCCGGATCCGGGACGCCGTCACGGCGTTCACCGGCATCGGCGCCGACGAGCTGATGCTCTACTGCTGGGCTTCCGACCCGGACCAGATCCACCGCCTGGCCGACACCCTGTCCTGACACATCCCAGCGACACCCTGCCGCCACACCCGGGACCAGACCTCTGACGCCGAAGGCGGTCGGCCCGTTGGGCCACCACCCCGACCCCGCCCTGCCCGTTGGCCCGCCGCCCCGGCCCGACCGGTGTTCGGACCCCCGGCTTCGGGTCGGTGCTCTGGCGTCGCGTCCGGGGCCCGGGGGCTTGCGTGGGTTTCCTCTCCGTTCAGAAGGGGTCTGGTTCCGGGGGGTCTGCGGTGGGTTGGGGTTCGCCCGGGAGGCGGACGTCGTCGACCGTGACGTTCACCTCGGTTACCCGCAGGCCGAGCATGCGGCTGACACTGCGGGCCACGTTGGTCTTGACGGCGGTGGCGACCTCCATCACCACGTGGCCGTACTCGACCACGATCGTCAGGCTCACCGCCACCTGGCGGTCCTGGATCTGGGCGTTGATGCCCTGGGTGCCGCGCCGGGAGCCGATGCCGATGCGGTCGCGGACCGACTCGAAGGCTCGGGCGAGGTCGCCGCCCAGGTCCGCCACGCCCGGCACCTCCATCACCGCGAGGAAGGTCACCTTCTCCACCACCTCGTCCGCGACCTTGATCCGGCCCTTCACCACGGCTGCGGCAGCAGACGGCTGCTCTCCAGCGAACGCCGGCGCGACCGCCTCTCCGTACGGAGCGGTACCGGAGTAGGGGGCGGCACCGGTGTACGGCGAGGCGCCGGATCCGACGGCGGTGGACGCGGCGGTGCCGGGCGCGGCGGCGCCGCCAAGCCCAGCGGGCCCGAGTCCAGTAGGCCCGGAGCCAGCGGCCTCAGAGCCAAGAGCCCCAGAGCCAGCGGCCGCAGATGCATTGGGCCCAGGGTCAGAGAGGCCAGATCCAGTGGGTCCAGAGCTGGCGGCTGCAGATGCATGGGGTCCAGGGTCGGAAAGGCCGAGTCCAGTGGGCCCAGGCCCGGTGAGGTCAGGTCCGAAGGCGGGGCCGGATCTGGCGGCCTCAGATCCGGCGGAGCCAGATACAGCAGCTACATGGCCAGCGAGACCAGAATCGGTGGTGCCAGATCCGGAGAGGTCAGTTCTAGCGGCGCCAGTTGCAGAGAGGCCAGGTCCGCTGGGGCTGGGCTCTGCGGTGCCGGCGCCGATGTCGGGGACTCCGGCGCCGATTCCGCGGACGCTGGCGCCGCTGGAGTCGGCGCTGACACCGCGAACCCCGCGGCCGGAGCGGCCGAAGCCGCCCGAGCCGGCGGCGCGGACCGGGCCGACGCCGTACGTGTCGGGGCCTCGTTCTGCGGTGTCGGTCCCGGTGTCGCTGTATGCCGTGGCGCTGGATCCGGTGTCGCCGTATCCCGTGGAGTTGGCTTCTGTGGCGCCGTATCCCGTGCTGCTGGATTCTGTGGTGCCCGGTTTGGGGGTGTCGTCGGCTAACGCGTCGGTCATCGCGGCCTCCTCTGAGCGGTGTTCAGCGCGATCTGTCGTGGAACAGCGGGCGTTCACGCTCGGGAGGAAACGATAGCGCGGGAGGCCCGTCAAGGGCCGAGCGGTGCGGTGACGGCGACTTTCGGGGGTGGCGGCGGGTAGTGCACCAGCAGGTGCACGTGATCAGGCTCGCCGTCGAACTCGCCCAGCGGTTGTGCCGGCGATGGATGCCTCGAGTTTCCTCCGGGACGCTGTTCAGGGACGGGCCAGGCGGCGGCCAACGGACAGAACGAACGACTCTGGGAGGCGCTGAGAGAAGACCCGGGCGAGCAGCGCGTTGCGGCCGCCGTCCACGACGGACGACTTGCGGGTGGCCAGCGTTCGGAACGCGGTGGCGACGACCTGCTCGGGAGCGCGCTTCTTGCCGGCGCCGGCAATATTCGGCCCCGCGGTCATGGGCGTGTCGGTCAGGCCGGGGCAGAGGGCCAGGATGCGTACGCCGGTGCCCGCGTTCTCGGCGCTGACCGCCTGCGTGAAGGAGCGGACGAACGCCTTGCTGGCGGCGTAGGCGGCCAAATAGGGGATGGGCATGAAGGCCGAGGTGCTGGCCACGTTGACGATCACGCCGCGGCCCCGGGCCCGCATCCCCGGCAGGAAGCGCAGTGTGGTGCCCATGACGGCCTGGACGTTGAGGTCCACCAGCGCCGCGAGCCGCCCGGGGTCGGCCTCGGCGGCGTCGCCCCGGTGCGAGACCCCCGCGTTGTTCACCAGGAAGTCGATGTCCTGGCCGCCGGCTTGTTCGTAGAGCCGGGCGGAGGCGTGCGGATCGGACAGGTCGAGCGGCACGGCCGTGACCCGCACGCCGTACGAGGCCGTCAGGGACTCGGCCATGACCTTCAACGTGGCGTCTGAGCGCGCCACGAGGACGAGGTCGGCGCCGCGTCGCGCCAGCTCCCGGGCGAACGCCGCGCCGATGCCGGTGGAGGCGCCGGTGACCAGGGCCGTCCGGCCGGTGAGGTGGGACAGGTCATGCATGATCAGTTTTCCTTCCATGAGAAACTCATTGAGATATTCAAGCATATGCTTGAGGTGCTCAACGACTTTCTCAAGGAACACCGCCTACCATGGAGCCATGGAACCGGCCCTTCCCGAACTACTCACTCAACTCTTCGACGTCGCCGACACGGCCAGGGCGGAGGCGACCGCGACGCTGGCGGAGTTCGAGCTGAGCGGCTCCCAGGCCGGCATGCTGTGGGCGCTGAACCCGGCCCTGCCACCCGTGCCCATGCGCGAACTCGCCCGCCGCCTCCTGTGCGACCCGTCGAACGTCACGCTCATGAGTGCCAAGCTGGAGAAGGCGGGCCTGGTCGAACGACGCCCACACCCCTCCGACGGCCGGGTTCGGGTGCTGGCCCTCACCGAACGCGGCGTCGAGGTCTGGCACAAGCTCATGGACCGGATCACGGCCACCTCGCCGGTGCTCCGCCTCAGCTCCGCCGAGCGTCGGCGGCTGGCCGAACTGCTCACCAAGATCCAGAACTCGGCAGACAGCCTGAGGCCCTGAACGCGTTCCCTCAGGGAAAAACGTGACGCCAAGGGGGTTCGGCGGGCAACCTAGTGGGATGACCACGAACGTTGACCGGGTTTGATCACGCGGCTTTGTGGCGGGGTCGACCCCAACGATGCTGGACGGCCTCCCGCCCACCGAGGGTCCAAGCAGGTCAGCCCGATCTCGTTGAAGGCATGGATCACATCCCGCACGGTGTCTTCATGCGCCGCGACCAGCCGTGCGATCGTCGGAGCGGGCATCCCGGACGCCGACGCCATGATGATCATCGCCCGGCGTACCCGGATCGATGTGACCGATCAACTCGACACCGCGCATCCCAGGATCGCCACCTCACTCGACCCGGTGAACGTTCGTGGTCATCCCACTAGGTGGTCTGGACGGAAGAGGCCACACCACAGCCAGTGGTGCCCTACCTCCAAGCCCGGTCCTTCAGGGCCGGGTCAAGTTGACGATTGTGCCGGAAGCCTGGGCCGTTTGTCCCCGGACCTGGGGCCCTATGCTGCTAGATATGCACGATCAGGCAGGGGCCGGGGCACCCGATAACTTCCAGCGTCTGTGGACTCCGCATCGCATGGCCTACATCAAGGGTGAGGGCAAGCCGACCGGGACGGGCGCCGAGGACGGGTGTCCGTTTGACGCCATTCCCAAGATGAGCGACGAGGATGGGCTGGTCGTGGCCAGGGGCGAGGTCGTGTACGCGGTGCTCAACCTCTACCCCTACAACTCCGGCCACCTCATGATCGTGCCCTATCGGCACGTACCAGACTACGACTGTCTCGATGGCGCGGAGTTGCTGGAGCTCGCGGAGTTCACGCAGCGGGCGGTGCGCGCGCTGCGCAAGGCGAGCGGCGCCCAGGGGTTCAACGTGGGCATGAACCTCGGCCAGGTCGCGGGCGCGGGCATCGCCGCGCACCTGCACCAGCACGTGGTGCCGAGGTGGGGCGGCGACACCAACTTCATGCCGGTCGTCGCGCAGACCAAGGTGTTGCCGCAGCTACTTCGTGACACCCGCGAGTTGCTCGCCGACGCGTGGGACTGACGGCCCCGGCAGCGCGGCGATGCCCGCCGACAGCAGCAGCGGGATCGCCAGGGCCAGGGCCATCGAGAGCACGGCCGCGCCCGAGTCGTTGACCAGCATGCCGATCACGCCGCTGACGAGGGTGCCGATCAGGCCGGCCCGCAGCGCGGGGGAGTGGGTGAAGGCGGCGGGCACCACTCCGGCGGAGGCCTGTTCGGGGCGCAGGATCGCGTAGACGAGGAACGCGACGGCGGCGATCACGATCGGCATCAGGTTGGGGCTGAGCAGTGTGTGGAGCATGGCGTTGAGCTTGCGCAGGATGACGTCGAACGCCTCGCCGGTGAGCACCTGGCCGACGAACCGGCCCAGGTGGGTCTGCTTGTCGGGCGGCTGCAGGTAGTTGACGACCGCGAACGTCATCACGATCACCGCCCCCGCCACGCAGAACGCCCCCAGCTTGACGATCGACACCCGCTTGCCCGCCAGGATCAGCGCGGTCACCGCGATGCCCGGCACGAACGCGATGACGCCGCCGAAGTCGCTGCCCATGCCCGAGCCGCCGAGCACCATCGCGAACGCCCCCAGCACCGCCACCGCCGCCACGCCCACCTTGCCCGGGAAACGGTGGGCGATGGTCGTGGTGGCCAGCAGCGTGCCGGTGGCCAGCAGCGCGAACGGGATGTTGCCCAGGCCGTAGTAGCGGGCGCCCACCTCGGCGCTGTAGCCCATGATGCTGTTGAGCTGCAGGGTCGTGCCGGTCAGCAGGTCGCCGGCGAGGGTGAGCGCGGTGATGCCCGCCACGACCGCGAGCGGGCCGAGCGGCGCCCGCCGCCACGGCCCCGCGCAGGCCAGGAGGGTGATGGCCGCCACCCAGCCGAGTACGCCGCCGATCAGGCCGAGCAGGGTGGACCAGGGCAGCAGGTTGACCAGGTAGCTGGAGACGGGCAGTGATGCCAGGGCGACCGCCGCCAGGCGTACCCACGGCAGGCCCTTGCGGCGGCGCAGCAGCAGGAACGCGATCAGGTAGAACAGGACCTGCAGCACGGCAATGACGGTGAAGTAGATGCCCTTGACCGAGCGGATCGTCTGGGCGGTGGCGTCGGCGCGGCGCAGCCGGTCGATCGTCGCGCCCTGCGCGCCCACCTGGAGCGGCACGCCCACGACCGTGTCGGGCACCGGAACGCCCGCCGTGGTCAGCGCGGTGGCGGTCAGGTCGGGCAGGATCGAGATGTCGTCGCGGTGCGTGGAGGCGGCCCCCAGCAGGTGGCCCTGGGCGCCCGGCTGGCGCAGCATCGCGACCCGCAGGTGCGGCACGGAGCCGTGGTCCGACAGGCCGGCCAGGATGATGGTCGCGTCGGCGGGCAGGGCCGCCAGCAGCGCGCCCGTCTTCGCGTCGGCCTGGCGCAGCGCGTCGCGGCGCTCGCGCGCACCGAGCTGGTCGGGCACGCGCGGCAGCGTGCCGGTGGCCAGGTAGGGGCGGATCAGGTCGTCGACCTCCACCGCCACCATCGGGCACCGCGCCAGGTCGGCGGCCGGGACCTGATCGGGAGAGGCGAGGTAGCGGGACACGGCGCCGTTGCGGTCGGCCAGCGCCAGCGCGGCGCCGGGGCCGACCGCGACCGAGCACTTGCCCGCGGCCTTCAGGACCTCGCCGAGGGTGCCCGCGTTGCGCTGGCCCGCCACGTCGATGAGGTAGCGGTAGTCGGGGATGACGGCGCCGTCGCCGCGCGCCTCCGGCGTCGGGGGCGCGCCGCAGCTGTAGCCGGCGGCCGACCTGGTGCCCGCCGACACGGTGAGCCACCCGTCATAGGGGCAGGTCAGGCCGCCGACCGTGCGTACGGACAGTGATCCGATCGCGCTGGCACCGGCGAGCCGCCACAGGTTGGGCGTGTCGTTCGGAGTGATGTCGTTCCAGTGGAGCCCCGGCACGCCGATGAGCGCCACGCGCCCGCCGCCGTCCTCGGCCTGCCCCGCTTGGGCGAACCCCCCTACCAGCAGGAGAGTCGCCAACACGACCAGCACGCGCCTCACGGGAATGTCCCCCTACGATCTACGGCTACCGTCCGCAGCATCGTCTCACCTCGCCGTGGGTGTCGAGACCGTTCGGCACCAGCCTCTCAGACCGGGGCGACCGTCACCTTGGCGGGCTCGCTCTCGTTCTGGAGGCGGTCGAGGGAAGTCACCAGATAGGTGCCTGGGGTCTTCGTGGTGAAAGTGGGTGATGTGACGACGGCCACGAGATTGCGGGCGTCGGTGGCCTGGCAGTCCTGGCCCGACTTCGGGACCTGGTAGACCGCGTACGAGCGGGCGCCCTGACTCGCCTTCCACGAGATGACGGCGCCGGCCGCCTTGGCCCCGGCGGGCTTGGCCGGGGCGACGCCGCCGCGGTCCTTGATGAGCGGCAGCAGCGCCGGGCGGCCGTAGTGGTCGTCGGCCAGGCGGTCGATGGCGCTCAGCGGGTTGCTGAGCAGTTGGGCGGCGCTGAAGAAGACATCGCCGTCGACCTGCTTGTAGTCGCGGTTGTACGTCAGATGGGCGGCCAGCTCGCCCGGCTTGGTCCAGGCCTTGTCGTCCGTGGTGCCCACCCGGTAGAGGGCCTGGCCGATGTAGAGGTCGACGCCGGTGCCCTTGACCTCGTTGTTCCACCAGGGCACCAGGGCCCGGTAGTCGGCCAGCCGGAAGCCGCGCGACCAGTAGAGCTGCGGCATGATGTAGTCGACCGTGCCCGACTTGATCCAATGCCGCGCATCCGCATAAATCGAGTCATAGGCCGACATGCCAGAGGTGCTGGAGCCCGTCGGATCGTCCGACTTGTTGCGCCAGATGCCGAACGGGCTCACCCCGAACTTGACGTACTTCTTGGTCGCGTGCACGGCCGCGTCGACCTGGGCGATCAGCTTGTCGACGTTGCCGCGCCGCCAGTCGGCCAGCTTCGCGCCGTCGCCGTACTTTGTAAAGGCGGCCGCGTCGTGGAAAACGCCGCCCTCGCCCGGATACGGGTAGAAGTAGTCGTCGAAGTGCACCCCGTCGATGTCGTAACGCCGCACCACGTCGGTGACGACCTTGGTGACGTGCTCGCGGACCTGCGGCAGGCCGGGGTTGTAGTAGAGACGGCCGTCGTACTTGACGGTCCAGCCGGGGTGCTGGCGGGCCGGGTGGCCGGCGGGCAGTTTGGCCGTGTCGGCGTCATAGGCGGCGCGATAGGGGTTGAACCAGGCGTGGAACTCCAGGCCGCGCTTGTGGGCCTCGTCGATGAGGAACGGCAGCGGGTCCCAGCCCGGGTCCTTGCCGGGTGTGCCGGTCAGATACTGCGTCCACGGCTCGATCGAGGACCTGTAGAGCGCGTCGGAGGCCGGCCGCACCTGTACGAAGACCGCGTTGAAGCGGCGCTTGACGGCGGCGTCGAGCAGCTTGACGTACTCGGCCTGCTGCTTGGCCACGGGAAGGCCGGTGCGCGAGGGCCAGTCGATGTTCTTGACCGTGGCGATCCAGACGCCGCGCAGCTGGCGCTTGGGGTAGCGGGCGTCGGCGGTGCAGGCGGTCTTCGCCCGCGCGGAGCTCGCCGTCTCCGTGCCGGACGAGCCGGTCGAGGCCGAGGCGGTCGCCGCGGGCGTCTCCTTGGGTCCCGGGCCGAAGAGGTAGGCGGCGCCGGCTGTGACGGTGGCGAGGGCGGCAGCGGCTATAAGAGGGCGTCCGGTTCGCATGATGCTTCAGTTTGGCATTGCCTCTGACGTGCTTAGGTCAAAAAAAAGAAATCGTTTCGTGATGTTCGTGTGCTGAAAGTGACGGCTGGGCCGGGAGGGGCGGCGCTCCTCCCGGCCCGGACCGGCCGTCAGTCGCCGGTGGCGACCTTGTCGGCCACGTGCGTCGGCAGCGGCTCGTAGCGCAGGAACGAGCGCTGGAAGGTGCCGGTGCCGTGCGACATGGACCGCAGGTCGATCGCGTAGCGGGTGATCTCCAGCTCGGGCACCTCCGCCTTGACCAGGGTACGTCCCGTGCCCACCGGCTCGGTGCCGAGCACCCGGCCGCGCCGCGACGACAGATCAGACATCACCGAGCCCACGTAGTCGTCGGCCACCAGCACCGACAGCTCGTCGACCGGCTCCAGCAGCAGCGTCGACACTTTCGACGCGGCCTCCTTGAGCGCCAGCTGCCCGGCGATCTGGAAGGCCATGTCGGAGGAGTCGACCGAGTGCGCCTTGCCGTCGTACAGCGTGACGCGCACGTCCACCATCGGGTAGCCGGCGACCACGCCCCGCTCCATCTGGGCCCGCACGCCCTTCTCGACCGACGGGATGAACTGCCTGGGCACCACGCCGCCGACGATCTTGTCCACGAACTCGAAACCCCCGCCGGAGGGCAGGGGCTCCACTTCCAGATGGCAGATCGCGAACTGGCCGTGACCGCCCGTCTGCTTGACGTTGCGGCCCATCGCCTGGCACCTGCCGCCGAACGTCTCGCGCAGCGGCACCCGCAGGTCGACGCGCTCGACCTCGACGCCGTGCCGCTTGGACAGCCGGTCGAGCAGCACGTCGGTGTGGGCCTCGCCCATGCACCAGAGAACGAGCTGCCGGGTCTCGGCGTTGTTCTCCAGCCGGAGCGTCGGATCCTCGGCCACCAGGCGGCCCAGCGCCTGCGACAGCTTGTCCTCGTCGGCCTTGGACTTGGCCTGGATGGCGACGGGGAGCAGCGGCTCGGGCGTCTCCCATGCTGTCATGAGCAGGGGTCTGTCCACCTCCGACAGCGTGTCGCCCGTCTCGGCCCGGGAGAGCTTGGCCACCGCGATGATGTCGCCCGCCACGCCCTTGGCGGCGCCGCGCTGCTGCTTGCCCAGCGGGCAGGTGAGCGTCCCGATGCGCTCGTCCACGTCGTGGTCCTCGTGCCCGCGCTCGGCCAGTCCGTGCCCGGACACGTGCACGGTCATGTCGGGACGCAGGGAGCCGGAGAAGATGCGCACCAGGCTGATGCGGCCCACGTACGGGTCGCTGGTGGTCTTGACGACCTCGGCGACCAGCGGGCCGTCGGGGTCGCAGGTGATGCCCTTGACGGGTTTGCCGTCCAGGGAGGTGATCTCCGGCATCGGGTGTTCGAGCGGGGAGGGGAAGCCCTGCGTCATGAGTTCGAGCACCTCTTGGGCGCCCACGCCGATGCCGCTGCAGAGCACGGGGAAGAAGCTGCCCCGCGCGACGGCCTTCTCGAGGTCCTCGATGAGGACCTTGGTGTCGATCGGCTCGCCTTCCAGGTAGCGCTCCATGAGCGACTCGTCTTCGCTCTCCTGGATGATGCCCTCGATCAGGACACCGCGGTGCTCCTCGATCTGCGACTGGTACTCGGTGCCCGGTTCCTTCTCGGTGCGCGTGCCCGTGGCGTAGTTGTAGAACTTCTGCGACAGCAGCCCGATCAGGCCGTTCACGTGCCCGTTGGTGATCACCGGCAGGTAGAGGGGGGCCACGCCGTCGCCGAAGATGTCCTGGCAGGTGGCGAGGACCTCGTCGAAGTCGGCCCGCTGGTGGTCGATCTTGGTGATCACGACGGCCCTGGGCATGCCGACCTGGCTGCACTCCTCCCACAGCATCTGGGTGAGCCCGTCGATGCCCTCCGAGGCCGACACGACGAAGAGGGCGGCGTCGGCCGCGCGCAGCCCGGCGCGCAGGTCGCCCACGAAGTCGGCGTAACCGGGGGTGTCCAGAAGATTGATTTTGATGCTGTTGTGCACCAGCGGCGCGAGCGACAGGTTCACCGAGCGCTGCTGCCGCACCTCCACCTCGTCGAAGTCGCTGACCGTGTTGCCGTCCTCCACACGGCCGGCCCGCTGGATCGTGCCGGTCGCGGCCAGCAGCTGCTCGACGAGGGTTGTCTTACCCGCTCCTGAGTGGCCGACCAGCACGACATTGCGTATCGCATCCGCCCTGTCGGCCGCTGGTGCCCTGCCCGCGGCTCCCATGGCTTGGCCAGGGTTCTTCTCTGCCACATTCGCCTCCCGCGTCGTCGGTTGAGGTTGCCAACGCCGCGCCCGAGCGAGGGGACAGAAACCGCATGGACGCGGTGTGTTCACCAAATACCCCTGTGGCGAATATCACAAGGGGGATGGGGCAAAGAAAGTCGTCGGCTCGTTAATGGCCTACGATCAGACGGCGATGCTGAAACTCCTGCGCCCGGCCATGACCCGGATACTCACCCCGCTGGGCAGGGCACTGGCCGCCCGCGGGATCGGCCCGAACGTCGTCACGGCGATCGGCACGATCGGCACCGTCGTCTGCGCCCTGCTCTTCCTGCCTCTGGGCCAGTTGTCGTGGGGTGCCCTGCTGATCACGGTGTTCGTGCTGTTCGACCTGCTCGACGGCCTGGTGGCCCGGCTCGGCGGCAAGGGGGGCAGCACCTGGGGCGCGTTTCTCGACTCGACACTCGACCGGGTGGCCGACGCCGCCATCTTCTGCGGGCTGATTCTTTACTTCATCTCGAAGCACGACACGCTGATGGCCGCGGTGACGCTGGCCGGCCTGGTCGCCGGGGCCCTGGTGTCCTACGCCAAGGCCAGGGCGGAGGGGCTCGGGCTCACCTGTGACGTGGGGCTGGCCGAGCGGCCGGAGCGCCTGGTCGTCGCACTGGTGGCCACCTTCTTCGCCGGGCTCGGCGTGCCGTACATTCTCCCCGCCGGGATGTGGCTGCTGGCGATCGCCGGCGCGATCACGGTGGTGCAGCGAGTGGTCCACGTTCATGGGCAGACGAGGCAGGCTGGGGAGCGATGAGCCAGAAGACGTCCGTCACCGATCGCGTCGTCGCCGCGGGGTTCGCGGCCGGCTGGAAACTGGTCCCGCTGCTGCCCCAGCGCGCGACCGCGGGGGCCTTCAACCTCCTGGCCGACCGGGTGTGGCGCAGGCGCGGCCGGTCCGTACGTCGCCTGGAGTCCAACCTGGCCCGGGTGACCGGGCTCGATCCCGGCAGCCGCGAGATACGCGAGCTGAGCAGGGCGGGTATGCGCTCCTACTTCCGCTACTTCCACGAGGTGTTCCGGCTGCCGTCGATGCGCCGCGAGGACATCGTCCGCCGCACGCACGTGACCGGCGCCGAGCACATCCACGACACGGTGGCCGCCGGGCGCGGGGTGGTGCTGGCGCTGCCGCACATGGGCAACTGGGACCAGGCAGGCGCGTGGCTGGTGGGCGTGGGCCATCCGTTCGCCACCGTCGCGGAGCGGCTCAAGCCCGAGTCGCTGTTCCGCCGCTACGTCGCCTTCCGCGAGGGGCTGGGCATGGAGGTGCTGCCGCTCACGGGCGGTGACGGCCACAACTTCGGCACCCTCGCCACGCGCGTACGGCGGGGCGGCGTCGTCTGCCTGCCGGCCGAGCGCGACCTGACCAAGAGCGGCATCGAGGTGCGCTTCTTCGGCTCGGCCACCAAGGTGCCCGCGGGGCCGCCGCTGCTGGCCGTGCAGACCGGGGCGGCGCTGCTGCCCGCCACCGTCTACTTCCACGGTGACGACTGGGGGATCGACATCCACGAGGAGATCCCCGTGCCCGAGGAGGGCACCAGGCAGGAGAAGGTCGCCATCGTGGCGCAGCGCCTGACGGACGTCTTCGAGAAGGGCATCTCCGAGCACCCGGAGGACTGGCACATGCTGCAGCGGCTCTGGCTGGAGGACCTGGCCAGATGAAGGTCGGCATCGTCTGCCCCTATTCCTGGGACATGCCCGGCGGGGTCAAACAGCACATCGACGACCTGGCCCAGGCACTGATCGCGCAGGAGCACGACGTCTCGGTCATCGCGCCGGCCGCCGACGACGAGGAGCTCCCGCCGTATGTGACGGGTGCGGGCCGGGCCATCCCGGTGCCGTACAACGGGTCGGTGGCCAGGATGTCGTTCGGCTTCATCTCGGCGGCCCGTGTGCGGCGCTGGGTGCGTGACGGCGGCTTCGACGTGCTGCACATCCACGAGCCGCTGGTGCCGAGCCTGGGCGTGCTGGCCTGCTGGGCGGCCAAGGGGCCGATCGTGGCCACCTTCCACGCCTCCTGGACGCGCTCGCGGGCCATCGCGGTGGCCGAGCCGCTGCTGCGCAGCGCGCTGGAGAAGCTCAGCGGCCGCATCGCGGTCTCCGACGCGGCCCGCAAGAGCCTGGTCGAGCAGTTCGGCGGCGACACCGTGCTGATCCCCAACGGCGTCACCGTCAGCCGCTACGCGCGCGCGGAGCCGCTCGACGGGTGGGGGCCCGACGGCGCCACGCTCGGCTTCCTCGGCCGGATGGACGAGGAGCGCAAGGGCCTGCCGATCCTGCTGGACGCCTTCAAGCCGCTGGCGGCCGAACGTCCGGGGCTCAAGCTGCTCATCGCCGGGCCGGGCGACGCCAAGGACGTCTACGACCGGGTGCCCAAGGCGCTGCACGACCGGGTCACCGTGCTCGGCCAGGTGAGCGAGGCCGACAAGATCCGCGCCTACCACTCGGTCGACGTGTTCTGCGCGCCCAACACCCGGGGTGAGAGCTTCGGCATCGTGCTGGCCGAGGCGATGGCCTCCGGGGCGACCGTGCTGGCCAGCGACATCCCCGCCTTCCGCAGGGTGCTGGGCGAGGGCCAGGCGGGCGCGCTGTTCACCAACGGCGACCCCGCCTCGCTGGCCCGCGAGGCGGCCGCGCTGCTCGACGCCCCGGAGCGCCGCGCCAAGCTGGCCGAGGAGGCGCTGGTCGCGGTCGGCAAGTACGACTGGTCGACGGTCGCCCGTGACGTGGTCCGGGTCTACGAGACGGTGACGTCCAGCGGTGCGGGCGGCGTGGAGGAAGACCTGTGACCCCGACCATGATCGTGCTGATCGCGGGCCTCGTCGTGGTGCTCACGGCCGTCTACATCTCGTGGCGGGCGGGCCGGCTCGACCGGATGCACATCCGGCTGGAGCTGGCCCGCGAGGCGCTCGACGCCGCGCTCATGCGGCGCAGGGCCGTCGTGCTGGAGCTGGCCGGCTCCCGGCTGCTCGATCCGGCGACCTCGCTGGTGCTGGCCGCGGCGGCGCACGAGGCCAGGATGGCCGGGCCCGAAGATCGCGAGCACGCCGAGAGCGACCTGTCGGGCGCGCTGCGCGCCGTCGTCGACCAGGAGCGCTTCACCGAGAAGCTGTCGGAGTCGCCCGGCGGCCAGGCCCTGCTCGAAGAGCTCGGCGCGGCCGTGGCCAAGGTCGTCTACTCGCGCCGCTTCTACAACAGCGCCGTGGGAGTCACGCGTACGGCCCAGCGCCGCTGGCTCGCCAGAGTCCTTCGCCTGGCCGGGCACACCGAATACCCGCAATTCTTCGAGATTGATGACAATCCGCCCGCGACTATGGCAACTGAATGACCTGATTTGGAGAGCGCCGGTAGGCTTCTTCCGTTTCTGGGCCCATGCGGAGGAGTACACAGGTGCGGCTACCTCGGATGATTACCGTGACGCTGGCCGGGGCGGCTGTCCTGCTGCCGGTCGCGGCCTGCTCGTCGGACGAGCCCGCCGCGGGCAAGGCGCCGCAGGCGGCCACGGCTTCCCCGACCGAGGAGCCTACGGAGGAGGCGGGCAAGACCCATCCCTTCACCGGACTGCCGATGGAGGGTGGCGCCAAGCCGGTGCTCGCCGTGAAGATCGAGAACACCGCGGCCGGCAAGCCCCAGCTCGGGCTCAAGAGCGCGGACATCGTCTACGTCGAGCAGGTCGAGGCCGGTCTGACCCGACTGATGGCCGTCTTCTCCTCGAAGCTGCCGGCCAAGGTGGGGCCCGTGCGCAGCGCCCGCATCTCCGACCTGCACATCGTGCCGCAGTTCGGCAAGCCCGCGTTCGCCTACTCGGGCGTGCAGTCGCTGATGCTGCCGTTCATGGCCAAGGCCTCGCTGTACGACGTCGGCGACACCCGCAACCCGGGCGCCTTCTTCCGCCAGCCGGGCCGCTTCGCCCCGTACAACCTGTTCGCCACCACCAAGAAGCTGCTGTCGCGGGCGCCGGGCGCCGACAAGGCCAAGGACATCGGCTTCACCTTCGGCGACGCCCCGGCCGACGGCGGCGTGGACAAGAAGTCGTACACCGTCAAGTGGCCCGCCGCGCGCTTCACCTTCGGCTGGTCCGAGGCGGACAAGAAGTGGCTGATCTGGCAGGACGGCAAGAAGGACATGGCGGCGGAGGGCGGCCAGCTCGGCGCGCCCACGATCGTCGTCCAGTACACCAAGACCGAGCGCTCCCAGTTCCACGACAAGAACCAGAGCTACACGCCCCTGGTGCACAGCGTCGGCAAGGGCACGGCGGTGGTGCTGCGCGACGGCAAGGCGTACAAGGCGAAGTGGGAGCGGAAATCCGAGGAGAGCGGTACGACGTTCACCACGGAGAGTGGCGAGCCGATGAACTTCGCGCCCGGCCAGGTCTGGGTCGCGCTCGCCAGCCGCAAGCCCGTTATCCCGTGAAAAGCCCACCTAGATGTACAAGAGCCTTGATAAATCCTGACATCGTGGTGTGTCAGGAGAGAGGTCTTCAGGACCTACCATGGGCTTGATAACTTACCGTTCGCCTTTGTGAGGAAGACCGTCGTGTCCAGCACGCCCGAAAACACCCCCGTCACCGGAACTGCGCGCGTCAAGCGCGGCATGGCCGAGATGCTCAAGGGCGGCGTCATCATGGACGTCGTCACCCCCGAGCAGGCGAAGATCGCCGAAGACGCCGGCGCCGTCGCCGTGATGGCCCTGGAGCGCGTGCCCGCCGACATCCGCGCGCAGGGCGGCGTTTCCCGGATGAGCGACCCCGACATGATCGACGGCATCATCGCCGCGGTGTCGATCCCGGTCATGGCCAAGGCCCGCATCGGCCACTTCACCGAGGCCCGCGTGCTGCAGGCCCTGGGCGTCGACTACGTCGACGAGTCCGAGGTCCTGACCCCGGCCGACTACGCCAACCACATCGACAAGTGGCAGTTCACCGTGCCCTTCGTGTGCGGTGCGACGAACCTGGGCGAGGCCCTGCGCCGCATCACCGAGGGCGCGGCCATGATCCGCTCCAAGGGCGAGGCCGGCACCGGCGACGTGTCCAACGCGGTCACCCACATGCGGACGATCCGCGGCGAGCTCAAGCGGCTCACCTCGCTGCCCGAGGACGAGCTGTACGTCGCCGCCAAGGAGCTGCAGGCGCCGTACGAGCTGGTCGCCGAGGTGGCCCGCAGCGGCAAGCTGCCCGTCGTGCTGTTCACCGCGGGCGGCATCGCCACCCCGGCCGACGCGGCGATGATGATGCAGCTCGGCGCCGAGGGCGTGTTCGTCGGCTCCGGCATCTTCAAGTCGGGCGACCCGGCCAAGCGCGCGGCGGCCATCGTCAAGGCCACGACGTTCTACGACGACCCCGACGTCATCGCCAAGGTCTCGCGCGGGCTGGGCGAGGCGATGGTCGGCATCAACGTCGACGATATCCCGCAGCCGCACCGCCTCGCCGAGCGCGGCTGGTAACAGGGCCTCCTGGCTCTTGGCCTGAGCGACGGCGCGCCCCTCTGACGGGGGGCGCGTCTGACGGCAGGCCCCTCTGAAGGGGGTGCACCGTCTGGCGCGACCTTCGGGTCTCGTGCCGCAGGCGGGCACCCGCGCCTGCGGCGCCGTGCGATGCGTCCCGGTGCTCTTGCGTGCCGTAGGTGTACGGCCTCCGCCCATCTCAGGCGCGCAGATGGCGCCGCTTGCGCGCAGGCGCGCCCATGCTCTGCGTGTCGCGCGGCGCCTTTGCCTGCCGTCGCGCGATGTGTCCCTGCACCTTTTGCGTACCGCAGGTGGGCGGCGTCCGCCTGCCTGTTGCGCGCAGGCGGACAGGCGCGCCCATGCCGTGCGTGTCGCGCACGGCCTTTGCCGCGGTCGCGGGCGACGCGCTCTGTGGGGTTCATGCGTCGCAAGGGGCGATATCCGTGCCTCGCGTGGAGCCATCGCGTGCGATGCGTCCCCGTGCCTTTGCGTGCCGCAGGCGGGCGGCGTCCGCCGGTGGCGCGCAGGTCCGTGGCGCGCCCGTTTCTCTTGCGCGTCGCCTGCCCTGTCTTTGGGCGGCCCGGCGCGGTCACGCTGGGCGCGTCCTCTGCGGCGACGCGCGCCTGCTCCGGCGCGTCGTCGCAGGCCGTAGGGGTGTGGGGTGAGATGATCTAGGAAGCCGGGCGCGTCGCCGGGGCGGCGGAAATTTCCGTATGGGGCGATATCCGTGAAGGATGTCGTCTTTTTCGTGTTAGGTGGTGTTCACCGGGGCGTCATGATCCTCCGTCAGGTTACGAGACGTCCCCTCGCCGACCTCCCCGGGAGCCCCCCCTTGTCCAAGCTCAACCGCCGCCACTTCCTCGTCGCCGGGTTAACCGCGGGCGCCGCCGCGGCCATCCCGGCCACCACCGCGAACGCCGATCCCGTCAAGGACCCCGCCGCCGAGACCGCTCAGAGCCTGGCCTCGCGCGGCCTGACGACCGACCCGTTCACGCTCGGCGTCGCCAGCGGCGACCCGGACCACGAGGGCTTCGTGCTCTGGACCCGCCTGGCCCAGCAGCCGCTGGCCGAGGACGGTTTCGGCGGTATGCCGCAGCGGCCGTTCCCCGTGCTGTGGCAGATCTACTCCGACGAGAGGTGCCGCCGGGTGGTCCGTAGCGGCGTCGCCGTGGCCGCTCCCGAATGGGGTCACACCATCCACGTCGAGGCCGACCATCTCGGCTCCGACCGTGAGTACTGGTACCGCTTCCGCGTCGGCCCGTACATCTCGCCCGTCGGCCGGGCCAAGACCGCCCCGCACCCCCTGTCGTACGGCGGCGCCCTGTCGATGGCGTTCGTCTCCTGCGCCCAGTACGAGCACGGCTACTTCACCTCGTACCGCAGGCTGGCCGAGGAGCACCCGGACCTGATCCTTCACCTGGGCGACTACCAGTACGAATACACCAAGAACACCTACAACATCCCCGGCGGCAACGTACGTAACCACGAGGGCCCCGAGACCGTCACGCTGGCCAACTACCGCCAGCGCCACGCCCAGTACAAGGCCGACGCCGACCTGCAGGCCGCCCACGCCGCCGCCCCCTGGCTGGTCGTCTTCGACGACCACGAGGTGGACAACAACTGGGCGGACGAGATCCCGGAGCACGCCGAGGACCAGCCGACCTTCCTGCAGCGCCGGGAGGCGGCCTTCCGGGCCTACTACGAGAACATGCCGCTGCGCCGCACCTCCATCCCGCGCGGCATCGACATGCAGCTCTATCGGCGGGTGCGCTGGGGCAGGATGGCCAGCTTCCACATGCTCGACACCCGGCAGTACCGCGACGACCAGGGTTGCGGCGACGGCTACAAGGACTGCCCGGCCGCCGTCGACCCCAGCAGGTCGATCACCGGGGCCGCTCAGGAGGAATGGCTGGTCGACGGCTTCCACAAGTCGCGCGCCCAGTGGGACATCATCGGCCAGCAGGTGTTCTTCGCCCAGCGTGACAACAACGCCGGCCCGGCGAAGGTCACCAGCATGGACGCCTGGGACGGCTACGTCGCCTCGCGCCAGCGGATCACGCAGGGCTGGGTCGACGCCAAGGTACGCAACCCGGTCGTGCTGACCGGCGACGTGCACGCGCACTGGGCCAGCGACCTCAAGCTGAACTACGACGACCCGACCGGCCCGACGGTGGGCTCCGAGCTGGTGGCCAGCTCGATCTCCACCGGCGGCGACGGCGCCGACTCCGACCCGGCCACGCACCCGTTCCTGGCCATCAACCCGCACCTGAAGTTCTACAACAACCAGCGCGGCTACGTGCTGACGAAGATCGAGCGTGACGCGATCACCGCGGACTTCAAGGTGGTGCCGCACCTGCGCGAGCCCGGCGCGGAGGCGTACACCAGGGCGACGTTCGTGGTCGAGGACGGCGTGCCCGGCGTGCAGCAGACGTACCTGCGCCCGCTCGACCCGTCCGTGCTCGCACGGCGCGTCACGGTGGACGAGACCGTCCGCCTGGAGACCGAACGCCCGTAACCCCCGCAAAGATAACGCCCGCAAAGGCGGCGTCCGTAGGGGCGCCGCCTTTTTCGCATTCGGAATATTAGCCAGGCTAAGTTAGTTAGGCTAAGTATCATGAGCGACGATCCCGCCGAGCTGGCCGAACAGGTCTCCGCGGTGCTCCGCCACCTGGTCCTGCTGCTCAGGCGCACGGTGGCGGGCCAGCCGGTCACCAGCCAGCAGTACGCCGTCCTCGGCTCCCTGGAGCCCGGCCCGCGCCGGATGACGGAGCTGGCCGAGGAGCACGCCGTGCAACTGCCCACCATGACCGTGCAGATCAACCGTCTGGAGGACGCCGGGCTGGTGGCCAGGGGCTCCGACCCCGCCGACGCCCGCGTCAGGACGGTCGAGCTCACGGACGAGGGCCGCGTCCGGCTGCTGGCCGTGCGCCAGGCCAGGATCGCCCACCTCAGCCGCGAACTGGCGGCGCTCACCGATGAGGAGCGAGCCGCCCTGGCGGTCGCTTTGCCGGCACTGGCGAAGCTGGGCCGCACGTGAAAGGAGCACTATGTCGTCCGGTGGCGGAATCCTTCGTCAGCCGATGTCCGTCTGGGCCACCGCCTTCGCCGCGGTGGTCGCGTTCATGGGCATCGGCCTCGTCGACCCCATCCTGCCGTCCATCGCCCAAGGTCTGAAGGCCACGCCCAGCCAGGTGTCGCTGCTGTTCACCAGCTACTTCCTGGTGACCGCCGTCGCCATGCTGCTGACCGGCTGGGTCTCCAGCCGCATCGGCGGCAAGCGCACGCTGCTGGCCGGGCTCACCCTGGTGATCGTGTTCGCCGCGCTCTCGGGCACCTCCACCAGCGTCGCCGAGCTCGTCGGCTTCCGCGCGGGCTGGGGCCTGGGCAACGCGCTGTTCGTGGCCACCGCGCTCGCCGTCATCGTCGGCGCGGCCAGCGGCGGCGGTGCCGCGGCCATCATCCTGTACGAGGCCGCGCTCGGCCTGGGCATCTCCGCCGGACCGCTGGCCGGAGCGCTGCTCGGCGACTGGAACTGGCGAGCCCCCTTCTTCGGCACCGCCACCCTGATGGCCATCGGCTTCGTGCTGATCGCCACGCTGCTGAAGACGACGCCCAAGCCCGCCGTCAGGACCAAGCTCAGCGCGCCCATCCGGGCCCTGGCCCACGGCGGCCTGTCCACCACGGCCTTCACCGCGCTGTTCTACAACTTCGCCTTCTTCACGATCCTCGCCTTCACCCCGTTCATCCTGCACATGACCGCCTACGGCATCGGCGCGGTGTTCTTCGGCTGGGGCGTGTGCGTGGCGCTCGCCTCGGTGTTCGCCGCGCCGCCGCTGCAGCGCCGGATCGGCTCGGTGAACGTCCTGCAACTCGCGCTGGGCCTGCTGGCCGTCCTCCAGGTCGGCATCGCCGTGTCGGGACACGCCGGGATCATCGTCTGCACGATCCTGTCCGGCATCCCGATCGGCCTGAACAACACCGTCTTCACCGAGTCGGCCATGGAGGTCTCCGACGCGCCCAGGCCCGTCGCCTCCGCCGGATACAACTTCGTCCGCTGGATGGGCGGCGCGCTGGCCCCGTTCATCGCCACCAAGCTGGGCGAGGAGCTCGGCGCCCCGGTGCCGTACGCGGTCGGCGCCCTCTGCTGCCTGGTCGGCATGGGCATCCTGTACGCCCGGCGCCACCACCTCAGCGCCCTGGCCCGCGTGGACGGCATCGCCGTCCAGGAGGCCGCGGCGGTCGGCTGATCGCGCCCCGTAGGAAGATCCGAGGCCGTCCTGGTGTTGAATTGTCCGAAACCCGCATCCGGACGGAAGGATTCACCGTGCCCACGATCGGTGTACTCGCTCTCCAGGGAAGTGTGCGCGAGCATGTGCGCATGCTCCAGGAGGCCGGCGCGTCGGCCATCGCCGTACGCCGGCCCGCCGAGCTGGACGCGGTCGACGGCCTGGTGATCCCCGGTGGTGAGTCGACCACGATGTGGAAGCTCGCCGACACCTTCGACCTGCTCGACCCGCTGCGGATGCGGATCAAGGAGGGCATGCCCGCGTACGGCTCCTGCGCCGGCATGATCATGCTGGCCGACCGGATCGAGGACGGCGTCGACGGTCAGCAGACCATCGGCGGCATCGACATGGTCGTCAGGCGCAACGCGTTCGGCCGCCAGGTCGACTCCTTCGAGGCCGATCTCGACTTCGCCGGCGAGCCGGTGCACGCCATCTTCATCCGCGCCCCATGGGTCGAATCGGTCGGCACGGACGTCGAAGTGCTGGGCATCGCCGAGCCTGGGGATAGGATCGTCGCGGTCCGCCAAGGGCCGCTGCTCGCAACCTCGTTTCACCCTGAGCTGACGGGTGACACGCGCGTGCACCGTTACTTCGTAGACATGCTGAGGGAGCTCTAGGTAATGTCCGGCCACTCCAAATGGGCGACGACGAAGCACAAGAAGGCCGCGCTCGACGCCAAGCGCGGCAAGCTGTTCGCGAAGCTCATCAAGAACATCGAGGTGGCGGCCAGGACCGGCGGCCCCGATCCGGACGCCAACCCGACGCTCTTCGACGCCATCTTCAAGGCCAAGAAGAACTCCGTGCCCAACGACAACATCGAACGGGCCCGCAAGCGCGGAGGCGGCCTGGAGGCGGGCGGCGCCGACTGGCAGACCATCATGTACGAGGGCTACGCGCCCGGCGGCGTCGCGGTGCTCATCGAGTGCCTCACCGACAACCGCAACCGCGCGGCCTCCGAGGTGCGCGTCGCGCTCACCCGTAACGGCGGCTCGCTGGCCGACCCCAACTCGGTGTCCTACATGTTCAACCGCAAGGGCGTCGTGCTCGTGCCCAAGGACGGGGTCGACGAGGACGACGTGCTGGCGGCGGTGCTGGAGGCGGGCGCCGAGGAGGTCAACGACCTGGGCGACTCCTTCGAGGTCGTGTCCGAGGCCGGCGACCTGGTGCCGGTGCGCAAGGCGCTCCAGGAGGCGGGCATCGACTACGACTCCGCCGAGTCGAGCTTCCTGCCCACGCTGAGCGTGCCGCTCGACGAGGACGGCGCCAAGAAGGTCTTCCGCCTCATCGACGCGCTCGAGGACAGCGACGACGTGCAGAACGTCTTCGCCAACTTCGACGTCTCCGACGAGATCATGGAGAAGCTGGAGGCGTGAGCGTGCACGCCTGAACGGAGTCCGCTGTAAGGTCGGGCGTCGTGACCTCCCCCCGTACCCCTACCGAGACCTCTGCCGACTTCGCGTCTCCGGCCCTGGGCTGGCTGCTTCTTCTGCCGGCGCTGCTGGGCACGCTGATCTCCTTGGTCCTGCCCACCGTCCAGACGATCCTGCTCAGCCTCCAGTCGGTCGGGATCACCGGCCCGACCAGCTACGTGGGGTTCGCCAACTTCGGCCAGGTGCTGGGCGAGGGGGCGTTCTGGAAGGCACTGGTCTTCACGCTCTCCTTGGCGGTCATGCCGCTGCTGGTGGCCGTGGTGGTGGGGCCGCTGCTAGCGCTGGCGCTCGACCGGTCGGGCGGTCTGGCCAGGCGGGCCGGGCGGATCGTGCTGTCCCTCGCCCTGGTGACGTTCTCCCCGGTGGCCGTGGCGATCTCCTGGATGAGCGGGCTGAGGTCCGACGCGTCCGGCCTGGCCGCGCTGGCCGAAGGGCTGCGCGACCCCGCCACGGCACCGTTGACGCTCCAGCTCATCACCGCCGCCGCCACCTTCGGCGTGGTCTGCGCGCTGGCGACGATGGCGTTCCTGCCCGCGCTGCGCGGCGGCACCGTCTCCGCGGCCATGCTCGCCGTGGGGGCACTCGTCGCGCTGGCGATGGTCGCCGCCGGGCTGCAGGCGTTCTCGATCGGGCTGACGATGACGCACGGCGGGCCCAACGGGTCCACGCAGACGCTGAGCCTCGTCCAGTACACCTACACGTTCATGGCGGTCAAGGTCGGGCAGGGCGCCACGGTGGCGACCGTGATCGGGGTGATCCTGGGCATCTTGGGGATCGCCGCGGTCTGCGTGGCGGCGGCGAGCGGCATGCGCATCACGGTCGTGCCCCGCGAGGATGCGCGGAACCCCGATGCGGCCCGGCCCGGCGCCGGTGCGAAGGTGATCGTCGGCGTGGTGGCGCTGGTCGTCTTCGCGGCCGTCGGGCTCGTCCTGACCTGGCCGTGGTTGTCGGCGCTGTTCGCCCCCGTCCAGGCGGGATCCGCGGCCCCGTCCGGGCTGCGTACCGTCGTCAACACCTGGGCGCCCGCCCTCATCGGCGCGCTGGTGTCGGTGGGCGTCGCCTACCTGGCCGCGCTCGGCATCGGCGGCCTGCGACCCCTGGGCCGCCGGAGCGAGTGGCTGCTGCTCGCCTTCGCCCCCTGGCTGTTCGTCGGGATCGGCCCGCTGAGCGTCGCCGACTGGCGCACCATCCGCAGCATGGGACTGATCGACTCCTTCGTCGCCCTCATCCAGCCGATCCTGGTCAGCGTGCCCGCCCTGCTGATCCTGACGCTGCTGTGCAAGGGGCTGGCCGCGCGCACCGACAAGGACTTCCTGAGCGGCGTGGTCCTGCCCTCACTGCCGATGGCCGGCATCCTCGCCCTGGCCGTCACGCTGGTGAACGGCCATGACCTCACCTGGCCCCTGCTGGTCGCCCAGGAGCCCGGCTTGGCCACCGCGCCGGTCACGCTGCTCACCCAGACGACCGGCTACACCTCGGCGGGGCCCGACGTCGGCCTGGCCACGCCGCTGGCCGTGGTCGCCGTCGCCCTGGTCGGCGTCGTGGCCGCGCAGCTGCTCTACCTCGACCGGCTCGCCATCACCGTGGGCGGTTCGCGGGAGGACGCGCTGCCTGCGTAAATTGTGGGTTCGTGGATATCCGTGATGTGACCTCCGACGACCTCGACACCGTTCTCGACCTGCGTATACGCGCCTTCGGTCCGATCCCGGCCGCCGAACGGGAGCGCTGGCGCAAGGCGGCGCTGCCCGCGCTGACCGAGGGCCGCTACGTGGGCGTCTTCGACGGCCTCAGGCTCGTCGCGGCCGCGCGGCTGCGCCCGTTCACCCAGTGGTGGCACGGCAAGCCGCAGCCCATGGCCGGAGTCGCGGCCGTCACCGTCAATCCGGAGGACCGCGGCAAGGGCGTCGGCGGCCGGCTCATGCGGGCCACCGTGGAACGGGCCGTCGCCCTCGGCGACGCCGTGTCCGCGCTCTACCCGGCGACCACGCCCCTGTACCGCTCGGCCGGCTACGAGCACGCGGGAGCGCGGCACCGCGTCAAGCTCCGGGCCGAGTCCCTGCGCACGATCCCGCCGTCCGGCGAGGTCAAGCTGCGCAGGATGGGCCCCGGCGACGCGGCGGAGCTGGTCTCCGTGCTGCGGCGGGTACACGGCGCCGCGCGCGCCTCCGGGCCCGTCTCGTGGGACGAGCGCACCTGGGTCCGCCTGCTCGAGGCGGAGGACGACTTCCTCTACCTGGCGCCGGACGGCTACGTCGTCTACCGCTGGGACGGCCAGGACATCGAGGTCGACAACCTCGTCGCCGGATCCGAGGAGACCTCCAGAGCCTTGTGGTCGCTGGTGGGTTCCGCCTCGTCGATGGCCGAGTACGTCACCGCCAGTGTCGCGCCCGACGACCCGGTGCTGTGGCTGCTGCGCGAGCGGTCGACGGAGCAGGCCGAGCTGGTGCGGTGGATGTCTCGCGTGCTCGACGTGGCGGCAGCCGTGGAGCGCAGGGGATATCCGGCCGTCGTCGCCGGCGACGCGGTCGTCGAGGTGGCCGACCGGCTGCGGCCGGGCAACACGGGGCGCTGGCGGCTGGAGTTCTCCGGCGGCGCCGGGCACGCCACCCCGCTCGGGGACTCGGCGGAGTCCGGGCCGGTGCTGTCGATCAACGGCTTCTCCGCGCTGTACGCCGGGATCCCGGCGGCCACGCTGCGCCGCAGTGGCCTCATGTCCGGGCACGAGCGGTACGACGAGCTGCTCGACACCGCCTTCGCCGCCAAGCCGTACATGCTGGACTACTTCTGACAGACCCGCCCCCGTTCGTCGGCGCGCCCACGTTCGCCGGCCCGCTTCGTCCGCCGGTCCGCCCTCGTTCGCCGGTCCGGCAGGGCGTTTCCCGATGCGCGGGCACGTCAGCCGGGGTAGAGTCTCGTGCCGAACAGATGTTCGGCGGCGCGGGGAGGCAGGCCGGTGCGGGTGATGGGCGTCGATCCGGGGCTGACCCGGTGCGGCCTGGGCGCGGTCGAGGGGCGGCCGGGCGCGCCGCTGTCCCTGGTGGCCGTCGGAGTGGTGCGCACCGGCGCCGACGAGGAGCTGGGCGCCCGGCTGGTCGGCATCGAGGCCGGCATCGAGCAGTGGCTCGACGACGTGCGCCCCGACGCGGTGGCGGTCGAGCGGGTGTTCAGCCAGCACAACGTCCGCACGGTCATGGGCACCGCCCAGGCGGCGGGCATCGCGGTCCTGTGCGCGGCCAGGCGCGGCCTGCCCGTCGCGCTGCACACCCCGTCCGAGGTCAAGGCCGCCATCACCGGCAGCGGCACCGCCGACAAGAAGCAGATCGGCGCCATGGTGACCCGCCTGCTGCGGCTCAGCGAGATGCCCAAGCCCGCCGACGCCGCCGACGCGCTCGCCCTGGCCATCTGCCATGTGTGGCGCGGCGGGGCCCAGCATCGCCTGGCCGAGGCCATGGCCAAGGCCAAGGCTCAGGGCCGCGCCGCGCAGGCCCGTACGACAAGGAAGGACGTGGCGCTGTGATCGCGTCGGTGGCCGGGCAGGTGACGGCGATCGCCCCCTACGGTGCGGTGATCGAGGTCGGCGGGGTCGGCATCCTCACCCACTGCACACCCGCCACTCTGGCCACGCTCAGGGTGGGCGAGGAGGCGCGGCTGGCCACGTCGCTGGTGGTGCGCGAGGAGTCGCTCACCCTCTTCGGCTTCGCCACCGCCGACGAGCGCACGGTCTTCGAGCTGCTCCAGACGGCCAGCGGCGTCGGCCCCAAGCTGGCGCTGGCCATGCTCGCCGTCCACTCGCCCAACGCGCTGCGCGTGGCCGTCGCCTCCGCCGACCTCAAGGCGCTCACCCAGGTGCCGGGCATCGGCCAGAAGGGCGCCCAGCGCATCGTCCTGGAGCTCAAGGACCGGCTCGGCACCCCCGACGAGGCGGTCGACGCGGCACTCAACGGCGGCCGGCGAGTGGCGGCCTGGCGCGACCAGGTCCACTCGGGGCTGGTGGGGCTGGGCTACTCCAGCAAGGACGCCGACGAGGCCATCGCCATCATCGAGCCGGAGGCCGGTGACGACCCGCAGATCGCCGTCCTGCTCAAGTCCGCCCTGCGATCGCTGAGCAGCGCGCGATGAGCGGGCCGGCCCGGTCCCCGCGGTGGGAGGTGGAGGCGTGAGCCTCGAGCGTGATCTCGTGTCACCCGACGCCGAGGGCGACGAGGTGCAGATCGAGGCGGCGCTGCGGCCCAAGCGGCTGAGCGAGTTCATCGGCCAGGCGCGGGTGCGGGAGCAGCTGTCGCTGGTGCTGGAGAGCGCCATGCGGCGCAATCGGCCGCCGGATCACGTGCTGATGAACGGTTCGCCGGGTCTGGGCAAGACGACACTGGCTATGATCATCGCAGCCGAGTTGAGCGCTCCGCTCCGCATCACGTCAGGGCCGGCCCTGGAGCGGGCCGGCGACCTCGCGGCCATCCTGTCGACGCTGGCCGAGGGCGAGGTGCTGTTCATCGACGAGATCCACCGGATGGCCCGCCCCGCCGAGGAGATGCTCTATCTCGCGATGGAGGACTTCCGCGTCGACATCATCGTCGGCAAGGGCCCGGGAGCCACCGCGATCCCGCTCGAGATCGCGCCGTTCACCCTGGTCGGCGCCACCACCAGGGCCGGGCTGCTGCCCGCGCCGCTGCGCGACCGGTTCGGCTTCACCGCGCACATGGACTTCTACGAGGTCGAGGAGCTGGAGCGGGTCCTCTACCGCTCGGCCAGGCTGCTCAACGTGCGGCTGCCGGTCGAAGGCGCGCACGAGATCGCCCGGCGCTCGCGCGGCACGCCCCGCATCGCCAACCGCCTGCTCCGCCGGGTCCGCGACTTCGCCGACGTCCGCGCGGACGGCGTCATCGACCGTGACATCGCCTCCGCGGCCCTCAATCTGTACGAAGTCGACGCCGAAGGGCTCGACCGGCTCGACCGCGCGGTGCTCGGGGTGCTGCTGCGCAAGTTCGGCGGCGGCCCCGTCGGCCTGTCCACGCTCGCCGTGGCCGTCGGCGAGGAGCCGGAGACCGTCGAAGTGGTGGCCGAACCCTTCCTCGTACGCCAAGGACTGCTGGCCAGGACCCCGCGCGGCCGGGTCGCCACCGCCGCCGCCTGGCACCACCTCGGGATGACACCGCCGCCCGACGCCTTCGGAGCGACGCTTTTCGACTGATCACAGAACGGTTGCAACCGTTTCAATATGGGAACTTCCCCGCGCGCCGAAACGCTGCCTCGTTGCCGCGTTTCGCAACAACGGCCTACACTCCGTGGCTTGGCTGGCTGTGTAGGCTGACGGGCTGAGCGGCGCGGCCCCGACGTTACGCACGGAATTTCCGGCGCGAGGCCGGTGTCAACTTCTTGTACGACAATGGAAGGTCGCTCCTTATGGACATGGGACAACTCGGAAGCATCCTGCCGCTGATCCTTCTGGTGGTGGTGTTCTACTTCTTGCTGATCCGCCCCCAGCGCAAGCGCCAGCAAGAGGCGACCGCCATGCAGAACTCACTGGCGCCGGGTGCTCGGGTCATGACGACGACTGGCCTGTTCGCCACCGTGGTCGCAGTAGAGAATGAGGATGTGGTTCTTGAGGTCGCTCCCGGGATCGAGACCCGATGGGTGAAGGCCGCCATCGGGCGCGTCGTCACTCCCGGCGACGCCCCGGCTGACGAGCCCCTCGATGACGAGCCCGTGGTGGACGCCGCCGCTGACGACACCGCCGCCCACGAGGCCAAGGTCGACGACAAGGACGACACTCCCCGCGAAGAGACCGAGCCGACCGTGGAGCGCGACGGCGGCAAGGACTCCAGCTCCAAGCAGTCCTGACCAGGCTCTGCCTCAAACCCCTATCTGAAAGACTGACGACCAGTGGCCCGACCGACCAGCCGCCACAGCCGACCGGGGCGAACGCTCCTGGTGCTGCTGGCGCTCATCATCGCCCTGGGCGGGACGATGTTCCTGCAGAAGGCGTTCACGCCGAAGCTGGGGCTCGACCTCGCCGGTGGCACGACGGTGACCCTCACACCGGTGACCCAGAACGGTGCCGCTCCGCCCGAGGAGATCCTTGACCGCGCGGTGAACATCATCCGCGAACGGGTCAACGGCACCGGCATCTCCGACGCGGAGGTCGCCAAGTCAGGCGCCAACATCATCATCTCCGTTCCGGGCGCGGGACGGGACGAGGTCATCAAGCTGGTCGGCACCACGGCGGAGCTCCGCTTCCGTCAGGTGCTCGCCATAGCGGCCACGCAGACTCCGCAGGAGCTCGCCACCGAGGCGCCCAAGCCGGGCACCACGCCGTCCGCCACCCCTTCCGGCACGGCGACGTCCGCCCCCACGCAGTCGGCCAAGCCGTCCACGTCCCAGTCGGCGGGGGCCCCGAAGCCCAGCACGTCGCCTACGGGCAAGGCTCTGTCGTCCGCGCTGGTCGCACCGTCGGCCACCCCGTCGGCGGCTGCCACGCCGAAGGCCAAGGAGACGCCGAAGGCGGAGAAGACCAAGGACGGCAAGGCCACTCCGGCGCCCACCCCGACGCCGAGCGGCCAGCCCACTCAGGACGGCGCGCCGGCGATCAACACCCAGGGCATCGACAAGGACGTGCTCGCGCAGTTCAACAAGCTCGACTGCAGCGACCCGAAGAACCGCGGCCAGGGCGTCCAGGACGACCCGGCCAAGCAGTTCGCCGCCTGTGAGTCCGACGGCAGCCTCAAGTACGTCCTCGACGTGGCCAAGGTCGTCGGCACCGACATCAACACGGCCAGCGCCGGCGTCCAGCAGGGCACCACCCAGTGGCTCGTCCAGCTCGACTTCAAGAGCCAGGGCGCGACCGCGTGGAGCAAGCTGACCTCCACCGCCTACAACTCGCAGGCGCCGCGCAACCAGGTCGCCGTCGTCCTCGACGGCGTCGTGATCACCGCGCCCAACATCATCGGCCCGATCCCGGGCGGCCGCGCCGAGATCACCGGCGGCTTCACCCAGCAGAGCGCCACCGAGCTGGCCGACCAGCTCAAGTACGGCGCGCTGCCGCTGAAGTTCAACCGCGGCTCGACCGATACCGTGTCCTCGACCCTCGGCCAGGACCAGCTCATGGGCGGCTTGATCTCCGGTGCCTTCGGCCTCGCCCTCGTAGTGCTCTACTGCCTGCTGTACTACCGCGGCCTCGGCATCGTCGCCGTCCTCAGCCTCGTGGTCGCCACGATCCTCACCTACACGACAGTGGTCGTGCTCGGCCACAACGCCGGGTTCCGGCTGTCGCTGCCGCACATCATCGGCCTGGTGGTCTCGATCGGCATCACCGCCGACTCCTTCATCGTGTACTTCGAACGCATACGTGATGAGATGAAGGAAGGGCGGCGGACGCTACGCGCGGCCGTCGAGGTGGCCTGGGTGCGTGCGCGGCGCACGATCCTGATCGCCGACGCCGTCATGTTCATCGCCGCGGTCGTGCTGTACGTGCTCGCCGTGGGCGGTGTGGCCGGGTTCGCGTTCGCGATGGGCCTGACCACGCTGATCGACATCGTGGTGGTGTTCCTGTTCACGAAGCCGTTCATCGCGGTGCTGGCCAAGCTCAAGTTCTTCGCCAAGGGGCACCCGCTGTCCGGCCTCGACGCCGAGCGCATGAGGGAAGATCCTGGCCACACCACCGGCCGTACGACCACCCCGCAGGAGGCCTGACATGGGACTGGGGCGTCGCCTCTACCGTGGCGAGATCGACGTTGACTTCGTCGGCCGCTGGAAGCTCTGGTACAGCCTTTCCGGCTTCCTGCTGATCGTGTCCCTCGCCGGGCTGCTCATCAACGGGCTCAACCTGGGCGTGGAGTTCAACGGCGGGTCGGTCTTCTCCTTCAAGGCGCCGCAGAGCAGCTCTGTGGTGCAGGTCCGCGACACCTTCCTCGAGGAGGGCGTGCACCAGCCGATCGTGCAGACGGCCGGCGACCGCTGGCGGGTCACCACCGAGACCCTCGACGAGGGTGAGGTGACCAAGGTCCAGAACGCCATTTCGAAGGACTACGGCGTCCCGGTCAAGGACGTCGACATCCAGTCGATCGGCGCGTCCTGGGGCGGCGAGGTGTCGCAGAAGGCGTGGATGGGCCTGGGCGTCTTCATGCTGGCGATCATCCTGTACCTGTCGATGGCGTTCGAGCCGAAGATGGCGCTGGCCGCGATCGTCGCGCTCATCCACGACCTCGTCATCACGGCGGGCGTCTACGCCTGGTCGGGCTTCGAGGTCACGCCCGCGACGCTGCTCGGCTTCCTGACCATCCTCGGTTACTCGCTCTACGACGCGGTCGTGGTGTTCGACATGATCAAGGAAGTCACGGCCAAGCTGGGCAGCGCGTCGAAGCAGACCTACTCGATGGCGGCCAACAACGCCCTCAACCACACACTGATCCGATCCCTGAACACCTCGCTGGTCGCGATCCTGCCGGTGGCGGCGATCCTGTTCATCGGCACCACGCTGCTCGGCGCGGGCACGCTGAAGGACCTGTCGCTGGCGCTGTTCGTCGGCATGATCGTCGGCACCTACTCCTCGCTGTGCGTGGCCACGCCGCTGCTGGTGACGCTGAAGGAGCGGGAGCCGAAATACCAGGCCATCGCCCGGCGGCTCGCCTCCACCGGCCCCAAGGCCGCCAAGGGCGGCAAGAAGGCTGCGACGGCCAAGGGCTAGCCCACACGGCCCGTACACGCACGAACGACGCCCCCGCCCACCCAGGGAGGGGGCGTCGCTCTGTGGAGGCCCTGAGGGCCCTCACAGAGACGGACATAACCGGGTGAATGCCACCCAATACCCACCCGGCGCCGGTGGTGCCCAGGATGGGCCATCATGGAGGCCGTCAGTCGTGGGAAGCAGCGACCGCCCGGCGGTCAACCGAAGGAGTGCCGTCATGAGCGACCTGAGCTCGTTGATCTGCGACCGCATCAGGGATGTGCCCGACTATCCCCAGCCGGGAGTCATGTTCAAGGACATCACCCCGCTGCTGGCCGACTCGGCGGTGTTCACGGCTGTGGTCGACGAGCTGGCCGGGGCGTACGATGTGGACAAGATCGTCGGAATCGAGGCCCGGGGCTTCATTCTGGCCGCTCCGGTGGCCTACCGGGCGAGGGCCGGATTCGTGCCCATCAGAAAGAAGGGCAAACTGCCCTCCGAAACTCTTGAAGAGTCCTACGATCTGGAGTACGGCTCCGCGACCATCGAGGTGCACCGCGACGCCTTCACCGAAGGTGACAGGGTGCTCATCGTCGACGACGTGCTCGCCACCGGCGGCACGGCGGAGGCGACCGTGGAGCTGGTGCGCAGGGCCGGAGCCGAGGTCGTCGGCGTCGCCGTGCTGATGGAGCTGGCCTTTCTCAAAGGACGCGAGCGTCTTGCGGGAGTGGATTTGCGCTCCCTTGTGATCGTCTGAGCCCGCCCCAAGACAGGCCAGGTTTCTCACCTGGATACACTGGGGGGCCTGGACTCGAAGGTAAGGAGTCTGTGTGCCCCGCGATGTGGTCGTGCCCGACGCAACTGACGCAGGGAATGCCGAGACGGCGCCCGGTGCTCCGGCTGCGCGTCGACGGAGGTTTGGGGGTGGGGCCATGAATCCGGTGCTGGAGCCGCTGTTCAGGACGGTCCGTGCCACCCATCCCAAGGCGGACCTGCGCCTGATCGAGCACGCCTACGACGTGGCCGCCTACCACCACCGCGACCAGAAGCGGAAGAGCGGCGACCCGTACATCACCCACCCGCTGGCCGTCGCGACGATCCTGGCCGAGCTCGGCACCGATGACGAGACGCTGTGCGCGGCCCTGCTGCACGACACCGTCGAGGACACCGCCTACAGCCTCGACGAGCTGCGCGGCGATTTCGGCGACACGATCGCGTCCCTGGTCGACGGCGTCACCAAGCTCGACAAGGTCAAGTTCGGCGACGCCGCGCAGGCCGAGACCGTGCGCAAGATGGTCGTGGCGATGTCGCGCGACATCCGGGTGCTGATCATCAAGCTGGCCGACCGGCTGCACAACATGCGCACGATGCGCTACCTGCCCGAGCACAAGCGTCACCAGAAGTCCCGCGAGACCCTGGAGATCTTCGCCCCGCTGGCCCACCGCCTGGGCATGAACACCATCAAGTGGGAGCTCGAGGACCTGGCCTTCGCCATGCTCTACCCCAAGCGCTACGACGAGATCGCGCGCATGGTGTCGGAGCGGGCCCCGCGCAGGGACCTGTTCCTGCAGGAGGTCATCGAGAAGGTCTCCGGCGACCTGCGCGAGGCGAAGATCCGCGCGGTGGTCAAGGGCCGGCCCAAGCACTACTACTCGGTCTACCAGAAGATGATCGCCAGGGACGTGGCCTTCGACGACATCTACGACCTGGTGGGCATCAGAGTCCTCGTCGACAGCGTGCGCGACTGCTACGCGGCCCTCGGAACGATCCACGCGCGCTGGAACCCGGTCCCCGGCCGGTTCAAGGACTACATCGCGATGCCCAAGTTCAACATGTACCAGTCGCTGCACACCACGGTGATCGGCCCCGAGGGCAAGCCCGTCGAGCTGCAGATCCGCACGCAAGGCATGCACCACCGGGCCGAATACGGCGTGGCCGCCCACTGGAAGTACAAAGAGGAGGTCGGCGCCCCCGGCCCGGCCGGCAAGGTCAAGCCGGGCAGCGACATGGCCTGGCTGCGCCAGCTCCTCGACTGGCAGAAGGAGACCTCCGACCCGGGCGAGTTCCTGGAGTCGCTCCGCTTCGACCTGTCGGTCTCCGAGGTCTACGTCTTCACCCCGCGCGGCCAGGTGGTGGCGCTGCCGGAGGGGGCCACCCCGGTCGACTTCGCCTACGCGGTCCACACCGAGGTCGGCCACCGCTGCATCGGCGCCCGCGTCAACGGCCGCCTGGTGCCGCTGGAGTCGCGGCTGGGCAACGGCGACACGGTCGAGATCTTCACCTCGAAGTCACCCGACGCCGGCCCGTCGCGCGACTGGCTCAAGTTCGTCAAGTCCGGCCGCGCCCGCAACAAGATCCGCCAGTGGTTCTCCAAGGAGCGCCGCGAGACCGCGATCGAGGCGGGCAAGGAGGCCATCGGCCGGGCCATGCGCAAGCAGGGGCTGCCGCTGCAACGCCTGATGTCCGGCGAGTCGCTGCTGGCGCTGGCCCGTGACCTACGTTATCCCGACGTCTCGGCCCTCTACGCGGCCGTGGGGGAGGGGCACGTCGCCGCCCAGACGGTCGTGCAGAAGCTTGTGGCCTCCATCGGCGGCGTCGACAGCGCCGAGGAGGACATCGCCGAGACCTCGCTCCCGACGCGTCTGCGCGGCCGTCCCAGGGGCGGTGGCGGCGCGGGCGTGGTCGTCGCGGGCGACAGCGACGTCTGGGTACGCCTGTCGAAGTGCTGCACCCCGGTGCCCGGCGACGAGATCGTCGGCTTCGTCACCCGGGGGCACGGGGTGTCCGTGCACCGCGCCGACTGCACCAACATCATGCAGCTCAAGACGCAGCCCGACCGCCTGGTGGAGGTGAGCTGGTCGCCGGGCGACGACTCGGTCTTCCTGGTGGCCATCCAGGTCGAGGCCCTCGACCGGCCCCGCCTGCTGTCCGACGTCACCAGGACCCTGTCCGACCAGCACGTCAACATCCTCAGCGCCTCGGTGACCACCTCACGAGACCGGGTGGCGATCAGCAAGTTCACCTTCGAGATGGGCGATCCCAAGCATCTCGGTCATGTGCTCAAAGCCGTCCGCAGCATTCAGGGCGTCTTCGACGTCTACCGGGTCAGCGGCGCCAGTACGTAGCCAGGTCGGGCAGGTTGACCACGATCGCGTCCTGGGTGCTGCGGGCGATGACCACCACGGCCTCCTGATCGGGGTCGGGGTTCTCCTCGCGGTGCGGCACATAGGGCGGGACGAAGATGTAGTCACCCGGCTTGGTGTCCAGCCGGGTCTCGCCCGCGCTGCCGGGGTCCAGGAACACGAACGACGGCGTGCCGCTGACCACGTAGATGGCCGTCTCCGACGCCCCGTGATGGTGATCCGCCGAGCGCGTGGAGGGGGCGACGTGGGTCTGGCCCATCCACAGCGTGCCGGACCCGGCCGTACGCCCGCTGACGGCCGCCAGGCGGTGCATGCCGGAGCTCTGGGCGGTCTCGGACGTCAGATCGCCTGAGGTGAGGTGACGCAGCCGTTGGTGGAACGGGTCCCCGTCCGCCCGGTAGCCCTCCCACAGGCGCCCTCCGGCCCGCTCCAGCACGCTCGTGGCCGTGGCGGCCAGGCGTACCGGATCGTCGTGGGCGGAGAGCAGCTCGTCGGCGAGCGCCGCGTCGTAGGAGCGCAGCTCGCGCAGCAGCCACTTGCCCGAGCCGTGCCAGCGGCCCGCGGCCGTCAGCGCCAGCCGGGCCGACTCCTGGACGATCTGCCAGCGGACGAACGCCTGCTCGCCCGGGTCCGTCGCGCCCGCCAGGTCGTCGAGCAGGTCCGACAGGACGTAGCGGGCCCGGTCCAGCATCCCCGGCGCGGCGGGGCCGGGACCGGCGGAGAGGCGTTCGCGCATGGCCGCCTGGACCTCGGCGGCCCGTCCCGCCCGGTCGGTGAGCACCACCCCCTCCCCGCACACGCGCGGCAGGGTGGGCCGGCGCCCGGCCAGATCGCGGTCGGCGTAGGCGATCAGGCTCAGCTCGTTGTGCGCCATCAGGTCGACCGGCCACTCACGCCACCGCAGCGACTCGCGGTAGGGCACGGCCAGGCCGTCCAGCACCACGACCACGTCGAGATCGGACCGGCTCGTACGGCGGCCGGTCAGCGCGCTGCCGCCCAGAAAGGCGTAGAGAGCGTCCGGGAACAGCTCGGCGACCAGGGCGCGCGCGGCGGGCACGGGATCCATGCCTGCCACCCTAAAGCTCCCGCGCCCTCATGGGCCCGGCACCCTGGAAGCCGGGCACGCAGGCGACCCCCTTCGCCCGCGGACTGGCGCGAACCTCAGCTGAACTCGGCCAGCGTCCGCTCCGCCTCCTCCAGCCACGAACGGCGCGCCGTGATGGCCTCCTCGGCCTCCTTCACGTCCTTGGCGCGTCCGGCGGCCTGGGCCTTGGTCAGGCGCTTCTCCAGCTGCTCGATCGAGGTGCGCAGCTGGTCGACCGTGCTCTGGGCGCGGGCCCTGGCCTCGGGGTTGGACCGCTTCCACTCGGCGTCCTCGGCCTTGCGCACGGCGTCGTCCACCTTGCGCAGGCCGCCTTCGAGCCGGTCGCGCTGCTCGCGCGGCACCGGTCCGGCCGCCTCCCAGCGCTCCAGGATGTGGCGCAGCGCCGCTCTGGCCGCGCGTACGTCGGTGACCGGAAGGATCTTCTCGGCCTCCGTCAGCAGCACTTCCTTGATCTCGGCGTTGGCCGCCAGGGACGCGTCGCGCTCGGCGAACACCGCCGAGCGGGCCTGGAAGAACAGGTCCTGGGCGCCCTTGAACCGCGCCCACAGCTCGTCCTCGGCCTCCCGCGACGCCCGGCCCGCGCTCTTCCAGCGCTGCATCAGGTCGCGGTAGACGGCCGCCGTCGTGGCCCAGTCGGTCGAGTCGGCGATCGCCTCGGCCTCGGCGACGATGCGCTCCTTCTCGGCGCGTACGCCCTCGCGCTGCTCGTCGAGCCCCGCGAAGTACTGCTTGCGCCGTTTGGCGAAGGCGGTGCGGGCGGCCGACAGCCGCTTCCACAGCGCCGCCTCGGTGACCCGGTCGATGCGGTCGGCAGCCTTCCACTCCTCGACCAGCTGGCGCAGCCGCTCGCCACCCGACTTCCAGTGGGTGGTCTCGTCGGCGATGCGCTCGGCCTCGGCGACGATGCGCTCCTTGACCGTCTTGGCCTCGGCGCGCGCGTGCTCGCGCGCGGCCTTGACCTCCTCGCGCCGCTGCCCGACCACCTCCGTCAGGCCGTCGAGACGGGCCGTCAGCGCGGCGAGGTCGCCGATGGCGTGGGCCTCGGCGACCGCCTCGCGGAGTTTGACGATGCTGGCCTCGGCCTGCGCCGGAGCCAGGTCGGTGCCCTTGACCCGCTGCTCGAGCAGCGTGATCTGGCCGGCCAGCTCGTCGTACTTGCGATGGAAGTAGGCCAGTGCCTCGTCCGGTTCACCGGCCTGCCAGGAACCGACGGCTCGCTCTCCCTCAGCCGTACGCACGTAGACGGTGCCGTCGTCGTCTACCCGGCCCCACGGGTCGGTGCTCACCGTGTCCTCCCGCACTATCCATCAGACCCTTCGGGACTACTGTCCCTAGTTTGTATTACGTCAGCTCTTGCCAGAGATTGTCACGTCTTTGATTACGACGGTTTCCTTAGGTGCCCCGGTGCCATCCTGTCCGCCCGCGATGACGCCCGCTTTGTTCACCTTGTCGAGGATGTCGAGACCCTTGGTGATCGTACCCACTGGCGTGTAATCCGGGGTGAGTTGCAGGTCGCCGAAGACCAGGAAGAACTGGCTTCCGGTGGTGCCCGGCGCCTGTGTCTTGGCCATCGCCATCACGCCGCGCTTGTAGGTGGCGCCCGTGAGATTCTCCTCGCCCATGACGTAGCCGGGGCCGCCCGCGCCGTCCGACTCGCCCTTGCCGTCGGCCTTGGCCTGCGGGTCTCCGCACTGCAGCATCGGGAACTGCGCGCTGCCCAGCCGGTGGCACTTGCTGCCGTCGTAGAACTTCTTCTCCGCCAGGTAGGCCAGAGAGTTGACCGTGCAGGGCGCCTTGGCGTTGTCGAGCTGCACCACGATGTCGCCCAGGTTCGTGTTGAGCGTCATCGTCTTGGTCGCCGGCTTGAGCTTCACCTTCTTCGGCGGTAGCCCGACGTCCTTGACCACACCGCCGCTCTTGTCGGCGACGTAGTCGCACGTGCCGGTCGCGGCGTTGTACGGCTTGGGGCCCGCGGCGGGCGTCGCCGAGGCCGAGGCCGAGGGCACCGCCGTGTCCGAGGGCTGCGCCGTCGCGGCGGCGTCGGTCTTGGAGTCGCCGCCGCCCAGCAACGCGACCGCGGCCACGATGCCCCCCACCACGACGATCACGCCCACCGTGGAGCCGATGATCGCCATGCGCTTGGCCCGCTGCTCGCGTTCGAGCCGGCGCGCCATCTGCCGCTCGTGGTGCTCGCGTGCCAGCTGTTTCTGCCGGTCCTTCCCCGTGGCCACCGCTTTGCCTCCCATAGTCAATCAACTGAGGTGGGCGAATCGTATCGGCCAACGGGTAATGATTCGCAGCCCGGCGACCCGCACCGGTACCCTTCGGTTACATTCCCATTGGCTTTTTTGACGAGATCAGCTGAGGCAGATGCTCATCGCAGGCTTCCCCGCAGGGGCCTTCCAGACCAATTGTTACGTCGTCGCGCCCGCAGCGGGCGAGGAGTGCGTGATCGTCGATCCAGGTCAGGACGCGGTCGACGGGGTCGACGAGCTGCTGAGAGAGCATCGGCTCAAGCCGGTGGCGGTGCTGCTCACCCACGGTCACCTCGACCACGTCTGGTCGGTGGCCCCGGTCTGCGGCGCGCGCGACGTGCCCGCCTGGATCCACCCCGACGACCGGCACCTGCTGAGCGACCCGGCCGCGGGCTGGTCGCCGACGAGCTCCTCGATGTTCGGCGGCATCACGCTGAGCGAGCCCGACGACGTACGCGAGCTGTCCGACGGGGCCGTGCTGCCGCTGGCCGGGCTGGAGATCGTGGTCGACCACACACCCGGCCATACCAGGGGGTCGGTGAGCTTCCGGTTGCCCGACGACGAGGTGATGCTCTCGGGCGACCTGCTGTTCGCCGGCTCCATCGGCCGCTCCGACCTGCCGGGCGGCGACTACCCGACGATCCTGCGCAGCCTGGCCGACAAGTGCCTGCCGCTGCCTGACGATACGGTCGTCCTGCCGGGCCACGGACCACAGACCACGATCGGCCGCGAGCGCGCCACCAATCCATATCTGAAGGAAGCCGCGCCGCACGCCGGTCCCACACGAGGCATCTAACAGGGATCTCATGAGTTTCCAAGCGCCAAAGGGCACCTTCGACTGGCTGCCGCCCCGCTCCGAGCAGGTCCTCGCCGTACGCGAAGCCCTCGTCGGCCCGGCCCGCCTGGCCGGCTACGGCTACATCGAGACGCCGGTGTTCGAGGACACGCAGCTGTTCGCCAGGGGCGTCGGCGAGTCGACTGACATCGTGTCCAAAGAGATGTACACCTTCCCCGACAAAGCGGGCCGCTCTCTGACGCTGCGGCCCGAGGGCACCGCGTCGGTCGTGCGCGCGGTCCTGCAGCACGGCCTGCACAATGGCCAACTTCCGGTCAAATTGTGGTACTCCGGCAGCCAGTTCCGCTACGAACGCTCCCAGAAGGGCCGATACCGTCACTTCTGGCAGGTCGGCGCCGAGGCGCTCGGCTCCGAGGATCCCGCGCTCGACGCCGAGCTCGTCGTGCTGGGCGCCCAGGGCTTCGCCTCGCTCGGCCTGACGGGCGTCCGGCTGCTGATCAACTCGCTGGGCGACAAGACCTGCCGGCCCACCTACCGGGCGAAGCTGCAGGAGTTCCTGCGCGGGCTCGACCTCGACGCCGACACCAGGGCCCGGATCGAGATCAACCCGCTGCGGGTGCTCGACGACAAGCGGCCCGAGGTGCAGTCGCAGCTGACCGGCGCGCCCCTGGTCATCGACCACCTGTGCGCCGCGTGCGAGTCCTACCACGAGGAGGTCCGGGCGCTGCTGAGCGCCGCGGGCGTCGCCTACGAGGACGATCCGCGGCTGGTGCGCGGGCTCGACTACTACACGCGCACCACGTTCGAGTTCGTCCACGACGGGCTCGGCTCGCAGTCCGCGGTCGGCGGCGGCGGGCGCTACGACGGGCTCAGCGAGATGCTCGGCGGGCCGCCCCTGCCCAGCGTCGGCTGGGCGCTCGGCGTCGACCGCACGGTCCTCGCCATGGAGGCCGAGGGACTGATCGGCGACACCGCACCGGGACGCGTCCAGGTGTACGGTGTCCCGCTGGGTGACGAAGCCCGCCGCCGGATGTTCCTGCTCGTGACCGAGCTGCGCCAGGCGGGCGTCAGCGCCGACCTGGCCTACGGCGGCAAGGGGCTCAAGGGCGCGATGAAGGGCGCCGACCGCTCGGGTGCCCGGTTCGCGCTGATCCTGGGCGAGCGTGACCTGGCCGCGCAGGCCGTACAACTGAAAGACCTGACCACCGCTGAGCAGACCGAGGTGCCGTTGGCCCAGGTCGTCGATGTCTTGAAGGGGAAAGTGCAGTGATGCGCACGCATACCGCCGGGTCGCTCCGCGAGGAGCACGCCGGGCAGCAGGTGACGCTCGCAGGATGGGTGGCCCGGCGCCGTGATCACGGCGGTGTGGTCTTCATCGACCTGCGCGACGCGTCCGGCTCGGCGCAGGTGGTCTTCCGCGAGGAGGACCACGCGCACGACCTGCGCGCCGAATACTGCGTGCTGGTCGTGGGCCAGGTCCGGGTCAGGCCGGAGGGCAACGAGAACCCCGAGCTGCCCACCGGCGCGATCGAGGTGGTCGCCGAGCGGGTCGAGGTGCTCAGCGAGTCCGCGCCGCTGCCCTTCCCGATCGAGGGCGGCACGGCCGTCTCGGAGGAGGCCCGCCTCAAGTACCGCTATCTCGACATCCGCCGCCCGCAGGTGGCCAACGCCCTGCGGGTCCGCTCGAAGGCCACCTACCTGGCCAACGAGGTCATGCACGAGCTCGGCTTCGTCTACGTCGAGACGCCGACGCTGACCAGGTCCACGCCCGAGGGCGCGCGCGACTTCCTGGTGCCGGTCCGGCTCCAGCCGGGCAACTGGTACGCCCTGCCGCAGTCGCCGCAGCTGTTCAAGCAGCTGCTCCAGGTGGGCGGGCTGGAGCGCTACTACCAGCTCGCCAAGTGCTACCGCGACGAGGACCTGCGGGCCGACCGGCAGCCGGAGTTCACCCAGATCGACGTCGAGATGTCGTTCGTCGACCAGGAAGACGTCATCGAGGTCGGCGAGAAGCTCATCAGCCGCGTGTGGCGCGAGACGCTCGGCTACGAGCTCCCGACGCCGCTGCCCCGCATGACCTACGCCGATGCGATGTCCCGCTACGGCTCCGACAAGCCCGACCTGCGCTTCGGCCAGGAGCTCGTCGAGATGACCGGCTACTTCGCCGGCACCTCCTTCCGCGTGTTCCAGGCCGACTACGTGGGCGCGGTCGTCATGCCGGGCGGCGCCTCGCAGACCCGCAAGGAGCTCGACGGCTGGCAGGAGTGGGCGCGCTCGCGTGGCGCCAAGGGCCTGGCGTACGTGCTCGTCCAGGAGGACGGCACGCTCGGCGGCCCGGTGGCAAAGAACCTCTCAGAAGAGGAAATTTCCGGACTTGCGGCGAAGGTTGGCGCTCAGCCGGGCGACGCGGTCTTCTTCGCGGCCGGCGCGCGCAACGCGGCACGCGACCTGCTCGGCGCGGCCCGGCTGGAGATCGGCCGCCGCTGCGGCCTCATCGACGAGTCGCTCTGGTCGTTCCTGTGGGTCGTCGACGCGCCCATGTTCGAGGAGGACGGCGAAGGCGGCTGGACGGCCGTGCACCACCCGTTCACCGGCCCCAAGCCCGAATGGGCCGACAACTTCCAGGACCACCCGGGCGAGGCCCTGGCCTACGCCTACGACATGGTCTGCAACGGCATGGAGATCGGCGGCGGCTCCATCCGTATCCACCGGGCGGAGATGCAGCAGCGCGTCTTCGACGTGCTCGGCATCTCCAAGGAGGAGGCCGAGAACAAGTTCGGCTTCCTGCTGGAGGCGTTCAAGTACGGCCCGCCCCCGCACGGAGGCATCGCCTACGGCTGGGACCGCATCTGCATGCTGCTGGCCGACGGCGAGTCGATCCGCGACGTGATCGCCTTCCCGAAGACCGCCTCCGGGTTCGACCCGCTCACCGGCGCGCCGACGCCGATCACGGGCGAGCAGCGCAAGGAGGCGGGCGTCGACGCCAAGCCCAAGACCGAGGGCTGACACAGAGCAGGGCGCCCCGCCTCTCCTGGAGAGACGGGGCGCCCTGTCGTTTACGGCTAGTCGACCGTGACCTTCTCGATGATGATCGGGTTCTTCGGGGCGGTCGAGCCGCCGTCGCCGGTGATGTCGTCCTTGCTGACGAGGACGCCGTCCTTGGCGACCTTCTCGATGATCTCCAGGCCCGAGCGGACCATGCCGAGCACCGAGTACTGGGCCTCGATCTGCGTGTTCTCATCCGACAGCGAGATGGCGAACTGGCTGCTGTTCTGGCCGGCCGCGTCCTGCGGCTGGGTGAGGAACACCACGCCGCGGGTGTACGGAATCGAGCCCACGGCCTCGTCCCCGTAGACGTAGCCCGCCGTGCCCTGGCCGTCGGTCGGGTTCTTGCCGTCGGCCTTGGCCTTGGGGTCGCCGCACTGCAGCAGGAACAGCCCCGCCGTCTCCGGCGTCACCAGGCGGTGGCACTTGGTGTTGTTGTAGAAGTTCTTTTTGGCGAGGAAGGCCATCGAGTTGACCGAACACGGCGTCGCGGCCGGGTCGACGTCGATGACGATCTTGCCGTGGTTGGTGAAGACGGTCATCGTCTTCAGCTTCATGTCCGGCTTGCTGCCGGGCAGGCCCACGTACTTCATCGGCACGTCAGAGGTATCCCGCTTGTACGTGCAGGTCACCTTGCCGGCCTTCTTCGGCAGCGAGGACAGCGACGGGGTCGGCGAGGGAGCGGCGCTGGTCGAGGCCGACGGACTGCTCTCGGCCGAGACCTTCTGGGCCGGATCGTCCTTGCCGACCAGCGTGGTCGCGGCGTAGATGCCGCCCGCCACCACGACGACCGCGAGGCCCGCCCCGATGAAGATGTTGCGCCTCGCCTTGGCGGCGTCCGCGGCCGCGCGCTGTTCCTGGCGCTCCTTGTGCTCCCGAGCCAGCTGGCTCTGGCGGTCTTCGCCGCTCACCGGTATGCCCTCCACTTTTGCCTGTACATGACCAAACAACTCCGCGAATGCTACCGGCCCTTCGATGTGCCGGACGTAAGAGGAGGAAACCACTCAGAGTGACGGGATAGACGGCGAACCATATCGTGTCGCTATTCGTAGTTGAAATGAGAACTAGGAGCGCTGACATGTTCAACGAGATCTTCGGCCTGCCGGCCCATCCGCTGATCATCCACTTCGCGGTGGTGCTGACCCCCCTCCTGTCCTGCGCCTCCGTGGCGTACGCGGTGCTGAGCCGCTGGCGGCCGATGCTGGCGTGGGCGGTGGTCCTGCTCTCCGTGGGGGCGCCCGCGGCCGTCTTCGCGGCCAAGGAGAGCGGTGAGAGCCTCAAGGAGGCCCGCTTCGCCAGTGTCGACGGCACCCTGAGCCAGCGGATCTCCGCCCATGAGAGCTTCGCCAACCCGTTGCTGCTGTCGGCCGCCGGACTCGGGGTCGCCGCGCTGCTGCTCGTCTATGCCACCAGCCCGAGTCGTGGCTCGCTCGGCGACCGGTTCGGCCGTCCGGTCACGCTCGTGCTGTCCGGCGTGACGGTGCTGCTCGCCGTGGTGGTCGGTTACTTCGTCTTCCGCGCCGGTGACTCGGGCGCCAGAGCCGTCTGGGGCGCGTAGGGGGGACCGCCGTACCCGGTCCACCCTGTAATCTCACGTTGTGGAGAGTCTGTTCGATTCGGCGGCTGCGGACGCCACGCCGCAACCCCTCGCGGTCCGGATGCGGCCGCGCACGCTCGACGAGGTGATCGGCCAGCGCCACCTGCTGGGCCCGGGCACCCCGCTGCGCAGGCTGGTCGAGAGCGAGGCGCCGATGTCGCTCTTCCTGTGGGGACCGCCGGGCACCGGCAAGACCACACTGGCCTACGTCGTCTCCAACGTCACCAAGCGGCGATTCGTCGAGGTCTCCGCCGTCTCGGCCGGGGTCAAGGACGTACGCGCCGCCATCGACACCGCCAAGCGCGAGCTGGGCATGACCGGCCGGCAGACCGTGCTCTTCGTCGACGAGGTCCACCGCTTCAACAAGGCCCAGCAGGACGCCCTGCTGCCCGCCGTCGAGAACCGCTGGGTCACCTTCATCGGCGCGACCACCGAGAACCCGTTCTTCTCCGTCATCTCACCCCTGCTGTCGCGCTCGCTGCTGCTCACGCTCGAGTCCCTGAGCGACGACGACGTCCGCGTGGTCCTGGAGCGCGCGGTGTCCGACGAGCGCGGTCTCGGCGGCCGCGCCACCCTCGCCCCCGAGGCCCTGGAGCATCTCGTACGGCTGGCGGGCGGCGACGCCCGCCGCTCCCTGACCTACCTCGAAGCCGCCGCGCTGCTGGCCGACGACATCACGGTCGAGGTCGTGGAGAAGGCCGTCGACAAGGCGGCCGTCCGCTACGACCGGCAGGGCGACCAGCACTACGACGTCATCAGCGCGTTCATCAAGTCGATGCGCGGCTCCGACGCCGACGCCGCGCTCCACTACCTGGCCCGGATGATCGAGGCCGGCGAGGACCCGCGCTTCATCGCCCGCCGCATCGTCATCTTCGCCTCGGAGGACGTCGGCATGGCCGACCCGACCTGCCTGCAGACCGCGGTTGCCGCGGCCCAGGCGGTGCAGCTGATCGGCCTGCCGGAGGGCCAGATCAACCTGGCCCACGCGGTCATCCACTGCGCGCTGGCGCCCAAGTCCAACGCCGTCGTGAAGGCCATCGGGGCGGCGATCGGCGACGTGCGCCGCGGCTTGATCGGGCAGGTGCCCGGCCACCTGCGCGACGCCCACTACCCGGGCGCCGCCAAGCTGGGCCACGGCGACGGCTACAAGTACCCGCACGACTTCGAGCACGGGCTGGTCCGCCAGGATTACGCGCCGGAGCAGGTCCGCGGCAAGCGCTACTACGAGCCCACCAAGCACGGCGGCGAGGGGGTCCTGGCCGAGCGGTGGGCGCGGATACGTGACTTTCTGCGTGGGTCTTGAAGATCAACCACTTTTCTTTGTTACGGCACGGCCTGGTCGGCGCCAGACGCCGACCGGGGCTGAGGGCCTCCAGGGGGACGGCCTCTGACCCCGCACGGGGTTGGCCGCCGATACGACGACTTCTTGGCCGGTGGCGTGGTTTGTCGTGATCCCTATGGCCTACGGGCGGTTGTGGTGGCAGCTGGATTCGTCGCCGCGCGGCGGCCACGGGTATGCCGGAGCGGTGGTCGTGCCCGAGCCCGGCGGTGCTCGCGGGCCCGTGCGGTCGAGCGGGGAAACGGTCGCCACCGACGTGGCGGCCTGATCGAGCTCGGTGTCCCCAGTAGCCTGGGCCCTCGAACGCGATAGGGTTCTTGCCGTTCCGGCCCAGCGTACGAGGGAGATGAGCGGATGCTTACCGCTGGAGAGGTCGCCGGGCTGATCGCCGCCACCGGCTGGATCGTCCTGGTCTGCGTGCTCGTCACGGTGCTGGTCAAGCTCACCAGGCTGATCACCGAGACCGGCAGGGCGGTGGCCGACCTGAGCGCCCGCATGGCGCCGCTGCTCGACGACATGAGCCTGACAGTCAACGAGACCAACAGGCAGCTCGTGGCCGTCGAGGCCATCACCAAGGACGTCAAGCAGGTGAGCTCCCACGCCGCCAAGCTCAGCGCCGTCACCCAGACCGTGTTCACCGGACCGCTGATCAAGGTCTCGGCCATCGGCTACGGTGTGCGCAGGGCCATCGAGGTCCGCAGGCCGCGCAAGGCGGGGCGGCGGCGATGATCAGACGGTTGTTCTACCTGTCGCTCGGCGCGCTGCTGACCCTCTGGGTGATGCGCAGGCTGCAGGCGCTCCACCCCAACCACGTGGCCCGCCGGACGGTCGGCGGCGCCGCGAGCATGCTCGGACGGGTGAGAGACTTTACATCTGACGCGTTCGGCGAGGCCGCGGAGCGTGAAATGGAGTTGCGGGCCCGGTTCGGGCTCGACAACCCTGACAAAAACGACTAACGCAAAGGATGGCCCCCATGGAGTCGGCAGAGATCGCCCGCCGCTTCCTGCGCTTCTTCGAGGAGCGTGGGCACAAGGTAGTGCCCTCGGCCAGCCTGATCGCTGAGGACCCGACGCTTCTCCTGGTCAACGCGGGTATGGCGCCGTTCAAGCCGTACTTCCTGGGGCAGCGCAAGCCTCCGGCGGTCCGGCTGGCCACCGCGCAGAAATGCGTGCGCACGCCCGACATCGACGAGGTCGGCAAGACCACCCGGCACGCGACGTTCTTCCAGATGCTCGGCAACTTCTCCATCGGCGACTACTTCAAGGCCGACGTGATCCCGTTCGCCTGGGAGCTGCTGACCAAGCCGGAGTCCGAGGGCGGCTTCGGCTTCCCGGCCGACCGCCTCTGGGCGACCGTCTACCTCGACGACGACGAGGCGCTCGACATCTGGCACAACAAGGTCGGCCTGCCCCTCGACCGCATCCAGCGCCGCGGCCTCGAAGACAACTACTGGCACATGGGCGTGCCCGGCCCCGGCGGCCCGTGCTCGGAGATCTACTACGACCGCGGCCCCGAATACGGTCGCGAGGGCGGCCCCATCGCCGACGAGAACCGCTACCTCGAAGTCTGGAACCTCGTCTTCATGCAGGACCAGCTGGGCGAGGTCCGCAGCAAGGTCGACTTCGACATCATCGGCGGCCTGCCCGCCAAGAACATCGACACCGGCATGGGCCTGGAGCGCATGGCGGCGATCCTGCAGGGCGTCGACAACATCTACGAGATCGACACCACCTACAAGATCCTCGACAAGGCGGCCGAGCTCACCAAGACCCGCTACGGCCGCGACCACCGCTCCGACGTCAGCCTCCGGGTGATCGCCGACCACGTGCGCACCGGCACCATGCTCGTCGCCGACGGCGTCATGCCCGGCAACGAGGGCCGCGGCTACGTGCTGCGCCGCATCCTGCGCCGCTCGGTCCGCAACCTGCGCCTGCTCGGCTCCGGCGACGAGCGCTACATGCACGAGCTGACCGCCGTCGCGATCGACGTGATGAGCGAGCAATATCCGCAGCTCAAGGCCGACGCGCCGCAGATCCACGGGGTCATCGACGCCGAGGAGGCGTCCTTCCTCGGCACGCTGCGCACCGGCACCGCCATCTTCGACGTCGCGGTGGAGGAGACCAAGCGCAAGTCCGGCACCACGCTCTCCGGCGATCAGGCGTTCCAGCTGCACGACACCTACGGCTTCCCGATCGACCTCACCCTCGAAATGGCGTCCGAGCACGGACTCCAGGTCGACGAGGAGGGCTTCCGCCGCCTGATGAAGGAGCAGCGCGACCGCGCCAAGGCCGACGCGGCGGCGAAGAAGACCGGCAACGCCGACATCTCCGTCTTCGGGCAGCTGCTGGAGAAGGCGGGCCGGGTCGAGTTCCTCGGCTACGACCAGACCGAGGCGGACACCAGCATCGTCGGCATCCTGGTCGACGGGGTCCCGGTCCCCGCGGCGGGCGCGGGCACCGACGTGGAGGTCGTGCTCGGCCGCACGCCCTTCTACGCCGAGGGCGGCGGCCAGCTGGCCGACCAGGGCGTGATCCGCACCGGCGGCGCCGAGGTCGAGATCCACGACGTGCAGACGCCGCTCGCGGGCCTCGTCATCCACCGCGGCAAGATCCGCAAGGGTGAGCTCAAGGTCGGCGACGACGCCCAGGCGGAGATCGACCTCGAGCGGCGCCGCGCGATCTCGCGCAGCCACAGCGCCACCCACCTCGTCCACCGCGGCTTCAAGAACGCCCTGGGCGAGACGGCGGCACAGGCCGGCTCCGAAAACTCGCCCGGCCGCTTCCGCTTCGACTTCACCGCGGCGGGCGCGGTGCCGCCGAGCGTGCTGCGCGATGTCGAGGACGAGGTCAACGCGGTGCTCATCAACGACCTCAAGGTCAACGCCTTCTACACCTCCCAGGCGGAGGCCCGGGCGATGGGCGCGCTGGCGATGTTCGGCGAGAAGTACGGCGACGAGGTCCGCGTCGTGGAGATCGGCGACTACTCGCGCGAGCTCTGCGGCGGCACCCACGTCCACAGCTCCGGCCAGCTCGGCCTGGTCAAGGTGCTCGGCGAGCAGTCGGTCGGCGCCGGTGTGCGCCGTGTCGAGGCACTCGTCGGCATCGACGCGTTCCGCTTCCTGGCCCGCGAGAGCGTCCTGGTCGCGCAGCTCACCGAGCAGCTCAAGGCACGCCGCGAGGAGCTGCCCGAGCGAGTCGAGGGCATCGTCACCCGCCTGCGCACCGCCGAGAAGGAGCTGGAGCGGCTCCGGTCCGCACAGGTGCTCCAGGTGGCGGGCGAGCTGGCGGCCCAAGCCGGTGACCTGCACGGAGTCTCCGTGGTGACGCACCGCGCGCCTGACGGCACTGGCGCGGACGATCTGCGTAAGCTCGCACTTGATGTGCGTGGCAGGTTCCCAGCTGACCGACCGGCGGTCATCGTGATCGCGGGTGTCCCCTCCGACCGGCCCGTGGTGGTTGCCGCGGTCAACGAGGCGGGACGCGAGCGCGGGCTCAAGGCCGGACGACTGGTCGGCGTCGCCGCCAAGGCACTTGGGGGTGGCGGTGGCGGCAAGGACGATGTCGCGCAAGGCGGCGGCACACGACCGGAGGCGATCGGCGACGCGCTGCGACTGGTCGAGCAGGCCATCGCGGAGCAGCTCGGCTGATATGCGGTTCGGTTCACGGATCGGCGTGGACGTCGGGTCCGTACGCATCGGCGTGGCCCGCAGCGACCCTTCGGGCCTGCTGGCCACCCCGGTGGAGACCGTCCGGCGCGGCCAGGGCGACCTCGATCGCATCGCCGCGATCGCCGACGAACACTCGGCGATCGAGGTCGTGGTCGGGCTGCCCACCTCGCTGTCGGGCCGCGAAGGGCCGGCCGCCGCGCTGGCCCGGGAGTTCGCCATTTCGCTGGCCGTTCGCCTGGCGCCCACCCCCGTCCGCCTCTTCGACGAGCGGCTGACCACGGTCGCGGCGCAGCAGGGGCTCCGGGCCAGCGGCGTGCGGGCCAAGAAGCAGCGCGCGGTCGTCGACCAGGCGGCGGCGGTCGTGCTGCTGCAGGACGCGCTCGACGTCGAGAGAGCCACGGACAGACCACCCGGCAGGCCCGTCGATCCGCCCTCCACGGCGGCCGACGGACCCGCCTCATGACCGGGCTGCCCATCGGGGACGGCGGGGATCGGCCGGGGGTGGCCGCATGAGCAACCCACCGGACGACGACGACCTGATCCCGTTCGACCGGGACCCGGACGCCGCTGTGGTGCCGGCCGTGGCGCCGGACGGCGTCGCGGTGCCGGACGACGTGGGATCTCCGGAGCACTTGACGGCTGACCCGGCAACGGACGGCCGGGAGTGCCACGCGGACGACCTCGGCCCGACCGACGGGGGCATGCTTTCTGACGGCGGTGATGGCGCGCTTGCTGACGGCGGCACGTCGGGCGGGGGCATGCGTCCTGACGGCGGTACATCCGACGGCGACGCGCTTCCTCGTGGTGTTCCGTCCGACGGCGGTGCGCCCGATGGTGGCGCGCTTGCTGACGGCGGCACGTCCGGCGGGGGCATGCGTCCTGACAGCGGCACATCCGGTGGTGGCGCGTCCGATGGCGGCGTCTCCGGTACGGATCCGGGCGACTCACTCGGCGGCGGTGACCTCACATCTGCTGCGGCAGGCGGTTACGCGTCCGCAACGGACGGTAGCGCGGCCGGGGCCGGTGACGGTGACGTGGCCAAGGGCGGGAGCGCGGCCGAGGTCGGGACTGACGGCGAGGCGAAGGGCGAGAGTTCGGCCGAGGACGCGTTCGGCGCAGATCCGGCCCAGCTCGGCCGGCAACGCCTTGCCGTACCCGCGGACGAGGCCAGGGACGCGCCCAGCGTCGGGGCCAAGGGCGGTGGTGCGTCGAGGAGTGAGGCCACAGGCGGGAGCGGGCGTGGGGCCGGGCGGCGAGGGAGGCGGGCTGCCCTGCGTAAGGCGGCGCTGCTGGGCCTCGTGGTGACGGCGTCGATCGCCGCGATCGGTGCCGGGGCGTACGGGGTGCTCAAGCCGTACCTGGCCCCCGACGACTTCAAGGGCACGGGCAGCGGGAGCGTGACCGTAAGGATCCCGCCGGGCGCCAACGCGGGGGACATCGGCGCCGTGCTGGCCGACGCGGGGGTGGTGGCCAGCGCGCGATCGTTCGTGAACGTGACCAAGGAGCGCGCCGTGGCAGGACGCCTGCATCCGGGGCACTACCGGCTGCGCAAGGGCATGGCCGCCGGCGCCGCGCTCGATCTGCTGCTCGCGCCCGCCTCAAAGGTGATCAGGCGCGTCACCGTGCCCGAGGGCATGCGGGCGGGCGAGACCCTCGTACGGGTGGCCGCCCAGTCCGGGCTGGCACTCAAGGAGCTGCAGGCGGTCGACACGGCTCTCGTCGGGCTGCCCAAGTACGCCCGGGGCCTCGAAGGGTTCCTGTTTCCCGCCACGTACGAGGTCGAGCCCGGCGACAAGGCCGTCGACCTGCTGGCCGCGATGGTGGAGCGGTTCCGCGCGGCGGCGCGGAAGGTGAAGCTGGTGGAGAAGGCGGCGCGGGTGCATCTGACCCCGCTGGAGGCCGTCACGGTGGCCAGCATGGTGCAGGCCGAGGGCGGCAGGGACGAGGACTATCCCAAGATCTCCAGAGTGATCTACAACCGGCTCCAGCGCGGCACGCCGCTCCAGATCGACAGCACCGTCCTGTACGCCCAGGGCAAGCGGACCGCGAAAGTCACCGAGAGCGACACCAAGGTCCGATCACCGTACAACACCTACGCCCACACCGGACTGCCGCCGGGCCCCATCGCCAATCCCGGGGAGAAGGCGCTGATAGCGACCCTCCATCCGGCGAAGGGTGATTGGCACTGGTTTGTGACCACGGATCCGGCGCATAGAATCACCAAATTCACCAACAAAGAGAGCGAGTTCGTGAGATACCGGGAAGAGCTGAACCGTAACCTCAGGACGAAATGATGCTTGCCGGGACCCGCCTCGTCCCGCCGGGGATCTTCGAAATCCCCGTGCGGAACCCCCGAGCAGGGGGCCGCGCGCTCTTCCCGTCCTCTAGCATGGCTACCCAGAGTGATATCCGCCGGTCGTGGGTGCACGCCCGGCGGTCCCCCCGCTCGGTGACCCCCAACGGTTCGGCAGCTCCGCTTGACGCCGGGCCGGACGTACCGGGAGATTGGCCTGCGCACCTATGAACGATCTCGACATGGATTTCCTGCTCGGCGCCGAGGACGACGAAGGCTCCTCCCGGCGCCGCGCCCGAGGTAACGGCAAGAGCGGCAGCCGCAGGCGCCGCAGGCGCCGAAACCGGGGCGGTTTCATCGCGCCGCTGCTCGCCTTCATCGTCCTGGCCGGCATCCTCGGCGGCGGCGGCTATTTCGGTTATCAGTGGATCAGTGGCGCTCTGGTGCCCGACGACTTCACCGGTGCGGGCAAGGGTGAAGTGACCGTCGAGATCAAGGACGGCCAGAGCGCCTCCGACGTGGCGGTGGAGCTGGAGCGGCAGGGGGTCGTCGCCAGCGCCAGGGCGTTCACCAACGCGATCGCCAACGCCAACAAGAGCGGCGCGCTCCAGCCGGGCCAGTACACCCTGCGCAAGGGCATGTCAGCCGCCAACGCGGTGACGATGCTCGACTCGGCCAACAAGCTGATCGTCAAGATCACGTTGGAGGAGGGGCTGCGCCTCATCGACGTCCTCGGCCGGCTCGCCCAGAAGACCGGCAAGCCGCTGAAGGAGTTCGTCGCCGCCGCCAAGGACACCGGCGACATGGAGCTGCCCCCGTATGCCAAGGGCAAGCTCGAGGGCTACGCCTTCCCCGCCACGTACGAGTTCCAGCCGAAGACCACGCCGGCCGAGATGCTGTCGCAGATGGTCGACCGCTTCAACCAGACGGCGGACAAGGCCGACCTCGTGGGTGGCGCCAAGGCCCTGCGGCGCACCCCCGCCGAGATCATCACGATCGCCAGCATCGTCCAGGCCGAGGCCGGCCGCTACGAGGACATGCCGAAGATCGCCCGCGTCATCTACAACCGGCTCGCCCACGAGCCGGAGATGCCGCTGAAGATGGACAGCACGGTGTTCTACGGGCTGGGCAAGCGCGGCACGGCCGCGACGCACGCGCAGCTGGAGAGTACCTCCAAGTACAACACCTACAAATACCTGGGCCTCCCGCCCGGCCCCATCTCCAACCCGGGCGACCACGCGATCGAGGCGGCTCTCAACCCGACGAAGGGCGACTGGCTCTACTTCGTCGCCACCGACCCGAAGAGCAAGATCACCAAGTTCGCCGTCACGGACGCGCAGTTCCAGGAATTGCTCAACGAATACCGTCAGAACGGCGGCTGACGCCTCGGGCTGAGCGGCGGAAGCCGGCCACGCCACCGGTCTCACCGTCTCGTAACGATGCCCAGCCCTGTGCGGGCTCAGCGGCCGTCTCCCTGGAGGCCCTGAGCCCTGTACGGCGACTGGGGCCTGCCGGGCATGCCGTACAAAAGAAGGCAGTAGGGCTTTGAGTAGTAAGGAGAAGCACGTGCGGGCAGGGGTGCTGGGGGCGCCGATCGGGCATTCGCTGTCGCCCTTCCTGCATCGGGCGGCCTATCGGGCGATGGGGCTCGACAGGTGGAGTTACGAGGCCCTGGAGTGCGACGAGGCCCGGCTGCCCGGCCTGCTGCCGACGCTCAGGCCGCGCCGCGGTGAGGTGCCGGGGGACGAGGGGGCCTGGGCGGGATTGTCGCTGACCATGCCGCTAAAACGGGCCGTGCTGCCGCTGCTCGACAGCGTCTCCGACCTGGCCGTGGAGGTGGGCGGCGCCAATACCGTGGTGTTCCGCGACGGCGCGAGCCATGGGGACAACACCGACGTCTACGGGATCGAACGGGCGCTGGCCGAGGCCGGGGTGCCGGCGCCGAGGTCGGCGACCGTGCTGGGCGGCGGCGCCACCGCTGCTTCGGCGCTGGCGGCGCTGCGCGGCCTGGGGCTGTACTCCGCGACCCTGCTGGTCCGTGACCCCGCCAGGGCGGGGGAGACGGCAGGGGTGGCCGAGCGGCTCGGGATGGCGCTGGCGGTGGAGACGTTCGACAAGCTCGACGTCTCGACGCGGGTGGATCTGGTGGTGTCCACACTGCCGGGCGGCGCGGCCGACGCCTTCGCGGCGCGGCTGGCGCGGGTTCCCGCGCTCTTCGACGTGGTCTACTCGCCCTGGCCGACCAGCGCGGCGGCGGCCGTCCAGGCCGCTGGCGGCACCGTGGTCGGGGGGTTCGCGATGCTGCTGCACCAGGCGGTGCGGCAGGTGGAGCTGATGACGGGCCGGACGGATGTGCCGGTGGAGGCCATGCGCGCGGCCGGTGAGGCGGAGATCCTCAGACGGGCGGCCAGTCGAACGGGTTGATCAACTGGACGTCGAGGCCCACGAAGTCCTGCACATTGCGGGTGACGAGGGTCCAGTCATGCGCGCGGGCGGTGGCGGCGACGAGGCCATCGACGATCGGGAGCGGCCGCACGGCGCGCATCCGCCCCCATTCCTCGGCCGCGGCGGCGGTGACGGGCAGCACCCGAGTCCTGAACTGGTGCTGGAGACGATCCAGCCAGGGCTCGTAGCCACCTGCCCGGAGTGGGTCGCGGCGGCGCAGCAACTCGACACCTTCGCGGATCTCGCCGAACACCATGACACTCACATAGAGGCTGGGCCCGCTGACGGTGTCGAGCCACCTCTGCACGCTGTCGTCTCTGACCCGCTTGGTCATTTCCGACACGACGTTGGTGTCGAGAACGTAGCTCACTCGATGCCCTCGAAGTCGATGTCCCGCATCGCGCTGCTCTTGTCGCGGGTGAGATCGAGCGCGCTCAGGTCGGGACCTGAGAGCAGGAATTCCTTGAAGTCGGGCTGCTCGCCCTTGAGCCGGCGGTATTCCTCCATGCCCAGGATCACCGCCACATCCTGCCCGTGCCTGGTGACGATCTGCGGTCCCTCGTCATGGGCCCGGCGGACGACCTCGCTGAAGCGCTGTTTGGCCTCCTGCAGCTGCCATCTGGTCTCTTCGAGCTGCTCTACGGCCATATGCCCTCGTTCTGGCTAGTTTTCTGGACAGAACTTTAGTGCAGAGGTTCTGGTCGGTGGGGATGATTCGAGGAACTCTCGTGGTTGTGGTAACGTAGCTCTCTGATCGGTCCGGCATGCCTTGCTGGACGCGCAAGCGGAGGTCTCCCTCCCACCTGTGTCACCGAGAGGTGGCCGGGTCCAGGATCACGCCGGACTTACTCCGGGGAGCTTACGGCCACGATGCCAATGAGCTCAGTGGCCCCGCATGCGCGACGTGCGGGGCTTTTCGCGTTTGCGCGGAGTTCCTCGGCACCGAGCACGTACGGGATCGCAAACCTAGGAGGCCCCATCAGCACTGAGCCCCGCATCAACGAGCGTATCCGAGTTCCCGAGGTGCGCCTCGTGGGCCCGAACGGCGAGCAGGTAGGCATCGTCTCCATTCACGATGCCCTCAAGCTCGCTCAGGAGGCCGACCTCGACCTGGTCGAGGTCGCGGCCACGGCTCGACCGCCCGTGTGCAAGCTCATGGACTACGGCAAATTCAAGTACGAGTCCGCGATGAAGGCGCGCGAGGCGCGCAAGAATCAGGCGCACACGATCATCAAGGAGATCAAGCTCCGGCCGAAGATCGACCCGCACGACTACGAGACCAAGAAGGGTCACGTGGTGCGGTTCCTCAAGGCAGGGGACAAGGTCAAAGTCACGATCATGTTCCGTGGTCGCGAGCAGTCCCGGCCGGAACTCGGTTTCCGGCTGCTGCAGCGGCTCGCGGACGACGTCCAGGAGCTGGGATTCGTCGAGTCCCACGCCAAGCAGGACGGCCGTAACATGATCATGGTGATCGGTCCGCACAAGAAGAAGGCCGAGGCGAAGGCGGAGAAGGCCGCAGCCAAGGCCCAGCGTGGTGGCGAGGAGCCTTCCGCGGAGGAGTCTTCCGAGCAGGAAGCCTCCGTACAGGAAGCGTGACCCGCGGTTCGGGTTAGCCTTAACAGCACACCCCGAACAGCCACCCCACCAGACGAAGACGCCGCGACCGGGTCGGCCAGCACCGGCCCGGCCACCGGCACGGACGAATTGAGGAGAGACGGCGAATGCCGAAGATGAAGACGCACAGCGGTGCGAAGAAGCGGTTCCGGCTGACCGGCAGCGGCAAGCTCGTGCGTCGCCGTGCCAATCGCGCGCACTACAACGAGTGGAAGTCGTCTACTCTGACGCGCCGTCTCAAGAACGAAGTCGTCCTGTCCGACGCTGATTCCAAGAAGATCAAGAAGCTGCTCGCCAAGTAGCGCGACCCCCGGGGAGAGAGAACTATGGCACGCGTGAAGCGGGCGCTCAACGCCAAGAAGAAGCGCAAGGTCGTCCTCGAACGGGCTTCCGGTTACCGTGGCCAGCGGTCACGTCTGTACCGCAAGGCCAAGGAGCAGATGCTCCACTCGATGACGTACGCCTATCGGGACCGGAAGGACCGTAAGGGTGCCTTCCGCCGTCTGTGGATCCAGCGGATCAACGCCGCCGCCCGTCAGAACGGCATGACGTACAACCGCCTGATCCAGGGTCTGCGACTGGCCAACATCGAGGTCGACCGCAAGATCCTCGCCGATCTCGCGGTGAACGACAGCCAGACCTTCGCCACGCTCGTCGAGGCCGCCAAGAAGGCGCTGCCGGCGAACGTGAACGCCCCGGCCGTGAGCTGAGGCGATTGAGGACCGAGCCCGGCGAGGCTCCAGTCGAGGGCCCACCTGACGGTGGGCCCTTTGCTTTGTGTCCAGCCGGTACGCCCGGCCGTACAGACCATCAGGGGAGAGCATGGCCGGATCCGAGCTGACCAACGTGAAGTCGCCGCGCGTGAAGGCCGCCAGGAGGCTCGCCAAGCGCGCCTACCGGGAGCAGGACCGCAAGTTCCTGGCCGAGGGGCCGCAGGCCGTGCGTGAGGCGCTCAAGCTCGACGGGGTGACGCTGGAGCTGTTCGCCACCGCCGAGGCCGAGCTCCGCCACCCCGAGCTGATCACCGACGCGACGCTCAAGGGCATACCGATCCACCGGGCCAGCGGCGAGGTCATGTCGGAGCTCTCCCAGACCGTGACCCCGCAGGGCCTGCTGGCCGTGTGCCGGCTGGTGCACGTGCCGCTCGACGACGCCCTGTCCGGCCAGCCGCGCCTGGTCGCGGTCCTCGCGCACGTGCGCGACCCCGGCAACGCGGGCACCGTCATGCGCGCCGCCGACGCCGCGGGCGCCGACTCCGTGATCTTCACCGACGCCTCGGTCGACCCGTACAACGGCAAGTGTGTACGCGCCAGCGCGGGCAGCCTGTTCCACCTGCCCGTCACCATCGGTACACCGGTGGCCGCCGCCGTGCGTCAACTCAGAGAGCGCGGACTGCGCGTGCTGGCGGCCGACGGCGCGGGCAAGCACACGCTCGACGACGTCGACCTGTCGGGCCCCACCGCGTGGATCTTCGGAAACGAGGCGTGGGGTCTGCCCGAGGAGGTTCTCGCCGAAGCCGACGATGTGGTCAGGGTGCCCATCTACGGACAGGCCGAAAGCCTCAACCTGGCCACCGCGGCCGCGGTATGCCTTTACTCCTCCGCCAGGGCTCAGCGAGTGTCCTAGGCGGCTGGAAACCCGCTATTGTCGGCCTTGTAGGCGGAGGAGGCGAGTTCGTGCACGGCGCAGACACCGATGGTCGAGTGGTCGCCTCCGCGTGCACGATAGCCATCGACGATCTTCCAGACGGCCTCATCGTGTCCGACAGATTCGGCCGCGTGCTGGCCGTCAACCGGGCCGCCGCGCGGCTCACCGGCGTCACCGCCGAACGCGCGGTCGGCAAGGACATGAACGAGGTGTTCCCCTTCCGCGACCACGACGGCCGCGAGTGGTGGAAGGCCCTCGACCCCGAGGGCGGCCTGCGCACCCGCAGCAGGGTGCCGGAGCGGCCGCTGCACCTGCCCGGCGGGCAGGAGCTCTACGTCGCGGCCCGGCTGTCCCGCGAGCCCGAGCGGTGCGGCGACGTCGAGCGGGTGACGATCACCCTGCGTGACGGCGGCGCCCGCGCCCGGCTGGAGCGCAGCCGCGCCGACCTGGTGTCCACGGTCGCCCACGAGCTGCGCTCGCCGCTGACCAGCGTCAAGGGGTTCACCGCGACCCTGCTGGCCAAGTGGACGCGCTTCACCGACGAGCAGAAGCGGGTCATGCTCGAGACCGTCAACAACGACGCCGACCGGGTGACCAGGCTGATCACGGAGCTGCTCGACGTCTCCCGCATCGAGTCGGGCCGGCTGGAGCTGCACCGCCAGGTCGTCGACGTGCCCGCCAGAGCGCGGCGCATCATCGCCGGCCGCGCCGCGGCGGGCGAGGCCGAGGACCGCTTCCGCCTCGTCGCCGGCGACGATCTCCCCGAGATGTGGCTCGACCAGGACAAGATCGACCAGATCCTCGGTAACCTGATGGAAAACGCGGTGCGCCACGGACGCGGCACCGTCACCATAGAGATCGAGTCCGTCGGATGGGGAGTTGCCGTGTCGGTGCGCGACGAGGGCGAGGGCATCACGCCCGAGCTGGCTCCGCGCGTCTTCCGGCAGTTCTGGCGTGGCAACAGCCGCCGGCGCGGCGGCACCGGGCTCGGCCTGTTCATCGTGAAGGGCCTGGTCGAGGCGCACGGCGGCACGATCATCGTGCAGCGCGCGCCCGAGGGTGGGGCGGAGTTCCGATTTACCGTGCCCACCGGCACCCCTGACTTCGCCACTGTGTAGCCCCTGCGGGGGGCGGGCGTGAGTCGGCCCGGTGGGCGGATCCCACTAGACTCTGTCAAGCTCAAGCCCTGGATACGGAGCTCACTCTTGTCTGACTACGACCCCGTCGAGGTGACACCGTTGCATGCCGACGAGGTGTCCCGCATGGAGGCCGACGCCCTGGCGGCGATCAAGACGGCCGGCGACCTCGACGCACTCAAGCAGGCGCGGCTGGCCCACGCCGGTGACCGCTCGCCCATCGCGCTGGCCAACCGCGAGATCGGCGCCCTGCCCCCCAAGGCCCGCGCCGAGGCCGGCAAGCGCGTCGGCGGCGCCCGCAAGGCGATCAACGAGGCGCTCGCCGCCCGGCAGGCCGAGCTGGAGGCCGAGCGCGACGCCCGGGTCCTCGTCGAGGAGGCCGTCGACGTCACCCTGCCGTGGGACCGGCGGCCGATCGGCGCCCGACACCCGCTGACCACCATGCAGGAGCGCATCGCCGACACGTTCGTCGCGATGGGCTACGAGGTGGCCGAGGGCCCCGAGCTCGAAGGCGAGTGGTTCAACTTCGACGCGCTCAACATCGCCAAGGACCACCCGGCCCGCTCCGACCACGACACGTTCTTCGTCGAGTCCACCGAGTCGGGCATGGTGCTGCGCACCCAGACCTCGCCGGTGCAGATCCGCGCGCTGCTGCAGCGGGGCGCGCCGTGCTACGTCATCTCGCCGGGCAAGGTGTTCCGCACCGACGAGCTCGACGCCACCCACACCCCCGTCTTCCACCAGGTCGAGGGCCTGGCGATCGACGAGGGGCTGACGATGGCCCACCTCAAGGGCACGCTCGACCGGTTCGCCGAGGTCATGTTCGGCGAGGGCATCTCCACCAGGTTCCGGCCCAACTACTTCCCGTTCACCGAGCCGTCGGCCGAGATGGACCTCAAGTGCTTCGTCTGCCGCGGCGCCTCGGCGATCCCCGGCAACCCGCCGTGCCGCACCTGCAAGTCCGAGGGCTGGATCGAGTGGGGCGGCTGCGGCATGGTCAACCCGCGCGTGCTGATCGCCTGCGGCGTCGACCCGTCCACATACTCGGGCTTCGCCTTCGGCATGGGCATCGAACGTACGCTGATGTTCCGCCACAACGCTGAGGACATGCGCGACATGGTCGAGGGAGACGTGCGCTTCACGCTTCCGTTCGGAATGGAGATCTGATGAAGGTCCCGCTCTCCTGGCTGCGGGAGTACGCCGATCTCCCGGCGGTCACCGCGCAAGAGGTGGCCGACAAGCTCACCGCGGCAGGGCTCAAGCTCGAGTCGATCAGCTCGCACGGTCACGACGTGAAGAACGTCGTGGTCGGCGAGGTGCTCGAGATCGAGGAGCTGACCGGTTTCAAGAAGCCGATCAGGCACTGCAAGGTCGAGGTGGGGGAGGCGATGCCGCGCGAGATCGTCTGCGGCGCCACCAACTTCGCCGCCGGTGACCGCGTGCCGGTCGTCCTGCCGGGCGGCGTGCTGCCGGGCGGCTTCGAGGTCGGCTCGCGCAAGACGTACGGGCGGCTGTCCGAGGGCATGATCTGCTCCGAGCGCGAGCTCGGCCTCGGCGACGACCACGGCGGCATCATGGTCCTGCCCGCCGGCACGCCGATCGGCGCCGACGTGGTCGAGCTGCTCGGGCTCCGCGACGACGTGATCGAGCTGGAGATCACCCCCGACATCGGCTACGCGCTGTCGATCAGGGGCGTGGCGCGCGAGGCCGCGACCGCGTTCGAGGTCGCCTTCCGCGACCCCGCCGACGTCGAGCTGCCCGCCGCCGACGAGCAGGCGTGGCCCGCCTCGATCGGCGACCCGGACGCCTGCGACCGGTTCGTGCTGCGCGAGGTCACCGGCTTCGACCCGGCCGCCCAGAGCCCGCTCTGGATGCGCGTACGGCTCACCCGGGCCGGGATGCGGCCGGTGTCGCTGGCCGTCGACATCACCAACTACCTGATGCTGGAGCTCGGCCAGCCGCTGCATGCCTTCGACCGGGCCAAGCTCACCGGCGAGATCGTCGTACGCAGGGCCGGTCAGGGCGAGACGCTCGAAACGCTCGACCACGTCACCCGCGCGCTCGACCCTGACGACATCCTGATCACCGACCAGTCGGGCCCGATCTCGATGGCGGGCACGATGGGCGGGCTGGAGACCGAGATCTCCGGCGAGTCGACGGACATCGTCATCGAGGCCGCGCACTTCTCGGCGACCGGCATCTCCCGCGAGTCCCGCAGGCACAACCTCGTCTCCGAGGCGTCCAAGCGGTTCGAGCGCGGCGTCGACCGCGAGCTGCCGCTGGTCGCCTCCTGGCGGGCCGTACGGCTGCTGGCCGAGCTGGGCGGCGCCACCGTGCGACCGGGCGTCACGCACGCCGAGGTCGACGTCGCGCCGGCCCGCATCGCGATCCCGGCGAGCCATCCGGGCGACGTGGCCGGCGTGCCCTACTCCAAGGAGACCGTCGTACGGCGGCTGGAGCAGGTCGGCTGTGTCGTGACCGACGGCGACGACCCGGCCGTGCGCACGGGCGGCGTCGACCCGACCGGGGTCGTGACCGGCGGCGAGCTGGCGGCCAAGCTGGCCGTCACCGGCGACGACATGATCACGGTCACCCCGCCGTCCTGGCGGCCCGACCTCACCGACCCCAACGACCTGGCCGAAGAGGTCATCCGCCTCGAAGGCTACGAGCGCCTGCCCTCCATCCTGCCCAAGGCCCCGGCCGGAGCCGGGCTGACCGAGGGACAGCGGCTGCGCAGGCGGGTCGGCAGGACGCTGGCCGCCGCCGGTTACGTCGAGGTGCTCGCCTACCCGTTCATCAGTGAGGGCGACTTCGACGCCCTGCAGCTGCCCGCCGACGACCCGCGCCGCCGCGCCCTGCGGCTGGCCAACCCGCTGGCCGAAGACGAGCCGCTGATGCGCACGACGCTGCTGCCCGGGCTGCTGAAGACCCTGGTACGCAACACCGGGCGCGGCTTCTCCGACGTGGCGCTGTTCGAGTCGGGACTGGTCTTCCGGCCCCGCGAGGGAGCGCCGGCCACCGCGCCGGTGCTGCGTGTCGAGGACCGGCCGAGCGGCGACGAGCTGGCCTCGATCGCCGCGGCCCTGCCCGACCAGCCGCACCGGGTCGCGGTCGTGCTGGCCGGCGAGTTCGAGCGGTCCGGCTGGTGGGGTCGCGGGCGCCAGGAGTGCTGGGCCGACGCCGTGCAGGCGGCCCGGCTGGTGGCGGCCGAGGCGGGCGTCGAGCTGTCGGTCATCGCCGACCAGCACGAACCCTGGCACCCCGGCAGGTGCGCCGCGCTCTACGTCGGTGACACGCTCGTCGGCCACGCCGGTGAGCTGCACCCGCGCGTCGCCGAGGCCTACGGGCTGCCGCCGCGCACCTCGGCGATGGAGCTGGAGCTGTCCAGGCTGGAGTCGGCCATGCCGGGCCCGGCCGAGGCGCCGGCCGTCTCGTCCTACCCGGTCGCGACCCAGGACGTGGCGCTGATCGTGCCCGACTTCACGCCGGTCGCCGACGTGGAGGCGGCGCTGCGTGACGGGGCCGGGGAGCTGCTGGAGTCGATCCGGCTGTTCGACGTCTACGCCGGGGAGCAGGTGGGGGAGGGCCACAAGTCGCTCGCGTACACGCTGCGCTTCCGCGCGGCCGACCGCACGCTGACGGTGGAGGAGACGACGGCGGCTCGCGACGCCGCCGTGGCCATGGCCGCCGACCGCGTCGGCGCCCAGCTCCGCAGCGCCTGACCTGCCTGCTGGCACGGGCGGACGTGCCGCGGCTGACCGGTTGGTCCGGCCGCGTCCGATCGCCGATCGCTGTTCCGAGGTCCGGTACGGTCCGCCGTGCCGGGCCTCACGCTTGAAGGGCCGGAGATGAGGCATCTGCTGGTGTTCGCCGAGCGCGACGACGCCGAGGAGGTCGCGGAGGCGCTGGGCGAGCGGTTCCCCGCGCTGGGGATACCCCAGGTCGTGCGGGAGACGCTCGCGGGCGAGGACGACGCCGAGGACGCCCAGTGGCTGGTCGTCCTGGAAGGACTGGACGAGGGCGGCCTGTCGGAGGTCGACGCGCTCGTGGAACAACACGACGGCTGGCGCGAGCCGGGCTGACCCGTGTCCAGGGCTCGCTCGCCCGGCACGCGCGGCGGCACTGAACGCGTCCGCGTCGCCATCGACGGCCCTCCCGCGCTCGCGCGGCGGCGCGGCCTCTGGCCATGGCCACCGCCGAGGGCGTCAGGCGGGGAGTTGGTCGGCTCGGCGGGCCTTCTCGGCCAGGGCGTGCTCGTCGGTGCGCGAGTCGTACCGGCGGAACTTCGGCAGCATCGCCGCCAGTCCCGCCACCGCCGCGACGCACAGCACGCCGCCCGCCCCCAGGGAGAACCGGGCGCCGCCCAGCTGCGCCATCAGCCCGGCGCGCGCGTTGCCGAGCATCGGACCGCTGGCGTAGGACAGCAGCTCGATGCCGGCCAGCCTGCCCCGCAGCTCGTTGGGGATCGTCTGGTTCCACATCGTCATGCGGAAGATACCGCTGATCATGTCGGCCGCCCCGGCCAGCGCCAGGCAGAAGAAGATCGCCCAGACGTTCGGGATCGCCGCCGCCAGTGCCATCGCGGCACCCCACAGCGTCGCCGCGATGATCACGCCCATGCCCTGCCGGTGGACGCGCGCCGTCCAGCCGCCGGTGAGCGAGGCCACCAGGGAGCCCACCGCACCCGCCGAATAGAGCAGCCCGAGCGCCTGCGGTGCGCCCAGCTCGTCGGCCAGGAACGGGAACAGCGCCGTCGACATCGCGAACAGCATCGCGGCGATGTCGACCAGGTAGGTGCCGACCAGATCACCGCGCCCGGCCGCGTAGCGCACGCCCTCGACCAGCGAGCTCAGCGACGCGGGCGCGGCGTCCTCGGCGGGTGGCACGGCCCTGATCCGCCAGAGCAGCACCAGGGACAGGACGAAGCTCACCGTGTCGACGCCATAGGCGACGGCCGTGCCGAACGTCGTCACCAGTAGCCCGCCGAGAGCCGGGGCGACGATCGCGCCGAGGTTCCAGCGCAGGCTCGCCAGCACCGCGGCCGCGCTGAGCTGGTCGTGTCTGACCACCTGCGGGATCAGCGCCTCCAGGCTGGGCCGCTGCAGGCACGCGATGCCCATCGCCAGCGCGCCGACCACGTAGAGGACCCAGATCTGCGGGTGGGGGAGCAGCGAGTTGACCATGAGCAGCCCCGAGGTCACCATCAGCCCCAGCTCGCTGAGCAGGATGACCGTGCGCCGGTCGAGCGCGTCGGCGATGGCGCCGCCCCACAGCCCGCACACCACCATCGGCACGAACTCGGCCAGGCTCACCAGGCCGACCGCCACGTAGGAGCCGGTGAGCTCCTTCATCTGGTACGGCACGGCCACCACGGTGATGAACGTGCCGAACATGGTGATGACACCCGAGGCCATGAGCAGCCGATAGTCTCGCGAGTCGCGCAACGGGCCCAGATCGGGCACCAGCCCGCGGAGCAGGCGCTTCAGTCGATCGGCCACAAGGTGTGATTCTGCGCTGCGGCCCTCGGCGCGGGCAATCGGTTTTCTTCCGGCACACGCTTGGGGCCCCCGGAGAGAACTCCGGGGGCCCCAAGGAGACATGTTCAGGCGGGCACCTTGTCCAGGAAGCCCAGGACCCGGGCGATCCTGCCGTCCGCGGCCAGCTGCACCACGTCGAACCCGACCACCACCGGCTCCTCGCCCGCCGGGCCCAGGTGCCAGCTGAACCGGGCGATGTCGTGGTGGGCGTCGTACACCTCGCCGGGGCTGAACACGAAGCCGGGGAACATGCCCTGCGCGCCCTCGATCAGCGCGGCGAGCCCGGCGTGACCGGCCACCTCGGCCAGCGGGTCGGTGTAGGTGGCGTCCTCGGTCCACAGCGCGGCCACGGCCTTGGCGCGGGCGTCGGCGTCGGTCTCGTTCCAGGCGGCGATGTAGCGGTCGACCAGCTCGTTGCTCATGATTTTCTACCTTTCAGATGATTTTTCGACTTAAAACAGGGGGCTAGCGGAGCCGGCGGAGGCCCATGATCTGCAGCTCGGCGAAGACGCCGACCACGAGGGCCTGGGCGATCGCCCACACCGCGCCGATCGTGGTGAACTCCGCCACCCCGGTGACCACGGCGAGCACGCTGCCCAGGGTCCAGACGGCGTTGAGCGCGATCACGGCCTTGGTCGCCACCGGGCTGATCGCGCGGCGGCTCGCCAGCAGGCCGACCGCCGCGCCGTACACGAGAAGGAAGACGCCGATCTCCCTGAGCAGCCCCGCGTCCGGGCCGAGCAGGTCGCTCGCGGGACCGGTGGCGGCGAGGTAGGCGAGCCCGTTGACACCGGTGACGACGGCGTCGAGAACCAGCGTCAGGCGCAGGAACCTGGCGCGGTCGGTCATGGTGAGGACGGTCATTTCGGCCCTTCCTTCCGGGAGTTCGTTCAGACATGAGAAACATGTCAGCCGGGGTGGGGGCGCCGCGATTACGCCGGAGGTAAAGCGGGCGCTTATCTCCCGCTCCACCTGGGATCCGGGCCCCGAAAAAGGAAATGCAAGATCTTTGGGGATCGACGCCTCACGTCGCCCACGGGCCCGGCATAGTGGTCAGCCCGGCAAGGGGATGGTGTTTTCCCAGGTCGGAGCGATGGGGGGTCGCAGTGGGTCTGTGGCGAAAAATCATGAAGACAGGGCGGATGGCCGAGCCACCGCTGGAACGTGCCAAAAGTCCGGGGGTGCCGGAACTGGTGGGGTCGGTGCAGCTCCGCCACGTCGACGCGGGCTCGTGCAACGGATGCGAGGTGGAGATCGCCTCGGTGTTCGGACCGGTGTACGACGCGGAGCGCTACGGCGCCCGGCTGGTCGCCTCGCCGCGGCACGCCGACGCGTTGCTGGTCACGGGGCCGGTGACGCGCAACATGGAGATCGCGCTGCGCCGCACCTACGAGGCGGTGCCGGAGCCGCGCCGGGTGATCGCGCTGGGTGACTGCGCGCGTGACTGCGGGGCGTTCGCGGGCGCGTACGGCGTGGCGGGCGCGGTCGGCGACGTGGTGCCGGTCGACGTCGAGGTCCCCGGCTGCCCGCCACCACCCGAGGCGATCATCGAGGCGCTCCGCGGGATGACCGGTCGATGACCCTCTACGCGTGCGCCCTGGGCCTCTGCCTGGCCGCCGCCCTCGTCGCCCTGCTGCCCGCACGCGCACCCGCCGCCGAGGCCGAGGCCCCGGAGCGGGAACGCGGCGCCGAGGGCGCGGAACGGGAACGCGCGGCGGGGGCGAGCACGGTGGCGGCGGGGGTGATCACCGCGGCGGCCGGGGCGGTGGCGACCGTGGCGGGGGTGCTGGCGATGCTCGGCCACGGCTGGTCGGCCTGGTTGCCCGACCTGCTGCCCCTGGGCGGCGTACGGCTGGCGCTCGACCCGCTCGGCGGCCTGTTCACCGCCGTCACGGGCGGGGTGACGGTGTGCGCGGCGATCCACGGCATCGGCTCCGGCCCGGCCAGGGCCACGCGGGCGGTCGTGCCGTTGTTCGTGGCCGCCCTGCTGCTGGTGCCCGCGGCCGACGGGGTGGGCGCGTTCCTGCTCGGCTGGGAGCTGATGGCGATGACCTCGCTCCTGCTCGTGCTGGCCGAGCACCGCACGCGGCCGTCGGTCAGGAAGGCCGCGCTCTGGTACGCCGTCATGACCCACCTCGGCCTGGTGACGATCATGTGCGGCCTGTGCTACCTGGCCGCCGGAGCCATGGGCGACGGCTTCGACCAGCTACGCGCCGCCGAGCTGTCGCCCGCCGCCAGGAACGTGATCTTCCTGACCACCCTGGCCGGGTTCGCCGCCAAGGCCGGCATCGTGCCGCTGCACGTGTGGCTGCCCAGGGCCTACCCGGCCGCGCCCGGCCACGTGTCGCCGCTGATGAGCGGCGCCATGGTCAACATGGGCGTCTACGGCCTCGTCAGGGTCGGGCTCGACCTGCTGCGCGGCGGCCCCGTCTGGTGGTGGTGGATCGTCCTGGCGCTCGGCGCCCTCTCGGCCCTGTACGGCGTGCTCCACGCGGCGATGGCCACCGACCTGAAACGGCTGCTCGGCTACTCCTCGACCGAGAACATGGGCCTGGTGCTCATCGGCGTCGGCGCGGCCGGCTTCTTCGCGGCCGACGGCGCCGCCCCGCTGGCCGCCCTCGCCCTCACCGCGGCACTGCTGCACGTGGTCAACCACGCCGCCTTCAAGACGCTGCTGTTCCAGGCGGCCGGCTCGGTCCAGCGGGCGACGGGCACCAGGGACCTGGACGCGCTCGGCGGCCTGCGCACCCGCATGCCGTACACCACCGCCCTGTTCGCCATCGGCGCCCTGTGCGCGTCGGCGCTGCCGCCCGGCAACGGCTTCGTCAGCGAATGGCTGCTGCTGCAGAGCCTCATCCACGCGCTGCCCGCCTCCGGTGTGGCGGGCGCGGTCACGATGCCGCTGGCCGTGGGCGCCATCGCGCTCACGGCGGGACTGGCCGTGGCCACGTTCGTGAAGGCGTTCGGCGTCGGCTTCCTGGCCCGCCCGCGCGGTCCGGGCGCCGAACAGGCGGCGGAGAGCCCGCGTACCGCGATCTACGGGATGGCGCTGGCCGCGACGGCCTGCCTGTTCCTCGCGCTCAACCCCACGCTGGTGCTCCCCGCGCTCATCGACGCCGTCACGGAGATCATCCCCGCGGGCCGGCCGGTCACGGGCGAGGTGACGCTCCGGCTCACCGCGATCACCGGCTCGATCTCGCCGATCCTCATCGCGCTGGCGCTGGCCGGGGCCATGGTGGCGGTGCCGGCGCTGGTCCGCGCGGTGGCCACCCGGCGCGTACGGCGGGCGGCCCGCCTGTGGGACTGCGGCGCCGGACCGGTGTCGGCCCGCATGGAGTACACCGCCACCTCCTTCGCCGAACCCCTGCAACGGGTCTTCGTCGACGCCCTGCAACCGGAGCGCGCCATCGACGTGACAGCCGTCAAGGAGTCGGCGTACCTCGTGCGGCGGGTCCGATTCCGGGCCAGGGTGCCCGACCGGGTCGAACGCCGCCTGTACGAGCCGGTGCTGGCCGCCGCGGTCCGGCTCGGCACGGGCGCGCGGCGGCTCGCCGACGGCAGCGTCCACCGCTACCTGTCCTACGGCTTCTACGCGCTGACCGGCGTGCTGATCGTGCTGGCGGTGATCTCGTGATCGCCATGGTGCTGCAACTGCTCGTGGTGGCCGCCGGAGCGCCGCTGCTCGTCGGCCTGATGCGCCAGGTCAGGGCCCGCCTGGAGGGCCGCGCGGGCGCCGGGGTGCGGCAGCCGTGGCGCGACCTGCGCAAGCTGGTGCGCAAGGAGGCCATCGCCCCGCACGGCACGGGCTGGCCGTTCAGGGCCGCCCCGCCGCTGCTGGCCGGGACCACGCTGGTGGTCGCGGCTGCGGTGCCGCTGGTCACCGCCGACTCGCCGCTCGACGGCGTCGCCGACCTGTTCGCGGTCGCCGCGCTGCTCGCACTCGGCTCGGTGGCGCTGGCGCTGGGCGGGCTCGACACGGGCACCGCGTTCGGCGGGATGGGCGCCAGCCGTGAGATGACCGTGCTCGCCCTGGTCGAGCCGACGATCCTGCTGGCGGTGTTCGCGCTGTCGATCCGGGTGGGCACCACCGACCTGGGCGCGATCGTCACCGCCACCGAGAGCAGCCCGCTGTCGCTCATCTCCCCGGTCAGCCTGCTGGCCGCCGTCGCGCTCGCGGTGGTCACGATCGCCGAGTCGGGCCGGATCCCGGTGGACAACCCCTCGACCCACCTGGAGCTGACGATGATCCACGAGGCGATGATCCTGGAGTACGCGGGCCCGGACCTGGCGCTCATCGAGTGGGCCTCGGCGATGCGGCTGACGGTCATGCTGGGGCTGTTCGCCGGGCTGTTCGCGCCGTTCGGCATCGCCACCGCGAGCGCCGGGCCGGTCGCGCTGCTGGTCGCCGTGGTGGCCTTCGCCGCGAAGGTGACGCTGCTGGGCGGCGTGCTGGCGGCCGGCGAGGTGTTCATGGCCAAGCTGCGCCTGTTCCGCATCCCCGAGCTGCTGGCCGGCTCGTTCCTGATGGCCCTGCTGGCGGTCGCCGCCTCCTTCTTCCTGGCGTGAGTGAGATGACTGATCCCCTGTACGTGCAGGCGCTCGACCTGGCCTGCGGCGCCTTCCTGCTGACCGGGGTGCTGGTGCTGTGGCGGCGCGACCTGGCCGCGATCATCTGGCTGTTCGGGCTGCAGGGGGTGGCGCTGGGCGCGCTGATCGCGGTCAGAGGGCTGCACGAGGCCGACGTGGAGCTGACCGTGCTCGGCCTCGGGGTGGGGCTGCTGCGCGCGGTGCTCCTGCCGTACCTGATGCGGCGCGCGCTGGCGGCCGGCGAGGAGGGGCGCGAGGCCCGGCCGCACGTCAGTGTCGCCGCGTCGCTGCTGGTCACGGCCGTCCTGACGATGATCGCGTACGCGGTCTCCCAGCCCCTGGTACGGCTGGCGCCCACCCCCGCCACGCAGGCCGTGCCGATCGCGCTGACCGTGCTGCTGGTGGGCTTCTTCGTGCTGGTCACCAGGAGGCGGGCGCTGTCGCAGGTGGTCGGGTTCCTGCTGATGGACAACGCCATCACCGCCGCCGCGTTCCTCACCACCACCGGGGTGCCGCTGGTGGTGGAGCTGGGCGTCTCCCTCGACGTGCTGCTGGCCGTACTGGCGCTGCAGGTTCTGACCACCCGGATGCGGGCCGCGTTCGGCGGCACCGACCTCGACGAGCTACGGGAGCTGCACGACTGATGATGATCGTCCCGGTGGCGCTGCCGCTCGTGGCCGCCTGCCTGTATGCCCTGTTCGGCTGGAACCGCGTGACGGCGTGGCTCGGCGCCGTGTCCGCGGGCGGGCTGCTCGCCGTCGCCGTCCTGCTCGCGCGGGCCGGTGCGGGGAGCGGGCTGTGGGGGCTGCTGCGGGTGGACGCGCTCAGCGCGTACATGCTGATCGTGATCGGCGTCGTGGCGTTGCTCGCGATGCTGGCCAGCCCCGGCTACCTGCGGGCCGAGGCGGTCGCCGGGCACGCGGGGCCGGCGGCCGCCCGCCGTTACGGGATCTTCACCCAGTGCTTCGTCGCGGCGATGGCGACGGCCGTGCTCGCCGCCAGCCTCGGGATGCTCTGGGTGGCGGTGGAGGCGACCACGATCCTGACCGCGTTCCTGGTCGGGCACCGCCAAACCAGGAAGGCCACCGAGGCGGCCTGGAAGTACGTGGTGATCTGCTCGGTCGGCATCGCGCTCGCGCTGCTCGGCCTGGTGATCGTGCACTACGCCGCCGTGCACGCCGGGCTGTCCACGCGCGAGGGGCTCGACTGGGTGTCGCTGGCCGGGCACGCCGGGCGGCTCGACCCGGGGGTGACGCGGATCGCGGTGGTGCTGCTCGTGCTCGGTTTCGGCGCCAAGGCGGGGCTGGCGCCGCTGCACGCCTGGCTGCCCGACGCGCACAGCCAGGCGCCCGCGCCGGTATCGGCGCTGATGTCCGGGGTGCTGCTGTCGGTGGCGTTCTACGCGATCCTGCGGGTCAAGGTGATCTCCGACGGGGCGCTCGGGCCGGGGTTCTGCCGGCTGCTGCTGATCGTGGTGGCGCTGGCGTCGCTGGCCGTGGCGGCGGCGCTGCTGATCGGGCAGCGCGACGTCAAGCGGATGCTGGCCTATTCGAGCATCGAGCACATGGGGCTGATCGCGCTCGGCGCGGCTATCGGCAGCGGCCTGGCACTGGCGGCCGTGCTGCTGCACATCCTGGGGCACGGGCTGGGCAAGTCGGTGCTGTTCATCGGGTCCGGGCGGATCCAGCAGGCGGCCGGGAGCAGCCGGATCGACGAGGTCGGCGGGCTGGGCGGGCAGGCGCCCGGACTGGCCACGCTCTTCGGACTCGGGCTGCTGGCGCTGCTGGGGTTGCCGCCGTTCAGCCTGTTCGCCAGCGAGCTCGGCATCGTACGGGCGGGCTTCACGGCCGGGCTCGGGTGGGCGATGGCGCCCGCGCTGGTGCTCATGCTGGTGATCGTCGCGGGAGTGGGCGGGACGGCCGGACGCATGCTGCTCGGCGACGCGCCACCGGGCGCAGCGGGCGGGCTGGGGATCCGCCTAGGGGGAGCGGGAGTGCCGCTGGTCGCGGGGCTCGTCGCGTGCGCGGCGCTCGGCGTGACGCTGGGGCCGCTCCGGCCGCTGCTGGAGTCCGCCGCCACCATCGCCACCATCGGACCGCCGGCCAGCCCCGTGGGAGGGGCGCGATGACCGCCGTCGTCGGAGGAGAGCCGATGGTCGCCGACATCGGGCCCGGCGAGCTCGTCGCGTGCGCCGCCGAACTGTTCGCCCTGGGGCATCGCGTCGCCCTCGTCGCCGCGCACGCCGAGGAGACCGGCTTCCGCCTCGTCTACCTGTTCACCGCCGCCCGCCCGGCGCGGCGGGCCGAGCTGCACGTACACCTGACCGAGCCCGCCGTCCCCAGCCTGGCCGCGCTCTCCTTCCCCGCCGGGCGCTTCGAGCGGGAGATCCGCGACCTGTACGGCATCACGCCCGAAGGCCACCCACTGCCCCAGCGCCTGGTCAGGCACCACCACTGGCCCCGAGGCTGGTACCCGATGCTCCCCGACGCGGGCCGGCCACCGTCGTTCGGCGATCCCGAGGGCCCCTACCCGTTCGGCGACGTGGAGGGCGACGGCGTCTACGAGATCCCGGTCGGCCCCGTGCACGCGGGCTGCATCGAGCCGGGCCACTTCCGCTTCTCGGTGGTCGGCGAGACGATTCTCAAGCTCAAGGCCCGCCTCTGGTTCGTGCACAAGGGTCTCGAACAGCTCTTCGAGGGCCGTCGCCCGGAAGACGGGCTGGCGCTGGCCGAGCGGGTCAGCGGCGACACGTCGGTCGGCCACGCCCTGGCCTACTGCCTGGCCGTCGAGGAGGCCACCGGCACGGCCGTCGACCCCGAGTCGCAGCGCGCCAGAGCCGTGCTGCTGGAGCTCGAACGCCTCTACAACCACGTCACCGACCTGGGCGCGCTCTGCAACGACGTCGCCCACAGCGTCCTGCAGGCCCACTGCGGCACTGTCCGCGAACACCTGCTGCGCGTCAACGCAGAGGTCACCGGCCACCGCCTGCTGCGCGGCGCGATCCGCCTCGGCGGCGCGGCGCCGCGGGCCATGCCCGACCCGGCAAGGCTGGCGGCGCTCGGCGCCGAGGTTGCCGAGATCGCCGGGCTCGCGCTCGGCCACGGCGTGGTCTCGGACCGGTTCACCGGCACCGCCGTGCTCACCGAGCGGGCCGCCGCGGACCTCGGCACGCTCGGCTACGTGGCCAGGGCCAGCGGGCTCGACATCGACGCCCGCCGCGACCACCCGTTCATCGACCTGGGGCCGTTCCCGGTGGCGACCCGGACGAGTGGAGACGTGCTGGCCCGCTTCCAGGTCAGGGCCGACGAGATCGCCGCCTCGATCGGGCTGATCGACCGGCTGGCGAACGCCTCGGGTGACTGGAGCCTGCCGGACGGGCGGCGCGGCTCGGGCGTGGGCATCGTCGAGGGCTGGCGCGGCACCATCGTCCACCGCGTCGAGCTGAACGGGGATGGCAGGCTGGCCAGAGTGAAGATCGCCGACCCGTCGTTCTTCAACTGGCCCGCGTTGCCGGTCGCGCTGGGCGGCGCGATCGTGCCCGACTTCCCGCTGGTCAACAAGAGCTTCAACCTGTCCTACGCGGGCAACGATCTCTAGCCGCCCAGCACCTCGCGGCGCAGGTGGGTCTTGAGGATCTTGCCGCCCGGGTTGCGCGGCAGCTCGGAGTCCCTGAACCAGACGTGAGCCGGGATCTTGAACTTGGCGATGCGCTCCACCAGGAAGGACTGGAGTTCCTCGGCGGTGGTCGAGGTGCCCGGCTTGAGCCGGACCACCGCGCCCACCTCCTCGCCCAGCTCGTCGTGGGGGATGCCGATCACCGCCGCGTCGTCGATCGCCGGGTGCTCGAACATGGCCGCCTCCACCTCGGCGCAGTAGACGTTCTCGCCGGCCCTGATGACCATGTCCTTCGCCCGGTCCACGATGTAGACGAAGCCGTCCTCGTCGATCTTGGCGAGGTCTCCGGTGTGCAGCCAGCCGTCGACGAAGGTCTGTGCCGTGGGCTCCGGCTTGTTCCAGTAGCGCATGATGACGTTCGGGCCGCGTACGCACAGCTCGCCCACCTCGCCGCGCGGCAGCTCCGCACCCGTCGGGGCGACCACCCGGACGTCGACCACGGCCGTGGGCAGGCCGATGCTGTCGGGCCTGGCCTGGTAGTCGGGGCCGCCGTTGCCCACCGCCAGGCCGGTCGTCTCCGTCATGCCGTAGCCGTTGGAGGCGGCGCGGTCGGGCAGGTTCTCGCCGATGCGCTCCAGCAGCTTCGGCGGAGCCGGTGCCCCGCCGTAGCCGAGGGTGGTCAGCGACGACAGGTCGTACTTGCCGAAGTCGGGATGGGACATCAGCTGCCACGCGTTGGTCGGCACGCCGATCATCGCGGTGATCCGCTCGCGTTCGATCAGCCGCAGCGCCTGCTCGGGGTCCCACTTGTACATCAGGACCAGCCCGCCGCCGGCGAACATGGTGGTGGTCAGCGCGGAGAAGCAGCCGGTGACGTGGAACAGCGGCACGGTCAGCAGCGTCACCCGGCGCGCGCCCGCCGCCGCGGCGGCGTCCTTGCCGGCCAGCGCGACCGCCCGCATCAGCCCGTAGGCGACGGTCATCGGCGACTGGCCCAGGTTGCGGTGGCTGCCCAGCGCCCCCTTGGGATGCCCGGTCGTGCCGGAGGTGTAGAAGATCGTCGCCGGATCCTCGGGGGAGAGCTCGACGTCGGGCAGCGTCACATCCGCGCCGACCTCGCCCAGCACGTCCTCGAACGAACGCGCGCCCTCGGGCGCCTCGCCCCTGGCCACGATCATCGGCACGCCGGTGGCCGCGAGCCGGACGGCCCGCTCGCCGTCCGCGATCAGCACCTTGGCGTCACAGTCGCGCACGCCGTACGCCAGCTCGGGCTCGGTCCACCAGGCGTTGAGCGGTACGGCGATCGCCCCGGCGGCCAGCGCGGCGGAGAAGGCCACCACCCACTCCGGATAGTTGCGCATGGCCACGACCACCCGGTCACCCTTGGCCACGCCGTACTCCGTCACCAGGCGGTTCGCCAGCGTCGCCGCCCGCCGGAAGTGCTCTTCGAACGTGATGTGCTCGTCCTCGTAGACGAGGAACTCCTTCTCGCCGTGGAACCTGCTCATCTCCAGCAGGGCGCGGAAGTGGCCCGGAGCGTGCTTCCAGGTTCGTACCCCGCTGTCGCCGATCTCCTCCATCTCGAAAAGCTGGCCAGGACCAGTGAGCTGGGCTTGGACCTGGGCATGAGAAAGAGTCATGCGAGCACTCCCACAGTGGACGGCGATCCCGGATAAATCACAGTACCGACCGGTAGGTACGTCGCGCTAGACCGCGAAATCCGGGCGAAACAGGCCATTAACCGTCTCGCTATGTGAGCGCAATGGCGCGCCCAGGTTGCGTGTTCATCCTCTGGAGGGCATCATCATCACAGTAAGAGCATGAGTTGAGATGCATAACTATGCAGGAGGTTCGGGATGAGAGCGGCGATCGCGGGAGCCAGCGGCTACGCGGGCGGTGAGCTGCTGCGCCTGCTGCTCGGGCACCCGGAGCTCGAGATCGGCACGCTCACCGCGGCCTCCAGCGCGGGCAGCGCGCTCGGCGCCCACCAGCCACACCTTCCGCAGCTCGCCGACCGGATCATCGAGGCCACCACCCCCGAAGCGCTCGCCGGGCACGACGTGGTCTTCCTGGCCCTGCCGCACGGTCACTCCGCGGCCGTCGCCGCCCGGCTGCCCGAGGACACGGTCGTCGTCGACTGCGGCGCCGACCACCGGCTCACCGACCCGGCCGCCTGGCAGGAGTTCTACGGCGGCGAGCACGCCGGCACCTGGCCCTACGGCCTGCCCGAGCTGCCCGGCCAGCGCGAGGTGCTCAAGAGCGCCAAGCGGATCGCGGTGCCCGGCTGCTACCCGACCTCCGTCATCCTCGCCCTGCTGCCCGCCTTCGCCGCCGGCCTGGCCGAGCCCGACGTGGTCGTGGTCGCCGCCAGCGGCACCAGCGGCGCGGGCAAGGCGCTCAAGCCCAACCTGCTCGGCAGCGAGGTCATCGGCTCGGTCAGCGCGTACGGCGTGGGCGGCGTCCACCGGCACACCCCGGAGATGGAGCAGGCCCTCGGCAGCGTCGCGGGCACCCCGGTCCGCGTGTCGTTCACCCCCACGCTGGCGCCGATGAGCCGCGGCATCCTGGCCACCTGCTCCGCCCCCGCCGCGCCTGGGCTGACCAAGGCCGCCGTGCGAGAGGCGTACGAGAGCGCGCTGGCCAAGGAGCCGTTCGTCACCCTGCTGCCCGAGGGCACCTGGCCGGCCACCGCGATGACCTACGGCGCCAACACCGCCGCCCTGCAAGTGACGCTCGACGAGCGCGCCGGCCGCCTGATCGCCGTCATCGCCATCGACAACCTCACCAAGGGCACGGCCGGAGGCGCGATCCAGAGCGTGAACCTCGCACTCGGCCTGCCGGAAGAGCTCGGCCTTCCCCTGACAGGAGTTGCTCCGTGAGCGAGCACAACGTACGACTCGATATGCATATCTATCCGGCACTCACGGAGGAAGCCGCATGAGCGTGACCGCCCCCCTCGGGTTCAGAGCCGCGGGTATCGCCGCCGGCATCAAGTCCGGCGACGCGCGCGACCTCGCCCTGGTCGTCAACGACGGGCCGAACCACGCCGCGGCCGGGGTCTTCACCGCCAACCGCGTCAAGGCCGCCCCCGTCCTGTGGTCGCAGCAGGTCCTGCGGGGCGGGCGGGTCCGGGCGGTCGTCCTCAACTCGGGCGGCGCCAACGCCTGCACCGGCCCCGAGGGCTTCCAGGACACGCACGCCACCGCCGAGAAGGCGGCCGAGGTGCTCCAGGACTCGGCGGGCGAGATCGCGGTCTGCTCGACCGGCCTGATCGGCGAGCGGCTGCCCATGGAGGCCCTGCTGGCCGGTGTGGAGGGGGCCGCCGCGCAGCTGTCCCGCGACGGCGGCCTGGCCGCGGCCGACGCCATCCGCACCACCGACACCGTCTCCAAGATCTCCTTCAAACGCGGCGGCGGCTACATGGTGGGCGGCATGGCCAAGGGCGCGGGCATGCTCGCCCCGGCCCTGGCCACGATGCTCTGCGTGATCACCACCGACGCCGACCTGACCGCCGAAGAGCTCGACGCCGCGCTGCGCGAGGCCACCTCCAAGACCTTCGACCGGCTCGACGCCGACGGCTGCATGTCCACCAACGACACCGTCCTGCTGCTGGCCAGCGGCGCCTCCGGGATCAAGCCGGACCTGGCGGAGTTCCAGCAGAAGGTCACCGAGGTCTGCGCCGACCTGGCCAGGCAGCTGCTGGTCGACGCGGAAGGCGCGTCCAAGGCCATCGCCATCGAGGTGGTCGGCGCCGTGTCGGAGGACGACGCGGTCAAGGTCGGCCGTGCCGTCTCCCGCTCGAACCTGCTCAAGTGCGCCATCCACGGCGAAGACCCCAACTGGGGTCGTGTGCTGGCCGCCGTCGGCACCACCGACGCCGTGTTCGAGCCCGACCGGCTGAACGTGGCCATCAACGGCATCTGGATCTGCCGCGGCGGCGCGGTCGGTGACGACCGGACCAAGGTCGACATGCGTCCCCGCGACGTGACGATCACCATCGACCTGTCGGCCGGCACCCACTCGGCCACCGTCCACACCACTGACCTGACCGCGGACTACGTCCACGAGAACTCGGCGTACTCCTCATGAGAGCCATCACCGCCCACACCAAGGCCGACACGCTCATCGAGGCCCTGCCCTGGCTGGCCCGCTTCCACGGCGCCATCGTCGTCATCAAGTACGGCGGCAACGCCATGATCGACCGGTCGCTCATGGAGGGCTTCGCCGAGGACATCGGCTTCCTGCACTACGCCGGCCTGCGGCCGGTCGTGGTGCACGGCGGCGGCCCGCAGATCAGCGAGCACTTGGACCGGCTGGGCATCGAGTCGACGTTCACGGCGGGGCTGCGGGTGACCACGCCCGAGGCCATGCAGGTGGTCAGGATGGTGCTGGTCGGCCAGGTCAACCGCGACGTCGTCGGCATGATCAACAGGCACGGCCCGCTCGCGGTCGGCATGTCGGGCGAGGACGCCCACCTGTTCACCGCCGAGCGCAAGCACGCGCTCGTCGACGGCGAGCCCGTCGACATCGGCCAGGTGGGCGAGATCGTCAAGGTCGACCCCGGCGCGGTCCGGGCCATGATCGACAACGGCCGCGTCCCCGTCGTCTCCAGCGTCGCCCGCGGCGACGACGGGGAGATCTACAACGTCAACGCCGACACCGCCGCCGCCGCGCTGGCCGTCGCCCTCCAGGCCGAGAAGCTCATCGTCCTCACCGACGTCGAGGGCCTGTACGCCAGCTGGCCCGACGACACCGACGTGATCGACAAACTCGACGGCGCCGCGCTGGAGGCCATGTTGCCCTCACTGTCGAGCGGCATGAAGCCCAAGATGGAAGCCTGCCTGACGGCGGTCCAGGGCGGCGTGCCCCAAGCTCACATTCTCGACGGCCGGGTGTCGCACTCGCTGCTGCTCGAGATCTTCACCGACCAAGGAATCGGAACCATGGTGATGCCCTGATGAATCTTCGTGACAGGTTCGAGCAAGCCTTCATGCCGAACTACGGCGTCCCGCCGATCGCCCTGGCACGAGGCGAGGGCACCCGCGTATGGGACGTGGACGGCAAGGAATACCTCGACTTCATCGGCGGCATCGCGGTCACCTCGCTCGGCCACGCCCACCCGGCCCTGGTCGAGGCGGTCTCCAAGCAGGTCGCGACGCTCGCGCACACGAGCAACCTGTTCCTGCACGAGCCCGAGGTGCTGCTCGCCGAGAAGCTCCTCGACCTGCTGAACGCCCCCGGCCGCGTCTTCTTCGCCAACTCCGGCACCGAGGCCAACGAAGCCGCCTACAAGCTGGCGCTCAAGTACGGCAGGCGCGACGGCCGCACCTACTTCGTCGCCGCCGAGAACGGTTTCCACGGCCGGACGATCGGCGCGCTCTCGCTGACGGGCAAGAAGTCGATCCGCGACCAGTTCGGACCGTTCCCGGTCGAGGTCCAGTTCGTCCCGTACGGTGACGCCGCCGCTCTCAAGGAGGCCGTGACCGGCGACTGCATCGCGGTGTTCCTGGAGCCCACCCAGGGCGAGGCGGGCGTGGTCCCGCCGCCGGACGGCTACTTCGCGGCGGCCCGCGAGATCTGCGACTCCACCGGCGCGCTGCTGGTCGCCGACGAGATCCAGTCCGCGATCGGCCGCACCGGGCACTGGTTCGCCCACCAGGCCGACGGCGTCATCCCCGACATCCTGACCCTGGCCAAGGGCCTGGGCGGCGGCCTGCCGATCGGGGCGTGCGTCGGCTTCGGCGACGCGGGCCGGCTGTTCGACAAGGGCGACCACGGCTCCACGTTCGGCGGCAACCCGGTCTCGTGCGCCGCGGCGCTGGCCGTGCTCGACAACCTCGACCTCGACCACGTGAAGACGATCGGCGACCGGCTGCGGACCGGCCTCGAAGCGGTCGGCCACCCGCTGCTGAAAGGCGTGCGCGGGCGCGGCCTGTGGCTGGCCGCCGTGCTGACCGAGCCGGTCTCCGGCAAGGTGCAGCAGGCGGCGGCCGACGCGGGCTTCCTGGTCAACGCGCTGCAGCCGGACGCCGTACGGATCGCGCCGCCGCTGGTCGTGACGGCCGAGCAGGTCGACGCGCTCGTCGCCGCCTTCCCCGGCATTCTCGACGAGGCGGCGAAATGACTACCCACGGCGTGGTCAGACACTTCCTGCGCGACGACGATCTCTCGCCCGCCGAGCAGGCCGACGTGCTCGACCTGGCCGCCGCGATGAAGAAGGACCGCTACGGCTACCGCCCGTTCGACGGGCCGCGGACCGTCGCCGTCCTGTTCGACAAGCCCTCCACCAGGACCCGGGTCTCCTTCGCCGTCGGCGTCGGCGAGCTGGGCGGGATCCCGCTGGTCATCGACGGCGGCAGCTCCCAGCTGGGCCGGGGCGAGCCGATCGAGGACACCGCCAGGGTGCTCGAACGGCAGGTCGCCGCGATCGTCTGGCGCACCGGCGGCCAGGAGCGCATCGAGGCCATGGCGGCGGGCACCACGGTGCCGGTGGTCAACGCGCTGACCGACGAGTTCCACCCCTGCCAGATCCTCGCCGACCTGCTGACCGTCCGCGAACGGTTCGGCAGGACGGCCGGGCGGACGCTCACCTACGTGGGCGACGGCGCCAACAACATGGCCCACTCCTACCTGCTGGGCGGCGCCACGGCCGGCATGCACGTACGGATCGGCGCCCCGGTCGGCTACCAGCCGGACGCCGTCATCCTCGACCGCGCCGCCGCCATCGCCGCGACCACCGGCGGCTCGGTGATCTCGCTGACCGACCCGGCCGCCGCCGCCCAGGGCGCGCACGTCGTCGCCACCGACACCTGGGTGTCGATGGGCCAGGACGGCAAGGAGGAGCGGGTCCACGCGCTCATGCCGTACCAGGTCAACTCCGAGCTCATGGAGCACGCCGCGCACGACGCGATCGTGCTGCACTGCCTGCCCGCCTACCGCGACTACGAGATCACCGCCGACGTGCTCGACGGCCCGCGCAGCGCGGTGTGGGACCAGGCCGAGAACCGGCTGCACGCCCAGAAGGCGCTGCTCCACTGGCTGGTGAGCAACCCATGACGATCCCGATGACCAAGGTCGCGCGGCAGGCGAAGATCACCGAGCTGCTGCAGCGCCAGGCCGTACGCTCCCAGCCGGACCTGGCCAAACTGCTCGCCGAGAGCGGGGTGGAGGTCACCCAGGCCACGCTCTCCCGCGATCTGGACGAACTCGGCGCGCTCAAGCTGCGCGCCGAGGACGGCTCGCTGGTGTACGCGCTGCCCGGCGAGGGCGGCGGCCGGATCCGGCTGGCCAGGCTGGGCACCGGCGAGTCCCCGGCCGCCCGGCTGCACCGGATCGCCGAGGAACTGCTGGTCTCCGCCGAGGCCTCGGCCAACCTGGTCATCGTCAGAACCCCGCCGGGCGCCGCCCAGTTCATGGCCTCCGCCATCGACCACGCCGACTGGGAGTCCATCCTCGGCACGGTCGCGGGCGACGACACGATCCTCGTCATCAGCCGCGATCCCCAGGGCGGGCACCAGGTGGCCGAGGCGCTGCTGAGGGTCGCGGCCCGACGCGCTTAGCCGTTTTCTGAAGAACTTGGAGAAACACATGACACAGAGAGTGGTACTCGCATTCTCCGGAGGCCTCGACACCTCCGTGGCCATTCCGTTCCTGGCCGAGAAGATGGACGCCGAGGTCATCGCCGTCGCCGTGGACCTGGGACAAGGTGGCGAGGACATGGAGGTGATCCAGAAGAGGGCCATGGACTGCGGCGCGGTCGAATCCGTCGTCGTGGACGCCAAGGAGGAGTTCGCGGCCGACTTCTGCGTGCCCGCGCTGCAGGCCAACGCCCTCTACATGGACCGCTACCCGCTCCTGTCGTCGCTGTCGCGGCCGCTCATCGTCAAGCACCTGGTGACCGCGGCCAAGCAGTTCGGCGGCACGATCGTCTCCCACGGCTGCACCGGCAAGGGCAACGACCAGGTGCGCTTCGAGGCCGGCCTGGCCGCGCTCGCGCCCGACCTGAAGGTCGTCGCCCCGGCCCGCGACTTCGCCTGGACCCGCGACAAGGCGATCGAGTTCGCCGAGCAGAAGGGCCTGCCGATCGAGACCTCCAAGAAGAACCCGTTCTCCATCGACCAGAACCTGTGGGGCAGGGCGGTCGAGACCGGCTTCCTCGAGGACATCTGGAACGGCCCCACCGAGAACGTCTACTCCTACACTGCCGACCCGGCCGTCACCCGCGACGCCGACGAGGTCGTCATCACCTTCGAGCAGGGCGTCCCGGTCAAGCTCGACGGGCGTTCGCTGACGCCGTACCAGGTGATCGACGAGCTGAACACGCGTGCCGGCGCGCAGGGCGTCGGCCGGATCGACATGGTCGAGGACCGGCTCGTCGGCATCAAGTCCCGCGAGGTGTACGAGGCGCCCGGCGCGATCGCGCTGATCACCGCGCACATGGAGCTGGAGAACGTCACCGTCGAGCGTGACCTGGCCCGCTTCAAGCGCGGCGTCGACCAGCGGTGGAGCGAGCTCGTCTACGACGGCCTCTGGTTCTCGCCGCTCAAGACCGCCCTGGACGCGCTCATCGCCGAGGCCCAGAAGCACGTCAGCGGCGACATCCGGATGACCCTGCACGGCGGCAAGGCGACCGTCACCGGCCGCCGCTCGGAGCAGTCGCTGTACGACTTCTCGCTGGCCACCTACGACACCGGCGACACCTTCGACCAGTCGCTGGCCAAGGGCTTCGTCCAGCTCTTCAGCCTGCCCTCCAAGATCGCCGCCGCGCGAGACGCGAAGCGGGGCTGATGTGCACTATGGTCGCGGGGGACGATAAGGAGATGACGGTGAGTGATGGCAAGCCGATGCGGCTGTGGGGCGGGCGCTTCGAAGGCGGCCCAGCTGACGCGCTGACCCGGCTGTCGGTGAGCGTGCACTTCGACTGGCGGCTCGTGCCGTACGACCTGGCGGCGTCCAGGGCGCACGCCCGGGTGCTGCACAAGGCGGGGCTGCTGAGCGACGACGAGCTCGATCGGATGATCGGCGCGATCGACGACCTGGAGCGCGCCTGCAAGGCGGGCGAGTTCCGGCCGACGGTCGCCGACGAGGACGTGCACACCGCGCTCGAACGCGGCCTGCTGGAGCGGCTCGGCTCGCTCGGCGGCAAGCTGCGCGCCGGCCGGAGCCGCAACGACCAGATCGCCACCGACCTGCGCCTCTACCTTCGTGATCATGCCTGCACGATCGTCTCCCGGCTGGTCGAGCTGGAGACGGCGCTGATGGCCCAGGCCGAGCAGCACGCCGACACCGCGGCGCCCGGCATGACCCACCTGCAGCACGCGCAGCCGGTCTCGTTCGGCCACCAGCTGCTCGCGCACGTGCACGCCTTCGCCCGCGACATCGACAGGCTCACCGACTGGGACCGGCGCGCGGCCGTCTCGCCGCTCGGCGCCGGCGCGCTGGCGGGCTCGTCGCTGCCGCTCGACCCGCAGGCCGTGGCCGCCGAGCTGGGCTTCTCCTCGGCCGCGCCCAACTCCATGGACGCGGTGGCCGACCGTGACTTCGCGGCGGAGTTCCTGTTCGACGCGGCCCTGATCGGCGTGCACCTGTCGCGGCTCGGTGAGGAGATCGTGCTCTGGGCCTCGCAGGAGTTCCGCTGGATCGAGATGGACGACGCCTACTCCACCGGCTCGTCGATCATGCCGCAGAAGAAGAACCCCGACGTCGCCGAGCTCGCGCGCGGTAAGTCGGGGCGGCTCATCGGCAACCTCATGGCGATGCTCACGACGCTCAAAGGCCTGCCGCTCACCTATAACCGCGACCTGCAGGAGGACAAGGAGCCGGTGTTCGACTCGGTCGACACGCTGCTGCTCGTCCTGCCCGCGATGGCCGGCCTGGTCGCCACCATGCGGGTCAACACCGCGCGTATGGAGGCGTCGGCTCCCGAAGGCTTCGCGCTCGCCACCGACCTCGCCGAGCTGCTCGTCCGCCGCGGCGTGCCGTTCCGCGACGCGCACGAGGCGGTCGGCCACCTGGTGGTGTGGTGCCAGGTCCACGACAAGGACCTGGGCGAGCTGACCGACGACGAGATGGCCAAGGTGTCACCGCACCTGACGCCCGACGTCCGCGACGTGCTGAGCGTGCCCGGCGCCCTCGCCGCCCGCAAGTCCCACGGCGGCACCGCACCCGACCGGGTCCGCGACCAGCTCGTCGCGCTGCGCGAAGCGGTCGACGCCCAGGCGGCGTGGGCCGCGGGCGCCTAGACTCCGGCATGCCTTCCGGGATCCCGTGCTCGGCGCCGCTGCCGCGGCGCTTCTTCGACCGGCCGTCGCACGAGGTCGCGCCCGACCTGCTCGGGCGCGTGCTCGTGCACGGTCCGGTCGCGGTCCGGCTGACCGAGGTCGAGGCGTACGGCGGGCCCGGCGAGGATCCGGCGGCCCACACCTACCGGGGACGGACGGCCCGGAACGCGGTCATGTTCGGGCCACCCGGCCACCTGTACGTGTACTTCACCTACGGCATGCACTTCTGCGCGAACCTGGTGTGCCTGCCCGAGGACTTCGGGTCGGCGGTGCTGCTGCGGGCCGGTGAGGTGGTGGCACGGGCCGACCTGGCCCGGTGGCGCCGCTCAGGCGGCGGCTCGGGCGACGGTGGTCCGGACGGTGCTGGTCCGAGCGGCGGAGGTTCGGGTGCTTCTCGGCGTAAGCCGATCGCGGACCGCGACCTCGCTCGCGGGCCCGCCCGGCTGGCGGTCGCGCTCGGGCTGGCGCGCGAGCACAACGGGCTCGACGCCGTCTGGGAAGGCTCGCCGGTCGGGCTGCCCCACCTGCCCGACCCGGACTCAGCCCCGCCCGGGCTCTCCGACCCGGGCTCGGTCCCGTACGGCGACCGGCTCGACCCCGCGGCCCGGCCCGCCGACCAGCCTGACCATGCGCCCCGGCTTTCCGAACAGCCGGAGCATGCGGCCTGGCTCACGGGTCTCCCCAAGGGGACCGCGGTCATGCTCGAAGGGTGGCCAGCCGAGGCGGACGCGATCAGGTCTGGCCCGCGCACCGGGATCTCGACCGCCAAGGACACGCCCTGGCGGTTCTGGATCGACGACGACCCGACCGTCTCGCCGTACCGGGCTCACACCCCGCGCCGCCGCAGCACCGCGGCCACCTCGGTCGGGGAGGTCCCCAGCTCGTGAGCACTGAAGATGTGCAGGTAGTCACCGGTGTCGATCTCCAGCATCTCGCTGCGCAGACCATACCTCCTGCGCACGTCCACCTTGACGTCCTCGATCGCCTCCCACGGCACGTGCCGCCGGCCCGCGAAGCCGTGCACCACGGTGATGCCGCTCTCGTCGGCCGCCAGCCGTACCGGGACCAGGACGTCACGGAGCCCCATGGCACCCACCAGCACGGCCGCCGGAATGGCCAGGATCACCCCCCGCACGTCATCCTGGAGGTACCAGAACAGGGCGAGACCGGCACACGCCACAGCCCCTAGGATCTTGAAAACAGCCAGCTCGCGACGGACCTTCCACATGGCGACAGAGAGTATCCAAGTGGCGGACATCCGGCGCGATCCGGCACTCTGTAACCACTCGACGTCTCCTGGAAAGCCAGCACCGTGACCGACATTCTCGATGAGCTCGAATGGCGCGACGTCCTCGCGCAGACCACCGACATCGACGCCCTGCGCGGGGCGCTGTCGAAGGGTCCGATCACGGTCTATGCGGGCTTCGACCCGACCGCGCCGTCCCTGCACATGGGCAACCTGGCCACGCTGCTGATCCTGACCCGCTTCCAGCGGGCCGGCCACAAGCCGATCGGCCTGGTCGGCGGCGCCACCGGCCTGATCGGCGACCCCAGCGGGCGCAGCACCGAACGCGTCCTCAACACCACCGAGGTCGTCGAGGAATGGGTCTCCCGGATCCGGGTGCAGGTGGAGAAGTTCCTGACCTTCGACGAAGGCCCCGCCTCGGCCGAGCTGGTCAGCAACCTCGACTGGACCGCCGAGATGTCGGCCATCGACTTCCTGCGCGACATCGGCAAGCATTTCCCCGTCAACCGGATGCTCGCCCGCGAGTCGGTAGCGGCCCGGCTCGGCGGCGACGGGCTCAGCTACACCGAGTTCAGCTACCAGATCCTGCAGGCCAACGACTACCTGGAGCTCTACCGGCGCCACGGCTGCACGCTCCAGATCGGCGGCAGCGACCAGTGGGGCAACATCACGGCCGGCGTCGACCTGATCAGGCGCGTCGAGGGCGGCCACGTGCACGCCCTGACCGGCAAGCTGATCACCAAGGCCGACGGCACCAAGTTCGGCAAGACCGCGGGCGGGTCGATCTGGCTCGACGGGGCGTTGACCTCCCCTTACGCCTTCTACCAGTACTTCCTCAACGCCGACGACCGCGACGTGGTGCGCTTCCTGAAGGTGTTCACCTTCCGCGAGCGCGAGGAGATCGAGGCGCTGGAGAAGGCGGTCGCAGACCGCCCGTTCGCCCGTGAGGCGCAGCGGACGCTGGCGGAGGACCTGACCACGCTCGTGCACGGCGCGGGCGAGCTCGCGGCGGTCGTGGCGGCGTCCAAGGCGCTGTTCGGCCAGGGGTCCCTCGAAGAGCTGCCCGTGGCGACGCTGGCGGCGGCGCTGGCCGAGGTGCCGAAGGCGACGATTCCGGCTCTCGGGGCGCCGTTCGTGGACCTGCTGGCGGACAGCGGCCTGGTGGAGTCGAAGTCGGCGGCCAGGCGCGCGGTCAAGGAGGGCGGCGCCTACCTCAACAACGTCAAGATCACTGACGAGGCGTACGTACCGGAGGCATCGGACCTGCTCCACGGGCGGTTCATGGTGCTACGGCGCGGCAAGAAGTCGGTCGGCGGCGTCGAGGTCGGCTGACCCGCCCGTGTGAGCGCAGCGGGCCTTTCCCGGAGGGGGAGGGCCCGCTTACTTACGGGTGAACAGGGCCACGGTGAGGCCGGGCGTATCCGCCGAGTGCCAGGACCCGGCCTGCTCGTACCCCGCCTCCTGAACCGCCTTCACCCGTGGCAGCTTCTGCCCCGCGGACTTGACGCCGCGCCACACGACCCAGACCCGCTTCCAGTCGGCCAGCGCGGCGGTGACGTCATCGCGCTCCGGAAAGCCAAACCCCTCCGCCTCCGGGGCGGGCCCCAGCCGCAGCACGTCAGCCGGCATCGTCCGGTCGCCGTAGTAGTCGAACCCCGCCCGCACAGAGCTCTGCCCGAACACGATCGCGTCCTCCGGCCGAGCGTCCACCTTCCGCACAGCCCACGGAAAGTCCTCGAACCGCCCGTTGGCCTCCCGAACCTCCGCACGCTGCGGCAAGCCCACCACCACGGTGACCACCACCAGTCCGCAGCAGGCCACCACCGTCGCCCGCGGAACACTCGCCACCGCGATCCCCGCCAGCAGCGCCAGAGCGGGCGCGGCGACGAACAGGTACCGATCCACATAGACCGGCGTCACCAGGTGCGACACGGCCAGCAGGAGGAGCGGTGGCAGCACCAGCCACCCCAGCAGCGTCCCGGCCCACGCCCGGTTGCGGAGCAGCACCACACCGGCCAGCGCCACCACGAACAGCAGCACCCCCACCTCGGTGCCCCCCGCCACCATCTTCGGGAACTTCAGGAGCACCTCCGCCCCACGCTGCGGGATCCAGCTGATCGCGTGCCGCTCGCCGTACCCGATCAGACCGAGAACGATCGCGGGCAGGCACCCGACGGCGATCGCGGGCAACCACCTCAGAAGCACGGCACGGCGGGGCAGCAGCGCGACGGCGGCGACCAACTGGGCGGGCAGCACGAGCACCGCGAACAGATGCGTGCAGCACACCAGCCCCACAGCCGCGCCATAGAGCACCCAGGGGGCGCGTTCCGCCTCCTGTGCGCGTGTGGCACGGTGGAGGGCCCAGAACGAGAAGACCACCGCGGCCGCCGCGGGCGCGTACGAGCGGGCGAAGGCACCGTAGTACGACACCGAAGGCAGCGCCGCGAACAGCGCGCCGGCCGTCACCCCCGCCCACGTGCTGTGCAGCCGCCGCCCCAGGTCCACCAGGAACCACGCGGCGACCCCGATCGCCAGCGCCGACGGCAGCCGCAGCCACAGCTCCGCCGTCCCACCCTTCACCCAGAGCTGCATGAACAGGTAGTACGGCAGGAAATGACCATCGATGTGCCGCGCCAGCTCCCACAGCCCCGGCAACGACCGGGACGCGGCGCTGATCGTGGCCAGCTCGTCACCGTTCAGCGAGGCGGAGCCCGAGCCGGTGAACGCCACGATTCCGGCGATCCCGGCCATCCACCATGGGCTTGACCTGCGCTGACGTAGGGTCGGCCGGGCTGGAGGGGCGAGGGTGGAGGCGGTGGTCACCGGGGCAGAATACGCGCATAGGCTCGGATTTATGCCTGAAGTGATCGTGTTCGACCTGTACGGGGTTATCGCCCGTGTTCAGACGCGTGAGGCCAAGCAGGGCCTCGTCGACCTCTCCGGGGTCCCGGGAGAGAGGTTCTGGGAGGCGTACTGGGAGTGCCGGCCCGCGTATGACGCCGGCCAGGACGCCAAGGCGTACTGGGCCGCGGTCGCCGGACGGCTGGACACGCGGTTCGCCGACGTGAGCGCGCTGATGGCGGCCGACCTGGAGAGCTGGTGCCACGTGGACGCCGAGATGGTCGCCGTGGTGCACGAACTGGCCGACCGGGGACGGACGCTGGGGCTGCTGTCGAACATCGTCCCCGACCTGGTGCCGGTATGGGAGGCGCAGCATGGTGACTGGCTGGGGCGGTTCGCGTCGCTGACGTACTCGTGCCAGATCGGGGTGGCGAAGCCGGACCGGCGCGCTTACGAGATCTGCGCGCGGCGGCTGGGAGTGGAGCCGGGGGAGGTGCTGTTCTTCGACGACAACGAGGCCAATGTCGTCGCGGCGCGGGAGGCTGGGATGGCGGCGGAGCTGTTCACCTCTCCGGCCCAGGTACGCGCGCTCACGCTTTCCGCCCCTTGACCGAGGATCCGGGTGGCTGCCGGTGACGTCGCCCTGCCACCAGCCCGAGATCTCGGCGCGGGATCCGAGACAGGGCTTGCCCTTTGCCTGCGCGGCTGGGTGAGCTGCTTGCTCAGCACCTCACCCAGCTCGCCGTCCGCATTCTCAGCACGCGGAGATCAACAGCTCGTTCGCCGACCTTGGACCGACAGCTACTCCTTCGCCCGCGTCGGGCAGAGACTGACAGACACTCGCTCGCCCTCGCCGGGCACGACCACCTCGCCGGCATCCGCCCGCACAACTGGGCCTCCCGCTCGGCTAAGCGCGGTCGTACGTGCCGACCGCTACAGGCGTACAGCGGTTGGGTGCAGCGCCCAACTGGAGACCCGCGGCGGTGTGGTGCTGCTGGTCGGGCCGTGTCAGGTCGCCGACCAGGGCGATCCGTTCGCGCCAGGGCAGCCGAGGCGTCGCCAGGTCGCTGGTGAGCCCGGCCAGCACCGCCCACCCGCAGAGCCACCCGGGCCATGGCGGCCATCACAGGGCGTCACTGGCTGGTCGTACGTGTCGGCCGGGCGACGATGACCACCCGCCGCTCCGCGTCTCCCACCGGCCGGTCGTACGACAGTCCGTAGCGGGTGGCGAGCACATCGAAGAGGTCACCCGAGGGGTCCGGGTCGATCCGCTCCACCACGGCGCGGATCTCCAGGTATCGGTACGGCTTATCGGGATCGTTGATGGAGACCGCCAGATCACCATTTTCCACGACATTTCGGTACTTCTGGCGGTCTGTGGTGGTCGTGAAGCGCAGGTACTCGCCGTCCCACACCGTCCAGACGGGGTTCACCTGTGGCTTCCCGCCAGGCCCGATGGTGGCCAGGTGCGCGAACAGCGGTCGGGTCAGCAGGTCCAGGTGGCTCTCAGGGATCACTTTCCGGCTCCTCATTCCTGTTGTACGGTTCCGGCACACTATCAAAGCTTTTATAACAGTCAAGGTTGGTTTGCTTGTACCATCTCTTGGCATGGGAATGCCCGCGGAGGAACGCCTCGGCCTCGACATCAAGCGGGCCGAACAGGAGCTGATCGCCGCCAAGCAGATCGCGGTCAGGCCCACCGGGCTGACGGTTCCGCAGTACGCGACGCTTTACGTGTTGGCCGCCAATCCCGGCATCTCGGCCGCCGCCCTGGCTCGAGCCTGCCTGGTGACCCCGCAGGCGATGACGGTGGTGCTGAAGAACCTCGACGCGCGCGGCCTGGTGAAGCGTACGCCGCACCCATGGCACCGCAACGTCCTGGAAACCCAGCTCACGGACGCCGGCCGCATCGCACTGGAGGCGGCGGACGAACGGGCGGTACGGATAGAGCAGGCGATCGCCGACGAACTCACCACAGAGGAGCGGGACACCCTGCGCTCCCTCCTCGGCAGGTGCGGCGCGGCGATCGAACGGGCATCCACGCAACTGTGAATGCCGGACTCACCTGCCGGGCTCAGTCGTCGCGCCAGGTGGCATGGCGCCCCAACCAGCCCCCCGACACCCTGACCTCCACCATCTGCCTTGGTGCTCAGCCGGACCCCGTACACCGGCTCTCATCAGCTGCCCTGGTGCCCGGCCACAATCCGACTACCTGCCCTCCGCGTTCGCCTCCGGAACGGTCGCATTCGGCTGCCGATCTCCGCAGCCGGCACGCCGCAGGTGCATCCATGCAGCGCTCCGGCCCCCACTCTGGGTCTCAGAGTCGCCCACCCCGAGGGGTTGCTTGGGCCAGGGCCCAGAACCGCCTACTAGGAGGGGTTGCTGGGTCCGGATGTCCGATGGTCTCCGAGCCGCGACATGTCCCGTTGGGTCCCTCCCCTCCACACCCTCGATGCTCCGAAGTCCTGGTCAGCTGACTTTCTGGGCTGCGTCTCCGCAGGTGGAGTCCGGTCTTTGTCCGACGTTCGGGAGAGACGTCCCAGGGCGCGGTGAACCCCGATTTGACGTAGGGCCAACGGCGACCTAATCTTTCACTTCGCCCCGGGAGTGAGCCGGACGCCGATCAGGCGGACGGGCCCCAGGGCAAGCCCCTTGAGATAACGAGCCACTCGGCCAGGTCGCTTCAACGCGCACTTCGGTACGAGTCGTCTCGGGCGCGCTCAGATCACCGGAAAATCGGTTGATTCGACAAGCCCAGGATGACACGGTAAGTTACGAGGGTTGCCCCGGAGACGGGGCGCACCATCCTAGCTAGATTTGATCGATTTCATGCAAATCTACGATTTGACACGAAATCAGCAAATCTGATAAGATGGAGAAGCGAAGTGTGCGCCTCCGAGCAAGGGTCCGGATGGATCTGAGCGAGGATGTACGCGTCCGTTTCTTGAGAACTCAACAGTGTGTTAAAAGCCAGTGCATGATGCACAACCCCGTCATGTCCATGCTTTCGGGTGTGGATGACGG